>CAZTGZ010000021.1:0-1830 GCA_964613385.1 uncultured Chitinophagaceae bacterium
CCTGTTTCCCAAAGCATCCTTATAACCAAGTATGGTCAATGGGGGAATTTTGTAATATCGGCCGCCGGAAACATTCAGATTTATATTGGGTCGAAGGGAGTAAGAACCCGATATTCTGGGTGACAAGGTTTGCCAGATTTTGTGCCCGTTTTGTGTGAAGCTATTCCCATCTGCACGAATACCTCCATTTAAACGCAATCTGTCTTTGAGGAAGGAGGTGCTTACATTGCCAAAAATACCATATCTCGCCATGTGTAAACGAGAGTTGTAGTCTATCACTATATTGGGTATCTGACGGTTAAATGTCTCATTCAGATAAAAAGAATACTGCGCATTGGCACCAAAACTGTATTTGAAATTCCCTTTAAACAAGTTTACATCCCATCTCAATTTGGTTTCATCTTCGGCACTTCTGTATCTCAAAGTCAGCAAGCTGTCCACATCTTCCCGGTTGTTGCGATATTTGATGGCCTCATTGTTCAGAAAGTTCTGACTCAACACCAGATTCATAAAACCCTTTTTCATCTTATGTTTCCATTGAACTCCATTGGTGGCTGTCCACTGGGTATTGCGGGGAATAGCATCCAGTATGCTCATGCTCTCTAAAAAGGCTTCTTCCGTTTCAAATTCCGAAGGGTCAGGAGGGTTAAATGAAAAATTATCGATCGAACCCAATCCAACAAAATTCAGTTCATTTTTTTCATTCAGTTTCACGTTTACCTTGTACTGAAAATCCCAATACGAAGGTAAAAACGGGAGATTGATCAACTCGAACAACAATTGGAGGTAAGATCTGCGAACTGAGACGATATACGTTGCATTTTTCGCAATTGGTCCATCCAATGTAAATGCCAGTTCGCTGGCACCGAGCCTCAGATTGCGCTGGTGTTTTTCAGGATTTCCATTTCGTTGCGAAAATTGCAACACCCCGGATATCGGATTGTCATATCGCGCATTAAACGCGCTGGTACTCAATGTAACATCGTCGATGAATGACACGTTCAACATACCTGCAGGTCCGCCGGCACTGCCCTGGGTGGCAAAATGGTTGATGTTAACGATTTCAATTCCATCCAGATAGTATACGTTTTCATTTGGTGCTCCGCCGCGTATGATCACATCGTTTCGAAATCCAACCGAACCGGAAACACCGGGCAATGACTGCACAACTTTGGCAATGTCGTTGTTCCCGCCCGGATAGGATTTGATTTCTTCGGTAGATAAACTCTGAATGCTTACCGGAGCCAAATTGCTTTTCCGAAATGGATTCGAATACACAACGGCTTCTTTTAAATTACTAGCCTGTTCTTCCAATTCAAAATTGACAAAGGCCGTTGAACCGGAAATGACCACAACATTGTAGCGAACCGAATTTGAATATCCGAGGTAGGATGCCTTAACATTGTAACTGGTAGTAGGCACATTGCTGATTTTGTAATAGCCGTTGATATCGGTTACCGCACCTAATTTTTGACCTTCCAACGAAATCGAAACCCCAATCAGCGATTCCTGCGTCTTGGCATCTTTCACATAACCGGCAATGGTTCCCGTGTTTTGGGCATGGGCTGCTCCCATTGAAATACAAAAAAGGGTTAAAAGGGTCAATAAATTTCTCATAGATGGATTAACTCAAAGTCAAACAGAAATATGGTATCATTGTTTGTAGAGTATGAAAATTTTAATAACCGGCGGAAGTGGAACTATCGGGAAAGTATTAATTCCCAAATTACGATCTCATGGTTTTAAAATTCAACTACTTAGCTCCGGAACCAGTCAAAAATCGGGAGACATATATCACTGGGATCCCATAAAAGGGCAAATAGATGAAAA
>CAZTGZ010000021.1:1840-17321 GCA_964613385.1 uncultured Chitinophagaceae bacterium
TGCATTGGACGGGGTTGATGCCATTGTAAATCTCGCGGGTGCCGGAATTATGGATCAAAGCTGGACACCGGCCAGAAAAAAACTTTTGATGGATAGCAGAATCAAAAGCACTGAATTGCTTAGAAAGGTGCTGTTGTCAAGCAATCACAGAATTCAACATTTTATTTCTGCATCTGCGGTGGGAATTTACGGAAATGCCAAGGATGAATGGTGCACTGAAAACCACGCTCAAGGCAGTGATTTTATGGCATCGATATGTACGCAATGGGAAAACTGCGCTCAAAAATTATCTGAAGTTTCAGACCATCTGAGTTTGCTCCGCATCGGCATCGTGCTGTCATCAAAGGGTGGCTACTACACCGAAATGCAAAAATTGGCCAGGTTCAGAGCCCTAACACCCATTGGCAGCGGAAAGCAATGGGTAAGCTGGATTTCCGATGAAGATCTGACCCAAATTATCCTGGATATTCTGACAAATAAAATAAGTCCTTCCGTTTACAATGCTGTATCGCCCCAACCCCTGCGCCAAAAGGATCTCATTCGGGATTTACAAAAGCACTTTAAAACCATCCCATGGGGTATTCCGGCGCCTGCATTTGTCTTAAAATTAGCCCTGGGAGAGCGTTCAGTGGCCTTATTGAACAGTCAGCGGGTAAGTGCCGGGAAACTGATGGAAAGTGGATTCAGCTTCAATCATGAAAACCTCGTTGATTTTCTGAAGACATGCAAGCAATAACCCTGTTCTGGTTCAGGAGAGATTTGCGGCTGAACGACAATGCCGCGCTTTATGCCGCATTAACCTCCGGTGATGCTGTATTACCTGTATTTATATTCGATCAGCATATTCTATCCAGGCTTGAGGCAAAAGACGATGCCCGTGTCAGTTTCATCTATCAGAGAATTGAGGCACTTAAGCAAGCATTGGTAGACATGGGAAGTGACTTGATTGTGCTGGATGGTGACCCCGCGGAACTCATACCTGAATGGGTTGAGAAAATGGGATGCAAACAGGTATTTGCCAATGAAGATTATGAGCCGGACGCCATTAAAAGGGACTATCAGGTGTTAAAAAAACTGAAAGATTTCGGTTGTCGTTTGAATTTATATAAAGACCAGGTAATCTTTTCAAAAAACGAAGTGGTCAAAGATGATGGGGCTCCTTACACGGTATTTACACCCTATTCAAAACGCTGGAAAGCAAAATTGGAACAGGAAGGAATTCCCGAATTTCGCTCAGAAGACCATGTCGACAGATTTCATAAAACTATAGCTTCCGACATGCCATCTCTGGAGCAGATTGGATTTCAAAAAAGCAAGATATCATATGTAGAACCATCCGTTTCTCAAGGTCTGATCAGAAGATATCATGAAACCCGGGATATTCCATCTATTCAGGGTACCAGCCGACTGAGTGTTTCATTTCGATTTGGGACCATCAGCATTCGCGACAAGGTAAAAAAAGCGCTCTTGCTGAACGAAAAATGGTTGAACGAGCTGATTTGGCGGGAGTTCTATATGCAAATATTGTGGCATTTTCCGCGAGTGGTACATGAATCATTCAAACCATCTTTTGATCGGATCAAATGGGAAAACAATGCAGAATGGTTCGAAAAATGGAAGTTCGGATTAACCGGGTACCCTTTGGTGGATGCGGGCATGAGAGAATTATTGCATACCGGATGGATGCATAATCGGGTGCGTATGGTGGTAGCCAGTTTTTTATCGAAGCATTTACTCAGCGATTGGAGATTGGGAGAACAATGGTTTGCAGCCCGTCTGTTGGATTACGAACTGGCATCCAATAATGGAGGCTGGCAATGGGCTGCAGGATGTGGTGTGGATGCCGCACCCTATTTCAGGGTTTTTAATCCCACCTTGCAACAAAAAAAGTTCGATCCTGAAAACAGTTATATCAGAAAATGGGTTCCTGAATTTGGTCATTCATCTTATCCAAAACCTATGGTTATACACGAAGTTGCCCGTGAAAAATGCCTTACTGCATATCGGGTTGCTCTGGCTCGGTGAGGCTCACTTCTGTATCGTGTTCAAAGTCCCCGAAACGATATAACAATCCGGCAGAACCGGCTATATATAGCGCAAATACTGCAGAGTTTACAAAAATCAGTACCGCGTTTGATATGAGTTGTCCGGACAAACCCTGTCCAAAAATCAGACCCAGAATCAGAGATATTATAATCGCAATGATGGCCGTTGCTATCATGGCAACAAAACCGAAAAACAATATTTTGAATCCTTTACCCAGACTCAGTTTATTCCAGGAATATCTGAGCGATTCGGTTATTCCCATATCGGCAATCACGATGGCCGGGCCGCTGATCGCAAATCTCATGAAAACAGCAATCAGAAACAGCATGAAAACAAACCAAAGCAGGATATGTATTTTGCCGACGGCGAGACTTCCTACAAAGGTGAGGAAGAACATGATAATCAACAAAGCAAACAATCCCATCAGTTTCGTCATTTTAGCCCAGTTAGGACGAATAATCTGCGAGAACCAATTTTGTTCACCTTCCAGGGCGGATTTGCTGATGGTATATCCTGTAAGCATGGAATAGGCACCCAATATGATCATGAGTATCAAAAAGCCCACATATAGCCCGATGAACTGAGCCATGTTATCCTCAAAATATGCCCCGATCTTTTCGCTATTTTCCTTCATTGTTTCCATATCCTGCGCACCTTGAAACATCAGGTCAATCAAATCCTGCGGAAAAAGGTTGAAAACCAATGGCAATAAGGTCGCCAATAAGACAACGGAGGTAATAATATTGATGACAAATGACGGCCAGTACAAACTGCGGGTATGCTGAAATACCGCGTCATAAAAGTTTTCAAAAAAATTCCTGATTTGCATATTCTTAGTTTTTTGTTCCTGACATTTTAAACAAATGGGCACCGTAAATTCCGAACAATATGGCGAATGCCAATTGCAGGTAGGCATAAACCGAACTTCGATCGGCCATTATACTCAAGGTTCCCATGATCAATAATAATATCATCAACAATATTAGGGTGGCTCCGGTAATTGCCTGCAACCATTTCATTTGTTTCCGATAAAATGACGGGGTTTTAAGACCCAGGTATTTTCCTTATCAAAATATATCTTTTGAATTCCTGGGAAAGACTCGGCAAACAACTTGTCTTTTCCCGATTGAATATAATATGGCTCAAACCGAATTGGAAGCCGTATGGCGTTCATTTCCGTTCTTTCAGAAGTATACTGCCGCATCTTAAGTGCCAATTCCCTTTGAATGGATTCCGGACTGTGAAAATAGATATATGGATCTCCCGAAACGCCGGTGTTTAAGGCAAAAAACACTCGGTAATCAGGTGAATTCACCCTCAATTTCTTTTCAAAATCACCGACTATCCATTTGTTCCTGACTTTCTTTCCTCTTCCGGTTTTGCTTTTACGGAGCATCCCGTGCTCTATATCATTCAAACTCAGTGTTTTTCCGGCAACCTTGAAAATATCTTTCCTAAAGAACTGCTTGTTTGCTCTTGAAGCTGAGTCGGTCAGGTTCAGTTGAACGCAGGCATTGTAGCAGTTTATCCAGAAAGTGATCTTCAAAGAATCTGTCGACAGGGCCTGATACAATTCCTGTTCAGAAATTTCTTCCAGTTTTTGAAGCAGGGTTCTGGTTTCCTGCCTGGTATAAATTTGATAAATGAGTTGCTGAGACCAGGTTACCGGATGGTCTTGTGCCCGGGCAATTCCCGTATTTCCAACCATAAAAATCAAGAAATACCAAAGAACCCGGTTCATCCCCAAATATTGGTTTTTTTTGGTCTGGCCACCTCAACACTCAATATTCTTCCCTTGAGCTCTTTGCCATTCAATGCTTCTATGGCATTATTGCCCTCCTGATCCGTTTTCATTTCAACAAACCCGCTGCCTTTATGATCACCACTGGCGCGATCATATAAAACCTTCGCACTGATCACTTCACCATATGGTTTAAACAATTGCTCCAGATAAAATGCGTTGATGGACTCATCGAGGTTTTTTACGAATAAATTCATGGTTTTACAAAGATAGCGAATCCGTTAGAACTAAATAATGCCCTGACTGATCCCTTTTTTATAAATTGCAGAATGGAACAAATTCAGGAATGGGTATTGGTCAAATATGGATCTGCCCAAGAGTCATTCGAATTGAGGACCAGGGCTTTACAAGAGCTAACACAGGGGAAAGTGAGAATCCGGGTCAGCGCATTCGGACTGAATTATGCGGATGTGATGGCCAGAAAAGGCATGTATAAACCGGCACCTTCGCCTCCGGGTGTATTGGGATATGAAGTAAGTGGTATTGTTAAAGAGGTTTATGATGAAAAGGATGCGCATTGGCTCAATAAACGGGTTTTAGCCTTTACGCGATTTGGAGGATATGCCAATACCCTGGATTTTTCACCCGAACAATTGGTTGAAATTCCGGAGTCTCTGAGTTTCAATATGTCTACCGCATTGGCGACGCAATATTGCACCGCATATCACATGGTTCACGGTTATGGTCAGGTTCAGGAAGGAAATGTGGTTTTTCAGCACGCAGCATCGGGTGGAGTTGGTAAAGCCATCACTGACATTCTTAAACCACTGCATGTGCGGTTATTTGGAATTACCGGAAGCGTCGAAAAAAAATTGGCATTGCAGCAAGATGGGTTTGAGGAAGTTTTCCTTCGCTCAAATAAGCAATATCATAAACAGATGAGACAATTGGTCCCGGATGGAGTTGATCTGATATTCAATTCAGTAGCCGGTGTAACCCTTAAAAAGGATGTCAAAATGATGGGCACGAGCGGAAAGCTATTTATTTACGGAGCCGCGCAAAGATCCGGCTATCAGAAAGGCCGGATCGGACTGCTGAGGTTGGTATGGAACAGTGGATTCCTTTCTCCCCTGCCCCTGGCAATGGATTCAAAATCTCTGATCGGTATTAACATGCTCGCCCTTGCCGATAAAAATCCCGCTTTATTGAAAAACACCATGCTACAATTGGTCGAAATGTTTAAAAATGATCAGATTCATCCCATCGTCAGGTCATTCCCATCGAATGAACTTCCCATGGCGCATGAACTACTGGAATTTGGCAATAGCCTGGGCAAACTATGTGTGGAATGGTGAATGGATTCAACGCGTAATCATCTTATTTAATCGTTAAATTTTTCTTTTATTTCATCATTATTTCGACATTTGTCCCATGTTTCAATGGAAGCTATTATCACTTTTTCTGATTCTACTGGGCCATTGGGGATTACAGGCGCAGAATCCAACTGAGATTATCCGGAATTCAGAAAACCTCCTCAAAGGCAGTAATACATATGCCGAAATCGAAATCAGCATCATACGACCTAAATATACCCGGACCATTCAAATGAAAAGTTGGTCAAAAGGGGAGAAATACGCGATGTCACTGATAACGGCCCCGGCAAAGGATGCAGGTACCGTTTTTTTAAAAAGGGATAAAGAAGTATGGAACTGGGTACCCGGAATCGAACGCAATATCAAGCTGCCTCCCAGCATGATGAGCCAAAGTTGGATGGGTACGGATATGACCAATGACGATTTGGTTAGACAGACATCCTTAACCAATGATTTTACCCATACATTCTTGGGAATGGAAACCATCGATGGTATGGAATGTTACAAGATTTCGCTGGTTCCAAAACCCGGAACACCGGTAGCCTGGGGAAAAATTGTGACCTGGATTGAAAAAACGCATTATAACCAAATAAAGACTCAGTTTTTTGATGAAGATAATGTTTTGGTTAACACCTTTAAAGGCAGTGAATTGCGCAAATATGGCAACAAGACACTCACTTCGCGATTAGAAATGATTCCGGCAGACAAACCAGGTCAAAAAACCGTGCTTATTTATCAAAACCTGAATCTGAATATGAATTTATCGGATGATTTCTTCACCACTCAAAATATGAAGAAATTGCGTTGATATGTTGTTAAAGCTCGCCTGGCGAAATTTATGGAGAAATAAAAGAAGGACCCTGATTACTTCAGCATCCGTCTTTTTTGCGGTAATTCTGGCAACCCTTATGCAAAGTATGCAATTGGGAACCTACGACGTAATGATCCGCAATGTGGTGGAGTATTATACGGGTTATGTCCAAATCCATCAGAAAGGGTATTATAATGACCCGCAGCCGGACAACGGTATGGAAATTGACCCGAAGGAAATTGTGGTCATTCAGAAAACAGAAGGAGTTAAAACAGTCCTCCGTCGCATTGAAAATTTTGCCCTACTCAGCAGTGATGTTCACACCAAAGGAGCTTTGGTCATTGGCACTGACCCGGAACCGGAGAACCAACTCACGGGATTAAAACAAAAAGTAGTGCAGGGTTCGTACTTTTCGAACACAGATCCCGGTGCTCTTCTCGCCGAAGGTTTGGCAGAACAACTGCATGTAAAACCCGGAGACAGTGTTGTCATATTGAGTCAGGGATATCAGGGAAACTCAGCCACAGGGCTTTATAAAGTGAGTGGGATACTCAAATTCGGCAGTCCGGAATTGAACAAAAGGATGTTTTACCTGCCCTTGTCAGCGGCAGAAGAATTATTCAGTATGCCGGGGATGGCAACTTCCATTTGTCTCGGATTAACGGATGGAGACCAGACCGAAAAAACGGCGGCCCTCCTAAAATCAACTTTAGATACCTCCGTATTGGAAGTGATGACCTGGCCAGAACTACTGCCCGATTTACAACAAGGTATCGAAGCAGACTATGTGGGCGGCTACATCATGTTAGGCATACTTTACATGATTATTTGTTTTGGAATTTTTGGCACCCTGCTGATGATGCTTTCGGAAAGAAAACATGAATTTGGAGTTTTGATTGCCATTGGCATGAAAAGAAGCAGATTGGCATTGACCGTATTTCTGGAACTCCTACTGGTTACCTTATTGGGAGCCTTGAGCGGAATGCTGGCTTCCATTCCGGTTATATCGTATTTTTACTACAATCCCCTGAAATTCGAAGGAAAAATGGCAGAAAGCTATGAGAACTTCGGTTTTGAACCTATGATGCAGGCATCGACGGATCCCGGAATTTTTATTCGCAACGGACTGTTGGTCATGCTTTTATCTGTGATATTATGCTTGTATCCATTCATTAAGATACAGGGAATGCGGGCCATTGATGCCATGAAAAGATGAAAATGGTTTTTCGCATAGCATGGAGAAATATATGGAGAAACCGGACGCGAAGTTTGGTGGTGATGACCTCGATTGCTTTAGGTATTTGGGCAGGAATGTTCATCATTTCCTTTTCCTGGGGCATGTACGATCACCGCATTGAACAGGCCATCAAATCCGAAATCTCCAATATTCAGGTTCACGACAGCCTGTTTCAGGAAAATTTCGACATAGATCGAAGCATTCCGAATCATGAACAAGTTCTTGCAAAGCTAAAATCGCAGCCTTCAGTTAAACATATATCCGCTCGCACCATTACCATGTGCATGATGGGTTCGGCTCATGGGAATCAAGGGGTGAAATTAGTGGGAATTGACACTGCCCAGGAGCGGGTGATGAGCGGAATTAACGAGAAAGTGACGGAAGGAAAATTCTTGAATGGGACAAGAGTTCGTCCCATTGTTATTGGTAAAAAACTGGCAGAAAAGCTAAAAGTCAAGCTAAAATCGACACTGGTTGTAACCTTCGAAGATGCTCATGGAGAAATAATTGCAGAAGCCTTTAAAGTTTCGGGTATTTATCAGATGAGCAATCGAAAATTTGAAGAAATGAATGCTTATGTTCATCGAAGCGACTTACAGGAAATAGCCGGTTTGGGAGGTGCCATACACGAAATTGCCATTTCCTTAACCAGCAATGAACTGACGGACACTATTGCCAGCCAATTAAAAACAAAATTACCGGGTGTTTTGGTTCAATCCTGGGGAGAACTGATGCCGGAGATGAGCTATGCCATTGAGATGTTCGACCAGATTATGAACCTCATCATTTTCATCATTATGCTGGCATTGGCGTTTGGAATTATTAATACCATGCTGATGGCAGTGTTGGAAAGAGTCCGGGAACTGGGTATGTTGATGGCGGTGGGAATGAATCGAACCAAAATATTCTCGATGGTTATGTTTGAAACCGTATTTCTGACCTTAGCAGGGGCGCCAATCGGACTATTATTATCATGGTTAACCATACAGTATTTTGGCAATCATGGCATCGATTTGAGCTTATATAGCGATGGACTGGCCAGTTTTGGCTTCGACAGTCTGGTGTTTTTAAAAGCTGAACAATCCTATTATATAAAAATGATGTTTCAAGTGATACTGGTTGCCTTTATTTCAGGAATATTTCCGGCACGAAGAGCGTTGAAACTCAATCCCGTAGAAGCATTAAGCAGTTTGTAATGGCAATTATTGAAACAAAGGAACTGACCAAAATTTACCATGAGACCGTTACCGCGGTTGATCATGTAAGTGTGAGCATCGAGCAGGGTGAATTTACCGCCGTTGTAGGCCCGAGTGGCTCCGGTAAAACGACATTATTGAACATCATCGGAGGTCTGGATGATGCGAGTTCCGGCGAAGTGTGGATCGATAAAACCCGTTTGTCAGACCTGAATGCGAATCAGCGCATCGATTTCAGGTTGAGAAACATCGGGTTTGTTTTTCAATCTTACAACCTAATTCCGGTGCTTACTGCAAGAGAAAATGTAGAATTTATCATGTTGTTGCAAAACAGACCTGCATCCGAGCGAAATGCAAGAGCCGAAGAATTATTGAATGCCGTAGGTCTGGAAGGGAAATTTGACAACCGTCCTTCCCAGCTCTCCGGAGGCCAGCAACAACGTGTAGCTGTGGCCAGGGCCCTGGCTTCCCGACCCAAATTCGTACTTGCCGATGAGCCAACCGCCAATCTGGACGGTAAATCTGCTTCCAATCTGTTAGACATTATGGTCCAGCTAAATGAAAAAGAAGGGATTACATTCATTTTCTCAACCCACGACCACCGGGTCATCGAAAGAGCCAGAAGGGTTATCACCCTCGAAGACGGAAAAATAATATCTGATGTGGTTAAGAATTAGTCTGATTATCCTTTGTTTGCCGTTATCAGGCTTTGCCTTCGGATCAGATAGTATCTCCCGACCTACATTAAAAAATATTGAAATTTCCGGATATCTGAAGGATTTAAGATTGTTTGCCTTCGATGCGAAAGGAACCGTAACGAATACAAGTTTTCTCCATCAACGCTTCAAAGTTACCGCTCATCTCAATAGCCGGCTAAAATTAAGAACCGAAATGCGTACGCGGGTATTTTACGGCAACATACCGAATTCAAAAGTACTTCCCGAACTGTTGAATGCTGACCCCGGATTTACAGATCTTTCCTGGGTTCCGGTTTCTAATCCCGCCTTGATCTGGAATACCAATATCGACCGGTTATACCTGAATTGGAACCACGATCATTGGGACATTACCCTGGGCAGGCAAAGGGTGAATTGGGGTATGAATTTGGTGTGGAATCCGAATGACTTGTTTAACACCCTCAACTATACGGATTTCGACTATGAAGAGAGACCTGGAAGCGATGCGCTGCGGATTCAGTATTACCGCGGGATGAATAGCCTGGAATTGGCTGTTTCACCCCATATGAATCTCGATAGCAGTGTGGCAGCCGTGCTGGTAAAAAGCAATTATAAAGGATATGATTTTCAAGCCATTGGTGGTTATTATCGCGGAGAGGCCATTTTAGGTGCAGGCTGGGCAGGAAACCTTAAAAATGTCGGGTTCAAAGGTGAATGCTCCTGGTTCTCGGGAAACCATCAAACCGATGCACTTTGGATGGCATCTCCATCATTCGATTATACTTTCCGCAATGACATATTCGCTTCTATGAGCTTTTTATATAAGTCGAAAAACACCTCAGCTCAACTGATGTTGAACAATACATTGCTTTCCGGGAATCTCGATGTTAAATCGCTGATGCCCAACAGATACAGCGCATTTGCCCAATTGTCGGGCAGTTTCAATCCTATTTTAGGTGGAAACATCGGAGCTATTTATGCCATCGACCTCAATACGATTTTCTTAATGCCCGGCATCACCTGGTCCGTAAAAGACAATTTTGAAATACTTTTATTGGCACAATCCTTTATCAGTTTGCAGGCTTCCCCCGGTTTTCATGCTATTTTTGTGCGACTAAAATGGAATTTTTAACAGGCAACCGCTTACCGGGAAATGGTATAATCCGGATATTTCTTTTCGCCGGATTTTTGGTAATGAGTTGCCAAAAGCAAGCATCTACCGGTGATTTCGGATACGACTTTCCGGCCTATTTTCAATCTGAAATCGACAGGTTGCAAAAAGACAGCAATCTGGTCGTGAACAAGAATGTTACCTTGGACAAGGTAACGGAACAAAAACAACTCACCAAAGTCGACTTTAACACAGAACTCACTGCTTTCCGCAAGCTTTCCGTAAAACCGGTAAACTGGAAGAAATTATATCATTTCGACAGCTCCGTAACGGTTACCGGGTTGTTGCGGGCAGATTATTTTTCGACATCTGATGAAGATTTGGAAATTAAACAGATCATCATTACCGACACCGCGAAAACCGGATCGGATCCTTTTGAACTGGAGCATCCATTTCAATTGGTGTTTCTGGTTAACAACAGCAATTTTCTGACAGAATCCTATCGAAAATTGGTATATCAGCCTGGTAACGGCTTCATCATCAAAGGAAATCAAAAAACCAAGATGTTGAAAAAAACCGAATTCACGATCCGCGAATGGTGGTCTTATCCCTTTTGAATCGTTCGAAATATGTTTAGGTTTGCCCTATGAATGCATATATTTTTCCGGGACAAGGTTCTCAGTTTTCAGGCATGGGTCTGGCGTTATATGAAGGTAGTGCAAAGGCTAAGGACTATTTTCATCTCGCCGATGAAATTTTAGGGTTTAGCCTGAGCAAGGTGATGTTTGAGGGCAACGATGAAGAGCTGAGGCAAACCAATATTACCCAACCCGCTATTTTTGTTCATTCGGCCATACAGAGTCTTTGTTTGGATGCATTTAAACCCGACATGGTGGCAGGGCATAGCCTGGGAGAATTTTCGGCACTGGTGGCGAATCAGGCACTGGAATTTGAAGATGCCTTAAAACTGGTATATCAGCGTGCCAATGCGATGCAGGCAGCCTGTGAAAAAGTTCCGGGAACCATGGCGGCCATTTTAGGATTGGAAGATGAGAAAGTTGCAGCAATATGCAGTGAAATCACCGAAGGCATCGTTGTAGCAGCCAATTATAACTGTCCGGGTCAATTGGTGATATCCGGCTCGGTGGAAGGCGTGAATGCAGCTTGTGAGGCGTTAAAAGCTGCCGGGGCGAAAAGAGCATTGTTGCTACCTGTTGGAGGAGCCTTCCATTCTCCGCTCATGGAACCGGCCCGTATTGAGCTGGAAGCTGCCATTGCGAATACCCCTTTCAACACCCCTGTTTGTCCGGTTTATCAAAATGTACCTGCAAGGGCTGTGGTGGATCCTGCTCAGATTAAAGCCAATCTGATTGCCCAATTGACCGCTCCGGTGGCCTGGACTCAGAGTGTACGTCAAATGTATGCGGACGGCGCCCGTCTGTTTACAGAAATCGGCCCCGGCAAAGTACTTCAGGGACTGGTTAAAAAGATCGTACCTGAGGCGGAAGTGGCGGGTATATGAGACTTTTCAATGATTGATATTTATGAATCAATTTGAATACTCTAATATATATAAGTTCAAAGTATCTGTAGGCACAGCTCTAATTGCTTTTTCGTTCCTACTGCCGTGGTTATACCTTAGGGAAAATTTTGGAATGCTTGTTTCAAAATCAGAATTCGAGAGTCTAACCATTAATGCTCAGAATATTATTCTCCAAAAGCAGGCTCTACTTAATCATGCTCCTATTATATCCTTGATTTTATGCATATTTTCACTTTTCATTGGGATATTTCTTGTGTCTAATGGTATCAAAAAATGGAATGAAAAAGAAAAGCGAGATGCCGAAAACGATTCAATCAAGAACAAAATAGATCAAGCCAGAATTCCAAATCCTAATGCAGAGAAAATAGTTTCTAATGATAAATACATTGAGATTGACAACACTAACCCACCAATATTCATAAAGATTAATAATTTATGGCACCTTAATCATTGGGGAAGTTCCGTTGCAAAGATTAAAGATGACATAATGATTTTTGAGGGAGAACACACTAGACTGGATAGCGATGGTTCTCATATAGATTTAATAGATGTATTGTCAATAGGAAGCAAATATTTAATCCAATGTGATGTACAGAGTAGTTTAGGGACGACTGGGGAATTTCAATTGTGGTGTCACGACGGAACAGGGATTAATGAAAATAAACACTCGGTAGCGATTCCATATTCGACACCGAAGAATGAATGGGAAACTATAAACTTAGAATTCGAAGCTAAGTACAGCACTAACTTGAGAATTCATTTTCAATACAAGCCAGGGAAAGGCCGAATATTCGTTAAAAATCTAAGGCTTATCGAAACGAACAATCATTAAAATCGATGGAAGAACTACCATTTTACGTTTCAATAATTTTCGGATCGATAGTGGTTTTAAGTATTTTTTGGTTCTACAAAATCACACATTCGTTGCGTTTCGCAGGGTTAGCCGGACTTTGGGTGCTTTTGCAATCCGCGTTAGGTTATAGCGGATGGTATCAGGTCACCAATTCCATGCCCCCCAGGATTCTATTATTCGGGGTTCTCCCAAGTCTCCTGATCATAGCAGCCCTGTTTCTAACCAAATCAGGCAGGGCTTTCGTGGATTCATTCAATCTCCGTTCCCTCACCTGGTTTCATACCCTTCGCCTGCCCATAGAAATTATGTTGGCAGTTCTGTACCATCAGGGAGTTATGTCTATATATATCACTTATGAAGGCAGCAATTTTGATATCCTCTCCGGATTAAGTGCCCCATTGATGGCATATCTGGCTTTCAGAAATGGAATAGTAAACAGGAAGGCATTGATGGCTTGGAATGTACTATGTCTCTTACTCCTTTTCAATGTGGTGATAACTGCTGTATTTGCGATTCCATCACCCTTTCAAAAACTGGCCTTCGACCAACCCAATATTGCCGTCTTATATTTCCCTTTCAATCTGCTTCCAACATTTTTGGTTCCGGCAGTATTATTCGCTCATTTGGTCGCTTTCAGGCAGCTTAAAAATATGCCCGACACCAGGTAAAATTGAATGATGATTCCATGAAATCGCAGCCTTGGCATTCAGGCCGTAAAACCTGATTATCTGACTTTTAGCCTCTTGCCCACCGGAAGCACTGCATTTTCACGCAAGTGGTTCATCTTGCACAATTGCTTTACGGTGATACCGTGTTTTTTTGCGATGCGCCAAAGGTTGTCACCGGAACGCACAGTGTAATATCTCGCTTTTACCGGAGCCTTGGTACTGGTTGTAGTCGTGGGATAATGGAAATAGGTTTTGTCCAACATCACGCTGTCCATCAACAAGTCTCCGTTTTCGAAAGAGATGAGCTTTTTGGGATCGAGCGGAGTTCCCATAAACCGAACTTCAAAATGCAGATGTGGCCCCGTTGAGCGTCCCGTATTTCCGCCCAACCCGATGATTTCACCCGCACGAACCGGTTGATTCACTTCCACCATTTTCTCGCTGAGATGCCCATACAAGGTTTCCAGACCATTATAATGACGGATCATTACGTAAAGTCCGTAGCCACCCGGATTTTCTTTCGATATTCTAACGACGCCATCAAAGGCCGCATACACAGGATCCCCAACTTCAAGGTCTATATCCACTCCATTATGCATCCGGCTCCATCTCCAGCCGAAATCCGAATTTATCTCGCCATAATACGGATGGAAGTACTGACAATCACTGCTGTCTCTCAAACACAGCCAGACTCCATCTTCCAGACTCACCGGATCAACCCCGGGCACACTTACGTTTTCCTGATCCCATACATTCTCATACATTTCGAAACAGGGAATGACCGTAGAATCGTAGTCCCACCAGCAACTTTCAGCCGGACGATTCATTTTGAGGGTATCGTTATTCCCCTCCCCCTCCGGAACAAAGTATCCCGGACCCATACAGATGGCACAGAGTATGGTAAGTAAGTTGCTCATGTTTGTAAAGGCGCATCTTCCTGTGAAAAATACGCTTTTGTTATACTTTCGTCAGATCTAAGAGCTGCTTTCAAATCTTCAGAATTTGCAAATTTTAACTCTTCCCGGATAAGTTTCAACATTTTTATTTCCACCACCTCATCATATATGTCCTGATCAAAGTCAAAAAGGTGGGCTTCAATAGACCAGGCGGCATGCTCAAAAGTCGGATTATTCCCGATACTCATCATGGCATTGTACATCTTGCCATACACTTTTACTTTGGCAATATAAACCCCGTTGGCAGGAATGATCTTATACGGATCTTCCACCATAATATTGGCTGTGGGATATCCCAATGCCCTGCCCTGTTTTCTCCCGTGTACCACCCTTCCATGTAACGTAAAAGGATATCCTAATAATGTATTGGCAAATTCAACTTCTCCTTTCAATAAAGCATTTCTGATTTTTGTCGAGCTGATGATACTTTCATCCACATCGCGGGCAGGGATTTCAAGCACCTGAAAATCAAACAATTCCGAAAACTCCTTAACGTCATCGATGCTACCCTCCCGATTTTTTCCGAATCTGTGATCGTAGCCTATGACGAATGTTTTCATGCCAATTCCTTCCAATATCACATCCCGCATAAATTCCAGGGCACTTAAGCGAGAAAACTCCCGGGTAAACGGAAGCACGATCATATGGTCAATGCCGCAGGCTTCAATCAAACGAGCCTTTTCGTCGAGACTATTGATCAGCCTTAAGCTATTGTCGTCAGGGTAAAGAACCAATCTGGGATGCGGAAAAAAAGTGAGCAACACACTTTCTGATCCGGATTTCTTGGCGAGTTTGTCAACGGTTTTGAGAATTTCCTGATGTCCCAGATGCACCCCATCAAATGTTCCCTGGGTAACCACAGCTCCCTGAATGGCTTTAAAATCCTGTAAGCCGCGATACAATTTCATAAAGGGTCACAAATATAAATTATTCAGGGTTATGAAGCATTTGTTCCAAAGGCTTTGCCCCTTTCATCAAGAAGTCTAAATCACGGAAATTCCAGGCATCTTTCAGTTTAAAGGGACCACTGGCCGTTCGGGTTAAAGACCCTAAATAAGCACCAGTGCCCAATGCAATTCCAAGATCATTTGCCAGGGAACGGATATAGGTTCCTTTGCTGCATTTTACCCGGAACCATAGCTCTGGATACCGGTATTTTTCTATCTCAAATTGATACACATGAACCGGCCTCGACTTCATTTCAGGACTATTCCCTGTTCTGGCGCCTTTATACGCCCTTTTTCCATCTCGCAGAGGCCTTTGTTGATC
>CAZTGZ010000021.1:17331-37727 GCA_964613385.1 uncultured Chitinophagaceae bacterium
AATGGCCGAATGAACAGGTGGGGTTTGCAATATATCGCCCCGAAACTGTACCAATGCAGCTTCTATCTCCTCCCGGGTCGGAATCGTTCCATTCCCTGTAATGACCGGCGTTTGTTCCAGATCGTAACTTTCCGTTTGAGCGCCGAGATAAATCATTCCTTTGTACTCTTTGTCCATTCCCAGAAATGAATCGATGGTTTTCGTGAATTTTCCTGAACATACCACCATCAATCCTGAAGCCAGAGGGTCTAAGGTACCTGCGTGACCTATTTTCTTAATTTTCAATATTTTACGCATGCGGCTAACCACACCAAATGAACTCAATCCAACCGGTTTATCGATGAGCCATATTCCTTCTCCGATACAATCCATTACTCAAAGGTACCCCTTGTATTGTCTAAAATTAAAGAACGGGTGGGTATATTTTGAAAGTTGGATGGTTGTGAATGATTATTTTCGAAAAAAATAGCAACAACGGTGCAACCTAACGTGTCTTTGGCAGACCAATGAGAAAAAGCCCGAATTTGGAGAATGAGTATGAACTCATTGAAGCATGTCTTGAAAACGATCCTAAAGCCCAGCGTTACCTGTTCGACAGGTATGGCTCAAAGATGCTTGGGATATGTACAAGGTATTGCAGGAATCTCGAAGATGCCCGTGATGCCATGCAGGAAGGCTTTGTTAAAGTATTCACCATTCTATCCAAATTCAACAGACAAAGCAAACTTGAGACCTGGATGACGCGCGTGATGATTAATACCGCCATTGACCACTATAAGAGGGAAAATAAATTTGTGTTATACGAAGAAGCAGATAAAATTGTAAAAGACGAAGGAGAAGAAGATCAGATTTTTGTTGAAGAACAACGAGAAGTTAGTGAAGAAGACATTCTGGAAGTTATTCGGGAGTTACCCGATGGCTACCGGATTGTCTTTAATATGTATGCGATCGAAGGCCTCGGTCATAAAGATATTGCACAGGCGCTAGGGATATCGGAAGGTACCTCAAAAAGCCAGCTGGCCAGGGCTCGTAAGCATTTGAGAGACCTGCTCAGAGAAAGGAAAATCATTGAGTAACAAGAAAAAACATATAGACCAGTATATATCGGGTAAAATCGGAAACACGCAGGTACCTGTAGGTGATTCGGATTGGAATGCCATTTTACAAGGCCTATCCAATCCACCCGCCAAAAAGAAAATGGCCTGGTGGTGGTGGTTATTGATTCCTGCCTTGCTCCTGCCTTTATCATGGTTTATTTATTCATCCGTTACTAACCCCAATAACATATCCGAGGAAAACAGGCATATTGTCACCGCCAAAGAAACTCAATCACGAGCCATTAAACCGAACGCTCCAATATCCCATTCGAACCCATCCACATCGGGTAAACCTTCGATCACCACAACTCATTCAATCCGACCTGAAAATGGAAAGACTCAATTAGAATCCGGCTTTCCAAAACCTAATGATCCTTCAAAATCTTTTCATATTTCCGGTATATCGCGCACTAAAGCGAATCCAGGCACCAATACAAGACAAGAAACTGCACAGGTTCCGGTAAAGGGTGAAGGTTTGGAAATTATACAGCTTTTCCCGCGTTCAAAAGTCGCACTAAAATCCGCATCAGAGCCATGGAACCCCTCGCTTGAAGAATTCATCAAACCGATTCATCCCTTTGTTGACAAAACGCTGGATGCCCCCAACTTCCGCAAACCGGGCTGGAGCATTGGTGCTTACTCTTCTGTGAATCGCTATAACCAGCTTCACCGGGCTGAAAACACCAACTACGAAAACTACCGCAGTAACGCTGAAACACCTTCTGTTTCATGGGAAGGTGGATTTATTGCCCAGTACAATACCGGTAAATGGACCTATGCGAGTGGGGCCATTTATAGTCCGAAAACACAGTGGTTAAAGGGCCAGGTTCGCTATATGATTTACGATTCCTTCCCTCACCTGAATCCACAGGGCAATATCATTGGATATTTCAGATTAAACTACCGAGACACCGTTGCAACCCTTGAACAACGTGCAACTTATACTTTTTTGGATATTCCGGTTCAAATAGGACGAGAAATACCCATAGGACAAAAATCCAGTCTGATTCCATCTGCCGGTATGATGATTTCATTTTTGACCGGCACTCATGGCCAAAGTATTGGAACTGACCTGGGTTTGCATCAAGTATCTGATGCTGCCGTTTTCGATTATAAAAAGAGCATGCGGTCTTTGCAGGCAGAAATTAAATACCGATATTACGTAAAACCGGGTTGGAGTGTTAACACCGGAATTCAATATAAACACGGATTAAGTAGTCTGATGGAGGACGCATCCGTGGAACAAAAATTCAGGCAATTGGGTTGGTTGTTTGAATTTCAATATCAATTTTAGCGTCGGGGATTATGGGAAAAATCAAGAGAATTATTTACCTGTTTATGTTCATCGCCATCACTTTCGAAGTGAAAGCGCAACTTTGGAAACCGCTGAATGATGGACTTTCTTATGCGCCAATGGCCATCACTTCCGAAAGAGGTGAATTGTATGCCGTTTACACCACCGGTCTTACCGAGAAAGGCCGCAGTTACGGATTGTCTGTATGGAACGGTAGCTTTTGGAGAAGCCTACCGGGATTTACTACTGATTCAGTTTCGATCATTACATGCATCAAATTTTATCGGGATCATCTCTATATCGCCGGAAAGTTCAAATCTGTGAGCGGGCTGCAAAATGCGGTGAATATCATACGTTGGAATGGCAAGAAATATGAATCGATTACGCCGAAACCGGTGGTCGCCCCTTCAACCCTTGGTATCATCAATGATTTGGAAGTTTTTGATGAAAAATTGATCATAGGTGGCGAATTTTATGGTGTTCAGGAGGTGAACACGGCCAATATTGTCGCTTATAACGGAGAAAAATTCATGATTCCGGGAGATAATTTTGGCGTAGGTCCTTCCGGTTCTGTTTTAGATATGGCGGTGGTCAACGACACCTTGGTCATAGGAGGTAGTTTTTCCATGGTTTCCGGAGTGGCTTCTCAATATATAGCAGCATATACCGGATTTGGTTGGCTGAGATATAAGACTTCTGAATTCAAAATAACCCGAATGATCGCCCAGGATCGCAAAATAATTGCATATGCCTTGGATTCATTAAAAAACAGACAATTGGTCATATGGAGTCAGGGGAAAGCAGAATTGATTACCAAAGGCATTGAATATCTGGGAATTGTATATGATTTGATCGAATTAGATGGCCAAATATATGCCAGTGGATTGTTCGAAATTACCGGTGAATCGAATGTGCAGACAATAATCCGGTTTAGTGACAACCATTGGCAAACCATACCGCTTGGCAATATTGGGAGCGCAAAATTGTTGAGTACATTCAGAGGAGAATTGCTAACTGCGGGAGGTTTTGTCTCCTACGGGAACATAACCCTAAATCGCATCGCCTGTTATGACGAAAAAGCCGGCTATATTTCCGGAAGAGTATTCCATGATAAGAACTCCAATTGTGTTTTCGACAATCGCGATGAATTGGTAAATGACCGCTACGTCGTCATCACCCCGGGTCCTTATGTCCTGAAACTGGATGCCAATGGATATTATCGCACCTATTTGCCACCTGGTAAATACTCCTTGCAATTATCGCAAAAGAAATACTGGAAAGCGAGCCCGGGTTGTCCTGAGATACGGCAGACAGAAATAAACACCGGCAAAATGAACGACGCTGAGGATTTCGCCCAACAAATTGAACCCGGTATTAAAGATGTACGCATCACCCTTACCAACTCCGGTGGCTGGCAAACGGAGAAAGGCAGAACGAATCTCTATATACTTCAATACGAAAATCTGGGTTCTGACTTTATACCTGACGGACAAATTAAACTGATGATTCCCACCGGAATCAGCACTGTAAAATCTCTTCCGTCACAAGACAGCATTAAAGGAAATCTATATATCTGGAATTATAAGTTCCTCAATTCCGGTGAGCAAAGAAAAATTGCTTTATACATGCATATTCCTGCCAATTATGAAGAAAACAATCTTCAAATGCAGACAGAAATTACCGGGTTAACAGGAGAAAGTTCCATCATAGACAATACGGATACGCTGAATCAGAATATTCAATATAATCCGTATGGTGCATTTCTCAAGCAATCTTATCCTGCACCCATGCTGCCGGATACTGTTGCCTTTTTAGAGCCCGGAGAAAGGGATTTAAGCTATACGATTTCATTCAGGAATTACAGCACTGATACCGTAAGAACCGTTTACGTAATCGATACCCTGGATCTGAATCTGGCAATGGAATACACCATGGAAACCGGAGCCAGTCATACCTATACCACAAAAATCATCAGTGGTCCTCCGGGTACGAATCTGGGTATTTTAATCTGGACTTTCAACAACATCAATCTAAAGCCCAACCCTTCCAAAGCCAGCGATTTTATCGGTGATCAGGGATATATCTCCTTCAAGGTTAAGCTGAAAGACGGATTAAGTGAAGGAACCAGTATTCATAACAAAGCAAGCATCATTTTTGATACCGACGAATATCATGAGACCAATACAACGGCTTGTAAAATCTTTAAAACCACCGGAATTAAAGAAGATGAAGCCTTGATTCCCGGAGACAAAATATATCCTAATCCTTTCCAAAATTCCTTCACATTCGATACAGAAAAAGACGGTGAATTAAGCATTTATTCCACAAGTGGTCAAGAATGTTACAAACAGTCGCTGAACACCGGGATTCATGTAATAGACGGTAAGGATTTGCCGCAAGGGATGCTTCTGATACGCTTTCAATCCGAATCAGGTACTTCCCACTACCGAATGATCAGGATTAACTGAGTTCTCTTTTCAGGAATCTGCCGGTATGAGAGGCCTCACAAGCCGCCACTTCCTCAGGGCTGCCGCTCACCAGGAGCTCTCCTCCTCCATGGCCGCCTTCCGGACCAATATCGATGATGTAATCTGCTACTTTGATTACATCCAGATTATGTTCGATAACCAAAATGGTATTCCCTTTATCGGCGAGTTCATTTAAGACCAACAACAATTGGCGAATATCTTCAAAATGCAGACCAGTGGTAGGTTCATCGAGAATATAAAAGGTATTTCCTGTTCCAATTTTAGACAATTCCGTTGCCAATTTTACCCGCTGGGCTTCTCCACCTGATAAAGTGGTAGAACTTTGACCAAGGGTAATATACCCCAGGCCCACGGACTGTAAGGCTTTAATTTTCCTATAGATAGATGGAATAGCTTCGAAAAAGCCCACGGATTCTTCAACGCTCATATTGAGTACATCACTGATGGATTTCCCCTTGTAACGCACGTCCAGCGTTTCACGGTTATACCTTTTGCCCTGACAACTTTCACAAGTTACTTCCACATCGGGTAGAAAGTTCATTTCAACCACGCGCATTCCGCCTCCACCACAGGTCTCACAGCGCCCGCCTTTTACATTAAAACTAAATCTTCCCGGTTTATATCCGCGTATTTTGGCCTCCGGTAAATCCGCGAACAAATTGCGGATATCTGCAAAAAAGCCCACATATGTAGCCGGATTCGAGCGCGGTGTTCTTCCGATCGGGCTTTGATCAATGCGAATGGTTTTATCGATATGTTTTAAACCTTTGATTTCCAGATATGGCAACGGTTTCTTCCGGCTGCCATATACATGACTGGCTAACAGTGGATACAGCGTCTCGTTAATCAAAGTGGATTTTCCGCTTCCGGAAACTCCGGTAACACAAATAAAAGTTCCCAATGGAAAGGAGACATTCAGATTTTTAAGATTATTCCCTGAACAACCCAATAACTCTATTTTTTTCCCATTCCCTTTTCTTCTGACATCGGGAATTTCTATTTTCATTCGACCGCTGATATAGGCAGCCGTATGGGTGTCTTGATGCTGCATTTGCTCCCAGGGACCTGCGGCTACGATCCTACCCCCATGCAATCCGGCACCTGGTCCAATGTCAACCACGAAATCACTTTCCACGATCATGTCTTTATCGTGCTCAACGACAATGACCGAATTGCCAATATCTCGCAATTGTTTCAGGGAGTATATGAGGCGCTCGTTGTCTCTTTGATGTAAGCCAATACTCGGCTCATCCAAAATATACAGGACTTCTTCCAGTCTTGAGCCAATTTGAGTTGCCAGACGGATGCGCTGGGCCTCACCTCCGGATAAGGTTCTGGAAGGGTTGTTCAGACTCAGGTAATCCAATCCAACATCGATTAAAAAGTCTACTCTCCCATTTATTTCTTTCAAAATTTCTGTGGCAATCAGTTTTTGACGTTCCGACATTTTAGCCTCCGCTCCCTTCAGCCATTCGCTTAAAGCAGCAATGCTCATATTCGCCAAATCAGATATCGTCATACCTCCAATGCGATAACTCAGGGCTTCCCGATTCAATCTGTTTCCATTGCATTCCGGACATTTAACGGAATTCATAAATTCTTCAGCCCATTCATTCAAACTATCCTGGCTTTTCTCATGGTAAGCCGACATAATCATGGGCAAAATGCCGCGAAAGGTAGTTTCAAAATTGTGCTTTACCCCATTGGCATTGGTATGTTGCACTTCAAACTTCTGGTCAGAACCATGCAACAATATCTCCATAACTTCAGGGCTCAGGCTTGAAATGGGGTCTGCCAGACTAAACTTCAACTTTTTCGATATCGCCCTCAGTTGTGTGAATGTCCAGTTCTCCCGAAGCACACCCAACGGAGCAATTCCCCCTTTGTTGATGCTTTGAGAAGGATCCGGAATGATCACATTCATATCGATTTCAGCTACTTCACCTAATCCACTGCATTTCGGACAAGCACCATAAGGTGAGTTAAAAGAAAACGTATTGGGTTGAGGTTCATCATATGCTTCCCCGGTGGCTACATCCATCAGATTTCTGCTAAAGTATGCCAACGATTCATCCGCCTCATTCAAAACCGCCAACACTCCTTTTCCGGTTTTCAGGGCATTTTTAACAGAGTCTGTCAATCGACCTGCAGTCATGGAGCTTTCATCCAGGCGATCAATCACCAGTTCGATATCGTGTACCTTGTAGCGGTCTAATTGCATTCCGGCCTCCAGGGGAATGATCGCGCCGTCAACCCGCACTCTTGAATAACCCTGCTTCAACATTTGTTCGAACAATTCGCGGTAATGCCCTTTACGCCCTTTAACCAATGGCGCCAACAGCGTAATTTTATTACTGCTGAATTTTCGGGATATGGTATCGATGATCTGGTCCTCCGTGAATCGAACCAATTGCTCACCGCTCACATGAGAAAATGCATCGGCAGCGCGGGCGTAAAGGAGACGCAGAAAATCATATATCTCTGTAATGGTACCTACCGTTGAGCGCGGATTTTTGTTCACGGTCTTTTGCTCAATGGCGATAACCGGACTCAGCCCATTGATTTTATCCACTTCAGGACGTTTCATTTCGCCTATAAACTGACGCGCATAGGCAGAAAAGCTCTCCATGTAACGACGCTGACCTTCTGCAAATAAGGTATCGAAAGCCAGACTGGACTTACCACTCCCACTCAAGCCGGTAAATACCACCAGCTTGTGCCTGGGGATGCACAGGTCTATGTTTTTTAAATTGTGTTCACGGGCACCAAAAATTTCAATTTGGTCCTGCTGATCTATACTGTTTTCCGGTTTCAACTTCGAGATGCGGCGCAAAAATAGAAGATTGAAAGCACTCTTCTATCGATTCGTATTAATCTTGTTGTAAATACAAATTCAACTCACTTACTTTGCATAAATTATACTAAAGTAACTCACCTGCATTCATGAAAAACAAGTATCGCGACCTGATTGAACAGACCTTTTTCTTTCCTCAAGAGGAGTTTAAACTGGATGACAACTCCAACCTTGTATTCCACGACATCAACCTAATGGACTTGATCAAGCAATACGGAACCCCATTGAAATTTACCTATTTGCCCAAAATATCCGAGAATATAAAGAAAGCAAAGACCTGGTTCAATGTGGGCATGGCCAAGGTAGACTACAAGGGTAAATACCACTATTGTTATTGCACCAAGAGTTCGCACTTTTACTTTGTTTTAGAAGAAGCACTTAAGAACGAAATACATATAGAAACCTCGAGCGCATTTGATATCGAGATTATTCTGAGTCTGTACCGTGAAGGTAAAATCTCCAAAAACCAGTACATCATCAGTAATGGATTTAAAACAGATGCATATATCGAGCGTCTTTCCAATCTGATCAATATGGGATTTGAGAACACTTATCCCATCATCGACAATTTTAAAGAGATCGAGACCCTGAGCAATATCAGCTGCGGAAGAAGAGCCCAAATTCGAATTTTATACCTCGCGATTGGGTATCGGGTACAAGGATATCGTACCATTTTACAAGAAGGTACTCAAATCCAATAAGAATATCGAAGTGAAGATGTTGCATTTCTTCATCAATACCGGTATACAGGACACAGCTTATTATTGGAATGAATTGCACAAGGCATTGGGTGTATATTGTGAACTCAAAAAAGTTTGTCCGGAACTGGATTCCCTGAATATCGGAGGTGGTTTCCCCATTAAGAATTCTCTCAGTTTCGATTACGACTATGCATATATGGCAGAAGAAATTGTGCAGCAGATCAAACAGGTTTGTTCCGAACACAATGTTCCTGAACCCGATTTATTTACTGAATTTGGTTCGTTTACTGTAGGTGAAAGCGGAGGTGCGATTTTTAGCGTATTGTCTCAAAAACTGCAGAACGACCGGGAGAAATGGAACATGATTGACAGCAGTTTCATGACCACCTTGCCGGATAGTTGGGCCATCAACAAACGGTTTATCTTATTGCCTGTAAATCGTTGGGAAGAGACTTATGAGCGCGTTTTACTCGGTGGTTTAACCTGTGATAGTGACGACTATTACAATTCGGAGCAACATGTGAATGCCATTTATTTACCGCTTTATGACAACGAAGAGCCTTTGTATTTAGGGTTTTTCAATACCGGAGCCTATCAGGAATCACTGGCGGGATATGGCGGCATTCAACATTGTTTGATACCGGCTCCCAAGCACATCATTATTGACAAGGAAGACGGAGAAATCTATACACGTATTTTCAGCAAGGAGCAGAGCTATAAGAGCATGATGAAGACGCTGGGGTATTGAGGGGGGCTTTAATAGATAAATGATTGATTTGGCCATTTTTGGAGAAGCTTAACCCGCAAATTCACACATGTATTTAGTAGAGGAGAAAAGAACTAATAATCCATGAATCCTGAATAAGCATCAAGCCTTAATTTAAGGGCAATCTTTTGCATTTGAATGGTTAATAAATTGGAATTAGTTCGAGCACTTAATCGCAATGGATAATGCTTTTTGACAGGGAATCTTTCTTCCATGTATTTTCTAAAAGACTTTGCTCAATCATGTGGTTTGTACGTGTAACTTTATGTACCGTTGCCACTTCTTCCAAGGTATTTCATTCATTTTCTGTAAAAAAGTCCCGAATTGAACGTTCTGTTGGTTCTCGATTTGAATTGATCTCAGATATAAGCGTTTTTTAATTCTACCGCGTACCTGTTAAAGCAATCCATCAATGTTTAGCGGGATGAGAATTCGAGGCCAAATTCCCTTAGAAAAACTGTTCAAAAAGCCGTCTTAAACTTTCATATGAAGTCAAGCCCTGCCATATTGCCGGACTGCCCCTATAAACCGATTTTATGAATCCTGGCTCTGGACGTATACATATTAGACCTCAATTCCAATATGTATAATCCATTGCTGTAGTCTGTCAAATCAATTTCTGCCTGCCCGTTATGAATTTGCGTTTTTGCTGTTATGAACCTTCCATTCAAATCATAAACAGTCAATAATAATTCAATATTCTTATCGAAACTTATATTGAATTTTCCTTTGCAGGGATTGGGATAAATGTTTAAGTTAAAATCCCTTTTTTCATCAAGTTTGTTGGTTGGCATATATTCATAACAGCCCGCATCTAAAGGAAGGGAACGAAGGTTATTGTCTTTGTCATGAGACAACTTCGTAGTGGCGTAAGGTACAAAATTTATTGCAGAGCTGTTTGGGGTCAAATGGTAGTCCTTTAATGTAAGATTCACGAATCCGGAATTGACATCTGCATAAAAATTGTGCGCAGTATTCTGGCTTGAAATACTTCCTAAAAACCGAATAAAGTCAGCGGTATCGGTAATATTATCGAAAAGTAAGAGGTTTCCGGCCACATAGTTGTAACTGTTTAGGTTATTCAGCGCAATGGGCGAATAATGAAAAACCAGCCCTGATTGGTAGTTGTTGTGAACGGTATTGTGCAATATGACAACGGAATCCGGCATATTGGGATTGCCGCCGGAACCATTGATATAAATTCCGTTTAAACCCGTTTCGTATATGAGGTTGTTCGTTATTTCCAACATACTGCTTCCGGGGTGATCATTCCAGTAACCTATCCCATTACGTGTGCAATCAGCGATTTCATTCTGATACACCCTGGCATTTGTTCTCAGACTTATACCGCTTCCGGTTTGACCACTTTTTAGCCCATCGAAGACATTCGTAATTCTGTTTTCAAATATGACTACATCCGGCGACTGCCAATACATACCGTGATCTCCATCGGTCGGCAACATGCCAGCTCCATCTACCGCAATATTTGAAATGATATTGTGGTGCACGAAAGCCTTTCCTGCGTTTTCTGCAGCCAATATTCCATTTCCAAGAATGGAATCTATGATATTGTGATGAATTTCAACGTAGTGAATGCATTGGTTGATTTGTGTTTGACCTGAACTGTTTCTTCCCAGATTTATGGCATTATCTGCAATGTTCTTTATTGAACAATTTCTGATGTGCAGGGTGTCTGTTAAAAAAACCCGAATGCCGTTAGACTCCAATCCTCCCGGATCTAATGTTCCATTTATGAAAACAGAATCTATGGTAACAACTCCAAGTCTTTGCAGCGCAGAAGATTCCCCATCTGTCGGAAAACGAATGGCGGTTCCACCGACAAGACTAAAATTCAAGTTTTTCAAAAGTACATAGTTGGCTTTTTTACCACAGATAATGGCTCTTGTACTGATTGTGTTCGACAAGTTAGAGAAGAAAGAATTCTTTATCTCGACATACTGAACATTTTCAAAACGAATGGCTTCTCCATTGAAGTTTTGAAAGTTGCAGTTATCCACGATCAGGGTGTCTAAATTGCTCTGAAAAGACAACGGAGCTAAAAAAGTCGAATCACGGAATATTACGGTTTGGGCAGATAATTTCACGACTATTGTCAAGGCCATTATGGTGAAATTTATCTTTCTCATTTATATATGTATATATTTTGAATCCTTCAGAAATGGGTTGGTTCGTCAATAATCAAAATGCACTCACCCTACACCTTTTCAATTTACTCAAACTCATATCCTATCGGCTAAGCTACCGAAAGTTAATCTGCAATAAATACCGCTGTATTTCAATCCTTTTTTCGAGTTGCATATCGTAGCGATACGCCACAATCACCAGATACATGGGGCTTTGTGCCTTTTTTATTTTCTCCCTGCGGTTTAATTTCACATCCCTTACATACTCAATGGTACGGGTACAAACCAAACGATCGCCATCCTTCCCGATTTTATTGAATCTGTGATTTATTTCGTCTTCATAATACCAGGCATTCGGGGCAGAATCGTTTATAAAAATTTCCAAATCTTCATTTCTCAGTCCCTCTGCCATACCCGTTTCCTGAAATCCGGCTATCTTGTGCAACTCTGTTCCGGATTTGGCTTGTTCAAAAGAAACAGCGCTGTAACTCGCATTTATCAAAAAATCCGTGGGTTGGTTCAATACAAATACCAGATCAAATCCGGCTTTTTTCAAATTCACCGAATGATCGCGGTCGATGCGTATCTCCCTCCCTTTCTGAAATACTTTAATTTCAAATTGAGTGGAATCCTGGCCCCTGACGACAAAATTTGAACCAAATACGACGAATATGATGAACAAAATGGTGCGCATAATCTCTATGAAGGATAATAAAAGCTTGTTTTGATACGGTTATCAACCTCAAATGTACATTCGTTTGTTGTAATTGAGCTATGGCCATAAGGATTCGGCAAACCCGGAAGTCGGAACAGAGATCATAAATACAGATTAATGAATGAAAGCCTCAATCCGTTTTCCTGATTCGCACGGGTCTCTTCTCAAAATTACCTCCGCAATTGGGACAAACAAAGTTTAATGTACCTGATACACATGGATGACAAAAAGTACATTCATATGCGCAGATCATAGCCTCCGTGCTGTCTGCCGGCAAGGGCTTCTGACAAAGTTCGCAATGCTCTTTAAAAACCAAAGCCATTTTGTTCAGCGCATTTTAAAATGTGGTAAGTTCTTGCTCAACCTTTGACACGTTCCAGGAGGATCACAGCGCCATCGGTAGTTTTCAATATGAGTACATCATCTTGCAATAAGCCCAAAACCTTAAAGTCAAAATGCAAATTTTTGAAATCAAACGAAATACCATGAATAGATTCATCCCACTGATAATTTATGATTGTAAGCTCATCCATCATGTTAACCGTCATGTTGGCATGGTTAATGGTCAATTCAAAATCGCTGATCATCATGCCTCCTCCTTTGGAAGAACTTATATGACAAAACAGGCAATGTTCTATACTGGCTTCACTCATTCTCTCTATCGGACAAGTCCCTTTCCACTTACCGAATAATTCGTTTTGTGCCTGCGTGGAAAGCGCAACACTGGTAAAAACGAAAACTAAAATGAATCTGATTTTGATATTCATAGCACTATGGAAATTTTAAAACAAGTGATAAACTTATACAGTTGACGTTCATCAAATATATACAATTATTTTGAAAAACTCAACCTAAATCGTAATGTTAACTGATGGAGATTGCAAACTGTAATTAAATGAGTTGCTCGAATTCAACTTATCCCGGTGCGTAGCTAAAACTTGCCTTCGTCCTGCAATTTGATCCAGGCGAGCACGACTCGTTGTAAGTCGTCTTTCTTTTTCTCAATATCCTCCATATTTTCAAATTTGGCAGTGCGGCCTTCTTTCCCATCGCCTTGCAACAACCCGGTTTCATCCTGAATAAATGCCCCTTTGTGAAACATCAGACTTACGTGTTTTTGGGCATTCATGAAAAATGAGGCCATATTTCCTTTATATACAAAGGTTGGACAGCTCCATTTAATACATTCCTCCATTTTCGGGTGGGTATCCATAATTATTTCTCTAACTCGCTGTATTTCAGCCCCCTTAGGATGGTTTTTGGATTTCAAATACTGGTCTATTTCAAGATTTCTGTTCATAACCTTGGAAACTCCTTGGATTACTTGCCCTTATGTTTTGGGATGCCAATTCAACTGTTTCAGTAATTCGTTTCAATCGGGTTTCATCCCTCTTTGCGTTCAGAATCCACTCCAATATGCCTCTTTTGGCTGATCTCGGAAATGCTTCCCAATATCCAAGTGCTACCGGATTCAGTTCAAATGCTCGTTGTAAATCAACCGGCATCTGTAAATTCTCTACATCATCCAGCGCATTCCAGGTACCATTGAGTTTCGCAATTTCTACCATTTCCAATCCTGAAGCATGCATATGTCCTTCCAACAACAATTTCTCTACTTTCTCTTTATTCACCCTGCTCCAGTTGCTTTTTGGATTTCTCTTTGCAAAAAACTGATAATAGCTGGAATCGTCCCGTTTGTTTGGTTTACTGTCAATCCATCCAAAACAAAGCGCCTCATCCACGGCTTCATCATAATATACCGAAGGAACACCGGAATTCTTTTTGTAAAAAATCAACCATACTGCACTTTCTTTGGCATGGTGTTTTTCGAGCCAATCACGCCAATCATGACGAGATTTGGCATGAAATGTTTTTATTCCCTTATATGTTTCTATCATTAATATTTGGTTAGAACCATTCCTTTCATCATCGCAAAGATTCAATTTTAAACTTAAATTTTTTATTCAATTACCACCCATCCAGATACCATCCATCTATATCCGTGTTTGTCAAATTTTTGTTTGTATCATGCAGATGAAGCCCGTATGAGTTAATTTCGGATAATGCTTCGGTTAATCATATTCTGGTTGCTCGTCTTTTATAGCCTCAGCTCCATAGGTCAGACCTCAAATTTCGGATTTGATACGGCTTGGGCTTTTAACGGAAAACTCCGGGACTATGTCAATAATATCGACAGCGACACATCCGGCCATATTTTCATTTGTGGTCAATTTAATGATTCTGTAGATGCTGATCCGGGAGCCGGCGTACATTGGATGGTCTCTGCGGGAATGGAGGATGGATTCCTGATCAAATTGAGTCCGGAAGGACAATTGATCTGGGCTAAAACCTTTGCCGGACCCATGATCACATCTCTTTACACCGTATATATAGACCCGATGCAACGGGTAATTGTAAGTGGCAAATTCTCCGACAGCGTTGATCTGGATCCGGGCGCCGGGAAAGCCATTCACAGGGCTCAGGGAACTCAACAGGATATGTTTGTAATTGCGCTCACCAATGACGGTAACTATTTGTGGAGCAAACAATTCGGCAGTTCAAATACGACGGCTGAACAGATTTATGACCTCGTTACAGACTCTGCGGGTAATTTATTCTTTGGAGGATATTTTGCACAAGCTTTTGACGCAAATCCCGGAAGCGCAGACCATTTCCTCACCTTGACTACCACAGCCGCAGATGCATTTCTGATTAAACTTGATTCAAATGGCGACTTTTTGAATGGGTGGAATGTAGGAACTGATCGAAGAGTGTATACCATTCACCTTTTAGCCGGTTCCATACCTTTGGTTGGCGGAATTTCAGGAGGTTCCTTAAACGGCTACCAAATATGGGTCTCCCGTTTACGGGCGAATGGAACAACAGAATGGACCCGATTAGCCGGGTCAACGGCCTATGATGCCGTTGCAGACATTGTATCGGATGAACATAATCAAATTTATGTTACAGGACTTTATCAGGGAACTGTTGCATTCGGAACAGGAATCACCTTGATTAATGCATCTTCATCAGCTTCATTTTTATGGAAACTGAGTGATCAGGGGGTCACCTTGTGGGCCAAACACATCAATGGTCCCTGGAGTAGCAATCGCGCTGCATCCGGTGTTGCCATGACTTTGCGGGGGCACTACATTTATCTGCTGGGCAATTCCACTTCAGTTACGACACCAAATGCCTTTTTTGCAAAATTCGATACCTCCGGAACACAACAATTTTCTACGGTTTTCGGATCCGTAGGCGGCACCAATTATGGATATGCCATCGAACAAGACAAGAATGGCAGCATTTGGATTGCGAATAATTTTTTACGGAAGGTAGATTTTTGTCCTGGTGACCGCGTTCTGGAATTAACCGCTATAGGAAATACTTCTTTTGAAGACATGGCTCTGATCAAAATGAATCCATGCAATCCTGTTTATGACACCTTAATTATTGCACAGTGTGATCCTTTTCTATTTGGGAAAAACTGGTATCACAGCAGTGGAACTTATTTTCTGACATTGGCAAATTCGACCGGATGCGATTCTGCTGTGGTATTGTATTTGACCATCCACGAAAAACACGATCATCAAATTGAAGTGAGCGATTGTGACTCTTTCCGTTTAGGTTCCGGAAGATGGGTTTACAATAGTGGAATATTCTCGGATACCCTCATGAATCAATTTGGTTGCGATTCCATTGTGGCGTATTCAGTAACCCTTAATTCTTCCGTGGAAACTTCAATAGACCTGCCTTTCTGCCGATCAATAACCATCAACGGAACAACTTATTTTGACAATGTACAGGTAAAAGTATTTGAAACGACCACAAAGGGTTGCGACAGTATAACTCTATACAATTACCAATTGGTTCGAATAGATACAGGAATAATACTGGATGGTGAACAATTGAAGGCTATGGAAAGTGGTATTTCTTATCAATGGCTGAATTGCGACCTGAATTATCAAAAAATTACCGGGGCACAAAATCAAGTCTATCAACCGGTTGCGACCGGAAGATACGCGGTGGAATTGACCAAGAATACCTGCAATGACACCACAATTTGCATGTATTTTCAGGCTTCCGGCATTGTAAATCCTGAAAAATCCAGCTGGAGAATATATCCAAATCCCTGCAGATCGTCGTGTTATCTGGAAAGTATGACTTCATCAACTGTTCAATTATCGGATATTCGGGGCAACCTATTGTTTACCTTAGAAGCAAGCACAAATACCCGGGTCCAACTACCAAACCTTTGCTCAGGAATATATATTTTATCGGATTTTGAGGGTCGTCGAACGCTTTTGATACGTCCGTGAGACTCCATTGTCTATTCGTTTCTTATATTCGTTTTAACAAAAGCATACCCCCAATGCAAAAAAATCTAATGATCAGCATTTTGCTGCTGTATTTGTTTGGATGCAAAATACCGCAGCCCCGACAGACGTATTCAAGTGTGAATGCGCTTCTTCATCAAACTGATTCGCTTGCGGTTAAACCATTCTTAAAAGCCCATATGAAAAATGGCGAAGTCTATGTGTTTGAAGACAGATGGGAATACGACAGCGCTGCTGATCTGGTTAAAGGAATGGCTGACAAATATGACGTCAATCGGCACCTGGTACTTTCCGGAAACCTGAATGTACCGGTCGATTCTGTTGCATTGTTTGAAACCAATCAGTCTCTTAACAGGGATAAAAACGGAAGAATATTAGCTTTGACCATATTAACCGGTGTAAATCTTTTGGGTGGAGCCATATGCCTGACCAATCCAAAAGTTTGTTTCGGCTCTTGTCCGACATTTTATGTAAACGGACAAGAAAATATCCATGATGCTGTTGCAGAAGGTTTTTCGAACGCCATCTCTCCATCCCTCGCATATATGGACATAGACGATATCCGCTATGTGCATGAAGGTAAAGACAACTTCAGACTTACTATGAAGAACGAAGCCCTGGAAACACATTGTCTGTATGATGTGAATATTATGGCTGTTCCTGTATCGAATCAAGAAACCGTGCTTCAATCTTCAGATCAGAAATTCTATATATGTCAGAACATCATCAGACCTTTTGCTGCAAAAGGAGAAGATGGAGATTTGAAGGAATTGTTATCGGCAGCGGATCAGCGAGAGCGGATTTCACTCAGCCATGCTGAACATTTGGACGAAAAAGAAACCATATTTCTTGAATTTCGTACTGAGGATATCAACGCTCAAAACGGTTTGATTCTGCACTTCAGGCAATCGCTGATGACAACTTACCTGATCTACCAGGCAATGGGATATATGGGCGATGAAGTAGGTGATGTTTTTTCAAAATTAGAGATAGATGGAAGGGCATCTTCGTATATGAACAATCATCTAAAAAAGGTATTGGGCAAAATTGACATCTATCTGTATAATGATCAAAAAGGCAAATGGCTGAATCAGGGAAGTTTTTATGAAACCGGTCCGATTGCCATAAACCGGCAGATGTTGCCATTGGATTCCATCACCGGAAGAAATGTGAAGATAAAAATCGTGATGAACAAAGGCCTATGGCGACTCGATTATGCCGCTCTGGCCACAAACATGCGTAAAGTTGATCCCATAGAACTCAAACCGTTTCAGATTCACGATAAAAACAATCAGGATGTAACGCACAAAATGGTTACAGATTCAGAACCATTTATTTCATTGCCCGGTGATGAATTTAATCTGGACTATCTGTTTCCTGACAAACGTCATTATGCCTTGTTTCTAAAAGCTAATGGATACTATATCGAATGGATGCGCAAAGAATGGTTGGACGACAAGGATTTGTCGGCCCTGAACAGAATGTTGTTTTTACCCAAACAGTATTTGAGAGAAGTCGCTCCGGAGTTCAAAAAATATGAATCTCAGATGGAAGCCGAATTCTGGAATAGTAGAATTAACACAAAAGTATACAGCTATGGATATTAAAAAATTATGGTTCATCCTGGCAATTACTATGTCAGGATGCGGGTCGGAACTTATCATGCATAAATCTGTTTATCACACATCACCGCTCGGATCTGAAATTAAATTGTTGCATAAAACTGATTTTGACATAGTAGGAGAGCTTATAGCCGTGGACTCCTCAACATTCATTATTATAGAAAAACACAGTGGTATTTGCAAAAAAGTTGAATTTACAGCTTTGAATGGCTATAAAATTATTTATGCCAAAGATGACAGTCATGGATATACCATACCCTTATTTGGGCTGATGTCGGCCATGCATGGAGTATTTAGCATTTATAGTCTACCCATAAACTTATTGACAACATTCGGTGTTGTTTTTACGAATAAATCACCCTATACCATTTCAGAGTTTGAAGAAATGCCGGGAGATGCGTATAAGTATGCCCGATTTCCGCAAGGCTTGCCTGATGGAGTTGATTGGAGAAGTTTGAGCGACTCCGCTCGAGTTAATCGTTGATTTTCAGTACCGCCATGAAAGCACTTTGCGGAATTTCGACGTTTCCGACCTGACGCATGCGCTTTTTACCGGCTTTCTGTTTTTCGAGCAGTTTTCGTTTTCTGGAAATATCTCCTCCATAACATTTGGCGGTTACGTCTTTTCGCATGGCCTTGATGGTTTCCCTTGCAATTATTTTTGCTCCAACACCGGCTTGAATAGCGATTTCAAATTGTTGTTTTGGGATAAGCTCCTTTAATTTCTCGCATATTCGCTTTCCATATTCATAGGCCCGGTCGCGGTGAATAATAGCGCTCAGAGCGTCAACCGGCTTACTATTCAAAAATATATCCAGTTTTACTAGGGTTGATTCCCGGTAGTCGATGGGATGGTAATCGAAGCTGGCATAACCTCGTGAAATGCTCTTCAGCTTATCATAAAAATCAAAAACAACCTCGGCCATGGGCATTTCAAAGCTCAGTTCGATGCGGTTCGTGGTCAAATAGGTCTGATTTTTCAGAATCCCTCTTTTATCCATGCACAATTGCATGACAGAGCCTACATAATCGGCAGAAGTGATGATCTGGGCACTGATATAAGGCTCCTCAACATATTCCAATTTACTTGGATCGGGCAAATCCGTTGGATTATCAACCTCTATTTTACCTTCCCTCTTGGTATAAGCAAAGTACCTAACGTTGGGAACTGTGGTAATCACGGTCATTCCAAATTCCCTTTCAAGGCGTTCCTGGATAATCTCCATATGCAGCATGCCGAGAAATCCGCAACGAAATCCAAATCCCAAAGCGGCAGATGTTTCGGGTTCGAAAACCAATGAGGCATCATTCAATTGCAATTTGGCCATCGCTTCCCGCAATTCTTCGAAATCATCCGTGTCTACCGGATAAATACCGGCAAACACCATGGGTTTTACATCCTCAAATCCCTGCACGGCATCCGTCGTTGGAAACTCTACATGGGTGATGGTATCTCCCACTTTTACTTCTTTAGCTTCCTTGATACCGCTGATAATATAGCCTACATCACCGGTTCCGACCATTTCTCTTGACTCCTGCTTTAACCTCAGGATACCTACTTCATCGGCCGCATATTGCTTGGCAGTATGCACAAACTTTACTTTATCACCCTTGCGAATGGACCCATCGATAATTTTGTAGTAGGCGATGATTCCCCGGAAGGAGTTGAACACCGAATCGAAAATCAGGGCTTTAAGGGGAGCATTGGGATTGCCTTTTGGAGGAGGAATCCTTCGAATGATGGCTTCCAGAATTTCCTTAACGCCCATGCCGGTTTTGCCACTTGCGGGAATAACCTCATCCCGATTGCACATGGTAAGTTCTTCAATTTGATCGGTTACTTCCTCGGGCATGGCGCTGTCGAGGTCCATCTTGTTGAGTATGGGTATGATAACCAAATTGTTATTCAAAGCAAGATATAGGTTGCTGATGGTTTGCGCCTGTATTCCCTGTGTTGCATCCACAATCAGCAGTGCACCTTCACATGCTGCAATGGATCTTGAAACTTCATAAGAAAAATCTACGTGACCCGGAGTGTCAATGAGATTAAGTACATATTTTTTACCTTCAAATGTATAGTCCATCTGAATGGCGTGACTTTTAATGGTGATCCCCCGTTCGCGTTCGAGATCCATATCGTCAAGAACCTGTTCTTTTAAGTCGCGGGCATCAACGGTATGTGTTTCCTGCAGCAATCGATCTGCGAGCGTACTTTTTCCATGATCGATATGGGCGATGATGCAAAAATTGCGAATTTGGTCCATGGCCGCAAAAGTACCTTGCGAAAGCCAAAAAATAAACTGTCCGGACAAATTCGATTCATTGGTCAACAAATAAGAAGCACATCTTTTGGATTAAGACTATTTCAAGCCTCTTT
>CAZTGZ010000021.1:37737-41029 GCA_964613385.1 uncultured Chitinophagaceae bacterium
CTCGACCGTGTTATCGTTGAACATTGTCATTTTGTACTCACAAATTGACTCTTTTGTCATATTGTATACATTTAAACCAGATAGCGACCCAACATACTCAAATTCCCTTATCTTCGTCAAGCGAAGTTGGCCTTGCGTTTGGATTCAACCAACCATCAATAATTATGAGGCATACCGTTTTATTCATTCTGCTCTCTGTAATTATATCGCGCACTGCTTTGGCTCAACTGACCTTAAACATTCCTTCGCAAGTTTGTAAAGATGAAAGTTTATTGATGAGGAGCAACTCCTCCAAAACGATTATTCAATACAACTGGTCCTATGGCGATGGCAAAACGAGTGAACAATCTGTCCCTTTTTACCGTTACAGCGTTCCCGGTTTATATGTCATTCAACTCAATGTAAAATTCAGCGACAATACAACCGGATCTGCGAGTACTCAAATCGAAGTTTTTGATGTGCCAAATGCTCAAATATCGTTGAGTGATAAAAGCATTATTTGTCTGAACACAAACCTCATTATTTTGGATGATCATTCTGTACCGGGAAAGAATTCAAATTCAATAACCCGCAGATTAATTTTATGGGGTGATGGGGATATCAGCGAAGCTTCTAATCCTCTGCTACCTGACGTCATAGATCATCACTACGGACATGCCGGCGTTTTCGATATCGATATAGAATATGAAAACGATAAAAAGTGTAAAACAAAGACAAAACTGACTGCAGTGGTCCACGATTTCTCTGCTTCTGCCTTTAGTGTTCAGTCTCCCAATGGTAAATGCGATTCATTGCGCATTTGCGTAAAGCCTAAACAAGAAGAGAAAAAAATAGACTTAATTCAATTAAATTGGGATGACGGAAATGAATCGTTCACCTATGCACCTCTGATGTGCCATTATTATAAGCAAAGCCGCAGTTATGCAATTACCATGATAGCCCGGGATAAAAGTTCAGGTTGCGTGGATACGACCGTACAAAAAGTTCTCCTGAACGTCGGAAATTCCATTTTTCCCAACTTTCAGAAAAGGTTTTGTTTTGGTGAAACCGGTTATTTTCAAATTCCGGGTAATGAAAACGGGAATGTTACATGGAAATTGATGAAGGACAGCCTTATTACATCCAATGAAAATCTCTTTGCTTATACGTTTCCGGATACCGGAATCTATCACCTGGAAGCGAGTTATAAAAATGGAAATTGCATACAGGTATTCAAAGAAGATATTTCTGTGGTTGGATTCAAAGCAAGAATTCAGGCTTTAAATGCCAATCGTCCTTACTTAAAAGATACTATATTTTTTAATGCCGTAATCAACCCATTTGAACCGGATCGGTATAATATTTTGTGGGACTTTGACGACTCGATTTCGGCCCGGTGTACTTCATCTGTGTTGAATTCCGACAATTGCCGGTATTCCACATCCATTCAAAGTAAACATTTTTATGTGCATAAAGGCAGCTTTAAAGTCACTTTAAATATATATGACAAAGAGACCGGTTGCAGATTTACGGATACACTGGAATTGACAAATAATATAGATACTGGTGATTGCGAGTGCAAGGCAGCTAAAGATTATTGCGAGAATGACATTGTTGGGAAACCTTTTAAAATCAAAATGCGACCCTGGTACCAATTGGATTCCGTTTTATACGATTTGTATTGTCCTGATAAATTTCTTGCTCCGGAAAAGGTTGTCTATAAAATGCCCTGTTCAAGTTCAGGTTATATAACTTCGATCCTTAAGATAACTCAGGATAACAAAATATATGGCTCGAATGACAGCAATGATTTTCGGATTGACAGCAGTATAGTCCCACATTTTGCTGCGATTTATATAGATTGGCTAAGGATCAGACCTTCACCGAAAGCTTCTTTCCGAATGTATGCAGATAGTTGTCCGCCGGGCAATGTGGTATTCGAACTTAACCCCAACCCGATCTATGATTTAGACTATATTTCGGTTGATTGGGGAGATGGATCTTACTACAACAAAATACTAAATCCCAATGTGGCTTTCAAAGACAAGCTTTTACACCGATATAACACCACGAATCCCTTTTTCGTTCGCGCTTCGATCACCAATTTATATCAGTGTTCGCTCGAAATGTTTGACACCTTTAATTTTTATCATAAAAGCTATATTTCTGAACCTCCTTATGGTTGCGATCCGGTTGTGGAATTAAAAAGTTTCACTGCTCCATCAACCCAACCGGGCAAAACGCCCGAAATCACTCAATATATGTGGGATGATGGAGATGGTTTGAGGTATGGCAAGGCAAATCATACTGTTTATTTCGCAAAACCCGGAATTTATCCTATAAAATTGGTGACTGTCAATCAGTTTAAATGTACAGATACCGTTAAAATGAATGTGACCATCAATGGTCTGAGGACAGGCATCAAGTCTATCACTAAAAAGCTTTTATGTGATGATATTATTCAATTCAGAGATAGTTCACAGATTTTCGGACCGGAGTATGCCGACACCATTGTAAAATACACCTGGAATTTCGGTGAAGGCCGGGCTGTTTCACATCTAAAAAATCCATTTTATTATTACCGTTCTCAAGGAAAAAAAGTAATTACCTTAAAAGTTGAAAGTGCCAAAGGTTGTGAAGATACTGTCCATGTAAAGATAGAAATTCCCGGACCTATTCCCTATTTCAGCCTGATTGACACCATTGGATGTGTTCCTTTTACGGTTGAAGTTGATAATCAAAGTAAGAATGCAAGGGACTATATCTGGTTTATGGGAGATCCGGCACAGACTGTATTAAGTACCCAAAGCGACACAAATTTCAAATTCACTTATACCACACCCGGAACCTATCACATAAAGCTATTTGCTTCGGACAGTGTCGAAAACCCCGACAACCAAAATGAATTATACTATTGTGGGTATTATTTCCCGGATGAGAACATTCCTTCTCACCCGGACAGGAAGGTGATAGTTTTGCCGGCGCCCACAGTTTCCATGTCATTTTCTGAAATAGCCTGTTTATCCAAAGAGCTCAAATTGGTTGGTCAATCCAGCGACGCCGAAGTTGAATACACCTGGAAACTAAACGGACAAGTCTTTAGTAATGAAAAGCCTGAAACTTTGGTTAAGTTTAAGACGAAAGGGCAACAAACACTGAGTTTAAATGTCGTTAAAAAGGTAAACGGACGGGAAATCAAATGTGAAGCTCATACGGAGCGGTTAATCAATGTATTTGGTTCCAAGCCACCATTAGAGATAATCCTACATATGGGGCACTCATTGACTCCTTCGGCTAACGTAATTGTCAAAGT
>CAZTGZ010000022.1:0-40363 GCA_964613385.1 uncultured Chitinophagaceae bacterium
CTTTGGTCATTACCTGCTTGCCTTCGGTTTCAAAGGATGCTATTTCCCTGCCTTTGTCGTTTAGAATATGCGTTACAAAAATGGGTGTAACGGTCTTTCCTTCGTTCACAAACGGACAGTATGCATTGGTCAATTCCAGTAAATTCACATCGCTGGTTCCCAAGGCTATGCTCATGGTTTCGTCCAACTTACTCTTAATGCCCAACCGGTTCGCCATATCGGCAACTTTATCCGGCCCGACTTTTTCCGTCAGCATCGCCGCTACGGTATTAATTGATCTCCCCACCGCCGTGCGCAGCGTCATCGGTTTATACGTACATCGATGATCGGCGTTTTTGGGCTCCCACTGCACTTCCTTTCCCTTATCCAACACGGTGATAGACACAGGTTGATCCACCATTTCATCGCAGGGACCCATGCCTTCTTCATACGCCGCTGCATATAAAAATGGTTTAAAGGTGGATCCGCTTTGTCGCTTGGCCTGATTTACATGGTCATATTTGAAATAATCAAAATCGTTGCCGCCTACCCAGGCTTTAATATGTCCGGTCTTTGGGTCCATGGCCACCATCCCGCACTTAAGCAGCTGATTGTAATATTTGATAGAATCCGTAGCGCTCATTTTAACTTTTTTCACAGAATCCCGCCAATAGATGGTCATTTCATGCGGAATATCCATCACTTTTAAGGCAGAATCCTCGCTTAAACCATTCTGTACCAACCCTTTATAAACGGATGACATTTTGAGCAAAGACTTTAGCATGCGTTGCGTACCTGTTTGCGGCAATTTCGACGGATCCTTTATCGGTTTTAATTCGGGTCTGGCCTGAAGCAGATCCCTTTTCTCCATGGCTATTTTATAATCGAACCAGTTTTTATGCCCCCAAAACCCATACTCAAAATTGGCCTGTAATTGAGCTATATTTTCTCCCATGGCTGTTTCCGCATGTTTCTGTATCCGGCTGTCGATGGTCGTATATATTTTCAATCCATCGGTAAATAGGTTGTATTCGTTTTCTTCGCACCATTCGCGCAATTCTTTTACCAAAGCAGATCTGAAATATGGCGCGATTCCCTTGTCCTGAACTATTTCCCTGATCTTCAGCTTTAGTGGTTTGTTGCTCAATTTTACCTTTTGAACGGTATCAATAAAACCGTATTTTTCCATTTGTGCCAATACCACATTTCTTCGCTCAAGGGTGCGATCGGCATTGTTTTTCGGATTATAATAACTGGGCGCTTTTAACAATCCGATCAGCACTGCACTTTCCTCTATTTTTAACTTTTTCGGGACCTTGGAGAAATAAAATTCAGATGCGGTCTTGATCCCAAATGCATTATTTCCGAAATCAACCGCATTCAGATACATGGTCAATATTTCCTGTTTATTGAAGAAGAATTCAATCTTTAGGGCAGTTATCCATTCCTTAAGTTTAGCAACGATGGTGCGCACCAATGGCACATAACCCAACAAACCCTTTGATCCGAATTTTCGGGTACGGAACACATTTTTCACCAATTGCTGGGTAATGGTACTTCCACCTCTTTTGTTACCCTGAACAGTGGAGAATAATGCAGAACTAAGCGCATACAAGTCTAAGCCGTGGTGCTCATAAAACCTTATATCTTCCGTAGCTATCAGTGCCTTAATGGTATTGGAATCTATCTCTTCAAAAGGCACTGGTTTTCTTTGTTCCACGTAAAAAGTACCCATCAGTTTTTTGTCGGCAGAATACACTTCAGTGATGAGGGCAACTTTGGGGTTCCTCACTTCTTTCATGCCGGGCATATGTCCGAAAATCCATAAGAAATTGATCTCCATGGCAATTAATAGAAGCAGGATTGAAACGATACCCGTGTATAAAAGACGGAGGAATTTAAAAAATATACCTGCCTTTTTGAATCCGGCCCCAAATGCCGAAAAATGCCAAATTCCTCTCCATACAGGCCCTACATAACGCCAGACAAAGCCCCAGAGAAGTTTTAATTTTTCAATCAACCGAGTACTGTTTTTTTCAAACCTAATGAATTTCAATTGAATAAATTATGACTCACTGCTATATAACATCGCGATAGCGTCACTTGCCGCACAATTTCATTCCGTTAGTAGGTCAAAAAGTAATACCCTTTGTGCAAAAGTTACGGGATTCTGATGTTTGGATGTTTGCGACATTAAAAGGCGCTTGATCAGGAAAACCCGAAGATTGAAAGGAAAAATATCAATTGCTAAACACCCTTACCTGAAATACGTGTTTTTCAAACTCTCGTATCATTTCATTTCTGGGTACAGATTTCGAGGGCTTTTCAGGCAATTGGATGTCAAGTTCCATCACCTTGCTGACCATATCAGCCATTTTTCGGATATATTCCGTTTTTACCGCGAAGGCAACCCCTTCTTTTTCATTTAATTTTCCGCTGATAATGCCCATCAGAGCTCCTTTGTCATTAAAAACAGGCCCGCCGCTGTTACCGGGGTTCAACGCCATGGATATTTGCCAGGATGTGGTATCCCCACGAAATCCCGATCTGGCACTCAGATAGCCCTCTCCATATACAATTTCATCCTTGGGATAACCGAGGGTAAACAACCTGTCACCCAAACCGGCTTCTCTGGGTGCCAACCAATAAGGTATTTCCAGGTTGGCGGCATATGTGGTATCCGATAGCTTTAAAATGGCTAAGTCATAGGAACGGCTGGCCAAAATCAATTCTGCTGAGAGCATTTTACCTTCAAAATCACTGACGTAAATCGAATCTGCCGATGAAACTACGTGATAGTTGGTAATCAAATAACCCTGATTAGACAACATGAATCCGGTGCCGCCGTAGCTCTCCAATGTACTTCTTACTTTGTTGTTGTAGTCAGAAACAAGAACTTGCTGGTTGTATTTCATTTTTTCAACATCTCTTTTCAAGGCGTTGAAATGATCTTCCTGTCTTTTTTGATTTAAATAACCTGCTGTAAATAACGTAGTTACAATACTTATCAAAATGATGGCAGCGGCAGCTCCCATGCGCAAATACCATTTATACGTGGCTCCGTTATTCCAGGAACCGCTCTTAATACTCTGCTTAATTTTTGCCCGTATACGCTTTTGACGGCCAAAGTTTTTTAACGCACTCGTAAGGTTTCTGTGTTCTTCAAATGCGATTTTAAGTTCCGGCTCCTCCTCCAATGCATGCTCAAATTCTTCTTTCTGAGCCGGATCCAGATGTCCGTTCAAATAATGATCTGCCCACTCATCAAAATCTCTTCTAAATGACATAATCTATTCTTTAGTAAAAAATATCTTCTTTAATCTCTGAAGGCACTTATACTTCTGATTCTTAGCGTTTTCAGCATTTGTATAACCAAACTTCAAGGCTATTTCCTGCATGCTCATGTTTTCGAAATAAAAGTCCTTCAACAAACTCCTGCACGGTTCTCCAATTGCCTCAATAGCCATGGACAATTTCACCATTCTTCTCTCCTCTTCTTCAAATTTATCCAAGTCTGATTTTACATCCAGAATTTCATCGTCTTCCAGATATACCATCGACCCTTTTCCCTTTTGACGGAGTTTCTTGAGCCATAAATGCCGGGCAACTGCATAAATATAGGTGTTAATAGAGCTCTTCAGCACAAAATCTCCTCCCTGAATTTTTTCAAAAAACACCATGATCGTGTCTTGAAAAATATCATTCGCTTCCTCTCTAACGCCATTGTTCTGGGTCACCATTTTTAACACCGAGGGATAGGTCATTTTGTACAACCATTGAAAAGCTAAATCGCTTTCGCTTTCCAGGGCCTTAATAATGACCTCGTCACCGGGATATTTACTTCTGTCCACCAGGCTGTTTATTAATCCGCAAATTAGCAATAAGTAACCCTAAAAATATTTTTAAAATTTTTTGGGTTACCTTTTTAAGTAATCGGAATATACGAAGGATTTATACAACATTAACTCAACAAAAAAATGAAAAACACATTCAAATTCGCTCTTTTAGCATTTGGTATCGTAGCTATGGCTGCTTGTAACAATGGTGGTTCTGAAGAAGAAGCTGCAACTGAAGACACTACTGCAACTGTTGAAGAAGTTGCTCCAGTAGTTGAAGAAGCTCCAGTTGACACTACCGGTGGTGATTCTGCCGCTGCTGCTACCCCAGCTGCTGAGTAATTCAGAAAAGAAAAACAAATAAAGCCCCGGTTCTCACGAGCCGGGGCTTTTTTGTGGGTTTTATGTTGATAGCTTTAACCCTGGGTAAACATGGTACAATTTATTGATGGCTTATTTTACAGCTAATTCCGAATATGAGCCGAAAGCAGCACAAAATCTTTGTACTTGACACCTCCGTAATATTATACGACCATCAGGCCATCATGAACTTTCAGGAACATGATATTGCCATTCCCATACAGGTCCTGGAAGAACTGGATACCTTTAAAAAAGGAAACGACACCATGAACTTTGAGGCCAGAAGTTTTATCCGTAATCTGAACGAAATCGTGAAAGACTATCTGGTCAGCGATTGGGTTCCCTTAAACGGCAAAACCAAAGGCCAGATAAAGGTGATTCTCGATACCAGCGGTCCCAAAAAATATGATGCCGAAAAGGTTTTTGACCAAAGAAAAAACGACCATAAAATTTTAAACGCCACCCTGATTTTGCAGGAACAATATGCAAAATCCAAGGTAATTTTAGTTTCAAAAGACATCTGTCTCCGGCTTAAGGCAAAAGCGCTTGAAATTCACGCCGAAGACTATGAAACGGGTAAAATTAAGGATCTTGAAAACCTGAATACCGGAATGAGTATGCAGGATGTCCGGCCCGCCCTGATCGATGAGTTGTTCGAAAAAGGCAGACTTCCTTTCGAAAAACTCAAAGGCAGTGAAAAAATTGCCAATCACTATTATATTCTCAAAAATGGCAAGAAGTCTATTCTCAGCTATCTGAATCCTCAAACTGAAAATTTAGAACGGGTTGAAAAGCAATCCGTATATAACATCAAACCGAGAAACGCCGAACAGACTTTCGCCATTCACGCCTTGATGAATCCTGATATTAAGCTCATTACCTTGCGGGGTATCGCCGGTACAGGAAAAACCCTTTTGGCCATAGCCAGTGCGCTCGAACAAAGAAGAAATTATCAGCAAATCTTTGTTACGCGTCCTATTGTTCCACTCGGAAATAAAGATATTGGTTATTTACCCGGTGACATCAAATCAAAGGTTGACCCTTATATGCAGCCCATTTGGGATAATTTGAAATATATCAAAAGTTTGCTCGATCAACGCGACCCGGAATACAAGAGAATTGATGAAATGCTCGAAAACGAAAAGATTTCCATTGCCCCTTTGGCCTATATCAGAGGCAGGACCCTGTCCAATGTCTTCTTCATCGTTGATGAAGCCCAGAATTTGACTCCTCTGGAAGTTAAAACCATCGTTTCAAGAGCAGGAGAAAACACCAAAATCGTGTTTACCGGGGATATTTATCAGATCGATACTCCGTATCTGGACTCTGAAAGTAACGGGCTTTCTTATATCATAGATCGTGTTAAAAACCACGATTTGTTTGCTCATGTCACGCTGGTAAAAGGCGAAAGAAGCGAACTGGCAAATCTCGCTAACGATTTGCTTTAGAATCGGACTCCTGATCTAATTCGGCTTTTCTTTTTTGAAGTTGGGTTCGCTGTCTCTTGCGCAGAAAATACATGAATACTGACACCAAAAAAACGAAGGCAAATATTTGAACCTCTTTACTAAAGCCGTTGGATTGAAAGGCAATATACCCTTCGACCAACGAAATGGCCGCTATGGCCATCCAAACTATTTCTACCAATCGTCTCATTCGTTTTCCTTTATGCTAACACGTCCTCTGGGTTTCATGATTCTATATTTCGAAAATGTCTCATTGCTTTCAAAGCCATCCCCGTATATCAACTCATTTTTCCTTCGTATGGTTACAAATTTACGCGTATAAATCTTTTGTTCCTGCTGATTCCAAAACAGTTCCTCACTGTCAAATTCCTCTTCATCCAAATTTACCAAATGAACGGAGTCCTTTAAATGTACCAGTCTTTTCTGCTCATAACTTGTGCCATGTCCCGCCTTTAAAGTGCTGATTATTTTGCGATTTCGGTCATAAAAATGAGCAGTCAGTCCATTCTTCATAACCACCACAGCATTCGATTGCTCTGTTTTTCTTTCCATCAAAGGTGTGAAAATTCTCGCCTTAAGATATCCAGAATCATAGTATGTAATTGCAATTCCAGTGCCCGTTTCGGCACTCATGGAGGCTTCTTTGGCAGCCATTTGTTTAATCTCTTCTGGCTTGTGTTGGCAGGAAATACACAGCCAACCAAATCCGGTAATGATTACCGCTACCTGAATTTTACGCATTATTTGCGTGTTCTCACCGTAGTAGTTTCACCGATCCAGCAACCCACTGAGAAACTGCTTCCATCGGTAATGCCATTAAAGAATGCTGTCTCCTGATCAGGGAAGTTTTGTGCCGATTTATTGATCTTCTCGTTCGCAGTCTCTTCCAGAGATGGGTCAACTTGTTTGGCTTTCATATACTTATCGGCCGCAGCCCAGAATACACTTCTACCACCCAGTTTATCCTCGGTGCATGCCGCACTGCTGCTGTAATAAGCGTCGCCGATTAAAATATATGCCTTGCCCATATTCGGATTCACTGCGAGTGCTTTGCGGGCATAATTCCGGCAATTGCTCAACTGCTTGTTCGTCAGACTCAAAAATGCCAGATTATAATATGCTTCGGCTTTGTCGTCAGCACTGGCCAATGCCTCTGCTGATTTTTCATAATAATCAAACGCTTTGGTTAATTGTCCCTTTCCCTTAAAGGCCTTCGCCAATGCATAGGCGGCTTCTGCCGAAGGTTCTGCCTTATATAAAGCCTCAGATACATCGAGATAAAAGTCTTTATCGGTACAATTCCTGATTTCCAGAAGTTTCAGAATCTTCTTCAATTTCTCAACATCTTTCGGATTCGCCTCCAACTCTTTCCGCTTAATACTCTCCAGCTTGTCACAATCCAAATATGGAAGCATCAATTTATTGCTGTTTTCTTCGGCAACTTTCCATTTAGTAGATGCGGTATCTTTTTGACGATTAAAGTTGATGATTTCTGACATTTGGTCATAAACCATCAGGAGTGAATCAAATGAGAGTTTCTTCTTTTCATATTCCTTTACCGCCGCATCCAAATACCAGGTTGGAACCGCATCATCGGTATTATTTCCTTCCATAGCAACGCTTTCTGCAAACATTTTCAGGGCGTCTCCTCTTTTAGAAGGTTGTAATTTACTCATGTCATAGGCCCATTTTCCCTTCACGAATCCCTCTTCACCAAACATGGCTATACGCATTTGATGACACAACATAATGGTATCAATCAATCCGGTCATTCTGGCCTTATACTCAGGTTTTAGCAACTGTTGTTTGATGATATAGGGACCATTAACGGTAATATTCTTCTGAATACAAGGCGCATTCACGAACAAATAATACCAATATGGAAAGGCTGATTCATAGTCCTTAGCCTGATAATACTGACCAAATAAGGTAAGATTCTTTACAGTCTCTGCACTATCTGGTCCATATTTGTTTTCACAGGGTGATTGCGCTTTAATTGAATAACTACTGATAAGAAGTAGCGCAACGATTCCGAAATGTTTAATCATGCTTTTCATTGATATTTCCTTTTTATAAACCATTTATCACTTAAACTAAACCCAAGGTAAATGCGCAGATAATCTTCCTGAAGTAATTGGTTATCTGTGGTGCCTCTAACTGCATATTCCGCCGCCAGATTTATCCTTGATACCAAAGTGATTTGCTCTCCTCCCGGTAATTTCATCTGCTTCTTAACTGGTAACTGCACGCCAAAAGTAGTGCCAAACTCTTTGATCACCGAGGGGTTAACATAAACATAAGATTGATTCAGGTATGCCCCGGCTGTATAACGAATGCTTTTTATATAGTTGACCATCCTTTCTCCTTTAGCCGCATTTTTGTTCGATCCGGCAGAAGGTTGAAAGTATATGCCTCCGGAATATTGGATAGCGTCTTTAAGGCCTGCTTTAACTCCGTCATTTTTAAATTGAGACCAATTAACCTGGCTCATTTCCAGTGACAAACCCCAATGATCCTTTTTCTCAATATTGTACGCAAATCCAAAACCCAGGGGAAGGGAGGCCTCAGACTTCACTCCGTCGTAATACTCAACTGTATCGATATAAAATCCACCCATGGAATTAAACGTTCTAACCAACAATCGGCTGTCACCTGAAAGTGAACCTCCACTTTGGAAAGTAGCTCCCACGGTATGCTGAAGAGACTTTCCAATCCGACCATTATATTGAACACCCATGTCGAACTGAAAACCACCCAGGTGTCTGCTTTTTTCGTAGGCATAGGAGAATAAATCCTTATTGTCTATATAAACTCTTGCCTGCGTTTCATCCAGATTGCCAAACAGATAATTGCACTGTATTCCCAAAGAAAAGTTTTTTCCCAACGCAAGTGAAGTTCCAGCGAATACCTTTTGAATTCCCCCATGTCCACTATAGTTGTTGTTCACTTCCACTGTATCCAGATATTCGACTCCGGTTAGACTATATCCCACACTGCTGAATGGCATTAATCCGGCAGAAACAGCAATACCATGCTTTTCAGACACCGGAAACCCAACCGAAAAATAACCAAAAGACGAATTTCTAAACTCAGCACTTTGATTGCCTCTGGTGAATTTTCCCAAATCTGCCCTGGCACCCATTTGGAGCGATGTCAGTTTTAACGCTGAAAGTGAGGCTGGATTCAACGCATTGAATGAAAATTCTGAACGAGTGGCTCTGCCTGTTCTGCCTTCACCTGTATTTTGAACAAATCCCGGATAAATAATTTCTCCGAGGCCAGCAAATGAATACGGTGATTTAGTGTGATTTTGGGAGTTGGCTCCAAACGGTGTAAAACACAAAATCAAAATACAGAAGAGAAGCCTATTTGGCCTTTTTAACATTGTAATCAAGTATTTGGTGTAATCCGATGAGAACCAAATTTTGGTTCGCGAATATCATATAATTTAATCTATTGACAAAAAATGGAGCGTCTCCCCCGCATAAAACAACCCCTAAATTCGCCCAATTTGATGCATAAAATTCAATCTGTCCGTTCATTTCAAATATTATCCCATTTTGCACACCGGTTCTCAATGCATCACGTGTATTCCTGCCCGGCAACTTTGCTTCCATATCAGGTGTTTCCAATGGCAGAACAGGAGCATAATGGTTCATAGCTGCAAATCTCATGGACAATCCCGGTGATATACTCCCTCCTCTATATACCCCTTCCGCATCCACAAAATCATATGTAATACAGGTCCCACAATCAATAGACAACATATTTCTACCGGGATATAAAAAATGAGCACCCACCGCAGCAGCTATTCTGTCTTTACCTAAGGTTTCCGGCGTTTCGTAGTCGTTCACAATGGGCAATCGGGTCGCTGAATTAAATATCAATACTTCACTGTGCTGCCATGTTTCGGGGAATTCAGGAAGAAATTGATTACCGGAACTCACGATAATCCTATCGGGAATGAGATCTGAAAAAATAGGGTCATTCAGATTTACGTTTCCTTCAACCTGAAACAATTTATGTATTCCTCCATTCAGAAATACACCCAATTTGCTCCTCGTATTCCCTATATCAATGACTATATCCACGATAGAAAACTTTTACCTGATTGAAGTGTAAACGCTCAATACCCTCATTTGTTACAACTTCGAGGTTCCCCTTCAGGTCAACGCCTATCAATTCAGCTTTAACCGTACTGCCATGTTCAACATACATTACTTCCTGTTTTTTGCCGAATAAGTGACTGTTGTATTCAGCTACAAAGGAGTTCGAAGGGTTTCGGGATCTTAAATAATATTGTTCAAGCTTTTGACATAAGGTCTTGAGCACTTCTTCTCGTTCGTAATATCTTCCGGTTAAAGTAAGAAATGAGGCCGCGTTAGGGGCTCCGATAAATTTCTCCTGGTTAATATTCAGACCCATCCCCACTATCGATGATTGTAACACTTTCCCGTTAAGCTGATTCTCGATTAATATACCCGCGACTTTGCAGTTTTCTGACAATAAATCATTCGGCCACTTGACCAAAACAGGCCTTTGTATATACCATTCTATAGTTTCTCTTACCGCCAATGACATGGCCATCGTGAGTTGCCATAAATAGTGATCGGACACTTTTCCGGGTTTCAACAACAAGGACGACAACAGGTTTCTTCCTTTTTCGCTTTCCCACCTTCGGTTCAATCGTCCCTTTCCTGCCTTCTGTTCGTCTGCAACCACAAGGGTACCTTCCGAAAAATTTCGACTTCTCATTTGTTCTGCCAGCCAATCATTGGTAGACGGCAATTCTGAATGGAAATAAAATTCTTTACCTACGAATAAAGTATCGGGGTGAAAGTTGTTCAGCAAGATTTGCGTTATTTGCTCCAAATTTAAGGGCAAGCTCATAATTGTAAATGAAAAAAAATAAAACGACGGACAGTACTCTTATCGCGCACCTCGCCATCGAAGGTATGCAGGAAAAAAAGGGACACGACATCGTTAAAATCGATTTGAGAAAACTTCAGAGCAGCGTAGCTGATTATTTTATCATCTGTCATGGCGATTCCGACAAACAAGTTGAGGCCATCGCCGATTCTGTTGAAGAATTTGTCTATAAAAACTCAGGGGAACGGCCTTATAGTCGCGAGGGGGAACGGAATGCAGAATGGTTACTTATCGACTATGTAGACGTGGTGGTACACGTGTTTATCAAAGAAAAAAGAAATGTCTATGGAATTGAGACTCTTTGGGGAGATGGAGAGATAACTGCCTTTGAGGATCAATATTAAAATTATTGCTCCAAGGCCCATAAAGATTCTTCTGTAATGGCAATGGTTTTACCCGGTAAATAAATGGTATGCGTGCCGGTAAATTCTCCCAAAGCGGGCATCAACGCTAGCCGTGTTCCAAAGTGAAAGCAAGGTAGTTTCAACGATTGTTTACCCCTCCCATAAATCCTGACTGCGGGATGAACATGACCCGCGATGAAATATTTATCTTCAGGGATCTCATTCGGCGGAATATGCGTTAAAATAATATTCCCAATTCCCTTTTCGACCGAATATGTCTCAATATCAATGATTTCCAGGTCATTGTCCTCAAGTCGATCATGATTTCCAGGGATGAGACTTTGCCTGACCGGAAGCTTCCATATTTCCTTCATTTCATGGAGTGTATCTAAATCTCTGGTGTGAAATAAATCGCCTAAATATATAATTTCCCGAGCCCCGGTTTCTACAATCGCTTGATTTAGAAGAGATAGCATTCCGGAAACGCCCAGATCAGGAATGCCTGAGCCATGCTTTCGAAAATGACGTATTTTCCCTAAATGCAAATCCGCAGCCAACAAAACTTTCTGTTCCACCCAAAACATAGTCTTGTCTGTTCTCAACAAAAATGTTTGTCCTCCGAATTCGATTTTCACGTCGCAAATCTATACTTATTGATGTGCGCAGTTCAATAAATAAAATTGGATTAAACCTAGAAATTTCATACATTCGGTTATCAATAACCCCTGATTATGAGAAATTTCTTGCCGCTGTGGCTAACTTTTGTATCGGTACTTCCTACACAAATTTTAGCCCAACCCTTTGTTGACATACTTCAGATTAACCATCAATTTCTGTCATCAACTTATGTCAAAGACACACAAGTCCATCATACCCATAATTCGTTTGCTAATCTGTTGTTGCCAATAAAACTGGACTCAAGCCATATTTTAATTTTGAGATGCAACACCGAAAGAATGGAATATTTCAGAGCCGGTGACCCGAATAGTCCTGCATTGCTTCATACTATAATTGGCGGGGTTGGGCTACAAAAACAATTCAATAAAAAACTCAATGTCACTGTAATTTTCATGCCGAGAATTACCTCAGATTGGAGTGCAAAATTGAGCCATAAGGATTATCAACTTGGCGGGTCACTACTATTTCAATACAAGATAAAACCAGGATTAAGGTATAAAGCCGGTTTATATTACAATCGGGAGCCTTTTGGAAATTTCTTTGTTCCACTTTTAGGTATCGACTGGAATTTTAAGCCCAAATGGTGGTTGTATGGCAATTTACCTTTAAGCATGCGGCTTGAATATCAGCCACACCATCGCATTTATACCGGTTTAGGTGTGCGCATATATGGAAGAAGCTATCGGCTAGGTCCTGCATGGAATTACAGTTATCTCTGGAACCAGGAAAATCAGCTCAAATACTTTGTGGATGTTAAAATTTCTGAGAAACTCGTTACTTACGCTGAGTTGGGTAAAAGCCTTGGATATGGATTAAAACGCTATGGAGATGGACAGCAGAGGGAGATGCCCATTGAGTCAAATCCCATTTTCGGCGATATCAATCAGGGATACTTTCTGAATCTCGGAATTGCTTTGAGAATACGAAACGGTTTCTGAGTTAAAATCTGAATTGAAGTCCGAATAACAACTGTCTGGGGGCCAGGTATCTCGCAGGATTCATCGGCGGAACTCCAGACTCTTCAGGACCTATATACCTGGGATCTCTCCAGGTATTTGGGACATCATCTCCATTTTCATAGGCCCTTCCCGTAACCGGATTAATGATCTGCGCATTTTTATTATTCAACAGATTTCTGGCCTCAAAACTCAAGGTGATTCCTTTGTCTTTTTTATAATGCCAGGTCTTTGTCAACTTTAAATCGATGTTAAACCAAGGAGTAGCTCTTTCATTTAAATATTCTTCCAATACCGGGTTGTACAATGGGCGACCCAAATCATTATAGCCATCTGCCTCTTGCGGGGTATAGCGAAATCCACTCTGATAGGAGGCCGATACAAACAATTGCATTCCTTTCGTAAATCGGGGTAAACGAACGGAGGTGTCGTGATGCATAACCATACCTATATTTATGTTCCAGGGGCGATCCCAGGCCAGGAACTGCTCAGTGGTCACAGGTACCTCTCCATTTTGTTCTATTTGCAAACTGGATTCACGCGCAGAATTGGACTTTCCTCTGGCCACCTGATAGCTCACATTGGCGAAGGTTCTGAACACTTTACTGAATCTGTATTGGAAACCTGTTTCTATGCCCAGAATTTTCGCATAATCCTGATTGATATACATGATTTTACTCACCGGGCGGCCAGTTTGGTCTGCAACAATCACTCTTCTCGAAACAATATAGTCGAATCGATTATTGTTGAATGCCGTTACTGTAACTCCAAAATCCTTGTTTATCTGTGTTTTATACCCGATTTCATATGAAACATTAACCTCGGGGTTGAGGTCCGGATTGCCCAAATTACTGAGAAACGAGCGGTTCTGATAGACCGGATCCAACCCGGCATACATAAACCTGGGGTGGGGTAGTCTCATGGAATGACCATAATTGAAATACAAGGTATTGTTGCTGGTTACAGGAAAACTCACGTTAATTTTTGGCAATAGCCGCGATTTAAATCTCAATCCCAATAACTTAACTGTATTCTTCTGATAGTCTTTTCTGACTTGTTCCGGTAGCGTATTTTGGTTGCTTTCAACTGCTTCATCTGCAAACTTTCCGGGTGCCCAATAATTATACCTAAGACCCAAAGAAGCCAAAATGCCCTTATATGTGATTTTGTCTGTGAAAAAGAAGCCGCCATCCATGGGTTTTACCTTCCAAATGTCATTTGAAGATCCAATACTTATGGATGGTGTTGAGGTGCTGTCATCAATATAAATAGGCGCACCTACCCAAGGTTTCTGAACATCTACCCATTGATATTCATTAAATTTATGCTCCCATCCATAAACAAATTGATGGGTTTTGTTGGTCGGATAAAATTTAAACAGTGCCTTTAATGTATATTCCTTTGCGTAGTGATCATGCCATAATCCGGCAATGCCATTATTGTTGACCAAACCGGGACCCGGAAGCACAAATTGAATATTGTCATTGGGATTAAACACCTGAACCGGGTTAGTTACAATTGAGGCTTCATCAAATTGCTGGTCTACAGTTTGTGTGCGGAAAGGCCTGCCATTGGCGTCAGCCCTTAGGTTGGTGAACAATCGTCCCAAACTCGCCTCCAATATCCAGCGTTTATTAATGGTATGCCTGACATTAAGGGCAGTTAAATTTGATTGGTGTGTATACGTGGTTGCGTTATCCAAATTCAGGCTGCGCTCATATTGAAATCCGGGAGATAATATGGCATCAAAACCTACGATTTGCAGTGTTCTGCTGTTTTGATTAATCGAAAGACTGTGTTGGTTGGTTAAAGATATTTTAGTAGATGAACTCAGGGAATAGCTGAGTTTCAAAGTATGGGTGAACTGATTGGAATATCTGGGCGCCCAAAAAGAATCGTTCTTTTCAAAAAGAGAACTGTGCAATTGGTTGGCCGTTGAACCAAAATATTCATCCGACATCTGAAAAGAAACGTTATTATAAAAATTCAGTCTTTTCTTCGTTCTTGGAACTACTCCGGCTATGCTAATTTCTCCCAGGTCGGTGTTCCATGCCCATGAACTGTTTTTAAATAAGCCTAAATTGTCACTTTGCCAATATCCGGCAATTTCCAGTTTTTCACTTCCTTCTCTTATGGTTGTATTCACCACACCTGCTGATCCATTTCCATATTCAGCTCCTGCACCTCCGGTAATAACTTCAACATTATTTACAGCCGACGATTGAACCTGTACCCCGAATCCGGTACCAGCCAAGGGGTCCGCAGCACTAATATTGTCTATAACATATTGTGTTTCATAAACCCTTGCACCTCTGATTTGCAAACCATCCGGACTTTTGGCCACACCGGCCTGTAAAGCAACAATTTCTTGAATGTCGCGCACATTCATGTCCTGAATGTCTTTTTGCTTAATGGTCACTTTTGACTCCGCTTCTTCCAAAGACACAACATTCTTTTCACCGGTGATGGTCACCTGACCCAGAGATTTGGAGATGGGCGTCATATTTATATCTCCCAATGATTTCATGGTACCTGCCGTAACCCGGACTCCGGTTATTTGATGCTCACTGTAACCAACATATGTGATCTTAACGGTATAGTCGCCGGGTTTTATTCCGGTTAAGCTGAATATCCCATCATCATTGGCTACGGTCCCCTTGTACGTACCGACTAAAACCACATTTGCGCCCAAAAGAGGTTCTTTGGTTGTCATATCGGTAATCTTCCCTGAAAGTCCTCCGCCGTCTTGAGAGTTCGCAGTGAAAAAGGCTAATAAATAACAAAATAGCAGACGGTATTTCATTTGAACTCTATCTTAAAAATATGCTGGAAAAGTGCTTCTAATGATGCGATATTTTGATCATATAAATACAATTCAGTACTAAAAAACACCTGTCTTACCTCATTGCCAACTTTTCTTCTGATTCCGAAATTATCGGGCCCTTTCCAGGCTCCAAAAGGTGTCAGATGTGCCTTGTACATAATGATTCCATCTGCTGAAGGTGTGACCGGATCCATTCCCAATAAAAGATTTTTCGCTTTTAGTGCGGGTAGGTTGCCGGATGGGTCGAATAAAACGCTGTCTTTTTGAAGTACTGCCTGTCCTGAAGTCAGCGAAATTGAATCTATGGGCAATACGCCCCGCAATGGACCAATATCATATCCCGGGGGGAAACTCGTAGTGATGAATGACTTTCCGCCATTATCGGTGTAGTGCTGCAATACCGGAGCCATAAATTCCAACAGAACCCCTGTATTTCCGGTCGAAGGGTTCACAATGAGACTTTGGTCGCTGTTGATGAACAATACCGGATAGTTGCGCCAAACCAAACTGAATGTCGGGTTCCAGTAATACGGAATATACTTGCCTGACTCTGCCATTAAATCGAGCAGATCGTACTGTTGGTCAGCCTTCGAAAGCAAGTTCTGGTAAGCATTCAACGCAGAGGTATTCTGTCCGTTTACAACCAACAGATCCGCCTTTTTTCGTTTCACAAACACTACAGAAGAAGAGTCTTCAATACTCTCCGCGCCGGCCAGATCGCTTACTTTCATATAAATAACATTGCTGCCTTCATTGATAAATCCGGGAACCTTGTTATTGGAATTTAAATCCTGATTATAATATAATTCAGCATCCATGGGTCCCGAACTTTCCGGCTGAACCCCCAACAAGGTAATAATGGACTTCGATCGATCAATTTCAGTCCAGTTTCCGTTGTTAATTTTGATAAACGCCTGACGAACTGTATGGTCTCCATCGAAATCATAATATCTCCATCGAAAGCTGACAGCCAACAAACTTGTATCTTTAGGAAAAGTAAGGTCATTGATTTCAACAACCGGCCTGCTGTTTTTAAGTGGAATGATCAATTCGGCCGGACTCGGGTCCCTGTCACCGGAATTGTCAACCGAGCGAACTTCAAATTTGATATCGGTGGTGTCCGAACCCTGCTCGAGCGGAAACAAAAAAGTTGAATCCCTCGAAAAAGACACCATCCAGGGTCCCTGATTGATGGAAAACTCAAAGTAGTCGACTGTTCCATCTATATCATTTCCATACCAGCTGAGCCTCACGGTGCTATTCAATCGCAGATCTCCGGAAAGGCGAATAGAATCAACGGAAATACCCGTTTCAGGAGGAATATTGGGCAACAGTTCGCCTTTTTTACAGGATGTTACAACCCATAATGCAGGTAGTAATGCAATCCATACAAACAAACTGTTGCCCTTCATCCGGATTAGTTTTTAACGATGCGTGCGTAGCGTTTCCAATCTCCTTTCTCGCTTGACAAACTGAGCACAAATACACCCGCATTCACATCTGCTATATTCAAGATGGAATTGTCGGAATTCAATGCTCCAAAACGCACGATTCTGCCACTCAGGTCGGTAATCTGATAATAGATTGGACCCGAAACTCCTTCCAAATCCAATTTGTAAATACCATTACCCGGATTTGGATATATCGAAATAGCTGATGAGATGGAATGAATTCCAGCAGGTATTTCCGGATACATGGCTTTTTCAAGCGCGGGTGAAAATCCTTTTAAATCATCATTGTTTCTTGGCTTATAGGTCCAAACACTAAAACCATAATATAAAATACCAACTAAAGTGTCAAGCGTTTGAGTGGCTTCCGCTTTAACGGCTGGAACTTGCATTTCACCGTTTTGTGTTTTTAAACTGGTGTCGCTTACCACGGATACCCATAGCGATGAAGCATTGTTGTTATTCTGAATTCCGGCTTGTACCCTTGCCGACTGGTTCCAGCTTGCACTGTTATCCGCACCGATGATGTACTCTCCGAAGTTGCTCAATTTTGGATTAATCACCTTGAGTTTTCCGCCACTTGCATTCACAAATTGAACCAACATACTTTCATATTTCTCTACTTCGCGATTTGCAAAACGCGCAGAGTCATTTTGTGTCAGTGTAATTGGATTGACTGTTCGGCGGTTTCCTGTTTTTTGTACCGATGTTACATTGAGTTGGGTAAAACCAAAGCTTTCCTGAACAGTTCCAGTAACTATGACCTCTTCTGTTCTGTACAATTTAATAAGTTCTGAATTTCCGGTGCAATAAATACCACTCCATTCATTGAAATCCGGGTCCTGAATATAAACATACTCCAGATCATATGGCTTGGCAGATGCTGTTACAACACCTTTTACTGTGACCGTTTTACCCAAATAGGGTGAATTATCGGCACTAACATCCAACACTCTTTGAATATCAGGAATTACCATTCCATTGTTGCGAACAGTATAAAACAAAAAGTTTGGTTTTGGGGCCATGGCGTTTGAAGGAATCAGCGTGATATTATTCAAATTGTCAACAGCTCTCAGATAGTATCTTACCAAAGTGCCTTCGGGCTGCATCGGAATTGTTACTTGATATTCATCTGTCGTGCCGGATTTCAATGTCATATTTAGCTTAACAAAAGCACCAACCGGATCTGATTCGTCTGTGCTGTAATACAATTCTGCAGTGGTAATTGAACCATCCGAATCCGTAATTTTAGCAGAAACCAAGGCATTTTCCGTTGCTTTTGGAACGGCAGGTGTACGATTGATTTCCGTGATACTCGGAGGTGTTATACCTACTTTATAATGTGATGTATCGAATGGGTTTAGCTCATATCCTCTTCCGGTACCGCCCAAACATCCATTGGCCGAATGGAGCAAAATACCTTTCAGGCTGGTATATCTTGTACCCAAAGCTGGAGCAACAAAAGCACCTTGCTTTACCGGTGCAGATGGGCGTGTAGTTGTATAAGATGGTGTTTTTTGAACCCAGAATCTATCTGAAACATTTATTTTGTTTCCGTTCGCATCCTGAACATCAAAACTTACCCGATTCCCGCTGAATGGGTTCACAGAAATTACGGTAACATCCTTAATTTCAACAAACGAGCCTTCGTACTCTTCTCCGGTTGGCAGAATGTTGAGTCGATTATTGTCGTTCAATTTCCCTAAATCTACCGAAATGAACTGGGGCACATTTCCGGTTCCCAAAACCGTAACAGAAGAGTTGTCTAACGGGGTCATTTGTGTTTCACCCTGAAAACGGGAAATTATTCCTGTAATTTTAACAATCATTCCCGCATAGAGGTTAAAGATATCGTTCACCGGTTGCACTTTATTGTTTGCATCGGTATAAACGCCCATAATCTGTATCCCTCTAAAGTCGCCCATTCTACCTGAGTTTGCGGTATCAACCAAATGAACTGCCGGTCTAAAACCACCTTGTACAGAAGAAGAAGGGATGTCAGTTAAATTGGCATCTGCCGTTACAATGCCGACTACCGTTACCGTATCAAAATTATACGAAGATGAGTCGTTGCAGGCCGCCAATTTAGTTTGATCCACAAATTGAATGTCCCGAATAGGTACTACCGGATACTGCGCGAATACACTGTTGGTAATCAGCATGATCCATAAGCAAAAGATGTAATGAAGTTTCATAATAAATTATTTAATGATGGTAAAATTGCCCTTGAAAATCTGGCCTGTGTCCATATTCTCAACGGTAAAAATATAAAGTCCCCTGGAAACTATTTGGGCTGCTGACGACAATAGATCCCAGGCGTGCTCTCCTCCTGAAAAAATATTTTTATCCTGGTTTTCTGCTCCATAGGTACCAAACCATCGGATTTCCGAGCCTCCGGAGGATTCCTGATGATCAATTTCATCGATTAAATCCCCGGCCGGACTGTAAATTCTTATGCGGCAATGTTTGGGTAAATTGCTGAAGTATATTTTTCGGTTTTGTTCCTGAAATCCTCCTTTTGCCTCCCAGGATGCTCCCGCATAATATGGATTTGGATAAACAAATGGCTCCTGCGCATCTGTTTTGGCTTCCGGTTTCCCAGGGAAAACCCTGTTCACATTTCCCAATTTGCTGCTTTCAAGGCTCTCCAGCTTTATTTCAACGCTCCCGCGGTCAAATGCAGTTAGCGCGACTGCATACTGCCAACCGTTCAGCAAATTTGACACCCGGTAATGATACCTGTAAGTTGTTGTGTCTCCATCAAATGTAATGGGTGAATTTAGTTTGATAGGTTTAAGCCCGGTTTCATAGAATAAACCGTTTCCGTCGAGATCAAATTCTGCAACTTTTGAAAGATTTCCAATTACATCGGTAACGCCCTGAACGTCAAATCCTACTTTTGAAACATATATCCTGTATCCCTCAAAATCCTTTTGTCTTGTAATGGGATCAATGGTTCTTTCTGCATTATCAGACCAATAAATATCGAGTGTATGATCTCCTGCTATCATTTTAGCTTTGGGAATGTCGGGAGGTGCGGGTAAAATAAATCTTGTTATTTTTCCATTGCCATCTGCATCTTCTCCTTGATCCAGGACCCCATTGGCATTCTTATCTTCTCCATTATAGGCTGTTTGAGCCCATGAAGCGTTGTTCAACAAAAGTTTTTTCTGTTCGGCATTATCTTCCGCATTTGGGTTTCCATCTTCCTGTTTTTTTGCCATAATGTAGGCATAGGTAAAAATAATTTCATTGCCCGGAAGGAACTCGCGAAAAGGCCCCGCGGAAACCAGATCGCTGCGGTTTCCGGCGGCTCTGATTTGTTCCCGATAGCTGAGTGCCCCGCAATCGGGATCCTGAGCATTGTTCTTATCCCAACAGGCATGGTGGTTTAAACCCTGGGACAACTTGGCATATCTGCCTTGTTCCGTAGAGGGTAAGAAAAAAACCGGATTGCTTGTGCTGTTGAACTCCCAGGCATTATAGTGGACTTTAAATGATGGGTCAAGGGAGGGGTGATGATACCCAAATCTGTCCTCAGCACCGAGAAATTTCTGTGAAATATAACTTTCCGTAAACCCTAAATCGCCCAAAGCATCAAAACAATAAGCCATAAAGGCAGAATCAACAAAACCATTTCCTCCTTTATTATAAAATGCTGTACCGCCGCTGCCGGCCGGTGTAATATTCACATTTCGAACAACGGTATTATCCCAGAATCCAACATAAACAGAATCTATTCTGCTGCTGCTTTCATTTTTTAGTTTGAGATTCACAATTACGAAGAAATCACTGAAACTGTAATTCCAATTATAAACCTCCATGGTTGCCTTGATACCCAGAGGTTGGGTATGATCGCTGATCGGTATGGCTGTTCCGGGTACCAATAAATTCTTATCGCTGAAAACGGCTACATAATCCTGATGCGAAATCGCCGCAGGACTAAAATTCGGATTGTCCAGAAGTGTGGAGCGTTCCTGCATTCCAGCGCCTGGCTCAGCGGTAAATTCGAATCCACCCCGGCCAGTGGCATAGCCCTGAGGAGCATCATAAGCAGAAGTGCTCACACTGACCAAATTACCATCAATCAGACCCCCTATCCAAAATCCGCCTTCAAACAAATGTTCAATTCCGGATCCGGCCGGGTATTCACAACTCGGATTGCCTGATCCGTCGCGGTATCCCCTGAATGCGTTGCCAAAAGTGCCGACATTGGTCACGTTAATTCTCACATTAGAGGCATTTGTTACCTTTTCAGAAAAAGTGGTCTGCGCCCGGGACATGGAAATCCCCGAAAAAATCAGAATTGTGCAGAGACAGGTTCGAAACATGCGATGCAAATATAGAAAGTTGGCTGCGTCGCCTAGGCAAGTTTACGTAAAATTAATGATTTGGAAATTCTGACATTCCTAAAAATTCCATGGCATTTCTGAAAAATAGCTTTTCCAGGGTCTCCACGCTCAAATCATGCATCTGCTCGATAAAGGTCCCATGTTCCAAATCTCCAAGGGGAAACGGGTAGTCAGTGCCGTACGCAATCCGATTCTCTCCAATCACTTGAATGAGATATCGCAAAGCATCCGCATCATGGGTAATCCCATCTACCCAAAATGCCCCTTTGTACCGAAAGGGATCCTTCACATCATTCAAGTTTACCAGGTCAGGACGACAATGCCATCCATGGCTGATTCTTCCCAAAGTATGTGCAAAGGATCCTCCGCCATGGGCGAACATGACCTTTAAGTCCGGAAACTTATCGAATATCCCCCCGAATAACATGCTGCAAATGGCCCTGCATGTTTCTGCCGGCATCCCAACCAACCAGGGGAGCCAGTATTTTTTCATTTCATCCTGACCCATCATTTCCCAGGGATGCACAAAAATCGACATTCCCAAATCCTGTGCGGCTTCCCAAAATATGTGAAAGTCCTCATGGTCGAGGTTGTGTTTTTCGATATGAGAACCAATTTCTACCCCTCTGTAACCCAATTTTTTACACCGCTCCAGTTCGCGAACCGCCAAAATCGGGTCCTGCATAGGCAATGTGGCCAAACCTGCGAATCTCTTCGGATATTGTTGTTGTATTTCAATCAGATGGTCATTCAGATATCGACTCCAATCTAGGGTATCTTCCGGCCTGGCCCAATAATTGAAAAGCACAGGAATGGTGCAAAGCGTCATCAGCTGAACACCATAAGCGTCCATTTCAGGTAAGATCGCTTCCGGATTCCAGCAGTTCTCTTTGACTCTTCTGAAAAACACGCCATCGTCCCGCATCATCTTCTTGGTTCCCTCCGGCTCATTTTCGAGATAAATGAACCCTTTGTACCCATACTTTTCGTGAAGCAGGGGCCAGGACTCCGGCATAATATGGGCGTGAATGTCTAGTTTAAGAATCCTGTTTTGCTGACCGCTGTCTGTCATTATATAAAACGCTCATCAGCCTCCATTACATGTCCACAAGAAGAACAGGTTCTTAATTCTGTAGACGTATAGAATTCTTTAAATCTGGGCAGGAAATCCTTTTCAATATTTGTGAGTTCGAAATACGTCTCATGTAACTTGTTGTTGCATTTTTCGCAAAACCATAACAAACCGTCCTTCTGGGGCTCATTTCTTTTCACCTCAATCACCAAACCGATCGACCCCGGACTGCGCATGGGCGAATGAGGCGTATTCCCGGGCAGCAAAAACATTTCACCCGCCTTAATCGGTATGTCTACTGCTTTGCCATCTTCCTGAATTCTAACGTTTATATCCCCTTCCAACTGATAGAAAAGTTCCTCCGTTTCGTTGTAGTGATAATCCTTGCGCGCATTAGGTCCGGCTACAATCATCACTATATAGTCTCCTGACTCATGATATAAATTTCGATTTCCTACAGGAGGCTTGAGCTCATGCCGGTGTTCGTCGATCCAGCTTTGTAGGTTAAAAGGTCGTCTGATTGCCATAATTCTTCCGAATTTAAAGCCCGAAATTACAAATTAGCCGTTGCAACCCGACGAATGAGATTAATTTTTTGCAATAATCATCACGATATCCGATTTCATAAATATTGCAACCAGATCAGATGCGTGCGTCGGACATCAAAAGTCTGCCATTTTCATTACCTTTGCAGACTAAAGTTACGATTATGCATTTGCAAGGAATTCTTTTGTTTTTGGGTATGCAGGAATGGGTAGTAATTCTTCTGGCCATTGTTTTGTTGTTTGGAGGAAAGAAAATTCCTGAGTTGATGCGTGGTTTGGGACAAGGAATACGCGAATTCAACAATGCGAAAAACGATGTTAAACGCAAGATTGAAGAAGGTATGAACGACAAACCTGCTGAAACAAACGGAAAATCAGACAACGCCTGAGCATTGAAGAAATATCGGTCATTATTAGAGGTTCAGTCTGATATTGCGGCTGGCCGGATCACTTGTCGTGAACTGGTAGAATACTATCTCGAACGCATTCGGGAAAATGAACATTTAAACGCTTTTTTGGAAGTATACACCGAGGAAGCTCTTTCAAATGCGGATAGAATTCAACAAAAAATAAATATGGGCCAATCCGGAAAATTAGCCGGAATGGTCATCGGTTTAAAAGACAATATTGCCTATGCGGGTCACCGTGTAAGCGCATCCAGCAAAATTCTTAACACTTATGTTTCTCCTTTTTCAGCAACGGTTACAGAGCGCCTGATAGCAGAAGACGCCATTATTATCGGCCGATTGAATTGCGATGAATTTGCCATGGGGGCTTCCAATGAAAATTCTGCTTTTGGACCAGTCCTAAATGCCCTGGACAACACGTTGGTTCCGGGTGGTTCAAGTGGTGGTTCTGCTGTTGCCGTACAAGCAGATATGTGTTTGGCTGCGCTGGGTTCAGACACCGGAGGCAGTGTCAGACAACCTGCTTCTTTTACAGGTACCTTTGGAATGAAGCCAACGTACGGAAGAATTTCCAGATGGGGATTGCTGGCCTATGCATCATCATTTGATCAGATTGGCCCGATTACCTCCAGTGTCGACGATATGGCCCTCCTGTTAGAAGTGATGTCAGGGCCGGACGATAAGGACGCAACCGCTTCTCTGTTGCCCTCAGAGAATTATCTGGAGAAATCAAAAATTACATCCACCTATAGGATTGCATGTATAAAAGAATGTCTTGAAAGCGACGGACTTGATTCGGAAGTAAAGGAAACCATGGAAAACCTTATCCAACGTTTAAAGGCTGAAGGACATACAGTTGACATGATTTCTTTCCCATTTCTCGATTATATGGTGCCTTGTTATTATGTGCTCACGACGGCCGAAGCTTCCAGCAATCTTTCGAGATATTCGGGTCTGCTGTTTGGTCATAGAAGTGAGGAAGCCATTGATCTGGAAAGTACATTTAAAAAATCCAGATCCGAGGGTTTCGGACCTGAAGTGCAGCGCAGAATTATGACGGGTACTTTTGTTTTGTCTTCCGATCATTACGATGCCTATTATACAAAAGCGCAAAAAGTTCGCCGGGTTATCCGGGACAAATCACTAGAAATTCTGAAGAATTACGATTTTATCCTTCTACCCACTACTCCCGGTCCTGCATTTAAAATAGGCGATAAAGCTTCGGACCCAATCGCCATGTACCTGGCAGATATTTTTACCGTTCAGGCTCCTTTGGCCGGAATTCCGGCCATAAGCATACCCGGTGCCACCACCAAAAAAGGTTTGCCTTTCGGTATTCAATTAATGAATGAAAATTTTGGTGAAGGTCGTTTACTTTCCCTGAGTAGAGATATTTATAAAATATTAGCTAAATCAGTATGAAGTACCTGTTAACCATTCTTTGTTTCTTTTTGTTAACTACCGTTAACGCTCAGGAAACAATGTATAGAACCCGGTTGGAAAGTTTACACGCCAAAGTTCCCTTGCCATATAATAGTCTGGTCGATGAGCAAATCCGGTTGTACTTGCAAAACCCTGCTTACACCCGTGAAATCCTTTCCCGCGGAAGTTGTTATCTAAAAAATATAGAAACTGTTCTGTCTCAACACAAACTACCGGCAGAATTGAAACTTCTGCCTGTTGCTGTCTCAGGGTTAGACCAAACCGTAGTTAGTGAAGATGGTGGAAGTGGGTTTTGGCAGTTAAAATATCACGTTGCCAAAAGCTATGATGTCTATATCAGTTCATACGTAGATGAGCGAAGAGATTATTTGGAAGGTACCCGTGCCGCCGCCTTGTACCTGACGGAATTGCACCATATGTACAATAATTGGTTGCTGGCTATTGCCGCTTTTTGTGCCGACCCCATTGAATTGAATAAAGCCATTCGATTGGCGGGTGGGAGTATGGACTATTGGGCGATTCACCCTCATTTACCACAATCCTGTCAACCCGTTGTGCCTCGGTTTATTGCTTTAAATTATATTTTCAACTTCTATAAGGAGCACCAACTTCAACCTGTTGCCTGTACATTGCCTCTTACAGATACCGTTTCGGTGATGCGGTTTACAACTTTCCAACAATTGGGGCGTGCCCTTCAAATGGATGCAGATTCATTGTTCTTCCTCAATCCTATATTTAAAAAGAAAACCATTCCGGTTTCAGGCAACCCTTATCTGATTATGTTGCCTCCGGACAAGGCCGCATTGTTTCGCGCATTAGGAGATACCGTTTATACCTGGGGTCAGCAAGTAATTCCGGTCGACACCACAAGTGCTGCAGACACCATTGAAAAAGAAAAAATCGACATCCCACCTCCGCCAAAACCTGAACCTAAAGGTGATGTCTTTGTATATCATACGGTTAAAAGTGGTGAGTTTCTGGGAGTAATTGCAGATTTATATGATTGCAATGTCAGTGAAATTAAGCGCTGGAACAATATGCGTTCTGATCGCGTCAATGCAGGTCAAAAAATAAAGATTCAGGTTCCCGCCGCCCGGCAAACCTATTATAGGAAGATCAACAAAATGTCTTCATCTGAAAAAAAGAGAATCGCCAATCAGGATTGATTTGATTCAAAGTGGACAAGAATAGACAAGTTAGCCCGGTTGAAGTTCTGATTCAATTAATACTGCTAAATGTATTGCTGGGTGCATTGGTGGTCTTTTTTCCGGAAGGGAAGATTAGTTTGGGAAACAGTCTTTCACTAAAAATTACACCTTTTGAGCGCCTTTTTGTGCCGGACACGAGTCAACAAGTAGATGTTCAGGCCATTGTGTCAAAAATTGAAACCGTAGACTCTCTGATTGAAAATCTTAGTGGAACCATAAGCGCCAAACTCGAAAATGAAAAAGTAGATGTCCCCTTGCATCGGGAAATCCAATTGCCGGTAAACAACCCTTCGGCTATGCTGGATTTCTATAATGCCCTGAAAGAAACAAGTGCGACCGGAAAACTCTTACACATCATTCATTATGGAGATTCACAACTCGAAGGAGACAGAATCAGCGATTATTTGCGCAACAAATTGCAGCTCATATTCGGCGGATATGGGCCGGGGGTGATTTTACCAATTGATGTTTCGAGATCGAGAATAAGCATACGGCAAAGCGAAAGCCCGGATTGTATAAAGTATAGCGTTTACGGAAATAATCCGCGTGACACTGCCGGATTGTACGGAATAGGTGGTAGCACCTATGTGTTTACCGGGAATGGGCGAAAAAGAATTGGAACGGATACTTTGGTTAAAAAAGTCTTTATTCATACTACCACCAAAATTCCTGACAAAGCATATCCGGATAGTGCAGAACTTGCCATGTATGTGGATGAAGTAGATTCATCAAAATACTACTGGGACACCACATATGTTCCTCTTTATCAGTCCATTAAAAAAGCAGATAGCTGGGTTAAGTTGCATTGTGCAAAAGCCTCTTATCCAAGAGTGAGAAAGTTTGAGCAGGTAAAAATTCTATATCAGAGTCGGACTGCTCAAAAATTAACCGTTCAACTTGATGATAGCATACGGAATATTGTATTACCTCCTGCACATCCCGTGGGTGAGTACACTTTCAACGATTTACTCATTACCGAAGGTGTAGATATCAGAATTCTTTCCGGAGAGCCCACAAGGTTCTATGGATTTTCTTTAGACGGCAAAAGTGGCGTTCAGGTTGACAACTTCCCAATGCGAGGTAGCTCGGGTACGGGATTTGAACGCATTCGGCCGGATGTTCTGAAAAAACAATGCGAGTTGTTGAATGCGAAACTCATCATCATGCAGTTTGGAATCAATGTTGTGCCCAATCCTCAGAAAAACTATGGTTATTACCAGAAGATGTTCTCCGCACAATTAGCTGCCCTGCGCCGCGCATTGCCGGATGTCAGCATCCTCGTGATCGGGCCTTCTGATATGAGTACCAAAGAAAATGGATTATATACCTCTTATCCGAATATTCCACTTATCCGGGATGCCATGAAGAATGCTGCATTTGAAAATGGTTGTGCTTTTTGGGATTTATATGAAGCCATGGGTGGTAAGAACAGTATGGTTAGCTGGGTTCAAAGTGACCCACCATTGGCAGGTAAGGATTTTACTCATTTTACCGGTCAAGGCGCCAGATACGTAGGAGAGATGTTGTACGATGCACTCATCAAGTCTTATCTCAATTACCTGAAAGAGCCCCTGCCCTAATTCACTTTTTCTACTTTTACCGCTCCGCTTTTTGATAAATTTACCACCGGGGAGCCTTTGTATTTTACATGCGAAACCCCGTCAATTTCTCCGGAGATTCCTTCTGTTGCATACAATTCACTTTTGCCGGCACCTTCCATATCCAGGGTAATATTCCTGCATTTTAAATCGTATCCTTCGATCATACCGGTTCCGGACAAGTCCAATGACATCCTGTCGCAATTTCCGTCAATCTCTGCCCATGTGCCCCCTTCCATGGAAAGCTTTAAGTTTTCTGCTTCAATATGGTCTATATTTAAACGAGATACCCCTTCAAGTTCAACATCGAGTATCGTAGATTGAAGCGATTTAAGTTCAACGGACATGGCCCCGGAACACTTTAATTTTTTGAGATCTTTTACGGTTATGATCAAATAATTGTCACTCTGATTGAAAATTGAAGGATTTGACCAACTCTTTTCTGGGTTCACAATCAATTCACCATGTCTGATTTCGTAGTTAATATGTTCTCTGAAATTATCAGAGCCAACCACTTCTACATGGTTGCTTTTGTCCTGTCTGATAAGCATTCGGATAGGTCCATTGGCCTGTATCATATTAAAATCGCCCGGAGATTGTTCATGGTTGTCGGAAACAAAGCAATCCAGGCATACCAGTCCGTCTTCTTCCACTTTAAATGTATGTCCGGCTGCCTCGTTATAAAACAAATCTTTAACTTCTGTGTCAACACTGATCATTCTGTCGGTATTGGGGTGTAGTTTCACAACCGTGCCTTCCGGAAGCTTAAGAATGTACTGAATCTGTTGGCCCCTGTATTCCTCTTCTTCCAATGTGATTCGATCAGAAAGGAGAAGTTGATTGTCTTTGAGTTCATATCGCGCCTGAAATCTTTTATTGCGGGATGAAGCCGTTTCTTCGTCTCTTCCGCGAGATGTTCTCCGTATTCTGAGTAACTTCTCCCCGGAGGCAGACGGTTCTATCTTCAACGTAACCACCCTATGATTGAAAACACTCAGCGTGCCGGATTGCCCGGACTCGGCCATAATATTCAGGGTGTCTAAATGAGCCGGCAATATTTGTTCATCGTAATGGTGATGAAGTTGTTTGAAATCTCTCATGGTATAATAAGCTAAGCCTGCGGTGCTTAAAAATATCAGCAACCAGGTAATTCCCAAGGCCTGATAAATACGCGGAGATACCCGGGTACCGGGACTAAATATAAAGTCAGACAATCTTATTACCAATGTAATTAAGGGTATGATGATGATGAGGTTGACCAGGACCTTAACCAACCAAAACATTTGATCGGAAGCATAAATCCTCGGGAATTCGTCCATGGTCAAATAGTCACCATTCAGGTGTATGGTGCCGATGCCAAACAAAAGATATGCGGCTATGGCTATAATGGCTATAATAAAAAATATAGAAACCAAACCGGCAATGGCTACCAAAACCCCTCTGAACAAACGACTTACCGTAGTTACCACTTCCTTAGCTCCGGATTTTACTCTTTCTGACCTCGCGAACTCATTCACACTGCGCATGGCATCCTTGGCCTCATGGGTAATTGCATTTTTTATGTTTTCTATATTGGGTGTTTTACCTTTCATCTGCAATTTCTCAGATCTGGTATTAGCCGCAGGAATAATCACCCATAAGATCAAATAAACCAGAAATCCTGTTCCAAAAAGGAAAAAGGATAGGCACCATAGAATTCGGATAATCGATACATCCAGGCCTGTATAATGAGAGAGCCCCATGCAAACTCCTCCAATAAGTTTTTGATCCGGATCGCGAAACAGGCGTCTTTCCGACTGACTTTGCTCTTCGGCATTTTCTTTGGAATCACTCTCAAAATCTTCCGGGGCACCCATAGCTCGAATCGCTTCCTTGACCTGTTCTGTTTGAATGGCCACGCCGGAATTGAGCTGTTCATATAGAATTTCCGCCAATCTGGCCTCTATGTCATCGATAATCTCCTTGCCGTTTTCTGTCCCTTTAAATTGATTTTCAATCTTCTGGAGATAGTCCCGGAGTAATTGATAAGCATCTTCTTCCATGGGAAGGGCTAAACCGCCGAGTTGAATGGTAATAATCCTGTTCATATTATGAAGGTTTTGATGTAGCTATGTTTACGCTATGGCTGAGTTCAGCCCAAGTCTGATGAAGTTGCTGTAAGAAAATTGTTCCGCTGATGGTTAAAGAAAAGTATTTCCTGGGGGGGCCCTGAACCGATTCTTTCCATTCGTACTGGAGTAAGCCCGCGTTCTTCATCCTGGTGAGAAGTGGGTACAGTGTTCCCTCTACAACAATAAGGTGCGCCGACTTCAGTTCATTCAGAATGTCTGTGGCATATACCGGCCCCCGACTGATGATGGAGAGGATGCAGTACTCAAGGATTCCCTTTCGCATCTGTGATTGGGTGTTTTCTATATGCATATCAGATGATGACGCAAACATACAATATTTATAGTACTATGCAATACATGGTACTATAAATTATTCGAATCCTCGATAAAACAGGTTAAATCAACGACCTGAAAAAAGTCGTATTCGCCTCCATTTCAACATGTACTTCCAGCAACAATGGTCCTTTTCCCACTAAGAACGCCATGGCTTCGGCCGCCTGACCCTTCTGGTTCATTTTTAGGTATTTAATGCCTGCATCCATGCAAACCCAACTGGCATCCCTTTGGTGGGGAGTGGTTTGAAACGGAAGGCTCTCCGGAAAATCTGAAGGACCTTTGAGCCAATGAAAAATACCTCCTCCTCCATCATTCAGCAGGATGATCTTCAAGTTTTTGGGAATGCTTCCTCCGCTAAAAAGCGCATTGATATCATAAAAGAAGGCCATGTCTCCTGTAATCAGATAAACGTCTTTGTCTGTGTTCTGAGCAAATCCCGAAGCGGTGGAAGAACACCCATCAATACCACTTGTTCCTCTGTTTGAAAATACCTTCAGATTCCTGCGCTTGAGGCCCATCCAAGCCATCCATCGAACCACACTGCTATTCGCTACATGAACCATGGCGCTTGAAGGAATGCGGGAAATGAAATACTCCAGACAATAAGCAAACGTCAGATATGACTCAGGTGTGTTTGGGGAGTTTCGTTGCAACTTAAATTTGAATAGTTGCATAAAATCTTCCGACTTTTTTAACAACTCCGGTTTTATCAGATCGAATCCCACATCTTCACGTACCTTCCAGTTCTTAGGTTGGGTAAAGTATGGGTCTCCCATTGGTTCCTGGGTTCCTATATGCCATTGGGTTAAATGGGGAACTGATCGCAGCCAGTTTCTCAACCCCTTGGAAAGAATCGAAGTCCCGCTGCTGATTAATAGATCCGGATGGGGAAGCGATGACATATCTGATAAAAATGAAATCTCCCAGTTCCAATGGTCGGAATCTCCGGATTTCTTGGAAATGAGATCATTCAGAACTGGAATTGGGAATCCTTGAAACTCATATTGAATCCTTGAACTGCCGTTTACGATGAGTATGTTGTCGGCCAGGTGTAATGCATTCATCAATTCCTGTGGAGGGGTCGCGGTTTCATCTGTTTCCTTTGTTTGTAGCATAGACAAGGAGGTCTGTTCGGGCCTTGTTTTTTCATACAGCGGTTCCTCCAAAGGGATATTCACATGCACCGGGATTCCCCTTTTCAACATCGTCTGAATATACAGAAGGGTATCCTCTCCGGTATTGTCTTCCCAGTTCACCGTAGGGCCAATATGCGTCTTAAAAACATCTGTCTGCCTTATACATTGACCTTCCCATTGATCTATCAAGTGTGAAGGTCTGTCTGCGGAAATAATTAAAAGAGGCACCTGACTATAAAATGCTTCGGTAATTGCCGGATAATAATTTAACAAGGCAGTTCCTGAAGTACACAATAAGGCTACCGGAAGCTCAGTGGCCATGGAAGCACCTAAAGCCATAAAACCGGCACTTCTTTCATCATACGCACTCAACAGATTGAAGGTCCCTGCCTCATTCAGAATCCTAATAATTGGCGCATTTCGGCTCCCCGGTGAAACATATACCGTTTGTATGCCCAAAAGGGACAGCCATTCAGGAAGGTTATTCAGTTTAGACTCCATACCATTCCGAATATTAAGAACTTTCATCAAATACTGAACTTTGCGGGATCAGCGATAAAAGCTTATAAATTCTGTATTGTCAGCGCTCAAATATACTCGAGATTGTGCGTAAAACACAGTATTCAAAGGACGAATAGGGTCTGCGGGTAATTCGAATAAGCAAAAAAAATTGCGTCTTTGGATACGATTAACCGGTCGGTTTTAGCGGTTTTTCTTTACTTCTCAACAGGTCAAGCCAGGAAATGTCTTCGATGATTTTTCCGATATGTTGCGGATCAGAATTCTCAGATTGCTGTTCCGGTTTCTGTTTTATGGGTAGGGGGTGCATGATATTAGTATTCTATAAGTAAGTCTTGTGTTTGAAATGCAGGTACGGTAACGGGGTAAGATATTTTCTTCAACACTTTGTATTTATACTGCTCATAGTTATCCAAGTACCACAAGTGAATTGTGTCACTCATGTTTCCTTGCACCTTAATCAGTTGCGAAGTATCAGGAGTACTAAACTCGTAGAGGCTTATTCCTGTAAAGCGTGTGCTATTCGCCCCAACTTCGTTCCATCCGGTGAATTTGCCTTTATTAATCAATCTAACATTTACCCAAGCCGGTGGAATAATTCCAATCGATACATCATGGGTCTTTCCATCTAAATTGAATTCGCCTTTATGATTCCCGCTCAATTCATACCCTAAGTATGGTGTAAAGTTATAGTTTACTTCAAGTGTGATAAATTTATCAATATCAAATGATAATTCATAATTTCCCAATGAATCAGTTACGGTTTCGTCGACCAATTCCCTTCTCATCCCTACGCCATCGCTACGCCGCCACAAGAACACATTTAAATCAGTCACCGGTACATCTGAGTTTATTATAACCGCTCTCCCCTTTATGGTAGTTTTTCCTTTCGTGGTCTTCGCGATTGGTGGTTCTTTTTCAATACATGATTGAAAGACCAACAAAATCCAAATTAAAGCGATTAACTTTTTCATATCCTTACAATTAAATTCGGGGCGGATGTACCGCCCCGAATGTGGTTTTATTTTTTAATGATACTCAATTTTGTGTTGATGACTGCAGATTGCAGGTTGACTATATAAAGTCCGGACTCGAGTTTGTCAAGAGACCTTAGATAATGCACACTGTTGCCTTCCGGAACATCTTGTAAGAATTCGCTAAACACCTGTCGTCCAGTCGCATCAGATACGTTAATTCTGACATCGGTCCTTACCGGCAACTGCAAAACAAGGGTCAAATCCTGGCTAAATGGATTCGGAAAACAATTTACGGTGGCCTGAATGGCAGCGTACTCATTGCGCTTTTGTTGTTGTTGTTCCGAAGGCAAATCTTCATCGTTAGAGTCGAAACATGATCCATCGGCAACATTTTCCAAATCTCCCAATAAGCGTACCATTGAAATATGTGGATAGGCAACCTTGTAAATTTTATAATAATTACTTCCTGCATGACTTAATACGCCATTTGATGGAATAGGAAACCAATAATTGTCTTCTGCTTCCATATTGCCTTCGCTGTTCAGACAAGCCGCATCCTCAGACAATAGTCCTTCAATAAAGTGATGATCGCCTTTTTGATAGCTGCTAATGAAATTATTATGTCCGTTTTTCAGGTAGATATCACCACCCTCCGTTACGATTCCACCATCATTCAAGTAAAAAGTATTATATCCTCCGGATTTGTCATCCATGGTATAGGTGCTACTCAAATTGAGATTTGCTGTGGTATTAATGGCTAAATTATTGCTGTAAAACCTATTACAGCTCATTACCACATTCCCATTGCCCTGAAAATCAATGGCCTTATGATTATTTAGAAATAACACATCCTCAATGAAACCATCGTAATTGCTTGGCTCGTAAATGGTTGTCAGCCCAATATTATTGCCCTTGAATAATCCATTAATAATTTTAAAGCTAGGTATATCAGACAAAACCAAGGCTGTTTCGCAATTTTCGAATCTGTTTTCTACAAATTCAGGATTACATGATGAAGCATGTATAGCTGTTTTACAATTCATGAAATAGTTGTTTTGAAAAGAGATATCCGGATAATTTGTATTGTGAACCAATTCAATTCCCAGGTTCAAATTTTCAAATTTGTTCAATGAAATATTTTGTTGTGCCTGGCCAAATGTCCTTATGGCCGTGGTCTGTTCCTGGTCTTCTGCCGATTTAAAATACAGGTATTCCGCATTAAAATTGTCATGTGCCTCAATAGAACCATGGTCATACAGAGTAATCGACGCTTTGGTTATGCTTACATTGTTAAACCCTTTGAAAATGGCAGGCCCGCTTTTTATCTGTAGCAGTTTGCCGCTCCAAGGGGCATTTCCCATCAATTCAACCTTTGCCTCATTTCCGCTTGGATACAGCGCCTGACCCTGGTTTTTATCGGTATATACCAAAGTTAAGGTACCTGCATCTGATCCCGACATTTGACTAACTCTAAAAGTGGCTCCATTCTTGATCAATACCCTACCTCTGATTTCCAGATCTGAAGCTTCTCCAAACAACTGAATATTGGCATTGTCTTCATAAATCAACGTGGCACCTTCTTCAACGATTACTTTACTTCCTCTGTGTATGGTAAGTGTACTTTGTGACAGAAGCGCCAGAACATCACCCGGCATAATGTGTAAAATTGCTCTATTATTTAATCCCAACTCATTATTGTTATTGCCTAAACTTAGTATACCATTTGTTGATACAGTAATTCTGGTTTCACAGTTTTCTGTATAAAATTCAGAAATGATATTCGTTTTTGTGGGTTTTACTCCATCTCCAAACCTTCCGTTACCTTCTGAGTTAAGCATAAGGTTTCCACCAGAATTAATTGTAATGGTACCTATCCTCTTCGCAAAATTGCTTTCATCGTTAAAATTAAAAGTAGTTTTATCAATATTAACAGGAAGACTCAAGGGTAATTCGTACTCTGTGGACGTTAATTCGTTCATTATGTAATCTATGTTTTCACCACTTTTAGCATTAACAAATACATGAAATTGATTACTCTGCAGATTAGAAAAGTTAATTGAATGGAATGGATGTATTTCAGGATTTGGAGAATGGGCCTTATTAATATTTCCGACATGTGGCATCATTGCTGCTAAATCAGGATTCAATTCCTTTTCCGTCATGTCCAAAGCACTAAATGTGGGAACAAAGGTTGTATTGAAATTGCCTCCTGTAAAATTAGTCATCGCTGAAGCGAAATTGACAGTAATTTCAATCTTGCCGCTCTTTTTGAAAATGTCTTCATCTCTATCAATATTCTCGAAAGCAGAAGCCAAAATGCTCAGATAATCGGATTGGCCACCGGAACAATTGTCCACAGGCTCTCCAGGTGTCACAAATTCAGTTTTTTGCTCAATGGTCACCGTTCTCATCTGTGCTTTAATTTTTTTGAGTTTGGACATCTTTTTAAAGAATCCCTTATTCGCCAAATCTCCTGACTCTATACTTTCCATTGAATTTGTTAATGCATCCAGACTGGCTTTGGAGATGACTTTGCCCAGATATACTTTTGATTTTTCATCCGAATTTTGACTGAATAGCGACATATCTGCCAATGATACGCCATTGTCCATTAAAATTACTTTTGCGCCGAGTGTCTCTTGGGTAACATAAGCTCGAGCCCTCAATACTGTATTTAACATAATGTCACCTGCATTGACAATTTCATTTCCTGACCCATCCGGAGATCCATTGGTTATAGCTATCCTCTTGGGAATTTGAGGATGGCCAATTTGATCCAAATGGTTTTGCCAATTCGCACGAACCGCTCCTGTTGGATCTGAATGATTGTATCGCAACATTTGCTTGGCCGCTGGGCTGGACAATAAATTATAAGCCATCTCGGCCTCAGTACTTAAAAATCCAAGTTCTTTTACCGCAACCTGCAGTCCGGCAGGAACATTTGCTCCCTGGTGCGGACTGTCGAAGGTTCCATATAATTTAGTGCATGGGCCGCATCCCTCAATTTCCATGGTTCTAACAGCATATCGGGCAAGAAGACCACCCATACTGGCACCCATGATGGAAATGCCTTCATCGCCTGTTTTGTGTTCGTTTACCCATTGAATTATTTTGATCAAGGCGTTGCCGTTTTTAAACAAGTCATCTGCTCCATTCCTGAAATCAACCAAAACCACATCAAAACTCTCCTGATATAACCGCTCAGCCAGTACTTTCAAATCCTTTAAGTTTTCATTCACCGGGCGATTTCTTTCATCGAAAGACATACCACTGATAAATGTCGTCCAATCTGTAAGTCCAAACTTGTCATCATGCGGATTCAAATCCACATCAAACCCTTCCACCAAAATGAATGGCTTCTTGATTTGCTTGCTTACGCTTTGGTTTTTTCCATAACGAATGTAAAACCTGGCATCCGCCATACCCGTATGGTCCGGATTAAAACAAGGACTGTTTACACTGACTTGAGACGTCATCAGAGATAGCTCAGGCATCGGGTAAACCGTTTGCATGGTGCGGCTGGTAATGCCTTTAAAAATAGCCGGATTCGCCGGTACATTGGTGTTTGATAGTGTTACTAAAATCTCCCGGTGATCAGATTCCGGCCAACCATACGTTACGGTATAAACCTTGTCGAATTCCAAAACACGAAAGCCCTGTCCATCTCCAAAGTCTACCCACATCGGTGGATTGCCATTCAGATTCACCAATGCGAGGTCCGAAGGAAAAACAAAACGCGCAGTTGATGCATTGTCAATCAACCCGTGTACACCAAAGGCCACAACGGTATCCATTTCGAAAAAACCCGTCGGATCCGTTGTGTACCGGAATTGTTCCGAAGTTTCATCCATTTCAACGATACCGTCCATAAAAGCTTCCGGCTTCAATCGCGCATAGGCATAATTCACATAGCTCACAGGAATAATGTTGGCTTTTTTGAACTCAGCAATCCGACTTAACATGGCGTCTCTTGTAGGAAGCGCCGTTGGATTCACCGCGGCGTTTCTCAAATTCAGCAATACGTCAAAGACTTCAATCGGGTCGTTCATGCTGTCGCCATAAACACCGTTATGCCGTTCAAATACACCGCTTCCGGGAGTGGCATCTGCAAGAATGCCCTTCGGAACCTGTTGTGTTAAAATTGGCTCAAAACTTCGTCGAAGACGCTCCAGTTGCGGATTCTCGTTTTGAGCCCTGACTAAATGCGCCATCAGCAGCGCCAGAGTAAGATAAAGTAAATGTTTCATAATAATAAATATTTAGGGGTTAATGATTAAAAAATTCAACAAAAGGCTGCGGTGTTAGGGCACACCGCAAGCCTGTTCCCGACTGAATGTTCCCTGTTGAACGATTAGTAAATAGGGGGTGGGGGTTAATCAACAGTTCAAAGCTATCTACACCTTAGCTTTGTCATTCAGGCCGGGTTTCGGTCGGGGGCGACCAAATGGGGTTATGGTGTGGGTCAGTATCTTCATGGTTTTTGGTTTGTTTTTGTTGAATCAAAGCTAGCTTGCAGAATTCGCACATTCATGCCGCAAAAAGACATGTTGCAAAATATCTTTGCCTTATTTCGAAAGCGCCTGTGGGCTTTTTGTCGAAATTCGCAAATTGTTTGTTGATACGTTTAAAATATATTCAATATTTGTATATTGTGTGTGCAAAATGAGCGAATATGACAGAAAAGCCGTTTCTAACAAAATTGAAGAAAAGTCTTAAAAGGGCAATTCCGGAAGGGGTGAACCTCAGCGACGCCCTTACCGATACGCTCAACCTGAGCAAGGAGAGCATTTATCGCAGGCTCAGGGGCGAAACTCCCTTTAATCTTGACGAACTCATGCTCCTGCGTATGACGTATAATATCAGTCTTGACTCGTTGTCATCGTCTTCCAGAGGCGTTATGGTCGACTTTCGCTCTTTGTATAAAGGTGATGAACAATTTACGGACTATCTGCAAAATATCGTAGAGCGATTTCGACGTATCAATGGCCACCCCAACGCCATAACCTATAATGCTGCAGAGAATTTGCCTTTCTTTCGCCAGTTCGGATACCAGGGATTGTCTGCTTTCAAAATATTCTATTGGCATCGCTCTGTTCTGAACAAACCGGAGTATCAGGATAAAATGTTCACGGTAACAGAAGATGAAACCGAATTGGGTGGCATCGGACATGAAATATACCGCCAATATTGTATCGGAAACTCTGTGGAAATATGGACCAACTCTACTTTAGACGGAACGCTAACTCAAATTGAGTACTACGCCGATTGCGGACTTATGGACGCAAACAGCCTAACCTTTATGTACAAAGATTTGATTCAACTGCTCACCGATCTTCGGGATCAGGCCAGGCTAAGTTATAAAATTCTCCCGGATGGAAGCCGGGGAGGAAAATTTTCTCTCTATCATTGTGAGCTCAGTCTCGACAACAATAGTGTGTTATTATTTACCGACAGACCCAGCTATGTGGCCACCGGATTCAACTCGTTTAACAGCCTGCAGAGCAGTGATGAAAAATTGCTTCAGGAAACCTGGAATTGGTTCGAGGCGATGATGCAAAAGTCAATTATGGTAAGCGGTATCTCTGAACGCTCAAGATATGAATTTTACCGCAGTAATATGGACAAAGTGATGGGGTCAGCACGGCGTCGTTTGGGTGATGACCTTCAAAAACTACTACCTTAATCTATCGTCATGGAACATGTAATATACTCTTGTGCCAATCGTATTGGTGAAATCCTGATCAATCGACCGGAAAAACGCAATGCCCTTAGCCCTACTCTGGTGTCAGATTTAAAAACTGCCTTTCGCGCGGCATATGACGACCCAAATTGCAAAGTAATTATCCTTCGTGCATCGGGAAAAGCGTTTTGTGCCGGTGCCGATTTGCAATATATCATGGATTTACAGTCCTACTCCTATGAAGAAAACTATGCCGACAGTCAATCGCTAAAGGAATTGTTTCTGCTAATGCATCGGGGCCCAAAAGTGATTGTTGGACAAATAGAAGGCGCTGCATTGGCCGGCGGGTGTGGGTTGGCCGCACTGTGCGACATAAGTGTGGCTACCCCGGCTGCAACTTTTGGATATACAGAAGTTAAAATAGGATTCATTCCGGCCATGGTTATGGTATTCCTGTTGCGCAAAATGGGAGAAGGCAATGCCCGCCTGCTCTTGTTAACGGGTCAGATAGTCGCGGCAGAAGAAGCCTGTTCGCTCGGGCTCATCAACGAGGTGGCTGCCGAGGACCAAATTCATGCCCGTGTTCAGAATATTGCGGAACAATTGGTACTTCAGGCTTCTTCGAATAGTCTGTCCTTAATCAAAAGCATGATTCCCATGGTTCAACAATTGTCTTTGGAAGAAGCTTTGGATTTCGCTGCTGCAGAAAATGTTAAAGCCAGATCGAGCGAAGATTGCCGGCATGGAATCAGCAGTTTTTTGAACAAAACCCCTATAAGCTGGTAATGCAACTAATTGATACACATGCGCATATATATGCGGAAGAGTTTGAGTCGGACCGTGCTGAGATGATTGAACGGGCCAAGTTGGCCGGTCTCGAGCACATACTCATGCCCAATATCGATCAGCAATCTATTGAGCCCATGTACGCACTGGCCGACCAATTTCCCGGATTTTGCTTACCCATGATGGGCCTGCACCCCTGCTCTGTGACGGCTGCGTTTGACAAACAATTGCATGAAATAGAGAAGCATTTGTCAGATCGGCGCTTTGTGGCTATTGGAGAAATCGGCATTGACCTCTACTGGGACAAAAGCACCTTTGAATATCAGAAGCATGCATTTAACAAGCAATGTGAATGGGCTTTAGACATGCATTTGCCTGTTGTGATCCACTCCAGGGATTCGACCTCCGAAATCATTGGTTTACTGAAAAAAATGCCCCGTGTTCCGAGAGGTGTATTTCATTGCTTTGGCGGGAGTCTTGAAGAAGCCAGGGAAATTGTTGATTTAGGCATGTATTTGGGTATAGGCGGTGTTCTCACTTTCAAGAACTCTGCGCTTTCAACTATACTCAAGGAGATAGATATAACGCGGCTATTGCTTGAAACCGATGCCCCGTATCTGGCACCTGTGCCTCACAGGGGTAAAAGAAATGAACCTTCGTATTTGCTTTTTGTGATTGAGAAGATGTCTGAGGTATTCGGGTTACCATCGGATGAGCTTGGAGAGGTCACTTCACAAAACGCCAGGGCTCTGTTCGAAATCGGTCAATAAGTCGTATTTTTGCCCGCTTTTAGGGAGAGATGTCCGAGTGGTTGAAGGAGCACGCCTGGAAAGTGTGTATACTCCAAAAGGGTATCGCGGGTTCGAATCCCGCTCTCTCCGCCCATCAAATCGCCGACAGGCACACGCATTTTAACCAAGCCCCACCAAAAGCTTTGCTTTTGAGGGAGTGCGAAGGTTAAAATGCGTGTCAAGACTGTCAGGGGATTGATGGAAGCCCCTCCCCTCCGGGATCACGACAGTAATCCCGACAATTCTCCCCTCCAATATATTCCTTCCTGACAGGCTTGTGATTTGATGGACATTACCAATGGTCCTTCGCATACGATTTAAAATGCGTGTCAAGACTGTCAGGAGTTTGATGAAAGCCCCTCCCCTCCGGGATCACGACAGTAATCCCGATAATTCTCCCTACAATATATTCCTTCCTGACAGGCTTGTGATTTGATGGGCCTTACCAATGCCTTATAGGTGCGCAGGTTAAAATGCGTGTCAAGACTGTCAGGAGATTGATGGAAGCCCCTCCCTTCCGGGATCAAGACAGTAATCCCGATAATTCTCCCTACAATATATTCCTTCCTGACAGGCTTGTGA
>CAZTGZ010000023.1:0-28914 GCA_964613385.1 uncultured Chitinophagaceae bacterium
AAAAGCACCGTGCATGGCTTCGCGCACCTTGTCGTTGCCTCTGAAACTGAATGAGATATTACTAACCCCACCGCTCACACGGGCATAGGGCAGATTCTCCTTTATCCATTTGGTTGCCCGAATGAAATCAACCGCATAATTATTATGCTCATCCATTCCGGTGGCAACGGTTAAAATATTAGGGTCGAAAATGATATCCTGTGGTGGGAAGTGTACCTTTTGGGTTAAAATATCATAGAATCCGCCTGTCCCACTTCATCAAAAGCCATCACAACCACAGCTGCGCCGTACATTTTAATCTTTGTTGCCTGGTCAATAAATTCCTTCTCACCATTCTTCAGGCTGATGGAATTGACTATACCCTTTCCCTGAAGGCATTTCAATCCGGCTTCGATAATGTCCCATCTCGAAGAGTCAATCATGACCGGAACCCTTGAAATATCTGGTTCCGAAGCCATCAAATTCAAAAAAGTGACCATGGCCTGCTTTCCATCGAGCATCCCTTCATCCATGTTAACGTCAATAACCTGAGCGCCATTTTCTACCTGTTGGCGGGCAACGGTTAGGGCGTCATCGTATTTGTTGTTCAGGATTAAACGCGCAAATTGTCGCGAACCGGTCACATTGGTACGTTCACCTATATTAACAAAGTTAGATTCCGGTGTTTGTGTTACGGATTCCAATCCACTCAATCGGAGATATCTGGGTAGTACTGTCATGTAAAGCCGCAAATTTAAGGTTAAGCGTACAGAAGGCATTAAAAAAAAATAGGGGCCACTTTGGTAGCCCCTATCTTCTGATTGTTTAAAGAATTATTCTCTAATTAAGGTAACCGTTCCGCTAATCGGGCCTTTGCCGTCATTTTCTTCGCGGTTTCTCATTTTATAATTAATGATGTAGAAATAAGCACCTTCAGGACAAAGTTTGGTTCCCTTGTTCATAATAGTACCATCCCATCCTTGTTCAGGATCGCTGCTTTCATATACCAATTCACCCCAACGGTTGAATATCTTGATTTCATATTCATCCGCGCCTTTCACTTTTATGAAGAAGCGGTCATTCTTGCCATCTCCAATCTCAGAACCGCCTTTACCCGGGGTAAATACGTTGTATGGGATTATTTGCAAGAAGAACTGGTTATTCACCGGCTGACAGACTGTATCCAAACAACCTTCAGCACTTTCTGCAATCAGACAAACCTGATAAGTTCCAACTCTTTCACCCCATGTATGGCATGGATTGGTTTCATTGGTAATTTTATCTGCGAATGGTCTGTCTTCAATGATCCAGGTGTACTTAACGGCATTCACACTTTCGTTCTTGAAGCAGAATTCCGGTTTGTTTACACTGTCAATACTGAATGCAGCGGTCACATCAATTACTGTAACGCTCTTTCTGGCTGTATCCACGCATTTCGGAACGAATCCTATTGGATCGTAATCCGGCACCAGCGTTACCGTATAGTTACCGGAATTATTGTAACTGTGATTCACAATCGGGCTACCGGCCAGCGTGTCACCATCTCCGAAATACCAGGTATATCGGGTATATAATGGGTCAGATTTGTCTGTAAAGGTTATTTCCTCATCAGGACAAACAACTGAATCGCTCATTTCAAAATCTGCCGGGGCTCGAGGGAGCACAATTACTTTAATTTTCCTCGGATTCAATAAATCCGGACTATTATCCGGGAATACCCTTGAACATCTCAACGCGGTACCGGTAATAGAGTCAATCATGGTCAATTGCAAGTAATAAACCCCCGGTGTCTTATATCTGTGACCGGTGGTGTCATTTATATCCCTGGTACTGGTGGTATTGTTCGTTGAACTATCTCCCCATGAGAAAATCCAATCAGGATTCCAAAATGGTGTCTTACTTTGGTTCTCAACTGAAATTGAATCATTTACGCAAATGATAATTGAATCAGGTCCCCATGGACTATTCAACAATTCGAATGCTGGTTGAGGTCCGACAATAAATATTCTCTGTTCAATGGAATCTTCACATCCCAGGAAAGTTTTGACTCTGAGTTTTACATCAAAATACCCACTCGAAGTATAATTATGTGAAGGATTCTGCAATACAGATGTTTGGGTTCCATCTCCGAAATCCCATAACCACTCAGTAATATAATCGCATGGATTATAAGGAGCATTCGGACAAGTATCCTTTAATTTACATGGGTCGTAAACCACCGTTGTATCAAAGAAACTCACGATTTGCTTACACTGATCCGTACTATTGCTGTTTTCAAATCCGGCTTTAACCCCGGTTACATAAGTTCTGATAGAAGCTGTATCGCGACATCCCAATGAATCTTTCATGGCAATGTGAATCAGGTATTCACCCGGTTCATCATAAACATGCGTAAATACAACAGATCTTTCATAATCGTCCAATCCGTCTTTAGCATCCCAATCCACTTCCTTGGTTTCTCTGTTATTGATATAACGGGTAGGATCTTCCCAGTACTTGTTGCGGTCAATCGGATAATACTCAATATCGGCGTCACCTAACTGCCAATACCTGATACTATCTCGCAATAAGACGGCTGTCCCCTTACATACCGCATCTTCTGCCATCTTGAACCAATTTAAGAAGCCGACGTTGATCAGTTTGGATCCGCGTTTTTCACATCCCACAGTATTATTCAGGAACAAGTTTGGTCCCATAGGTCCGGATGATTTCACCCATTCTATTTTGTTCTTGCTCGGATCGCCACATGGATCAGGAACAACAACCGGATGCTTGTATTCGAATTTATATACACCGGTAATGGTATCTATTTTAGTACCGTTTTGTTTAAACAAGGTATCAAATCCCTGAATAGACGAATCTCTGAAATGGAGAATCTCTTCAATGATTACAGAGTCTGTTCTTTGCTTGTTCCTGAACAGATACTTGTATCTGCCATGGGTAACTGTAACACTGTCGTCATAGCCTCGGATACCGAATGAGAAATACTCACTCAAACCGGTCGTATCTATACAGCCAAATGTTCCATCTCCCAAATACAAGGCTACATCCTGTTTAGGTATGTCTCTTAAATCGAGACCAAGTGCCTTAAATGCATCCTTTATGAGCTGATCCGCCCGATCTGTATTGGTAATGATCTGCCAATCGCGCATAATGGAACGTACAACTGTATCCAGTGTCACAACGCCTCTAACATCGTCAATGGTGCTGCGAATCACATAATTATACAACCATTTCTCTCCTTTCCACTGAACGTCCTTATCGTTGCGATTTGGCGACGGTCCCGGATATGGCTCATAGTATTTCCACTGCTCAAAATATCCCATGGTACGGTCCTGGTAACCCCAGTTCCAACGCAGAGATGAGATTGAATCCTGAATAGGATTCAGAATTCTGAAGTAGGCTGTTTCACCTGCGCACAGGAATCTTGGATCCGCTTCAGGAATTAAGATTTCAAAATCAGCATTCACATATAATATCCTGAACATGTCTGAATACCAGGCGGTATCCATACACATTGGTGGTTTTCCATTATTTGGGGGCCCGTTTCCAACGGCCAAACCAATGGTAAATGAACCTTTAGGACGTTTTTTAGGATCTTGTCCTACTTCCAGAGGTGTATAACCCTTAACAAATTTAGTTCCCCATGCACCTACAATCATGTAAGGCATAATGAATGGAATCGGGTTTCCCGGAGGAGGTGGAGCCAAAACGCCACCGCTGTTATAGGCCACCCAGTCATTCGGTCCGGTTAATGAATCGTAATTCACTTCAAACCATTGCTGTGTACAGCCCGGTTTGGTCTCACCCATATCAAATGTCAGATAATATTGTAACTTATCTCCATCCAAAGGACAAGGAATACCTGATTCCCATTTAAGTCCCCTCGCATTTGGTGGAATCAAAGCCAGACTAATATTATTTGAGCTTTCACACTGCATTGGGTGAACTGTATCTTTTTGCCACAAGGTAACTGAGTTACACTGAGCCACATTATTATAGAACCAATCTCTGTGGAATTCAGGGTCGATTACCTTGGCTGAATACTGTACGAATGTATCTACTGTAACCAACTGCACCCCATCCCAAAATGTATAGGATGTGTCTTTTAATATGACGCTCGGCGCCGCATAGGTTATATCGATTGGACGTATGTTAACCTTGGTTCTGGAATAAATTGTATCACCGAGATTCAGGGTAAACTGTTCCCATTTTTTCACCACTTCCATCTTTGGACCGGTCACATTTCTGGTAGCACCAGTTTCAACGTTGTTGATTCCGAATTTAACACCGGCAGGCACCCAGAATTGTTCATCATCAAAGGTTACCGTCCATGTAAGCGGAACATGTTTTACGATGTTAAAGGTATCATATTTATATGTTGTTTTAATCGTCCAAACGGTGTCTATGAACTTGATAGAGTCATTTGGATTATCGCATTTCACCCAATATGGTTTCTGTAAGAATGAAATGGTATCGTATACCGGTTTAGGTACAATCTCGCGATACGCATCTCTGCGGCTTGCATAGAAGGTTCTCGGTCTTTTCACCCGGAAGGTACTCTTGTCTGCATTGTACACCTTTTCCGGATATGCTTTTCCTGAATCGATGGTATGACCTGCAAATGTGAATGTTGAATCCCAGGGTACAATCACCAGGGTATCAGCAGGAATAATGATGGTATCTGCAGCATATACGTTTACCTGATAACACTTTCTCGCGTTTCTGCTAAACAGGGTGCGACGTACGGGTTGCTTATAGTTCTGACCATCGCGGTATTCCTTATAAATTTCTTCCCAAGGTGTATACCAGTGTACCGGCAATGTATCCAGGGTATAATTACAATTGCGACCCACGTTTTTATTGGCACGTGTATCTGTGGTACACTTTGGTGCGTAATTATCTCCCAAAGTCCAAACCCTCAGGATCCACTCGTTGTGCCGTTTTGCCTTGTGGGCATTGGAAGACAATGTTGTCTGATCTCCGGTTCCCGGCATGGGTGGTGGAACTTTGAAATTGAAGGCATATTCCTTCCATTGTCTGACATTGGTATAGGCCAATGTATCCACTCTACAATACGAATTATCAGGCAACCTTCTGGTCACATAATAAAATCCGGTTGTATCCAACGCAGTCACGAGTTTAAAGCTGTCTTCATCGTACATATTCGGATCATCATGATAGAAAACCGAATTATTTGTAAAATGCACACTGTCTTTAATCACGCACTGATACTTCTCTTTTTCAAGTACCCTTACAAATGGTACTTCTATGGTTGATGCCGGTCCTATCTTCAGAACGGTATCATATGTCATGATGTCGCAAGGACCAACGATGATACGGAGAGAGACCATCCATGGACCAGAGCCGTAGCTTTTGGTAGGTGTCCAGGATTTATCATCGAAGTTTAATGGTCCGGCCGGAGGATCACCAAAATTCCATAAGAATCTGGCTCCCGGTATCGGTCCGTCTTTCAGACTGAATTTCACTTCGGGCTCACCCACACAGCTGGAATCCTTATCCGCAACAATTACGGGTTTAATCTTGATGTTGGTCGCAGCCGCTTTATAGGTAAAAGTTTCTGTACAACCGAATCTGGAAACCACTCTCAAAGTAGCATCGAAAGTACCGTTCATTCGGTACCAGTATTTCATGATACCGTCGTTTGCCTTGCCTGTCCACCATTCGGTATTGGTAACACTATCGCCCACAATAACGGTAGTGTCTCCAAGGTTAAATTCAAAACTGGCGATATCCTTTAAACCGATATATTTATCCGGTTCATTCAGCCAATTCTGATAGGTCAGGTTGGTTATGGTCGCCAGGGTTGAATCACAACCTGTTGGTGCATTACTTTTAATAGATACACCCAATCTCGGCCATACGTTCATCACCGCTTTGATCACCTTTCTGGAAATACATCCATTGGAGTCTTCCATCTCTATAGCCAAATCGAATTCACCTCCGCGAGGATCTTTCACTTTATAGCAGAATTTTCTTGGAAAGGTTGGATCAATCTCTTCAATGAATCCCCCGTCACTGAATACATACGTAGCACGAACGATGCGGCTACCTGTCACCGGAGTTGAATTGTCGTCAAAACAGAATTCATTTCCTTCAAAACACTGATCTCGGAAACTTGCCCGGGTAACATTGATGGTAGGAGCCGGTTTAACGACAACCGTCAATGTTTTACTACAACTTCCGGCAGGTCCGGTTGCATTGTAAGTTACGGTGTAGGTTCCATGGGTTGTGTACGAATACACAGGATCTCTGGCAGTACTTGTTCCGGTTCCGTCACCGAAATTCCATGACCATGAGGTATAACCCGGTGAATTTGCTTTGAATTCAATCGCCGCATTCACACAGGGAGAACCTGAAAAATTTGGATTACACTGAGCCCAAACGTCCTGCGCAAAAAGCTGCAACAGCACTACCAGACCCAACCATCCTTTCTTTTGAATGAATTTTAGAATTGTCATATTTTCTTGTGGTTTGAAGGTACGTAACGACATATAGCGAACGCACTTGCAAAATAGCTCGCTATATTAGGATTAAAACTTGGTATTTTCAATATTTGATTGATCATATCTTTATCAGAACAATTGTATTTTGCCTGTTAACTTTTGTGGTTTGCTATACTTTGAGGTAAACATCAATTGATAGTAGTATATGTCCGGAAGACAGTTTTCACCTTGATTATTCACTTGTCCATTCCAACATTCTTCTGAATCACGGCTCTCAAATACGATGTTTCCCCTTTTGTTTCGAATGATTAAATGATACTGCAATGGCTGATCAATTTTAATTCGATAACAATCATTTACTCCATCTTTGGAACCCGGAGTGAAAACATTGGGAATAAATGGCTCAGCCGGTTTTGCGGGAATTTCTCCGTTCATTTTCCGGTAAATCCTGCAGTTTCCTTTGCCTGTTTCCAATTCGGCCACGAAAGGTTCCGGGCCGTTTTCACCGGTTCCCAGAACTATTTCAATGCCTTTGTTCGGCAATTCAATGCCATTCAGCTTCCAATGATATTCATCCTGAATTTTACCTGTTGCCGCAAGTACGGCACCTTTTTCATTATCCAATATAAAGGCCAACTGATTGTTTGGTTCATTTACCCATAAAGTCCTGGTTAATACAAAGCTGTCTTCATCCTGGTAGATGACCACCCGCACCGGAAACTTCCCAACCACTGGCAACCAAAACGAACGGCCGTTCGCATCTTCAGGTATTGAGGTTAAGCCCTCCGTTCTCCAGACAATGTTTGAGCCCGGAGCTGCGTTTGCTACCTTGAATTTGGGTCTGTCTCCCGGGCAAAAATGGCTATCAACCGGCGTTATGTAGAAATTATTTGAACGATTTACTTTAGGTGTGAAATGATCCTTCTTAAAAGTGGGGGCAACCTGATCGGGCAAAGAGCCGGATTGACCCGAAGGGTGATCAGCAACTTCTGGTTTGGTAGCTATTGCTCGCTTCTCGACGCGCTGTTCATCTTTTATTCGCTCGTCATTTGCAGAAGATGCGTTTTGATCCTGAACAGCAGATGTCCGGCTTCCGGGATCAGCCATTTCCTGATTTTCGGGTTGACCGATTGCAGAATTTTCTGTCGTGATGGTAGCAGATTTCTCAGGGTTGGATTTGTCCTCAGACTTTAACGTGTCATAAGCAAAATATGTAGCCGTAATAACCGATGCACTTAACAAAGCAGCCACTATTTTGCCTCCGATCGTTTTTAAGAATCCGGATTTAATCGCTACCGTATTCACAGGTACCTGAGGCTGAATTCCTGCCTGTACACTTTCCCATACCCCGGGTGGTGGTGTTACACTCGACTGTTCAAAAGTCTGGCGCACCATGTCATCGAAAGATATGTTGGATGGCGTTTTCAATGTATCTGATCCTTAAGCTTTTCCTGAAGCGCCAATCTCGCTTTTCTCAATTGGGTTTTAGATGTGCTTTCCGTAATTCCCAGCATATTGGCAATTTCCTGATGTGGGTATCCATCTATCACATATAAATTGAAAACCGTTCTGTAACCATCGGGAAGTTGTTGGATGGCTTTTAGCAGAACATCCATATTCATCTTTTCTGTAACTGTCCATTCGGCAGTATGTAAATGAGATGTATCCGGATTTTCCTGTAAAACCAATTTTCCTTTTTTTCTGATGTCTTCCAGCGCAGTATTCACAAAAATTCGTTTCATCCAGCCCTCAAAAGAGCCTTTGAACGAATATGCACTCAAAGAGCGAAACACCTTCACAAATCCATCCTGAAGAAAGTCTCTGGCTTCTTCCTGATGTATGGCGTATCTCAAACAAATTGTGTACATAGTTCCTGCGTATAAATCGTACAGCTTTTTCTGACTTTTGGCATCGTTTTTAAGGCATCCTTCTATGAGTTCCTTTTCATTATCGATGCCCGAAATCGTCATTTAGCTGTTTATCATTTATATTTTTCACAAGAAGATGTACTACCTCTGCTTTGGGTTGCCTGTGATTATAAAATTATTCGGAAATTATTTTTAGTCCGAATTTTCGCCGGAAAATTTCGCGGAACTGCAAGCCATAATAACCCAGCGCGTTCAAAGGTTCCATCACTTCTCTCTGATTAATACCGGTAGCCAGTCTTTTATGTTGTATGGCAACAAGATTTTCCTGCGGATTAAAAACAAAAGTTCCATAATACAGCTGAGCGTTCAGTACAAGCATATCCATGAAAAAATTGCCCGGATCCATTTCCTGGCTCAAGGTGCCCAATGGAACTGTAATCTGAAATACAGGCTCTGGATTTTCGGCTTGATAATATTGCCATTGATTCACGTCAGAAGGTTGCCAAACATCCATGTAAAGTTCGAGATCGTCGCGCTGTAACAGCCATTCTCCTTTTTCGGCGCAGCGGGTGTCTTCTGGATTCACCCCAAGCATTCGGATGGCATCTTCTACGATAGCGTAATAATTTTCGAGACTCATGGCACAAAATTAAAATATCCATCCGGCTTTCCGCTGCTGCCTCATTTTACTGTCATGCCAATATTAATTTGTCATACCAATGTTTGTACATTTATCACTTTTCACTACATTTGATTATAATCCCGACCAATCTTCGTTCGTATGCCAATTCACAAAACCAACACTTTCAAGTTTACCATCCTTGTTTCGCTTTTGTGGTTTTTGATGGGATGTGATCAGAATGGAAACACCCATATGCATATTTTATCGGCAAAAGCCGGCGACTCCATCCGATATGTACACCGGAATGATTCTATGATGATGGCCATGGCCGGCGAATTTCAGTCCAACCACAAAGACACCCTCTCTTCCATTGTAGTTGTGCGGGATGGCCGTGAACACAGATTCACACAAATTCCTGCGGACTTTTTGAATCAGAATTGTACGGTTGAATTTTCAACGAATGAGTTTAAGGATTACTTCCCAAAAGAATGGGCCTTACTCAAAGATGCCGAGAATTTTGCCACGTTGCGTATTTATGTTGAGAGTGGTTTTTTTCATTTGATCGTGATCAATTCGCTCAACGGCAGCGAAATCGCACGACATGCCGAAAAATTCTGAAGTTACTAATTCCGGTTGAATTTTCTCCCTATACTTAATCCCAATCGGGCATCGATTAAGGTACGCCTAAAGCGGTTTGAGTCAAATGTTGGCGTACCCATTCCTATCCCGGCAAACCATTCTACAACCGGGGGATTCTTTCCCAGCGGTTTCACGAACAAACGGCCCGTTTCCAATCCTATATATATACTGAATTGTTGTCTGCTCCCCTCCTGAAAACTGCTTCCCTTGAGGTAAAATCCCCTGAATTTCCCTCCCGGAAAAAACCTTCTTTCAACAATTTGAGGCATGTTTCTTTTGCGCGGATATTTTCTGAAGGAACAGATTCCAGACCATTCTGAATACGGATGCAAGGTCAGTAAATCAGGACGATAAGACAAACCCAATTGTATTGAGTTTTTCTCCGTAAGACCGACCTCGGAATAAACAGAAAACGGAGCCAGCATATTGAATTTGATCACTTGAGCCGGCAACTCCAACACCGTTAGAAATAAAAATAGAAAACACCATCCTTTAAGATTCAGGATACTGGCTTAAAACCCTCGAAAGCCTGCAGGCAATCGTGACAATAATGCATGGATCGGCATAAGGTAGGCCCAAATGGGTTTTCCAGGGTGGTGCGATGACTCCCGCAGTATGGACAAGGCGTCTCACTCAAAACGTCGAGTTCAATGCTTCCTTCATGTCTGGGAGGAGGGGCCAACCCATGTTTTTTGAGTGCTGCCAGGCCATTTTCTGTTATCAGGTTGGTATTCCAGGGAACATCAAAACTGGTTGAAACGTCTACTTCAGTAACATCTGGAATTAGTCTGACCCTGTTCTTCACCATGTCTTCCATCATTTTTAAAGCCGGGCATCCGGAAAAAGTCGGTGTCAAAACTATCTTCACCCGATTGTGATCAGAAACCACAACCTCCGTCACTATCCCTAAGTCGACCACGGAAATGGTTGGAATTTCAGGATCCTTCACATCATGAAGGGCCAACAGAATATCGGATTTAGTCAACAAAATTGCTCAAAATATTACCAATCTGCCGATGGATCGATGCGATATACTTCCGTCATTTCAGATAATAATGGCTGCAAATGATCCGTATGCTTTCCATATCTGCCCCCATAAACGGGATTCCATAGATTTTCCGCCGGCAATTGCAATCCATAATTCTCCAGCATAGTGCTGACCTGCTTAATCCAATGTTGTTTCAGGGCCTCTTCACCTTCAAATATGCCCGAATCTCTAAGAACTTGTTCATGCGGACCCGGTTCAAAAATGCCCAAAGCCAGATTCCAGGTATTGTTCAGGCTTTCCTGCATTCTTTTTCTGCTTTCATCATTTCCGGATACGGTCAGATTTCGCATCCAGGCATTGGCATGCATGGTATGATATTTCACTTCCCCCTTGTATTTGCGGGCAATCTTCGCCAATCCTTCGTAACTTGAATTTACGAGCATTTCAAAGCGTATGCTTTCAGCCATATCAAACAAAAAATGACGCATCAGGCTAAAATCGTATTCGCCAATAGGCAGTTCGACCAGGTGGCAACAATGGAACTGATAATCATTGCGTGTGAACGCCACGGTATCTGCTTCGGCCTCACCCAACTCATGCAAGAGATTGTACAAATGCTCGCTTTGACCAATTTTATCCTGTGCCATACTCGAAAAAGCGATGTCTTCTTCAAGTATCGGGCCCAATCCGGTCCATTCACTGTTTCTATGGCCAATAATCAATTGATCATCCGCCATTTTATACAGCAGCTCTTTGGCTGCATTTACGTGATTTTCGTTAAAAATGTCCATGATCTTATTTTAAACCGTTTTTCTCTTTGTATGCCTGTATCCGATCCATAACCTTGTAAGTGGCAGGGTCTCTGTATAATTTCTCAACAGTTGTCTCAAAAATGTCTGCATCTTCATATTCCGTGGCGGCCACAAATCGGGATGGAACCACCCATAAATTAGAAGTCTGTCCTCTTCTGGCGAATTGTTCCTTCGCATAAACCAGGGCCAATTCGGCACAAGGGGCATGTACTATCCCCACATGAACGTGTTGTTGTCCTCTTTTCTTCTGATGGAAAACTTCATAGGTCTCGAATTCATCCAGGGTGTCGAAACCATTGAATTTGATCTCTTCATCAATTCCAGCCCTGGTAATTCTTGGGTCTAACGATTGTATCATTCTTTAAAAAATTTATATGCTATATGTTGATTGTTGGTAGAAATGCTCAGGACATACATTCCAACCGGCAAAGATTGAAGATCATATCCGAGCGGATCGTAGGTGTTAAATTTCAGCATTTCCGTTCCCGAAACGTTGTACAGGGTGGCATGCACTAAACGCTCTCCGGATGGCAAGTCGAGGTATAACCTTTCAACCACGGGATTGGGGAATATCCTTACAGGGCTCTGACCTTCAGGAATCGACAAAAACGTATTTGATAAATCAAGTTTATCGATGTATAAGACAGAATTTGTACCCGCTACATTGTCTGGATCAGCACATGAAACCATTAAAAATGCACTGTCAGGTGTTCCGGTGCCAAAATAACCTATGGCACGGCTAAAAGGTCTCCAGGCTGTATCCGGAAACAATTCGTTGATCAATAAAGCGCCAATCCCTTCACCATCTTTGAACATGGTGAGCATGATATATGCCTGATCTCCATCTTTTGGAGTGTATTTGTAATAACCGTTCAAATAGGTTGATTTTTCGGTCACCCTGAATGTTGGTTTCTCCAGATCATTAAAGGTACGACCCACGAACATGGCTCCGGGAAGGTAATCCCCGTCAAAACCACCATTTGAAAGCCGTGTACACCAGTTGCCTTCATAGCCTCCGGCAACTCTGGTTGCCAATTGTAATGGCAAGGACTGACCCATGGATTCTATAAAATCATCTACGGTTACCCAGGATTCAGGCCTGAATGATCTGCTTGTATCTGATACTTCAAATCCCGGATTTACAGGCGCGGCATGTTTTACGGTAACAGAACGAAAATGCAAACTATCAATAATCATGTAGCCGTTGTCAAATACCTGGCCACCATCAAGCTCTGCCGTTGTTCCTATGATCAGGATTGAATCAGGTGCATCAAATGAATACCAGGTGATGGGAACCGATTTGAGCACAAATTGTCCGTTTGAATTGCCATAAATATCTGCAGATGCCGTTCCTATAATATTTCCCTTGGACTTAAATGCACATACCACAACCGCCCCATTCATGGTATCCATGTCGTATTTGGCCATGAATTGAAAAGTCAACGGACGTTCGGTATAGGGTATTCCTCCCTGAATTCCTTCCTGTATAATGGCATTCGAAAACACCCCAAAGGTTCCTTTGTCGAGATCATTAAAGAGACGAAGCCCGTTTTTCCCTTCTGCTTTATCTGTTGTTATTTGTACATTCCCCAATGTATTCCAGCCTGTTGGGCTGATTTTTTCTATGGTCCTCCAGTTTTCAAAACCGGCATTCGGAATTTGTGCCCATGACATAAATGCCATTAGCACCATCGCTGCAGATAAGGTTGGCTTTTTCATATTTGTATTTTAAGCGAAAGGTACTACATATTCGGCTTCTTTCCTTTTGAGGGCCTCTCTTACCCAACGACCGCGTTCTTCGGCCATTTTACGTACGGCAAGTCTCTCTTTATTGCAAGGTCCGTCGCCATTGATCACGCGTTTGAATTCTTCCCAGTCGGGGTCTGTATATTCCCACATACCGGATTGCGGATCTTTTCTCAGTTTTGGATCCGGAAGGGTCAATCCTAAATCCCATATTTTGGGCACATACATGTCCATGAACTGCTGGCGCATGTCTTCGTTGGAAGCCATTTTAACTTTCCAGCGCATCAGAATGACTGAATGGTCTGATAGTTTGTCCGGTGGGCCAAAGAAGTGCATCAAGGGTGGCCACCATCTGTGCAGTGCTTCCTGCACCATCTGGCGTTGTACGGCAGTTCCGGTTGCCAGATGTACTACGTTGTCGTGACCGTATTTGAGGTGGAAACTTTCTTCGTAACAAATCCGTTCCAGTGCCCGAACATAGGGACCATATGATCCTTTGGCATTGGTGGTCTGGTTGATGATGGCACCGGCATCCACCAGCCATGCAATAACGGCGCTATCCGCCCAGGTGAAAGCCGGATAATTAAAGATGTTTGAATATTTGGACTTTCCGCTGATGAGGTCATTGACCATTTCTTCGCGGGTTTTGCCAAGCGTTTCTGCCGCAGAATACAGCAATTGGGCATGACCGACCTCATCCTGAACTTTGGCCATTAAGGCAAGTTTTCTTCTGAATCCCGGCGCGCGGGTAATCCAGGTTCCTTCCGGCAATGCTCCAATGATTTCCGAATGGGCATGTTGCTCGATCATACGAATCAGTTGTCTGCGATACTCCTTAGGCATCCAGTCTCTGGGTTCGATTTTATCGCCTCCAGCAATTCTAGCTTCGAATTCCGCCAGTTTCACCGGATCTTCATCGGCAATAATGCTGTGTACTTTTACCTGTGGGTCTAAATCTGCGTTTCCGTACATATATTTTAATTTGTTGACTTACTTAATTTAATCCGCCTGCCGCGTCTTTGCGCAATCCGGTAAGAATAAAATGATATAATCTCTCTGAAATCTGATCCGGGGTTAAATCTCCATTCGGGTGATACCATTCTATCACCCAATTGAGTGCAGACAAGATGGTCAATGCCCCGAACTTCACGTCAATCAGGTTAAATTTCTCCTCATTAATGCCGGTTTGTATCACCTCTCTGATTCCCTGTTCATAGCGATTCCTCAATTTCACAAATTCCTCCCTTTTGTCATCAGACAAGTGGCGCCATTCACGCACGAAAACCGCGGCAGCGTCCGTGTTTTCCGTGAGCAAGCGAACATGCGCATGAACCATCAATTTCAATTTCTGGGGAGCATCAAAATAAATATCGTTTACTTCTGCGATGGCCAATAAAAATCGATCTGCCATTTGAAAACAAATCTGCTCGAGAATCTTCTCTTTCGAAGATACATGGCTATACAGGCTGGCGGGTTCAATACCCAATTCCTTGGCAATGTCGCGCACCGAAGTACTCACATATCCCTTTTCACAAAAAAGCCGCTGACTTACCCTTAAAATTTCTTCTTTTCTATCGGTTCCTGCCAACATAACTAACGATTGTTAGGCAAATATAGAAAAAAGATTCAATTAAGCTTTATGACATTTATCATAAACCCGGGAAGTGGCTTTTCATAAAATTCAGCGAATGATTCGTGAGTTCTGGAGTATTTTGATTCCATATGCCGCTGGGTATTGCGTGCACCCCGGCATTTGGCAGGGCCACTTTCACTTTATCGGCAATTGGAGTTCCCAAAGCTTCGAACATGTTGAGCATTGCCTGTACAGATACAACATCATCTTGTTCCTTTTCATTTTTGTGGTAATAGTACATAGCAACCGGCACTTTTATTTCATTGAAACATGAAGCTTGCATACCGTGTTCCAGCATATTCTGCAATTGAATGAGTGCCTCCAGTCTGTAACGGGTTGTCCAATACAGGTCTGTTCCCGAAGGCCCTGAAAATTGATGGTATTTGCCTCCTTTCACCCATCGCGCTATGTAAAGGCCATAGGGTTGGGTGAGCAACCAGCTTCGGGTATCAAACAATTTAATATTAGGAGAATACAAAACCAGACCTTTCACCTCTTTTGGAAAGCGATTTGCGAGCAACAATGCCAGTGATGCGCCAGTAGAAGTACCGATGACGATCACAGAATCTCCATATTTCCGGGCTTCCTTCAATGCGAGACAGGCAGAAATCCAGTAGTCGCGGTTGTTAAACTGAAGCATAGGCTCCGCATCATTCAAACCATGTGCGAAAAGTCTCGGTGCATATACGTTAGCGCGCAAGGAATCCGCTAAGTTGGAGATAACAGGAAATCCTTCTTCAGGACAGGCCGAAAATCCGTGTAAATAGAGCAATACATATGGGGTTCGGATATTTTCGCCGGCCGGCCAAAGAACCCGACTGCCGTTTCCGGGTTTTATGCCCGAAGTTGTGTCTTCGGTCAGGGTGGGTATCTCCTTGTACGCAGGCCATTCCGGCTTCTCAGGTCTGGGTCCGAGTGCATACACCAACGCCAGCGTAAGGAGTACGGCCATGGCGATAAGTACTTTTTTTAACATCTCTCAAATGTACGTTTCTCATTGCATAGTTTGGGGCGTATTTGGTTAGGTTCTTATTTGAGCTTCGTTCAGAGATTCAATGCACAAATACGCAATCTGATTTCAAGGCTTCCGTGCCGCATCATTCAAACCTCAGCTTCATATAAATTGTATATTTTTACTATATTTGCCGGACTACTACTACACTACTATTTTCTATACAGGCATTTAAACCCTGTACTTATGATGAAAAAACTACTACTCAACAGCACCCTGTGCCTGTTTGCGATTTCGTCCATGGGACAATCTCTGCCAATCGAACGTCGGACCCTGTGGTCAGATGATATTGTTTGTACAGTACCTTCGAAAACCATCTCGTTTAACGATTATTTACTCCGTTTTCAGGGCAACTGTGATCTGGCCATGGAAGCCGCCATTTTGGAGGCAGAAGGCTCCGGTACCTTAATTGTTATTGACTCCGGACAATATTATTTCCAGAAGAGCATCCTGCTAAAATCCGGAGTTCATATCCGGGGAAATGGTTCAAATCGCACAGAATTGATTTTTGTTTCGGCGGATCAATCCGGACTCCTAATGGCCAAAGGCAAAACTTCTACCCAATATCCGCTCATTCAACCCTGGGAAACCCATCAGCAGTACATTCTGCATCCATCCATGGAATTGATCCCCGGCATGCATGTGAAACTCGGATTTAATGACGCACATCTCATCACTTCTTCCTGGGCGAAAGGCTCCGTTTGCCAAATCAACCAGATTGTAAAAAGAAGTGGTGATACTTTGTTTTTGCGGGATCCCGTGCGCCTGGAAAATGCCGCCATGGAATCCTTCATTCAAATCATAGAACCGGTCCGGAATATTTCGGTATCTCATTTGAAAATCAAATCCGGTTTCCAACGAAATGAACAAATCTCGAATATCGAATTCGAATATGTTTCCGATGCCCGGGTCCAGTCCATTGAAAGTGATTCATGCCTGTTCGCACATGTCTCTTTAAACTATTGCAATAATATATCCGTGAGTGGCTCGTATTTCAGAAATGCATATGACTACGGCAATGGGGGAAAAGGATATGGAGTGGTGTTACAATATGGAAGCGGAGGATGCGTGATTGACAACAATATTTTTGTAAAGCTCAGGCACAGCATTTTGCTTCAGGCCGGAGCCAATGGGAATATGGTTGCGTATAACTATTCGCGGGAACCCTTTTGGACCGGAACCACCTTCCACAGCAGTCTGGCGGGGGATATCGTGCTTCACGGAAACTACCCATTATTCAATCTGTTCGAAGGTAATATTTGTCAAAACCTGGTGATCGACGATTCACACGGTCAAAATGGCCCTTACAATACATTTTTCCGAAACCAGATTGAACATTTTGGCATATTCATGAATGCCTCACCCATCAGCCAACATCAAAACTTCGTCAACAATGAGATCATCGGAACCGGCAGCGTAAAGCAAGGATTATTCACCATAGGTCTGGGCAACTACCTATTGCAAGGACAAACCCAGTTCGAGTCGTGGAATCGCACCTTGTTCACCACTTATCCTGAAAATTCCAGTGCTGACCCTGCATTATCCTATTACCTGAGCGCTGCCCCCGACTATTGGACATCCGGCATCCCTTATCCTTTTTGTGGCGGATCTTCCCCCGCGGGAACCATGCGAAACCCTGCCTGGATGAGATATCACTACAACCAAATAAAAACTTACGAGCAGAATCAAGCGCCCGATCTCAGGTTAATTGTATCCGGTGATAAAAGCGGTCTCAAAGCGGAGTGGCAGAGTGGAGCCACAACCCCAACCCGCAACTTTATCCTGTTTGAACAAAAAGCCGGCGCGGAAATATTATCGCTCATGCAAATGAATCTGGAAAAGATGGCGGATACGGGCTTATACTTTTATGAAGATCACCGGCCCAGAACCGGAAAATACTTGTACCGATTGGTGCAGACATTGACCGATGGCAGTGAAATTGAAAGTTCCCGGATTTCAGTGGATTATGGAGAACCGGAGCCTGTATGCAAAATCTCCGTTACCCTGGATGGAAAAATCAGGATATGCGAAACCGGTCTGTATGCCATTTACCACCTCAACGGGGTCAAAATCACCGAATTCTATGCCGTGGCGGGACAAACCTATAACTGGCCGTTAACACACCCGGGCTGGTTGGTGGTAGGGGGCATGGGGCAATCCACGCTGTTGCGGAAATAAACTATTTATTGAACCCCGATTTGTTTGTAGTATTCCCGCACTTTATCCTTATAGTATGGGGATAAATCCGGAGGCAGTGTTTTGAGCAACTCCTGTTCCTTCTCTTTTTCCTTCAAATATTGTTGCAAACTGGGTGGAAGGTCTCTCAGCATATCCTTTCCTTCATTCGATTTACGGCGTTCTTCCTGTTCCTGTTGTCTCTCTGCCTTCTCGTGTTCCAGCAGGCGATGTAGAATTTCCTGTTGACGTTTAATCACATCCGGATTGAGCCTTTTGTGCGCCAGGTCGCGTTCCAACTGATCCATCATCTCCTGGGTTTTGTTGAGGTCACCCAGTTTACCACCACCCTTTCCTTCTTTTTCCAGTTGTTTTTGCAAGTCTCTCAGCTTCTTACGGATGGCGGCCTGTTGCGCCATAGCTTCCGCAAATTCCTTTGAATTCGGCTGTTGCCCCTGCTGCTGACCCTTCATCAATTTCTCCATTTGTTTGGCCAGACCTTCCTGCATTTGCTTTAGGCTGTTCATGCTCGGACTTTGGCTCTTTTTCCCCTGTCCCGGATTGTTGCAACTGCCATTGGATGGCTGCTTCATCTGGTCCTGCATTTGTTTGAGCACATCGCTGAGCATCAACGCGAGGTTATTGAGACTGGTCATCGCCAATTGCTGATGATTTACCACCTGATGGGTTTGTCTTTCGCCAATATGTGCCAGGCTCTTGTCGATATTTAAGTTAACCAATCCTATCTCCTTATTGATGAAGCTTTGAACTTCAGCTACCCTTTTGCTCAAGGCAAATAAAGAGTCTTCAATCATTTTTGTGTCGTCCTTAATTTTCTTTTGCAACTGTCCCAGACTCACATATTTGGGATTGTACTCCTGCATGAGCTTGAATTCCTCCATCACTTTTTCCTGATCCTTGCTCACCTGAATCAGATTTTCAAGAATCTCGCGCAGGGTATTATAATCTTCAACGTGCTTTTCCTTCTTATTTTTCGCTGCGCTCTCCTTCATCTTTTCGGAGAGTTCTTCCATTTTTTCGGCTGCCTTTTTTTGTTTTTGAGAGGCCGCACCGTTTTCTTTTTTATCGAGATCTTCCTTCCCCTCTTTCATGTCCTTTTCAATCTCCTTCTGCTCCTTTTCCGTCTTGCTCAATTCCTGCGGTTTTTGAAGGGCCTCATTCTTCTTCTCAACATCCTTCAGGTCCTTCTTTACATCCTCAAATTTCTTGTTGAGTTCTTCCTGTTTTTTGGATAATTGTTCTGAATCGGATGATTTCTTTTCGGTTTCCTTAGCGAGTTTTTTCTGTTCCTCCGCGAGTTTATCCAGTTTTTGTATGGTCTCGTTCATCTTCTTCTCCAGCTCCAGCTGTTTGAACAATTCCAACATTCTATCCATTTGCTTGCTCAGCTCCTTTTCATTGAATTTAAACTTCTCCAGTTCCTGCTGCAACTGATCTTTATTGTTCTGTTGCATCAGGTCTCTGATTTTATCCATCATCTCCTTCATCTCGTCTGTCATCACCTCCTGAAAGAGTTTTTCCAATTCCTCCTGTTTCTGAAGTATTTCTGAATCCTGAGATTTGAATTCGTTCTCGCGGTTGTTTTTTTCCTTGTTTTGTTCAACTACATTTTTCAGCTGATCCTGCATTTGCTCGTGTTTTTTGAGCATATCCTCTATCTTCTTTTTGTCCTCCCAGCTGAGTGATTTCTTCTCCGTTAGTTTCTCCTGAATCTTGCGAATCTCTTCGTCCATCTGTTTCAAGTCCTTTTGACCTTGCTGCAAGTCGGCTTTGATTTCCTGGTTGCTCTTTTCCGTTTCCTTTTCCAATTGTTCGGACGTTGGTGCCTGGAAAGCACCGAAAATGGTACGGGTAGATTTGCTTCCATTTACGGCATCGTTATCCCATACTTCGAAGTAATATTCTAATTTGTCGGCACTTTTGATGTTCTCCTTGCTTAAATCCCAGTAATAATAGTAGGTCTGCAATTTGCGGTCTCTTTCAATTTTGATGGGAATGGAACGCATGGGTTGTTTCAATTTGAAAGCATCTTCAGAGGCCACAAAGCGATAATTGAATGTCAGTTTCTGAAATCCGTAATCGTCTGATATTCTGCCGATAAAATACATCGATCTGGCACTGGACGAATCGTTGGTTTGTTTAAATTCTACCTGAGGAAAGGCGTCCGGAATCACCTGAATTTCGTATCTCACCGAATCGCTGCTTTTCATTTGTCGGTTGGACGTGTGGAGGCTCAGGGTTTCTGATTGAAGGAAGCGGCGGGATGCGCTGAATCGATTGCCATTTCCGGTTGCGTCTGTTTTTTTACCGTTAAAGAAAAGGCGAAGTTGTTCTACATTTCTGGTATTGAAATTCCATTGGATTTCAGTTCCTGCGGGCACGGTAAAATCTCCGATGTTCCGCATGGATTCATTCTTTCTTCCGGTGTACGAAGGATAGATGATATTGGCTTCAAAATCCAGCAAAAGCGGCTTCGGAACCACCTGAAGTTCATAGGGTTTGCTGTAAAAACCGGCGGCATTCAGCTGGAACTCCATCGGTTCTTTCAGATTGCGCAGCAGATAGCGAAACATGCCATCGTCATCTTTGCGCATTTTGTATCTGAACTGGTTGTATTCGATGTAAACTTCATCCGGAACGACTTGTCCTTTGATGGCCGCGACGAGTTCAAAATCCTGGTTTTGAACGGCTTGTAAGTTTTCATTCTGCAATTCGAAGTAGAAGGGCGCTGCTTTTTCGTAATAAGTATTGAAGTTCACCAGGCGCTTGCTGCTTTCTGTGAAGCCGGGGAACAAGATGAAAACGGCTGCCAGTATGATCAGGGGAATGGCGGCAATCCTCGCCAATCTGAAATTCTTGCTGAAATCGATGGCCGTTTGAAACGGAATGGGTTTCAGGGTGCTGATTCTCTGTTCGATGGCCGCTTCGAGCAGGGCATTATCGTTTTGACTTCTTTGTTCTTCCAGTTGCAGGGTATTGAGCAACTTATCCTGTATCTCGGGAAAATGGCCACCAACAATTTTTGCGGCAGTTTGGTAGTCGATAATTTTTCCGATTTTGTAAAGGTGCAGCAGCGGAATGATCACATATTTCCAAAGGACCACAGCACTGAAAAGGGCCCAGATTCCAAACAGAATGGTGCGGCTTTTCACGTCGAATTGACCGAAATATTCCAGTGTGCTGGCAATGATAAACGCTGTGGCAATGCCCGCCAGTCCGAGCAGAGCGCCTTTAATCAGCTCATTTTTATAGAACTTGCGGATGAAATCATCCAGTTTTTCCAGTATTATCCTGCTATTCCCCTGCATCTTTACCTTTAACGTTATTACGTGCTATTTAGTTTTCATTTGTTTGAGTGCCTCGATGGCTTCTTCCTTTTTCACCAGTTTTCCGTCTATTCTGCCTACGATAAACGCGCCTTTCACGCCGATGCGTTTCATATCATTTTCAAAGCGGAGGGCGCGGTTTAAGTCGGTAAATCTACCCAAAATAAATTTCTCTTTTTCGTCATGTTTCTCCATTCTCAGTTCACCCAGTTCATCCTGATGGGCTTCGAGGTTAAAGTTCTCGAAAGAGCCTATCTGCACTTCGAGAAATACTCCGGGCGGATTGAGCCACTGTCGCCTGAGTTGTGCGTTTTGGATGCGGAGGCTGTCGTACAAATGCCGGTATACATGCATGGAATCAATTGTTGTTGTATGGGTTTGTTGTTTTTGAATTCCGTTGCCCTTTAAAAGGTAAATATTCATGGCCACAGAAAGCGGAAACAGCACCACGGGAAACCATATCCAGGCTTTGGTTTTGGGTTTAATTTCAGTTGCATCCGGCATTTGAGCAAATATAGGGTATAAAAAAGAGGGAAAACAGGTAGGTCGATGGAGGGAGGGGGTTTTTCGGTGGGGGGGGGTGTATATCAAAGTAAATTGACAAAGCACCTCAGTAATGATAACACAACTTCGAAAACATCAAGTTACATCAAACCGACAGACTCGATTTTAAGATTGACAATTGCAACAGGTTTGAAACAACCACATAACTATGTTTACACTCTTTTTGAATTTATTATCCTTTTATTTGGTCTTTTGTCATAGCAGGTGCGACCCTCGCGAAAGCTTAATGGTCTAATTGTGAATAATCTTGGATAATAGGTTAATAATTAAATTCGTATTTTACGAAATAAAAGGCAATAATTTGGTCACTTTGAGGCCAATAGAAGGATACATTTATTTGAAATGATGATAGAGGGAAATAGTGAATTAAAAAAATACACTTTTTCGGGGCACGATTCTTTTCATTGCCGTCAACTGTGGCTAAAGAAAGGGTACGACTTTGTTAAAGATGGGAAGAATTTTAATGATGAAGATGCTGTTGTGCAACTTGGCGTAGGGAAGAATATGGTTTCATCTATACGTTTTTGGTTGAAAACGTTCAATATAATAGACCAAAAAGACGCTATTACAGAATTTGGCAATCGATTATTCGATAATGAAGATGGCTTTGACCCATTTTTAGAAGACGAAGCGAGCCTTTGGCTTCTGCATTATCAATTAGTGAAGAACGAATTTGCTTCAATATATTCTCTTGTTTTTAATGAATTCAGAAAGGAGAAACTCTTTTTTAACAAGGAAACTTTTGTGAATTATCTGAAGAGAATCGGAGAAGGCAAGACTAATTTGAATATTAATGAAAATACAATCGCAAAGGATTTTATTGTTTTTACCAACCTGTATAAAAATGACCCCGAAAGTAAAGATGTAGAAGATAGTTTTTCGGGAATACTGTCTGAATTAGAACTTCTGAAAACAAGAGGAAAAGGCAAAGAGGAACAATATTATATCGAGAATACCGAAAGAGATAATCTTCCGGAATCTGTAGTTTTATTTGCAATACTTGACAATCAAAATTATGGAAATTCCATAAGTCTGAATTCACTAGAGTTTGAATGGAATAGTCCGGGTTCAATTTTCGCTTTAAATCGGTCCGGATTAATGAATAAAATCTCCGACATGGTGAGTAAATTTGAAGATATTACATTTACGGATCAAGCCGGGATTAAAGAGCTACAACTCAAGAAAAAACCTGACCCCTTCTTAATTTTGGAAAACTACTATGACAAATAATTTCACTACATCGGTTAATATAATTAGGGATACAGACAAGGACTTTAATTACATCCCGACACCTAATGCCAAGCAAGTTGTCAACCAAATAGTCAATGATTTCAAAAAGGGAATTCGTTCCTTTAATGTGGTTGGAACCTATGGTACCGGCAAATCTTCCTTTCTGTTGGCCTTTGAGCAAAGTCTAAATGGGACGAAACCTTACTTTGAGCCAAATTTCCTAACTAACCCGAAAGTTGATTTTATTAAATTTATTGGCTCATATTCTTCCATAGTTGAGCAATTCGCTGAAGCTTTTGAAGTTCTATCCAACAAAAATCTTCAAGAAAATATTCTCTCGGAAATCTTCAACAGATATCATTCCTTAGGAAAGGAAAACAAGGTAGTATTTATTCTGATCGATGAGTTTGGTAAGTTTTTGGAGTACGCAAGCAAGCACAATCCTGAAAAGGAATTATACTTTGTGCAACAACTAGCGGAGTTTTGCAATAACCCTAAACATAATATTGTCCTTATTACAACGGTTCATCAAAGTCTAGAATCATACGCTTATGGACTGAGTAAATCCCAACAACAAGAATGGACTAAAGTAAAAGGACGTTTCCGGGAAATAACGTTTAACGAACCGGTAGAACAACTTTTATTTTTGGCATCGGAATATGTTTCTGAGCATTTTGAAAATAAGATTGCTAAAACTCAAATTGAAAAGTGCTTAAAGCTAACCACAGAGACTAAAGCGTTTAATTTTAATAAGGTATTTTTAGAAGAAATTTCATCAAAACTTTATCCGCTTGATATCCTTTCCGCTAATATTTTGACCCTTTCATTGCAGCGTTACGGACAAAATGAGCGATCTCTTTTTTCATTTCTTGAATCTTCCGACCATACAGGATTGTCTAAATTCAATAAGCAAGAAAATCCATTTTTCAATTTGTCGAATGTTTATGATTATTTGAATTTCAATTTTTATTCGTTTTTAACCTCAAAATATAATCCTGACTTTGCCGCTTGGGGGTCGATTCGTTCATCTATTGAAGAAGTAGAAAGAACATTTGATACACATATTAACGATTACATCAAGACAGTAAAGGCGATTGGCCTTTTAAATATCTTCTCTGTTAGCGGTTCAATTTTAGATTTGAATTTTCTTGTTGGATACTTAGAAACTGCCTGTGAAATTGAAAATTCTAAGGAGATTATCGCCAATCTTGAGGCCAAAAATATTATACGTTATCGCAAACATTCCAAGCGATTCATTCTGTTTGAAGGCACCGATTTAGACATTCAAACTGCATTGATAGAAGCGGGCAATAAGATTTCTGAAGTTGTGGATATTACATCACTTCTGAAAAAACATATTCAATTCAATTATGTATTTGCCAAGCAGTATTCCTTCTTAACAGGTACTCCAAGATATTTTGAGTTTGTCATCTCTGACTACCCCATACATCAGATACCCAAAGGAGATATTGATGGCTTTGTAAATCTTGTATTCAGCTCAAAGCTCAATGAATCCGATGTTCAAAGCAAATCTCTTTTACAAGAGGAAGCAATCGTATATTGTTTCTTTAAGAATTCGGCTGAAATAAAAAACTTGCTGTTTGAAATCGAGAAAATTGAAAAAGTACTCGAGGAAAATAAAGATGACAAGGTTGCTAAACGTGAACTAGAGAATATTATTGAGGCTCAAAGACGATTACTGGATCACAATATTACCGAAAGCAGATATTCGGGCAGCAAAGAAGTGAAGTGGTATTTTAAGGGTGAAGAAAAGAAAATTGCCAATAAAAAAGACTTCAATAAGTTACTATCCCAGGTTTGTAGCCTTGTATACGATTCTACCCCAGTTTTCAAAAACGAATTGGTAAACAAGCATAGAATTTCGTCATCCATACACACCGCCAAGAAAAATTTTTTGAGAGCTCTGGCGAATGATTGGGACAAGGAGAATTTAGGGTTTGAAGAAAACAAATTCCCTCCGGAAAAAACAATATATTTATCCCTACTAAAGGAAAACGGTATTTCTCCCATCAGAGAATACGCAAACGACTTAATTTCAATCGACAATAATTCTTCTTTTTATAAACTTTGGAAAGCATCTGTAGACTTCTTAGAAAGTGCAAAGTCTGAACGGCTTAAAATCTCAGAGTTAAGTGAATTACTTAGCCATAGACCTTTTAAATTAAAACAAGGGTTAATAGACTTTTGGCTTCCTACCTTTTTGTTTCTAAAAAGAGACGATTTCGCCATTTTTAATGAGGAAAGTTACATTCCAAATTTATCTGAAGAGAATTTGGAGTTGATTGCTAAATATCCTGATAAATATTCTATTAAAACTTTTGACATTGAAGGAGTAAAGCTTGACATTTTTAATCGTTACAGGACTTTCTTAAATATTGCGACCAAAGAGAAATTCGACAACAACTCTTTTATTGAAACCATTAAACCTTTCATTGTTTTTTACAAACAATTACCTGATTACAGCAAAAACACAAAAAGACTCTCGCCGGCTGCGATAAAAATCAGAAATGCCATTGCCACTAGTAAAGACCCGGAGGTGACATTCTTTGAGGCATTCCCCAGTGCTTTAGGTTTGACACTTTCTGTTTTACAAAAAGAAAGTTCTAAGCTACAAAACTATACGATGAGATTACAAGATGCTGTGCGGGAACTACGCACTGCATATGATGATTTGGTGAAGCGTTTTGAAGATTTTATTTGCAGTGAATTTGTGGGACAAACCGCAGACTTTTATGAATACAAAGTTTATCTTCAAAAGCGATTCGCAAAGTTGAAAAAGCATTTGCTATTAAGCAATCAAAAGACCTTTGTAATGCGATTGGATTCACCTTTAGATGACCGCAAGGCTTGGTTGAATTCTATCGTGCAAGCTGTTTGTGGTAAAACACTCGAAGCATTTTCGGATGAAGATGAAATCCTGCTTTATGAGAAGTTTAAATCTATGATTTTGGAATTGGATAGCTTAACGAAAATTTCCAAATCGGATATTGACGAAAGTAAGGAGGAAGTAATTGGGGTTAAAATAGATTCATTCTTTAGCAAAATTGACCCGAAAATGGTAAGGATTCCTAAAAATAAAAGCAAAGAAATTGAGCAATTGAAGAACGAGCTTAAGAACAAATTAGGCAAAGACAATACCTCCAACATTGCAGCTGTCCTAAATCTTCTCAAAGAATTATTACAATGAGCAAAGTTAGACACGTATTAGGCATATCAGGTGGAAAGGATAGCGCCGCCTTGGCGATTTATGTCAAATCAAAATATCCCTCAATTGATTTGGAATTCTATACATGCGATACTGGAAAAGAATTAGATGAGACCTATCAATTAATACAAAACCTTGAGGTTTACCTTGGTATTAGGATCAAACTATTGCAGGGAACCCAAAACAGTTCAGAAGATCCATTCGACCATTTCTTAAAAATGTATGGAGGTTTTTTACCTTCTTCAAACGCTCGTTGGTGTACAAAAAAATTAAAACTTGAACCTTTTGAAAAATATGTAGGAGAAGACCCAGTTGTTTCTTATGTAGGCATCCGGGGAGATGAAGAGCGGGAAGGGTATATTTCAACCAAAAAAAATATTCAATCTATATTTCCTTTTCGGAAGAATATTTGGAGTCAAGATGTGGTGACAAAGTTGCTTTCTAATCAAAATATTGAGCAACTTCTGACATTATCTAAAAACATAGATTTTGGAAAGAATCAAGATAAAGCATTTCAAATCATTACAAGAAAAGTTGAATTAGGATATACACTTGATCAAAAGCTAATTGCCTTACTTGATACAAGTGTTAGAGCATTTAACCATTTGGTCTTCAGCTTTTTAAAAACTACAGATTACCCATTGGCCTTCGAAGACTCGTTCCCTCTTTTAGAAAATGATGAAGTAAAAGTTAGGGAGGACATTTTTAAAATTCTAGAAGAAAGCGGAGTAGGTGTTCCGGCATATTACAATAAAATTGATTTTATTTTTAATGATAAAAAGGGTCAGTATGCAAGAAGTCGATCGGGCTGTTACTTTTGTTTTTTTCAACAAAAGATAGAATGGGTTTGGTTATATGAGCAACATCCTGATTTATACTTAAAAGCCATGGAATATGAGAAGGATGGTTATACTTGGGGGCAGCACGAAAGTTTGGAAGAATTGATTCAGCCGGATAGAATGGCACAAATTAAGGAAGAATACCTTAAAAGAATGGATAGGAAGAATAATGCAAAATCACCTTTCCTTATTGATATTTTGGATGATGCAGAAGGTGAAGGGTGTGCGGCTTGTTTTATTTGATAAGAGAATATGGAAGATTCACATAAAAGCATCGCTTTTTCAGTTGATGCAGGACTAATTGATCGTTTGGGACGCGAACTAGTTGGCCGAGCTGAAACGGCAGTGTCCGAATTAATTAAAAATGCCTATGATGCAGACGCTAAGAATGTAGAAGTAAATTTCATTGATTCCTTATGGAGTGGAGGCTCTTTGGTAATAGATGATGATGGCTTGGGAATGACTTATGACCAACTTAAAGCGGGTTTTATGACAATTTCGTCAACAGATAAAGTTCATAATCCAGTATCAATTCGATTTAATCGAAGTCGCGCAGGGAAAAAGGGAATCGGAAGATTTGCAACTCAAAGATTAGGTAAGAAATTGATTATTATAACCCAAACTGAAGAATCTGATAAGGCATTAAAGCTAACTATTGATTGGGAGAGATATACTGTTGATCAAGACATTTCAAGTATAACCAATCAAATTGAATATCTACCCAAAGAAAAATCAGAGGGAACAACCCTCATAATAGATGAGCTTAGAGAAGGTTGGTCTGAGGCAAATATTAAAAGAATTTATAGGTATGTTTCAGATTTGTTTCAGCCTGATTATCTTTCGGACTATAGCCAAAATCTCCACATAGCAAAACAGAATGACGAATCATTCAAGGTTAAATTTATTCAAACAATTGATAAGATTAGCAATGAGATCGCTAGTCCACAAAAAATGCTATTTGACAAAAACATTGCCGTAATTGAAGGATATATTGATAAAGTTGGTGACGGATTTGTTGGTGTTAAGAGTGAGAAGTTGTTGTTAAATGATCATGGAATCCCTATAGAAAATTCAAAAGATGTTATTAAATTTCAAACAATTAAGAATGTACATTTTAAGGCATACTACTTTATTTATAATAGAGTCGAATATTACACTAATATTTCAAAACTTGAATTAAGCAATATTCAAAAGCTCGCGCGCGAAAGTAGTGGTATTCGGTTGTACCGTAATGGTTTTAGAGTTTTGCCATATGGCGAACCTAAAGATGATTGGTTAGGGTTAGATATTCGTTATTCTGGAGAGTCTGGACAAACAAATATTCCATTTAATAACAATAATTTGTTTGGCTTTGTTGAAATAATAGATAGGGAAGGAATCTTGTTTCAAGAAACAGCGAGTCGTGAAGGATTAATAGAAAATTCAGCCTTTGCGGAATTGGTTGATTTCTTACAAAAATCTTTAGTCACTGCACGGGGAAGAATTGCTGAGAAAATTACATTGATTAGAAAACGTGAAATCGAATCTAAAGATGATTTGAAGGAGAATTTAGTTGGGCATAGCGAAAAGAAAACAATTGAGGAACAGTTTGAAGAGGTAGATAAAGAAGTTCAAAATGATAGTGCAAAAGAAGCTATAAAGAGCATAAAAGAGAAATACTTTCAAGTTATCGAAGAATTAAGCATGTTGCGTATTTTGGCTTCTCTCGGTTTAACAATTGGTGAGTTTACACACGAAATAATTCAGTTTACTCCATCCATCAATGGT
>CAZTGZ010000023.1:28924-32444 GCA_964613385.1 uncultured Chitinophagaceae bacterium
TACATTAGTAATCTTTATGAATCGAATAAAAATGATTTAAGCAATTTGGAAGTACTTGACAATTTAAGTAAAACCATTAGGAATTTCACTTCTTACTCCTCTTTTTTTAATTCAACAGTTTCTGAAAATACAAGTAGGGAAATAAAACCAATATTGATTACAGATGTGGTGAATTTTTTTGCAAATAATATTAATGAAGACCTTAAAAGACAAAATACAGAACTTATTATAGAAACATTTGGATATGATTTATACACAACGCCAATGCATATTTCTGAATGGAGTTCAATTTTGTACAACTTGTATACAAATTCAAAAAAAGCTATTAAGCGTTCAGGAGGTAATGGTAAAATAAAAGTAATAACTGGTGAAGAATTCGACAAAATTTATTTAGAATTTCATGATAATGGTGATGGCATACCCGAAGAAAACAAATACCGAGTGTTTAATGCATTTTTTACCACATCTGCACCTGCGGGATTTGATGCACCATTAGATGAAAAACTAACTGGAACTGGACTAGGGTTGAAAATTGTAAAGGATATTGTAGAAACATACAGTGGGACTGTAAAAATTATAAATCCAGAGGTTGGTTATAACACTTGTTTTAGAATAGATATTCCGAGAGCAGAAAAAGATGAATTAGAAGAATATGATTTATAGATATTTGTATATTGATGATAACAGTGAAGAGAATGCAAAAGGTATTATCGCAGGTCTTCAAAAGGATTGTGAGTTAACTATTGACTTTGATAACCCTAAAGGGGATTGGGAGAAAGAACGTGAGCGTATTTTATCCGATGAATTTAAAAGATACAATGGACTTATCCTTGATTTGAATTTGGAAGATATACCAAATAATTATAAAGAGATATCTCTTTATAAGGGTTCTTCACTAGCTCAAGAGATAAGAAATCTATCAAAAGCCGGTTTAATAAGTGAAATTCCAATAATATTGTTGTCCGCATCTGCTAATCTTCTAAAATATTTTGATAGGACTAATGAAGATTTATTTGATCTGATAGTTTCTCGAGAAAAGCTGATAGAAGCGGATTTATTCATTTCTATTAGACAAAAACTTTGGTGTTTGTCGAAGGGTTATGAGTTGATTGTTCAATGCAAAAACAATAATAACTTAACGGAATTGTTTAAGCACAATTTAGAAAAGGAGAATGTGCTTTTTTTAGGTGAAATGAAGTCAGTAATAGAATCACCAGCACATACTATTTCGAATTTTATTATTAAAAATATCTTGTCAAAACCAGGTATATTAATTCCTGAAGATATTTTAGCGACGCGCTTAGGAATAAATTGTGCCGCTTCAAGAGATTGGCCAAAGGTTATAGAGAAATTAGAGAAACAAATTTACAAAGGAGTTTTCTCTGAAGGTTGGAAAAGATGGTGGATGAATGGTATTGAAAAATGGTGGTTAAATGAATTAGGAATAGTAAATAGTCTAAGATCAACCCCAGCTAATCAAAAAGTTGAACTTCTAAAAGAAAAATTAGGGTTGTATGAGTTAGTCGCGTTAAAAAAGGCTATGATGTCCAATAGTGAGACCTTTTGGACTAATTGCGTAGGTTCTGGGATTGCCATTGATACTATCGATGGATTGTTAATTAGAGGTCAGGATAATAATTTCCCATGGCAAGATAAAAGCTACGTATCTATAGAGGAAGCACTCAAACCAAAAGGAAAAGATAAATGGAAAAAACTATCTCCTTTAGAAGAATTCAAGCTAGAATTATTGAAAAAACAATATCCAAATGAAAGACCTGCAAGATGAGTTGCCAATTAATTGCTACCGATATTTATGAATTCGCAGAAATGCTTGTATCTCACAACATTTTACAGGATGCAAGAAATTTGTTCGAAACTTCTAGTAGACTTTTTTCGGCACAAAATGAATTGGAATGGAGTTATGAATGTGGTAGTTTGAAGTTTTCAATAGAAGGAGCAATTTCAGGTTCAATTCCTCATAAAATAAGGCATGTCGATATTATATTTAGTATTGTAGCAATTGGCATATTTTCAGAAGATGAAATATGTAGAAATCCACTTAAGAAATTAAACTTTGATATCGAGTTAGAAGGTTTTAGAGAAATAGACGATAAGATTGATAATTATTTTGCATCTTGGCATTTGGATAAACATATCAAAGGTCCCCAATCTTCATATATCCACCCGGAATATCATTTATCATTTGGAGGAAATAAGTTGGAAAATAAAGGAGTTGATAATTTTGGTTCAACTTTAATCCTTTCAACACCGCGCATACCATATCCACCAATGGATGTAATTCTTGGTATTGACTTTATTCTGAAAAATTTTTTTCCTTATGATAAAATTTCAAAACTATTAGATGAATCAAAATATAAATCAATTGTTTTTAACTCACAACAGAGGCTTTGGAAACCTTACTATCTATCATTGTATTCGGCTTGGACTTATTTACCGGGCACAACATTCGAACATGGGTTTGAGCATTTTGATCTTAATCCTCACTTAATTAAGATATAGTTCAGATTTCTGAAATGAATGAATTTAAAAAAAATTATTATCGACTTAAAGATCAATGCCTTCAAATGATAAGAGATTAATGGCTAATATTTAATAAAAAGTAGCCACTAACCAAATGAACTAAAAATGCTTAAGAACTGCGCATGGTCACCCGATAGAGATTACAAAACAGGTTCAGAAACCGAACCCTTACAATTCTATCTAGATGGATTGTCCAATAGCAAGCAGTTTGATTTATTATTAGGTTATTTTAGTTCTTCTGCAATAAGTTTATTGTCCGTTGGTTTCGCTTCCTTTATAAGCAAAGGCGGTAAAATGAGAATGGTGATTAATCATATATTGTCCGAAAAGGACAAGGAAACTATTTGGCGTGCAGAGGAAAGTCCGGATGAGATTCGTGTCTTTGATCTTGAGGATATGGATTTGATACAGCGAAGTTTAGACGAATATGGAACCCATTTTTTCGAATGTCTGGCTTATTTAATAGCTCAAGATCGCATCCAAATTAAAGTAATTAAGCCAAAACAAGGCCAAGGAATTGCCCACTATAAATCAGGGGTGTTTTATGATGGGAATGATTATGTCGGTTATCAGGCATCATGTAACTTCACATATTTCGGTCTTTCGGAGAACATAGAGCAGCTTGAAGCCTTTTTAAGTTGGGAAAATGGCAGATCCAATAAATTTATCAGCAAACAACTAAAGCTAATTGAGGATTATTTTAGAGAAAAGGATCCTAACGTCGAATATGTTCCGGTTAAGGAAATTGAAGTAGTTATTAAAGATCATTTCGGCAAAAAGGATATAAATGAATTGTTAGTTCAGGAAGAACTTCTTCTCCAAAAGAAACAGAGTTTGATTTCAAACCCCAAGCTCAAAAAAACTATTTCAAACCTTTTTAGTGAAATTGAGATTATAAGACGAACTCCTAAATTCCCATATTCGGAAGGTCCGAGAGAATATCAGATCAATGCTTACCAAAGTTGGATAGCCAATAACT
>CAZTGZ010000023.1:32454-37015 GCA_964613385.1 uncultured Chitinophagaceae bacterium
TATGGCAACAGGAACTGGCAAAACGATTACTTCTCTCAATTGCCTGCTGAACGAATACAAGAAGACAGGAATTTACAGAACCATTATTACTGTTCCTACAACTGCTTTGGTTGAACAATGGAAAAAAGAATGTGCTAAGTTTAATTTCAGAAATATCATTACTGTAAGTTCAAAAGAGAATTGGGACACTAACCTTGCATTTTTCAATACCGCTTCTAAACTGATTGATACTTCTTATATCGTGATAGTAACTTATGCTTCATTGCTACGACCTAAGTTTCAAAGCTACTTTAAACAATTACCCAAAGACACGATTTTAATTGCTGATGAAACGCACAATTTAGGTTCGCCAAGACTATTAAAATTGTTGCCAAACATACACCTTAAAAAACGAATTGGATTGTCCGCAACACCACACAGGAAATTTGATGAAGCCGGTAATCAAGCGATTCAAGAGTTTTTCAATGATGAACCGCCTTACATTGTTTCGTATTCAATGGAGGAAGCCTTAAAAATTGGATGGCTTTGTAATTACACTTACTATCCGCATATCGTAAAGCTCACAGACCAAGAAATGGAGAAATATAAGAAGCTTTCTCTTCAACTTTTACGAATGGGATTATTCGATAAGGAAACAGGCACATTCAGAAGCACTCCTGAAATTGAAAAAAAACTTCTTGAAAGAAAACGTATCATACATAAAGCAGCCAATAAATTAGAAGCATTCAAAAGCATCCTAAGAAACGAGTTTGATAAACGAAAGAATCTGAAATACACGTTGGTTTATGTACCCGAGGGAAATGAATCAAATTATGATGAAACTGATTACAGTATAGAAACAGAAGACGAAAATAGATTAATTAACGAATATACAAGAGCGGTGAGCCAAACAGATGATTCTGTTATGGTAAAGCAGTTTACTGCAAGTTCTATTAACCGTGAGGAAATCCTAAAAAGCTTTGAACAAAGTAATATTCACGTACTAACCTCAATGAAATGTTTGGATGAAGGTGTTGATGTACCACGTTCTGAATTAGCGATTTTCTGTGCGAGTACAGGAAATCCAAGACAATTTATCCAAAGAAGAGGCAGGGTTTTGCGATTGCACAAAGATAAATTTCACGCTACCATTCACGATTTAGTCGTTGTCCCGGAAGTAGATGATGAAAGCACCTTTGAAATGGAAAAAGGTTTGGTGAAGAAAGAATTGGAACGAGTAGTTGACTTTGCTAATCTAGCAATAAACAAAACTGACACATACGAAACGTTCAAAAACATTTTGGACTACTACAACCTAAATCTTAATGATATATAAAATTATTCTTATGGCAAGAAAAGACGACATACTCAAAAGTTTTTTAACTCATGATCTTCTTGAAAACAAATATGAACTAAATCGTAATGAACTACCTAACACGGTCAGCGAAGCGTTAAAATCTGACATTCCAATAGTGAAAGCTATTGCTTTATTTATTGAAGAATTGGAAAAATCACCTACTGCAACAGATAATGAATTAAGAAACAGTGTCCTTCAATTTTTAAATACTGCGATATGATAATAAAGAAAATTGAAATAGAAAACTTCCTGTGTTATTATTGGAATAGTTCTACCAATGATAAAAACATCTTTGAGTTTTCTAACGGTTTAAATATTATCCTTGGTGAGAACGGAGAAGGTAAAACTAAATTCTTTGAAGCAGTTGATTGGCTTTTCAATGGACAGAATAGTGAATTAGATGTGCTAGTTTCTGCCAAAAAATTGGATGAAACGGAAATTGGGGATAGTTTCCGTGTCAGGGTGTCAATGACCGTGGAACAATATGGAGAAAAAAGCATCATCACAAAATCTTTTCTTGCTAGAAAGGAAAGCCCAAATGAATGTTCAACTTCAAGTTTTATGATTGAAGGAATATCTGAAATTACTTCGGGTGAAAGGACGCAAGTTGATGGTCAAGTTCTTTTGGACAGAATTTTCCCGTTTCAAATTAGAAAGTATTCAATGTTCAAGGGGGAAGCGGAACTTAATATTTTTGAAAGTGATAGTGCTTTAGCAAACCTTATAAATCTATTTTCAGAAGCAAAGCATTACGATAAGTATTCGGAAAAAGGAGCCTTTTTAAGAGAAAAAGCAGAAAAAGCAGTAGACGATTCTTCTAAACTAGATAAGAAGAATGAAGCCTTATATAGACGGCTTGAGGTGGAAATACTCCAACTTGAACGTGAAAAAGAAATGTACAAATTACATTTAAATGCAACAGAAGACGAAATCAAAAAAATCGAAGAAAACCTGCAAGATGCAGAGAGACATGTAAACAATGCAGATGCATTGGAAACCATAAATAAAAGGATAAAAAACATTGAAACTCAAATTTCTAATCATATTGCCAGTATTGATGAAAACTACACTACTGCCCTATTTGATGAAAATTGGATTTTAGTCAATTTCGAATCATTTCATAAAGAGTTTGCAGAAAAAGTTTCTACACACAGCAAAACCAGAAGAGAGCTTCAATCTGAGTTTGATAAGATGAGGGGGATTAGAGTTGGTGAGAAAAGAGCAAAAGCAGAATTATTAAACAATGCTATTCCGCTCCCAAACAACATTCCTTCAAAAGCTATTATGGAAGAAATGCTGAATGATGAAATTTGTAAAGTCTGCAACCGCGAAGCAAAAAAAGGTTCTGAAGCATATGAGTTTATGATGAAAAGACTAAAAACTTATTTAGAAAGTCAAGTTACAGAAGAAAAAGAACCAGATAATGACGAACCTCTTTTCAAATATGATTATACAAATAGACTGGATAATTTGAGTATTAGCCACGAAGACAACCTTAAAAATCTCAGATTAATAAGATTAAAAATCAAAGAACTATTTGAATTCAATGCTAACCGTAAAAAAGACATTGAAGAACTCAATGAACAATTAGTGAAAGAAAAAACAGAAAGAGAAAAAATATTAGGTAATTCTAGTATTGGTGCTGAGAAATTAAGTGATGTGCTCAAAAATTATAATGCTTGGCAAAGAGACTTTAAAATTCGGAATCAGGACCAAGTGGGCTATACAACAAAATTGAAAGGTCTAGAGTCTGAATTAAAATCAAAGAAGGAAGAAAAAGATAAAATTGATACAAGTTCAGCCAATTCTTTCTTGATAAAGACAAGAAACATATTGCGTGACATTGAAACTATTTTCATAGATACCAAAGAGAAGAAATTTGATGCCTTTATTGAAAAACTTCAAACCAAATCAAACAACTTTTTCAAAACAATCAACATTGATGCCTTTACCGGAACAATTGTTTTCACAAGAAAAAACAATGTAAATCGTACAATAGTAGAAGTTGAGTTACAAGAAGATGGCAGGACTTTCTATAAGCCGAACCAATCATTATTAACCTCAATGCACATTTCAATCTTATTTGCAATTTCTGAATTGGCATCAGAAATTAAAGAAGAAAACTTCCCAATGATTTTTGATGCACCAACTTCATCGTTTGGAGAAAACAAAACGGCTCAATTTTTGAATTTGATTTTTGAAACCGAAAATCAAAAAATTCTACTTATCAAAGACTTTTTGCACACAGACAAAACATCAAAAACGCTATCCATTAAAAAAGAATTTGAAAATGTTAGAAGAGACAAGGCGTTTTGGGTGAAACTAGAAAGACCTTTTGACCCAAATAACTTGAAAACAATTAATTCACAAGTAATTACAATATAAGATGAAGAATTTATTTGATAAGTGGAAAACTAGAATTCCTAGATACAGTGAAGCCCACAAAGACTTATTTGCTTCACTTTCTCAAAAGTTTGGTGCTGAGGGTGAGAAGAAAATCAATCTCGGTAAACATTTCAGTACCAATTATGAATTATACACTTATGCTTTTTTCTTAGGGCTTTACAACAATGAATTTGCTCCAATTCCTGACAGCGAAAAGAAAACAGACTTTAGTCACCATATTCAGCACTGGGGTAGTAAGACAACTATATCAACCCGAAAGGACTTTACCAACTTACAGGAAAATATATTTATTGCCCTGGTAGCAAAAACAGACATTGACTTAATCGCTCTTGAAAAAGGTGAATTGAGCGAAGATGAATCTGTAAAAGCTCTTATTAACACTATGGAAACTTACACCAACGGTGGGCTGATTTTGATTAAGGAGAAAATGGAAGAGAACCCCAACTACTTTCTACAATCGACTTCATTTTTAGAAATGATATTGGCTTCATCAATTATTTAAATATTAAATTTTGACTGAAGAATTAATAAAATATTTAACGAGCAAAGAAGCAAAAAAAGAACTCAAAGTTCAAGATTGCGACCTAGCTCATATCAGAAATTCTGGCAAATTACGTTTTACGAAAAAGGGAAATTCCTATTTGTATGTAAAGGATTCAATCGAAGATTACAAAACATCAATTAATAGTCAATTGGAAAATTCAAAACTCAAACTCCATTAAGAACCTTCAGAATAAGCATCCAAATCACTCTTCTAACCCATTGTGTAAGCTCCCCAAAAAACAGGACAGTTCAAAAATAGAATTAAATTTATACTGT
>CAZTGZ010000024.1:0-16277 GCA_964613385.1 uncultured Chitinophagaceae bacterium
CTTTTTAAAATTAATACTCCAATTTTAAATTGTCTAAAAAAACCAGCCACTTACCCTGTAATACTCACTGGTTGTTGGCTAAAAGTATAAAGTTGCCAAGTTAATATTTTGCCTTGTATCAGGCAATAGTTTGATGTAAGGAATTAGCATAGTAGCAGACACCATTCTGTCCCAGGAACAAAGCAAAGGATGAGATAGGAAAAATAGAATATTAAAGCTTAATACAATCAGTTAACATAATCGTCACAATGCATCAAACCAGCCACAAGAAGCCAACCCACAAGCGGTGCCTCATTTTTGCGACAAAGCCGCAGTTCCGGAACATCGTAATTTAAACCACAACCCACAGGTAATAGACGAAGGCGAACTTCCATCCAACCCCAAGCAATTGCCAACTATTTTACACATTGGCCACGTTCAATTCGATCCGAAATGTGCTACCTGATCCGAACTCGCTCTCAACCCAGATCCTGCCGCTCTGAGCTTCCATAAACTCCTTGCTGATGGCCAATCCCAGTCCCGTACCTTCTTTTTTGGTACCCGGAATACGGAAATATCGATCAAATATCTTGTCCTTGTACTGCGGTGCAATGCCCTGCCCGGTGTCCCGAACCGCTATTTGTAATTTGCCGTTCACGGGTTCTATGCTCAGAAAAACAATTGAATTTTCATACGAATATCGAATGGCATTGGAAATTAAATTGGTCAAAACCCAAGCGGTTTTCTCATTGTCCGCGAGAACATTATACGCTATTTCTGGACTACTTACCTTGAATTGTATATGCTTTTGCTCTGCCTGTGTTTTGTTGGCATTCATCGCATACATCAGTATTTCCATAGGATTACATGGCAAAATGGAAAGTTGAATATTGCCGCTTTCAACCTGAGTCATGTTCAACAATTCGCCGGTAATTTTGAGCAGCCTCCCGGCATCATCCTTTATGCTCTCAATCAAATTTCTCTGCTCATCGTTCAATGCACCAATCTGTTCATTTTCCAATAATTGAATACTCATCTTAATGGAAGAAATGGGTGTTTTAAACTCGTGAGAAACGGTGGCGATGAAATTGGTCTTGGCAAAATCCAGTTCCTTATAACTCGTTACATTTCTTAAAAATATAACATGCCCAACCAGCATGGAATCTGTTTCGCCGGTAGGTACGATGGAAATATGTATGGTTTCTTTTTCAAAATAACTCTCTTTGTTCTCGTTATATATTTTAATCGTTGTCGATTTGGAAGACTTAGGTATTTCCCGGTTGATTAAATCCTGAATAAGGGTCCGAATCAGGTCATTCCCGACAGATAGTTCCAGGGCCTTTTTCCCGATCAGTTCACTTTGGCTTAACCCGGAAATTTTAATGGCCTCCTCATTGGCAAAAATCACTTTTAAATGCTGGTCGAGCCCGATAACCGGATCGTGCATTTTGTTGATGAGCGTTTCGATTCGTTTTTTCTCCATCATCAACTTTGCCAGGTTGCTGTCGTTGTATTCTTCCAGCTTTTCCGCCATGGTGTTGAAGGAACTCGCCAATTGCTCAAACTCACCTTTTCCCGTAAAATGGACCCTCTCCGAGTAGTTTTTATCCGCAATCTGCTTAATACTTTTGGTCAGTTCCTGTATCGGATTGGCTATGTTGGAAGGAAGATTAATCAACAGAATGAATGCAATCACAAAACACAGTGTACCGGTTATTGCGATCCAAAATACTGCCTTATCCGCAGTGGCTTTGGCAACTTCACTTTTCGTCTGAATGGCTTTCATATTCATGTCCATCAGTTGATATATTTCTTTGCTGATCGCAGTCTTCAGATGTATGGCACCGACATTTAATTTATAGGTCTCAAATTTGTTGCGTATCTTTTTGGTGATTTCAGGTTCACCAATTTCGGTGAGGTTTTGCTCTTGTTTTTTCAGATTGGATTCAAACGCCAACATGGATTGATCTGTGCTGTCCTCCAGGGCAATGAGCATGTTTCTGCTGTACTCCAACGAAATATAATTGTCCTGTAAAATGTTCTCGGTATCTGATTTCAATTCAATCATATACCTGGCTCCGACACCACTTAAAAAAATGATCAACAAGAAGAGAAGTCCAACGCCTAGGTTAAGTTTCGTTTTTATTTTCATTTAAGATAATATCACCAAATCAATATTGCTGCTGGATAATTTTTTAAGTAATTCATTAAAAACATTCGTGGCTAAAATAATCCTCAATAAATTCAGATGGGGCTTGCCAACGCATATCGTCGTTATTTTTCTTTCTCCCGCCTGTTCGATAATCGCTCTCGAAACAGTTGAGCTTTCCACTTTAATGATCTCCGCACCCAACTCAGTGGCCAGTTTAAAATTATTGATCAGATGTCGTTGCTTTACCAGGGATATTTTATCGGAATTTTCTTTGGGTGTTTGCACATACAAGACATACCATTTGCTGTGGTAATAATTGGCTAGGCGCGCAGTTTTTCGAATAACGTTTTTTGCGGTTCTCTCATTGCTGCTGATGCAGGCCATAAAGCGTTCATGTTTCAGCGAGTTTGGTTTGGTTACTTCCGATTCCACTTTCCTTTCAACCTGTGAAGCTACTTCTTTCAATGCCAGTTCCCGGAGTTGCAGAATATGGTCGCTCTTAAAGAAGTTCTGAAGTGCGGTTTCAATTTTCGCTTCTTCATAAATTTTACCCTCTTTTAACCGGGAAATGAGTTCCTCTGCCGTTAAGTCGATATTCACAACTTCATCGGCCTGAGCCAGCAGGCTATCCGGCACTCTCTCTTTCACTTCAACACCTGTAATGTCCTTAATTTCCTCATTCAGGCTCTCAATGTGCTGAATATTTACCGCAGAAATCACATTGATTCCGGCCGACAAAATATCCAATACATCCTGCCAGCGTTTCTCATTTTTGCTTCCTTCTATATTGGTATGTGCCAATTCATCCACAATAACTACTTCCGGCCGAAGGTTAATGATGGCCTGAACATCCATTTCTTCCAGCTCTTTCCCTTTATAGAATAGTTTTCTTCTCGGAATAATCGGCAATCCCTCGAGAAGGTCATGTGTTTCTTTGCGATTATGGGTCTCAATAAACCCGATTTTGACATCGATTCCATTTTTTAACAAGGTCCTGGCTTCCTGTAACATGCGATACGTTTTGCCCACACCCGCACTCATGCCTATATAGACCTTAAATTTTCCGCGTCTCGATTTTTTAATCAAATCGAGAAAATGCTGTACCGTTTTATCCTTATCGCTCATTTAAAATGATATCGCCAATGACGATGAAATACAGAGGTTATGATGACTTTTTTCGCCATTTTGTATAAAAAGCTTGTCTTCGCTGGCAAACCCTCTGCCCTCTATCCTCCATAAGGCATTGTCTGAAATCTTGCGATCTATGTTCAGCGAATATCCATATGCATGGAAACCTCTGTTCACATCTGTGGCGATGATGACTCCATTTGCATCGCTGTAATATTCCCCGCGAATGGCCATGCTGAGATTCTTGCCGGAACTATACTTCAAAATAAAAACCGGAGAATACCAGAGGTCATATGCATTCATACCCTCTGCTTTTTGTTGCATTCCATTGTCAAAACCCAGAATCAGTCCCAAACTATTGCTCAGTTGAAACTGACCATAGAAATTATGAAAATACCTCATTTTTACGGTACTATCCGGCGTATCGCTTCCAACAAAGGAACTGCTGTTTAAGGTAACTTTGGCATTCGGTTTAAATGTAACCTGATGGCCAAAAGAAACTGAATTATTGCCGGGCAACCGCTGAATTCGCTGCCAATCATTCAGAAGCAATCCGACGAGCAGCCACTTTTCATTTTTACTAGTTAACGACAATTTCAACCCGCTTTCGTAGTATGGTGAGTTGTCGGCGAGCATGCTGCGGGTCAAAGTCCAGCAGTCCTTGCCAATGGCACTTTCAAACCCGATATGCGAAGGAAACACTCCCGCATCTATCCATAAATTTCTGGATTTGGCAATTTTTACTCCGGCATTGGCTTCAAATATATTTTTCAATACGCCGGGTTCCGCCGATAGATTCGCATTGGAATAGGTTCCTGCCATTAGAGCCAGATTCGCCCTTGTGCGCTCTGTTTGGTAAGAGGCTTTAACAAATCCCAGGTTCAAATTGAATTCATTATGTCGGTTGTAAGAATAGATATATCCCGACCGGTTGTGATCCAGGGGCCTGGCAAAGTCATAGACATAGTAAGTCTCTATATAACCGCTGTAAGTTACCGGATTTTTGAGGCTATCGGTTTGAGCCTGGGCGAGCGCGCCTCCTAAAAGAAATATAAAAAGGATTGACTTTTTCATTTTGATTTTGTTATACGATCTAATTCTAAGTTTAATTTAAGCACATTAATTTTCTCAGTTCCAAAAAGCCCGAATAAGGGACTTTCTGTTTGTTTCACGATCAATTGCTGAAGGGTCTCTTCCGGAACATTCCTCATTTTTGAAATTCTGGGGATCTGCACTTTGGCAGCCTGAACCGAGATATGCGGATCCAGACCGCTTCCGCTGGCCGTGACCAATTCTGAAGGAATTTCTTCCTTTTCAATTCCGGGATTATGCACTAAAAAAGTGTCGATTCTTGCCTGTACCTCCATTAAATAGTCAGGATTTGTGGGACCTTTATTGCTGCCTCCGGAGCCTGCCGCATTGTATGAAACGGCTGAAGGACGAGACCAAAAATATGCATCACTGGTAAATGATTGTCCAACATTTTGATAATATCCTTCAGTTTTGGAAAACGACCATCGCTCAGGTACAAATTTAGAAATACCCAATATGGTTATCATATAAATCCCGCCAAAGAAGACAAGAAATAATAAAGTTAGTCTAATGGAAATTAATATATTGTTTTTCATGATTGTTTAAATAAAAAGTGAAACGAACAGGTCGATGGCTTTAATTCCGACAAATGGTACCAGGACACCTCCCAATCCGTAAATGAGCAGGTTTCTTCTCAATAGGGCGCTGGCTCCAATGGGTTTATAGGAAACCCCTTTGAGCGCGAGGGGAATGAGAAATGGTATGATGATGGCGTTGAAAATAACCGCCGATAAAATGGCACTTTCCGGACTATTTAAATTCATAATATTTAATCCCTGCAGCGATGGTATGGCAACAATGAATAAGGCCGGAATGATGGCGAAATACTTGGCCACATCATTGGCAATACTGAAAGTTGTCAATGTTCCCCTGGTCATCAGAAGTTGTTTCCCGATCTCCACGATTTCAATCAACTTTGTCGGATCATTATCTAAATCCACCATATTGCCGGCCTCTTTGGCAGCCTGAGTACCGCTGTTCATCGCTACTCCCACGTCGGCCTGCGCCAATGCCGGCGCATCGTTGGTACCATCTCCCATCATGGCTACCAATCGGCCTTCTCCCTGCTCTTTTTTGATATAGTTCATTTTATCCTCGGGCTTAGCCTCAGCGATATAGTCATCGACTCCGGCTTTTTCGGCAATGAATTTTGCGGTTAAAGGGTTATCTCCGGTTACCATCACGGTTTTGATTCCCATTTTGCGGAGTCGCTCGAATCGCTCGCGGATTCCGGGTTTTATGATATCCTGAAGTTCAATAACCCCGATTACCCGGTCATTTTCAGCCACCACCAGAGGGGTTCCACCCAGACTTGAAATCTGATTTACTTTTTCTGCGGTTTCCGTTGGGAATATATTGCCCGCCTTTTCACATCGCTCCCTGATCGCATCGGCAGCGCCTTTTAAAATACGGATGTTCTCATATTCTATACCGGAGCATCTTGTTTCAGCTGTAAATTTGATGTAACGGGCGTCTTTTATCCTGTAGTTAGCCGGATTTACCTTCGCCAATTCGATGATGGATTTACCTTCCGGGGTATCGTCAGCCAAGGAACTCAGAACTACCGCTTTCAGGAAATCCTTTTCATCCACTCCATGGGAGGGATAAAATTGGGTAGCCTTTCTATTTCCTATGGTGATGGTTCCGGTCTTATCCAGTAGCAACACATCGATATCTCCGGCAGTCTCCACGGCTTTTCCGCTTTTAGTGATCACATTGGCCCGCAAGGCCCGATCCATGCCCGCAATTCCGATAGCCGAAAGCAGTCCCCCAATGGTAGTCGGAATCAGGCAAACGAACAGGGAAATAAACGATGCGATGGTAATCGGTGTATTTGCATAATCTGCAAAGGGCTTTAATGTAACCGTAACAATAATGAAGACCAGGGTGAATCCGGCCAGCAAAATGGTCAGGGCAATTTCATTGGGGGTCTTCTGGCGACTGGCTCCTTCTACGAGTGCAATCATTTTATCCAGGAAACTCTCTCCCTGTCCGGAAGTAACTTTAACGGTTATTCGGTCTGAGAGTATCTTGGTTCCGCCTGTTACAGAGCTTTTGTCTCCACCTGCTTCGCGGATCACCGGCGCAGATTCACCGGTAATGGCACTTTCATCAATGGTTGCCAATCCTTCTACTATCTCACCGTCAGCGGGAATAATATCCCCGGCTGAACAAACAACCATATCCCCTTTTTTGAGATTTGCGGATGAAATGATCTGCCCGTTGCTCAATTTAGCCGGAGTTTCTTCCCGGGTTTTTCGCAAGCTTTGCGCCTGTGCCTTTCCGCGTGCTTCAGCTATGGCCTCGGCAAAATTAGCGAATACCAGGGTAAATAATAATATCAGAAAAACTGTGAAATTATAGGCAAAACTCCCCTGACTTTGCTCACCTATTAAAATCCATATGGAAACACAAAACATAATGAAAGTCCCCAATTCAACGGTAAACATAACCGGGTTGCGAACCAGGGTTTTCGGATTCAGTTTTATAAAGGACTGTCTTAGGGCCTCTTTCATCAGGCTCCTTTGAAATATGGAATTACTTTGATTCATGGTCGTCTTATTTAATCAATGAAAAATACTCGGCTATTGGACCTAGCGTTAATGCAGGGAAAAACGCCAGAGCCGCAACGATAAAAATTACAGCAAATACCATTAGACCGAATGTGGATGTGTCTGTGCGCAACGTTCCATTACTTTCAGGTATGAATTTTTTGCTTGCCAGCAAGCCGGCTATAGCCACCGGACCAATAATGGGAAGGTAACGCGCCAACAGCATGATGATACCGCAGGAAATATTCCAGAACGGTGTATTGTCTCCCAATCCTTCAAAACCACTTCCGTTATTTGCGCTGGAAGAACTGAACTCATAAAGCATTTCACTAAATCCATGATAACCGGGATTGGCCAGCCAACCGGCATATTCCGTCGGGTTAGCGGCGTATATATAGCTGGAAATGGCCGTTCCTGTCAAGATAAGAAAGGGATGCAGCAGGGCGATGATCATCGCAATTTTCATTTCTCTGGCTTCGATCTTTTTACCCAGAAATTCCGGAGTTCTTCCCACCATTAAGCCACTGATAAAAACAGTCAGAATGATAAATATGTAAAAATTCAGAAACCCAACACCCACTCCGCCATAGAAACAATTAATCATCATACCCAACATGGTAAACATGCCCGTAAGCGGAGTTGAACTATCGTGCATGGAATTCACGGAACCATTGCTCGTGCAGGTGGTATTTACCGCCCAATAGGCCGAGGCAGCCGGGCCAAAGCGTATTTCCTTGCCTTCCATACTGCCCATTTCTTGCTGTATCCCCATTCGTGAAATGGATTCATTTCCGTTCATTTCATAGTAAATGGATGGCAATACCAGCAACATAAAACCAACGGTCATAACCCCAAATATTGTCCAGGCTAACTTCCTTCTTTTGAGTACATACCCCATCGCAAAAATCATGGCTATGGGTATCAGAAATATCGAAATGGTTTCAACTATATTGGTCAGATAGCTGGGGTTTTCCATTGGATTGGCTGAATTTGGACCATAGAATCCTCCTCCGTTAGTGCCCAATTGTTTGATCGCGACAAAAGCCGCAACCGGACCCCGGCTCACCTGTTGTTCCTGCCCTTCTAAGGTAGTCACGGTATCCTTTCCCTCTAAAGTCATGGGTGTTCCGTTAAAAACCAATAAAGTAGCAACAATCAGTGCCAAAGGAAATAAAATACGTGTGCAGCTTCGGATTAACAGCGAATAGAAATTACCGAGCTTTTCACTGCCTTTAGAGCGCATTGCCCTGAAAACCACCGCACATATGGCAATACCCGTTCCCGCACTGATAAATTGCCAGAGCATTAGGATAATTTGTCCCAAATAAGACAGTGCTGTTTCTCCTGAATAATGCTGAAGATTCGTATTGGTTACAAAGCTGACGGACGTATTAAAGGCCAAATCAGCGCTCATGGAAGGGTTGCCATCAGGATTCAGCGGCAGCCATCCCATGTTAGTTAAAACCAACATTGATACAATAAACCAGATCAGATTAATGGTCAACAAGGCCTTTAAATGCTGTTTCCAGTTCATCTCCACCGAATCGTCCACTCGTCCCAACTTTAAAAACAACTTGTCTATTCCATTAAATAATTTGTCGGCCCAGGTACTTTCATAGCTAAATACCTTACCGATATATCTACCCAACGGAATGGCCAGCGCCACTACGGCAACATACATAAGGATTACTCCCAAAATTTCAGTATTCATAGGATTAAAATTTTTCAGGTTTCAGTAAGACATAGATGATGTAGCAAAATGCCAGACATGCCAGGATAAAAAGTATATTCATGATATTATCAGATTGGTGTTTCGATGAGTACTTTGATATAAGGCAGTCGAAGACTTTCAGGAATCTGTTTCAAATGCCTGTTCAATTCGGATACCCCAAGTTTTATGGAAAGGGTATAAAGAAATTCATTTTCTATGGCGTTATTCATATACAATTGTTTCTTTTGATATATTCCGTCTATCTTTTTTAATAACTCAATTCCCTCTTTATCCCAAAAACATTTTGCGCATTCATCCCCTAAATGGTTGAGTACTTTGTATATCACAAATTTGTCATTCTCGGGAATCCGGGGGAAATTTTCCGGAAACGCGGTCTTCAATTGTTCAACAAATGCGTTCATATATTTTCAAAAAAATCAATGGATTTAAACATTAATAAATAAATCAGAACTCCTATTAAAAACATTAATATTAACATACTAAACAGAATTTACAGATGGTGTTTGAAATGACGGGTTTACCCGAAAAACATTGGTTCAATCCTGAGATGCGATCAATTCTTTGAATCGAATAATGATTAGGATACACGTTTAATATCCTTTCGGTTTGAACATTTTCATTATTGAAAGGCACTCCTTTGACCTTGGATACTTCGGAATTTTGAATTCCGGAAATATTCAATTCAAATGGTGCGGATATAACATTCAACATTGGGTAAAACTTTCAAAACGTTTCTTCCCAATTGCCATACCTAAAAAACCAATTCTCTATATGTTGCTAAATAACAGGATGTTACATGATAGAGTTGCCGAATGATGTCTCTGCTACCCTATCGTTTTGATAGGATGCACCCTATCATTTTGAAAGGAAATCTACTCTAAACTGTATTCAGATATTTTTCGATACAAGGTCGTCAACGCGATCCCTAAAAGCTCGGCCGTTTTTGTTTTGTTTCCGTTGGTATAGTTCAGAACCTTTTGAATATGCAACTTTTCGACACTGGCCAATTCAAAGGCAGACATGAATTTATTCTTGTCTTTCGCATCTGTATGCGTCTGTAAATCCATAGGAAGATGCTCAAATTTGAGTTCATCATCACATAAGATTACACTTCTCTCGATCACATTTTTTAATTCTCGTATATTTCCTTTCCAGGGATGCAACAAGAGTGCTTCATAAAACGCTGCCTCCACCTTGTAGATTCTTTTGTTGGTTTTGATGCCTGAAATCTGGATGAAATGATCGGCAAGAATTTTTATGTCCGAATTTCTTTCTCTGAGCGGCGGAAGGTTGATCTGAAATGCAGAAATACGGTAGAACAGATCTTCTCTGAAATTGCCCTTTTCTATCTCTTCTTCTAATTTGCGGTGGGTAGCGGCAATGATTCTCACATCCACTCTTGTGGGTTTTGTTTCCCCAACCCTGATGAATTCGCCCGTTTCCAATACCCTGAGCAACTTGGCCTGAAGATCATGCGACATTTCACCAATTTCATCTAAAAATATCGTCCCCTTGTTTGCTTCTTCAAATAAGCCGTGTTGGTCTCTCATGGCTCCGGTAAACGATCCGGCTTTGTGACCAAACATTTCACTTTCCAAAAGTTCCGTGCTAAAGGCAGAACAGTTTATGGCCACAAAGTTGTTTTGATTTCTTTTGCTCGCATGATGAATGGATTGAGCAAAAATTTCTTTTCCGGTTCCGGTCTCTCCGGTTAATAAGACAGTGGTATCGGTAGTTGCCACCTTTTTTGATAGGTCAATGGCTCTCAACAGATTTGGTGATTGGCCGATGATTTTGTCGAAAGAATAAGTCTGACCCAGCTGTTTTTCAAGCTTTTGAACCTTTTTTGCCAGTTCCACCTTCTCCATGGCCCGATACAATAATGGGATGATTTTATTGTTTTCGTCCCCTTTGGTTATATAATCAAAAGCGCCATTTTTAATAGCCTGAACACCGTCGGGTATATTGCCAAATGCCGTAATCAGAATAACTTCGATCAGTGGATACTTTTTCTTTATTTCGCCCACAAAATCCACTCCGTTTCCATCTGAAAGTTTTACATCACATAGTATCACATCCACCTCATTCAATTCTAATTTGCGGTGTGCGCCTTTCAGGTCAGAAGCCTGAATGATTTCAAATCCTTCCAGACTCAGAATTCTCGCCAACAGCAATCTGAGCTTTTCTTCATCGTCAACAATCAGAACATTCTTCACGGTTTTCTATATTTACAAAGTTATTGTAATTGATGTTCAAACGTAATACTCTTCAGGCTATGGTTAAATTTATCTATTCCTTATTTGGATTATTCCTGCTGATAGGCCAGAGTTTTGGACAAATTCAAAACCCACGAAACCTGAAATACCCCTGGGCTACAGATACCGTTAAACATAAATTAACTATTTCTGACCTGCATATGGCTGCGGAAAAGGACCACCTCAAGCCCCTGAACTATCCGGCATTTATCAAAGCAGATCAGAAGGCTTTTGCATATTATCCGCATGAACCTGTCATCTCTGTTGTGATCAATGGTGAAGCCAGGGCTTATCCTCTGAGCGTGCTCACTTTGTTCGAACTTTGCAATGACACTGTAGGTGGAGAACCGATTATGGTTACTTTTTGTCCCATGTGCAACGCCGCTATGGTATTTAACCGAAAGGTTGAGTCTGAAGGTGAAACCCAAATACTTGAATTTGGCATCAGTGGCATTCTCCTGCACAACGACATGATTATGTACGATACCAAAACAGAATCATGGTGGCAGCAATTGATGGGTGAAGCAATCGCAGGCAAACACACAGGTGCCGAATTGAAAATGATGCGGGCAATGGTGATATCGGTCAAAGACTATTTAGACCGCTATCCCGATGGCAAAATATTACATCCCGGAATCGTCCCTGCAGAGCTGAGCGATCATCGTCCATTTTACCATTTGGATCACGATCCGCAACATCTGACTTCAGAATTCCATATCCCTGAATCTGTGGACCATCGCCTTCCTCCACTTGAAAGAGTGATAGATATTCATACTGATGACCACACCAAAATTTACCCTTACACGGAGATATCCAAACAACAGGTGATCAATGAGGAATTCGACGGACTTCCATTCGTGATTTTTTATCATTCGGAGACTGTATCCGTTATGGACGAAGACGATTTGAAGTCCTCACGTAAAACAGGTTCTGCCACAGCTTTCCGCAGCGATGTAGACGGCAAGAGACTGACCTTTTACAAAGACGGAATGTATTTTCGGGATCAACAGACGAAATCTCAATGGGATATCACCGGGTATTGCCGGGAAGGAGCCCTCAAAGGAAAGCAACTGTGGTTATTGCCACACAGCAACCATTTTGCCTTTGCCTATCTGGCCTTTTTTCCTGAATCGGAAATTTACCGGGATCCGTGAAAATCAACCTATGCGTTGCTATGAATGGCAATCATTTTTAGAAATCCCGATTGCGGAACTTCAGCCTTTCATGACCAATACAAATTGACTTGACATTATCCATTTGCCTGGCAAAAATTAATTTGAATGTATGTCAGATAGTAGAACTATCAGTTTTTTTATATGCGTCAAATCATAAATAAAGGCTCTTATTCAAATGAGTTTTGTACTGATTGTAGTGCAATTCAAATAATGAATAATATATGAAAACTGTAAGTAAGTCTGCGCTTTACCTGAGTCTCATCACAGGACTGTTTTATGCATGTAAACAAGGAGAAGGAAATGCACCGTCAAACACTCAAACAACCGAGGAAACCGGGTTAGCCGGACAATCCGGAGTAGCCGATGATGAATCTCAGAAAAACATCGTTCAGGTGGCGGCGGGTAGTGCCGACCACAGCACATTGGTTGCGGCTGTAAAAGCAGCAGAGTATGTTGATGTGCTTGTAAATGCAGGTCCATTTACCGTGTTTGCACCGGTTAACGCCGCATTCGAAAAGTTGCCGAAGGGTACAGTGGAAAACCTGCTGAAACCTGAAAATAAAGATGCATTGAGAAATATTCTTGAATATCACGTTTCCATTGGGGTATTTAAAACCGATATGTACCAGGATGGACAAGTAATAGGCCAGGCGAACGGAGACAATATTACCATGACCCAAAAAGACGGCAAATGGTATGTGAACGGCGCTGCGATTGTGGCTTCAGTGGAAGCATCAAATGGCCTTGTTCATGTTGTTGATGGAGTACTTTTACCTCCTGAAAAATAAAGTAAATAGGTTAATGTTGGGATAATTGGAAAGGCTGCCCTCGGGTGGCCTTTTTCTTTTGTACATAAATATGGGATAGATCTATACGAATAGACAACTCCGTTGGAATATTATTTAAAGATCCTTGGTTCTGAATTTTCTGAATGAAACATATGATGGAATAATAATCCATATACAAAGAACAGAAAGGGTAATGACAAATCCCCAGGATTCTTTAAAAAAGCTGCTGAATACAGCGCCGGTATATCCCATTAATGCCGAAATATCCAATTCAAGAAGTACCAGTATTCTGGCAATATCCACCGGATTTAAAGCTGCCATGCACAACATAGGAATTTCCAAAGGGTAATCGGAAAACTGAAAAAGGATGAACAAAACCAATCCATCATACAACAAAGTAAACACGAACCACATCAGAATTCCGATGCCAATACCTTTTGCTTTATCACGCGTTATCACAACAGCGAGCATGGCCAGTGAGACAAAAATCATACTCAGAAAAACACCCGACATCAGCATCATCCAGGCTGCACGACTGCCGTCAAGAATAATTAACGGAAGCCCGGCACCCAAAATGAATGAAACACTTAATGAACCCATTAATCCGAACATCAGACTTCTCCATATTACGCCCCGCTTAATCGGTTGCGTGACCATCATCTCAATAAATTCAGATGCATTGTAAAGATAAATGGTAGAAAAAATCAAGCTGACCATAGGCACCAAAATCAAAACCAGATTCAGCAACACAATAATGCCTTTGGTAGAAGAATTGTCTAAACTAAAAGCGCTGAAAGACATGATGAGCAACAGTATCGTATAGCCGATCACGATCTTGTTTCTGATGATATCGATAAAAATATGTTTGGTTATCTTTCCCATTTATTGCTCTTTTTTCATGATTTCTGCAATGATCTTACTCAAATTATTTTCTCCCGTGTCGCTTTTTAATTGCTCTATCGCCTGGAAAAACCGTACTCTTCCATCCTGCAGATAGAGTACATGTGTAATCAAATCATCCAGATCACTGAGGATATGAGAGGTAATAATGGTGAGTTTTCCTTTGTTTCTTTCTTCAATGATTTTGGATTTAAGTATTTCTGATGAAAGTGGATCCAATCCCGCAGTGGGTTCATCGAGAATCAATACTTCCGGATTGAATAAAAATGCCAGACTGGCGCCCACCTTTTGCCGGGTTCCGCCGGAGAGGGTGCGCATTCTCTTGTTCATGACCGATAATAGCCCCAATGACTCCATTAACTGAGTGTCTGCAAGTTCGGTTTCCCCTCTGATATCCAACATCATTCGAAACACCTGATCTATGGTCATGTTATCCGGAAATCTGCCTATTTGGGGCATATACCCTATATGACTTCTGTATTGAACATCTTTGCCGATTTCCTTATCCTTAAACAATATTCTTCCATTGTCCGGAATCACCATTCCGAGCATGCATTTAATCAATGTGGTTTTACCCGATCCATTCGGACCGATTAACGCAATGGTTTGCCCTTTTGAAAAAGTGGCCTCTATGTCCTGAAGTGCCTGAAATCCTGAAAATCTTTTGTTTACTTTTTCAATGCTAATCATAGGCGATAGGGTTTCATCCTGGGTTTGTTATCCTTCAGTGACACCGGTGTGAGTCCGGGTATTACTTTCTCCGTTTGGTCGATGAGTTGAACCAATAAACTGCGGTATAACATTAAACTCGCCGGGTTCGATTCAATAATGACTGAATACATGCTTACCGGATGGAACGCAACATCGCCAATGCCATCATGATTCAGGTCATATCCGCTGTAGTGATCCCAATAATTATATTCGAATTTGCTTAGGACCAAGTCCCCATTCGTCCCGATATCAAAGGAATTCCCTTCAAAATTATTTCCTGTTACCCGGTTTTCGTCACAACTGGCCTGAATCTGCATGGCCCATCCGTTAGAAAGGAATCGGTTGGAACTGATTTTAATCCTGTTAGAGCCCTCCATGAAAATGGCACAAGTGTTTCTTTGAAATTCATTGAATTCAATTCTGCTATCCGTAATATCCTTTAATAGAATGCCATACGCCGCATTTCCCCAATTTTCGATGAATCTGTTCCTGAACATGCTCACGTTTTTGGAATACATCACCGCAACCCCGGCACCATTATTTTTAAATGTGTTTTGGATATACTGGTCCTGATGGGAAAACATGAAATGTAAACCATATCGCACATTATTTTCGCTATGATTTCTTTCAATGGTAGAATAGCGAACAAATTCGAAGTAGATACCATCGCGATGCCCGGAAATGCGATTATCAATTATCCTCAAACTATCACTTTTCCAGCAATGAATGCCATTTGCGCTCAGTAATTCTCTTGTAGCATCGGAATAAACTTTATTCCCCTGGATTACCGTGAGATTCGAGTTTTGATTGTAAATGGCGAACAGATTGTTTTGAAAATGGTTGAACAGGACCCTTACATTTCTTGTATTTAATATCCTTACCGCCGCGATGTCGTTGTAACCGGAATAGCCTGAATTTCTTACAAGAAAACCTTTGAAAACAATTCCTGAAGCACTGAGCGTCAATATATTGCCTTTCTTTTGACCGTCAATTACAGGGTAATTTATACCCATAATTGAGAGCTTTTTGTCGATAACAAATTCATGTACATAATATCTGCCCGGGTGCACCAAAATAGTATCCCCTGATTTGGCTGATTTTATGGCTGATTGAAATGGGTTCGTACCCGTATTCGGAAAGACCTTATGTGTTTTAGCCTGTAGCTCGAAAGAAAGACATAATCCAAATAATCCAAGAAAGAAGCCAAGCCTAAAGATCATTTTTTAATGAGATCATTCCATAATACAATACTTCCCTTCATCTCCTCAACTAATGCTGTATTCTCAGCACTATTTAACAAAGCCGCCATTGAGGAAGCCATGGGAGACTGGAGATTTTCACTTTTAAATAAAATGGCTTGCTCCAATCCAATGATCACGCCCGGCTGCTGATAGTTCACGACAAACTTCCGAAAGTTCTGAGGATTTGCCTTTAAATAGGTGACCATACAGGCAAGGTCGTCAAAAATTAATACTTTCCCCTTCTCAGATACCAACTCTGCCCCGAAACGCTTATCGGTTAAGGTCATTTTGCAATGGGTACATACATCGCTGCCCCATTTAATATCTCTTTCGCCCATTGAACAAGAAGTACAAAAGCCAAGCACAACCGAAAGACAGAAAAACGCAATAAATCTCATTTCTTCCTGATACTCATTATCACAGCCGTTAATATCAACATACCGCTTCCCAACATAATCCAACCGCCCGTGTCAGGGATGGAATATGCTCCAAAATTTAACAGTTGTTTAAAACCAATTAACGGAGGCTGATAACTCATTCCGGGCACTTGAATTGGTGCAGTGGGATCGAGA
>CAZTGZ010000024.1:16296-33643 GCA_964613385.1 uncultured Chitinophagaceae bacterium
GTCTACCATGGCCAGAACAGCAAATGTGAGAAACAATCCAAACCATATATAAAGAAGTATTTTTCGATTAAAAAAAGCGAATAGTAAACCCAACATTCCGAATCCCCCCAATATCCACGGAAGCACTTGAAATTCGACAAACTCTTCTTCATGCAGGGTTCCCATACCGATGTAATGATTTAATCCATTTACTACCTCTACATCACCTCCAAGCTTATCCGTATGTATGGTCAGAACTAAACCCTCAGGATACTGCGGAGCGTCCAACTCAATTCTCCAAATTGGCAAATAAATTACCGCGAACAACATTACCGATCCTAAAGCCAATAATAATCTGGATGAAAATTTCATCTTGTGCATAGTTTATAAATAAGTAGGAGTTCAGACTATCAGGGAATAGACCATCTGAACTCCTGAGGTCAGAGTTAAAAAATTAGTTTTTATTTCCTAGCGAATAGGTGAGGGGAACATTGCTCCCGGCAGGTGAAACCCGCACATATCCCGACATTTCCTGGTGCAGAGCACTACAAAAGTCGGTGCAATAAATTGGCCACACACCCGGCTTTTCAGGCACCCATTTTAAGGTCTGAGTTTCACCCGGCATAATGAGAAGTTCCGCGTTATTGGCTCCCTTCACTGCAAAACCGTGTGGAATATCCCAATCTTGCTCCAGATTGGTCACGTGGAAATATACCTCATCACCAACTTTCACACCCTCTATATTATCCGGAGAAAAATGCGAGCGTATGGAGGTCATATATACATGCACTTTGTTCCCTTCTCGAACCACCTTCGATTCCTTCTCTCCTTTGGCAACATATGGATGTTTATTGTCTTCGATTTTATAGATTTTCAGCGACTTCTTGCTGATCAGATCCGCGGAAACGGCATTGGCATAATGAGGCTCACCAATGGTCGGAAAATCCAAAATTAGTTTCATTTTATCACCGCTGATATCATACAATTGGGCACTTTGCGTCAACTCAGGTCCGGTTGGTAAATACCTGTCTTTGGTGATTTTATTATAAGCAATTACGTATTTGGCATTGGGTTTTCTGGAGTTTCCGCCGGGCACACAAAGGTGTCCGATAGAATAATAAGTAGGAACCCGATCCAGAACTTTCAAATCTTTGATATTCCATTTCACGATTTCAGATGAGACAAAGAAACTGGTATATGCATTTCCCTTTCCGTCGAATTCGGTGTGCAAAGGCCCAAGTCCCGGTTTTTTGACTTCTCCATATAATACCGACTCATATTTCAAAACAGGGATACCTCCAAATTCTCCATCGTAGGACTTTTTCGCAATAGCATCCAGCATTTTTGTAAAAGAAAAAACCGGTAACAATGCAGCCAATTTACCTGAACCGACAATATACTCACCGGTAGGGTCTACATCACATCCATGTGGGGATTTCGGACAAGGAATAAAGTAACAAATATCTTTTAGCACCGCAGGATCCAACATGGTTACCGAGGTTAAAATTTCAGATTTCGCGGAATGGGTTTCATCGTTCCAGACGTTATGTGCGTATTTTACATTGTTTCTCACTTCCCCTTTTCCTGCTTTTAAATACTCTTCCGCCTTTTTCCAGTTCACGGCTAAAATAAAATCCTTGTCTCTTTGGGAAGCATTCACCTCCAATAAGGTATTTGCCTGTTCAGAATTATAGCAGGAGAAAAAGAACCAACCGTGGCTTTTTTGCTTTCCGGAACGGCTAAGGTCAAAATTCACGCCCGGCAATTGCAATTGGAACTCCAGATTCATTCTGCCGGTTTCAGGTGCCACTTTGATAAAGCTGATCACTCCCTTAAAGTTTTCTTTATAGGTATTAATGGGTACATCTGAATTGTTATCTGTTGGAACACTGAAACGGGTACCGGCTACAATATATTCTGAATTTTCCGTTGAAAAAGGTGAACTATGGTTTCCACCACTATTAGGTAATTCAATGATTTCAGCGGTACGAAATGTTTTTAAATCAATGCGTGCAACTCTCGGAGTATTGTTTCCATTGATGAAACACCATTTACCGTCAATTTCTCCGTTGGTTTGAGATAGTTCCGGGTGGTGAGCGTCATCCCAGGGCACAAATCCATGTGAGGTATTCAACATTGGCTTTGATTCTTCGCTATAACCATACCCTTTTTCAGGATCCACTGAGAATACAGGAATTACTCTGAATAATCTGCCTGAAGGAAGTCCGTAAACAGAAACCTGTCCACTAAATCCACCGGATACAAAATTGTAAAACTCATCGTACTTGCCTGGTGGAACATAGGCCTTAGAAGCTGCATCTCCGCTCACGGCATTGTTTACATTTTTAGGTTTGCACCCAAAAAAAGTCATCCAGATAAGGCATAGGATAACAGCCATCGAAATTTGTTTCATGGAATTCATATTGTTTGGAATTAGTTGCGATGTATTTTATTTGGAATCGTTATCCCTCATAAACTCAAGTATGCTGTAAGCATCTTCATCAGATAAATTCTGGTTTGGCATACGAACCATACATATCTCGAGTTGTGCTTGCGCTTCAGGATCTTTGTCCAACATTTCGTCTACGTTGGTCACAAAATTTAATATCCATGAAGGTGTTCTCCTCTTGGTAACGCCCTTCCATCCCGGACCTACTAATTTCTCATCGGTCAGTTTATGACAAGCTGCACATTTCACATCCACTATAGTCTGACCTTTGGTTACCTTTGAGGCATCAATTTCTGCCGGCAATTCAACCCCTTTAAATTTGCCGATTCCATCAACAGAACTTGCAGACGGTTTCTCAGATTCTTCAACCATAGAGCCAGGATTTTCATTTCCGGTTTGTTGGCCATCGTCATTTTGGCTTCCATTGGAACACCCAATAATAAACGCGAGAGAGAATACAATTAATAGCTTCTTTTTCATTGTAATAACATTAATTTTTCTTTTGCCCAACTAAATAATCATGTATATACATCTTAACAATAGTTGAGCATTCAAATGCATGGTACAATGTTAAATCATGTCATAATGTGGGGATTATGACTCAAGTCATAACATTTCCATGATAATACTTTTAGGTTTGAAAAAATTAATTTTCACGAATTAGAATTGTTTCAATTATCAAATGGTTGTTTCTGTTGATTTGTTACTTTCCTTCGGTGCTACGTATAAAAAAGTAAAAAGAAGGCAGATTATTTTCTATGAAGGTGACCCTGCTGTGTTCTTCTATCAAATCATTGAAGGGAAGGTCAAAATGGTGAACATATCTGATGATGGATCAGAATATATTCAGGGGATTTTTGAAAATGGGGATTCATTTGGCGAGCCGCCTTTGTTTTATGATGCACATTATCCGGCCAGTGCTGTCGCTTGTGAAGAAACACTTTTAATTAAGTTGCCCCATGATATTTTTAAACAATTGCTCCGTCAGCACACCAATTTGATGGAGAATTTTCTGAAAATGTTTGCAAATCGGTTGAGGACGAAGTCTTTAAACACAGCTTTTCTACTTAAAAATAACACCGAAAAACGAATACTCAATATTTTGAGCTTCTATAGCAAACCCATGGAAGAAAAAACGGGTAAAATTGTCCAACTCTCCAGACAGGATGTGGCCGACTTATGCGGTTTAAGAGTAGAAACTGTGATTCGCAATATTAAAAAAATGGAAACCAAAGGATTGCTCAAAATTGTGAAAGGCAAAGTAATTTTACCCATTTGACATTGCGGAACCGGCACTGGAACTTACTGTTATGGACAAATTTCTTGTGGGTTGCTCTTCTCGGGCTCTTGATGCGATACAAAATCATCGCGCCATTGCCCTGGCTGGAACAAAAAAATCTAATACAAGCTCATGTTCATTTTGCCTTTAATGGATGGATTGGGTTGGGTTTTCTGATCTTTCTCACGGGTATTCCTTCCTTAACAAATACTAGAAACCATAATTATTTACTCGGGTATTATTTCTTATGCCTCGTTCAATTCTTTGGTTTTCTTTTCTTTGGATACTGCGTCATTTCGCTGGTCATCACCGTTCTTCTTCAAATACCGCTTTGGCTTGCAATAGGAACCATCTACAATGGACGCAAATCGAAACCTGAATTATCCCTTATTAAAATATGCTTTGGTTTTGCATTTCTTTTTCTGATGCTCTCACAATTGTCGTTAATCCTGCTTCATGTAAAAATGATTCGGCTCGATCTACAACAATCAGAGTATATGGGAATTTGGTACTTTTTTCTTCATTTCTCTTACAATGGCTGGTTTATTTTTGGGATATTCTCCTTGATTCTTGGCAATTTTCCCGTGAGTAGGCCCTCTAACTTATTGATGAAGACTTTGCTGATAGTTTTAGGTATTTGTGTAATCCCTACGTATTTGTTATCCCTTTTATGGCTGAATGATGCAAGTTGGATGAAAACCATATCCTGGATATTTTCCTTCGTACAGTTGTGTGCATTTCTTGTATTTATCCGATTGCTTCATGCATGCATTCCTCACCAATCACTACAATTACAAACAAAATGGTTTTGGAGCATAGCGCTCTTATCTCTGTCTATCAAGTACTTTCTACAATTTTTTCAAAATTTCGAATTATTCGAACAAATAGCCTTTTCACACCGATCCATAGTTATCGGATACCTTCACCTGATTTTTCTAGGATTCGTAACAATGTTTTTTATTGGGTATTTATTTGAAAGAGGTGTATGGAATTCTTTCAAAAAGTCTAACCGTTTCGGTTTATTCCTGATTGGTTCCGGCATTATTTTAAACGAGTTAACTCTGATGATACAAGGCATTTTATCCATTCAATTGAAATTGCTGCCTGGCACGAACATTCTGTTATTCGCGTTTACTCTGGTTATTATTACGGGAATAATTACTTTAATTTTTTCGGTCAGCCATAACACTAAAACATTAGAAAAAACCGATTGATCGACTTACTTTTAATTCATTCTGCACCTTTTCCATTTTTTGTGTAAATAACCAAAGAACACATAAAAGTCAGTTCCGCTGACTGATTCAAATCATAGTAAGTCCCTTTTAAACGCCAATAACTTTGTTTAAACAATTTAAGGTGAAGCGTATCTCTCAGATATTGACCTACTTGAAAAGGAAAAAGATCTCTATAATCTGGATAAGCAGCATGTTGTTATCCGTGGCTTATTCAGCTTGTACCCGGGAACCTGAACCTGCAGAATCTACCCCCATACCCAAGCTGACAGCTTTTCAAATTTCGTTTCCAAACAACTTCCCTCCAATGAATATGTCATCGGACAATCCACTGACCGAAGAAGGTGTAGCTCTTGGCAGAAAATTATACTACGATTCACTTCTTCATCCCCTAAAAGCCATGTCTTGTGCGGGATGTCATCTTCAGAACTTATCATTCAGCAGACCGGGGAATGACGGTGTACTTCCCCATGTGAATCTGGCCTGGAGACGATATTTTCTCTGGAATGGTGGGGTTGAGGGAAGTTTGGAGGACGCTATGGAATTTGAGATAGAAGAGTTCTTTGCTACTGACTTAAAGCACATTCGGCATTCAGAGGAATATCGGTCATTATTTAAAAAGCTATATGGAACCGATGAAATTAACACAGACCGTGTGTCAAAAGTGCTTGCACAGTTTCTTGCCAGTTTAATCTCAAATCAGTCCAAATTTGATCGGGTGCTGTTCAAACAAGCGGAATTCACACCCGCTGAAGCTGCTGGTGCTGAGCTCTTCTTTTCCGAAAAAGGAGACTGCTTTCATTGTCACCCACCTCCTTTATTCACCGACAACTTATTTCACAATGTTGGCATTGACACAGCATTTGAAGGTAGAGATCAAGGTAGGTTTAAAGTAACCGGAAACCCAATGGATATGGGCAGATTCCTGACCCCAACACTCAGAAATATCACTGTTACAGCACCCTATTATCATGACGGAAGATTCACCGATTTAAAAGAGGTAATCGAACATTATAACAGTGGGGTCAGGAAGTCACCGACCTTGGATTTTCTGTTGACGAAAAACAATACCTCAGGCTCAAAAAATCTTTCAGAAACAGATATACAGAATCTATGGTCCTTCTTAAAGACTCTTGAAGACACCTCATTTTAAACAATCCGAAATACGCTAAACCTAAATAAAAGGCATGAACAATCTTCTCCCAAAAAAATTAAAAGACATTGTGCTTGATCACCCTGAAACTGTTCCGTTATTTGAAGAAATGCGAATAGACTATTGTTGTCAAGGCAACAAGACTCTCGGTGAAGCATGTATTATGAATCATTTAGATCCGGAAAAAATGGAAGCAAAACTCATTGCATGTTCGTCCAGAACTTCCGAAGATACGGTTGACTTTTCAAGTTGGGATCTAGATAAAATTATCAATTATATCATCAACCATCACCATTCATACATAAGAGAAATGTCACCCATGATATTGCGCCATATACGCAAGGTTACCTCTGTACATGGTGAAAACCATCCGGAATTGGTACAAATCAGCCAGGCCTTGCAACAATTACTGAGTGAATTGTACGATCATATAGTTCAGGAAGAAGAAATACTATTTCCATATTTAAAACAAAATAATTCAGAACATAGTTTAGCAGTTCCCGACATTTTAAAACCACTATCCATTATGGAAGAGGACCATTATAAAGCGGGTAAATGGATGAATGAGATCTACAAGCTGACAAATGGTTATAAAGCGCCTGAAGATGCCTGCACAACTTATCGATTAACTTTTGCAGAATTGCAGGAGTTTGAAAAGCAATTGCACGAGCACATATATCTGGAGAATTATCTTGTATTTCCTAAGGTTGTGAGAAATCCGTATACAGAAATTTGACCATCAATACTGTCATGACGACTTATCCAATCAATGTGTCGTGGTCATATTCTCCGGAGTAATGATGATAAAATCTGCCAGCCCTTTGTCTTCTTTGGCTAATTTTTTAAGATCTGCTTGAGAGGTAGCCGCGATCGTCACGATTTTTAAGTTGGGATTCTGACGCTTCAGATACCAGTAAATACTTTGGTAATTGTTGCTGTGATAGGTGCCGTTAAAGTGTATGATCTGCTTTCCTTTTTCGAAATTCTTTAGCATAAAATGCGCCATGGTGGCGTCTTTGATGGCTTGCGACATGGGCAGATTCTGTCCACCATGACCACCTGCCATGGCAAAAATATCGGCATAACACTTCAGGCTGCTGTCATAGGCAAAAGGAAGCGGAACTATCCATGATTTCTGGATTTCGTCTAGTGTGTCCAGTGCGGCAATTCCCTTTTTATAAACCATGCTCGCATATCGGCGCGGAATATTGGCAGCCACAAAATTCAGCCCTTTTGTTTTGGCAAATTCTACCAACGGTTTATAGTCGGTTTTATAATTGGGCCAAAGACGGCAATCTGCTTTGAAGGCTGAATCCCCGATTTCCCCTTTCAAAAACCGGTTCAACACTTCCTGATTGTCGGCTTCGAACATTTCCGCTGAAAGAATGAGATCCTTCCCTTTTTTGGCATATAGCGCCTGGGTAAGTTCCAATTGCAGCCAGTGGTTGATTGGGTTATTGTGATGTTCTCCGAACAGTATAATATCCGCATTTGCGGCCTGCTTTACCAACTGACTGAATGTGGCCTTTTTGCCCTTGGAATTCACCAGTTTATAGGCAGGCTTATCCGAAACCAATGAAAAGCTGCAAAGGATAAAAAGAAAAATGAGGTAAGTAAAAGTTCTCATGGTTCAAATTAAAGGCATTCGCTTTCCAATTCAAACCTTCAAATCTCTTATTCCAAAATCACCTCCCGCCCCTTCGGGAACTTAACATGATACTCGAAACTCAATGTTTTACTCTCTCCGGAAGCGGGTTTCAATTGCCAGGTTAATTCTCCCTTCTGTTCATTGAAAACCGCATCTCCTCTATTCTTTAAAGTCACCAGGATATCTTTCTGCTGGGAAACCGGAATCTGATCCAACACAACCAGGTTTATCGGGTGCTTTTTCCCATTCACGATTTTGATTTCAAATGTGCGCTTCTCGATGCGGTCTGAACCAATAAATTCACGTGTACTAAATGAGCGAATTTTTTCGCGATTAATGGAAATGCCTTTGTCTCTGCCGAGCGAAATATCAAGTGTATCGCTTAAATATCGGACATCCAACAGCGTTTTACCTACATAACTGTTTTCAAAATAAAGATTCGCTTCCCCTTCCAGTAAATTCAATTTGGCCCAATCATCAATACGCGCCATCAAAAAGGCACTTTGCTCGATTTTGGGAACTGCCCGGTATTCGTAATAGGCCGGCAATGATTCCTGCTGAATTTCAACCATTTTTTGTTTCCCATTCGAAAGTATCGTATAGGGTTTGTCCAGCGTAATCCTCAAATGCGCCTGATTTTCCATTTTATGAACCACCGGTGCAGAAGCTGCTTTAAAAACCGCCGCTGCGCCGTCGTAGTAAGCCTGATTGGCATTGGATGACCATGCCGCCGGGGCATTCTTCTTCATATCTTTTCTCACAACCGCTACTTCCTGAACAGCATGAACTGCCTCTGACAACCGCACATTCATGAATTGACCTTCTATGGCTGTCCCTGCCCAGCTATTATATCCAACATAGGAGACCTGCACATTCTGAACTCCGGGCGGCAAAACGAGTGTAAAGTTTCCATCTGCGTCAGAAACCGTCCCTATCGAACTGTTCACAATTCTTACCGTGGCTCCCGCTAATGGAAAGCCATTTGCATCCTGCACTCTTCCTAAAACCGTGGCATTTCTTTGGCCAATAAAACTAATGGCCGAATTCTCTTCTGCCTTTCCTTTTCTATAATAAGGCATAGGAGAACCGAAACTCAAATACCAGGGCATCAGCTCCGGCAAATCGACTTGTATAAAAGGATTGGCATTCGATATGGTCAATTGAACATTGTTCCAATCTTCACCTGTTGACTGTGAAATATTCGCTTTGTAAATCAGACTCAACGGTTCCGAAACGGATTGTACACGTATGTCATAGGTTGGAAACCAGGCGGCATGCGCAACCAGATAACTCAATTGGAATTTTGCTTTGATAGCTTTTTCAGCATAAACCTCCACGAATACCTCACTCTCTGCATCGTGTTTGCGCTTCTGCTCTTGTGCCAATTGCTGTTGAAACTGAGACAAAGTGATCTGAATTTGATATTGCTTTCTGGCCTTTCTGCTCCTTTCGTTTTTTAAATACGTCATCTGATCTCCATAAAAAAAATGGATGGCCTTAAACTTTTCAGGATCCATATGCCCGTCTCCACGAATGGCTATATTGGTTCGCAAGAAATTTTCTTTTTCAGCAAGCACATTGATGTCGTTGTTCACTTCATCCAACAACATCGAATAATACTGAATAGAATCCTGTAAACCTTTTAGTAAAGCATCCAATGATTTTTCATTCAAATAATTGAGTTGGTGGTTCACGGACATAACTGTAAAATCGCCTATCCCTTTCACCAATAGCGAGTTCCTATCCAAATACGGCGATAATCCGGTAATTTTCACGGTAGAATTCCCGGTGGGTAAATCTATTTCAGAATATCTGGTCAATTGAGCACCTTGCAGAAAAACAGTGACTTCTTTCAGTTGACTTTTGGTTGAAATGGGCTCCTGTGCAAACGAAACCGACGTGATTAAACAAACTAACCAAACAATTTTTTTCATAAATATCTTACGGATGACAAGTTAACGCAAATTCAAGACTCTGAAATATACCATTTCCATAAATATACGAAATTCACCGATAGTATGCAAATTTACTGAGCAGAATTGAGCGGGAAATTCAGCATTTTGCCTTCATTCCGGCTCATAAATTAATGTACTTAACTTATCGGGACTTAAAACCGATTCCGCTAATCTTTGAATGTCTTCCAATTGTATCCGCTCTATACTATGTAATACCTCCTCCAGTGTATCTATCCTTCCGGAATCCAACAGACTTCTCCCCATCATGGTCATCATCCCGCTCCGGTTTTCTTCTGCCATAATCAATTGACCGATGAATTGGGTTTTAAATGTATTGAATTGCCTGATTGCCATGGGTTTATCAATGAGTGCCTTCAGTGATTTGTGTACAATCTTAAGAGAATGATTCAGGTTTTGAACATCTGTACTCCAATAAATATGTAGCAATCCTGTGTCGCTGAAGGTCTGATAAGAGCTTTCTACACCGTAAGTATATCCGTACTTCTCACGTAAACTTACATTCAAAAGGCTATTCATACCGGGGCCCGCCAGAATATTGGTTAACAACATCAGGGCCGGTCTATCGGGATGGCTCAGGGGCAAAGCTTCGGATCCCAAAAGAACATGCGCCTGAACAAATGGCAATTTCTTTCGAACCGTGAAGTGCCGGGTATATTCAAAAGGTTTGCGTTCAAGTGCCAACACTGCAGGCACTGTAACATTCAGAAACTTTTCGCAAAGCCGTATCACCTTTTCAAAGGACAATCGACCTACAAATGAAAATACCATTTGGCCGGGTTGATAATGTCGATCCCGAAACTTCTTCAGATCAGACGAGTGCATGTCTTTTAAGGATTCCTTAGAACCTAAAATATTGGTGCCCAATGGATGATTCGGATAGAACAATTCCTGAAACTCATCTAAAATCCGCTCCTCAGGACTATCCAGATACATGTCCATCTCATCAAAAATTACTTTTTTCTCTTTGATAAGCTCCTTCTCCGGAAAAGTTGAATTGAATGTAATATCAGATAAAAGCTCCAATGCCCGCTCTACATATTCGTCGGTGATCATGGCATAAATGCAAGTTTTATCCTTGGATGTAAATGCATTCAGCTCTCCTCCAACAACTTCCAGTCTATTTAAAATCTGATAGCTCTTTCGTTTGGTTGTTCCTTTAAAAAGCATGTGCTCCAGCAAATGAGCCAATCCAAATTCACTTTCTAGCTCGTCACGGCTGCCGGCCTGAATGGTTATGCCACAATGTGCGATGCGCGTAGCTTCAAACTGCTTATAAGCAATACGAAGTCCATTGCTCAGCGTATGTAATCGGATATCTTCTTCCATTAAAATTCTTTAAACGAATGAATGGTCGAATTGTATTCTGCAATTATATCCTGAACGATTTCCTTTGCTGATTTTATCTCTCGAATTTGTGCACTAACCTGTCCTATCTCGAGTTCTCCCTCATTCATATCTCCTTCAAACATCCCTTTTTTGGCTCTTCCTCTGCCCAATAACTGTATCATTTCCTCTTTATCGGCCTCTTTAGACTCCAGGGCCCAAACAGCTTCTGCAAATGGATTTTTCAGCAAACGCACCGGGGTTAACTGCTTCATACTCAATCGGGTGTCGCCATCTCCTGCTTTCACTATGGCCTGTTTAAATTCTTCATGGGCCGAAGATTCAACGCTCGCTGCAAACCGACTGCCAATTTGAACTCCTTCGGCACCTAATGCCATTACGGCCGCCATACTTCGTCCACTCCCGATTCCACCGGCAGCAATCAAAGGCAATGTTGTAATTGCGCGTATCTGGGGAATCAGGCATAATGTGGTGGTTTCTTCTCTTCCATTATGTCCACCTGCTTCAAATCCTTCGGCTACTATGGCATCCACGCCCGCCTGTTCGCTTTTTAACGCAAACTTTTCATTGGCTATTACGTGCACCACGGTGATGCCTCTTTCCTTTAACCAGGAAGTCCATGTAGCAGGATTGCCCGCAGAAGTGAATACAATTTTTACCCCTTCGTCAGCAATGATTTGCATGATTCGGTCGATCTCAGGATAAAGGAGTGGAACATTTACACCAAACGGATTCGAAGTCGATTCTTTGCAGTTTCTGATATGCAATTGTAAGGTCTCCGGATGCATGCTGCCCGCACCTATCAGACCTAAGCCACCCGAATTGCTCACGGCCGATGCCAGACGCCATCCGCTACACCAAATCATACCTGCTTGAATCAGAGGGTATTGTATGTTAAACAAGGAGGTGATCCGGTTATGCATACCGCAAAAGTAATATTAATTCTGCGGGGATATTTTCTTATTCAGGACTCGTCTTTACCTGTACAAAACCAGAATCAGTGAATTCGCCATCTGCATTAAACAATCTGATTTTATATGTTACAACAGGCATTTTGGGAACATCGCTATCGGTAAATGAATTTTCTGTATTCAAATTACTGATCGGCATCCAGTTTTCATCCGGTAATTGCCTCCAAACCTGATAAACAACATCTGTCTCAGCCTTCCATGTCAGCTTAACGGATTGATCTGATTTGGAGTATTGGGCCTGCGGAGTATTCGCCTGAACAACCTTTTGCTGCTTCACCCACATTGTTCGGTAATTTGATAATTCTGACCGATTTCCCGCTCTATCCACGCTCACGACAGAAAATCGAAATACGCCATTTCCCTTTGCAGTCCAGGTGTAGGTTGTTGCGGAGACACTATCCAGAGCCTGAGGTTTGGTATAACCTTCGTCTTCTCTCAATATTTCCAGATAAACAACATAGGATGCCAAATCCTCATCGGCTGCTTTCGTCCAATTCAGTATCACGTCTTTCTCTTTCACTTCGCCCTGTAGGCTGACAGATGAAGGAGCCACAATATCCGGCATTCGCGCTTTGACCTGTGAGAAAGGCCCGCGGTTATATGATTTGTCAACCGCCAATATCCGGTAATAAAAATCATTGCCATTTTGAGGGGGAAGACTATCGGTGAATTCTGTTGCTGAAATAGGCTTTACGGTTAATAGATTGAAGTCTTCCTTATTTTCGGTGATGCTTCTGAAAACGAGATATCCCATCAAATCCTTCTCATTATTTGCTTTCCATTTCAAGCCGATTAATCCGGAAGTAGCGTTAGCTGTAAGACCCTCGGGTTTCACCGGAGGAGTAGCATCCGGAAGTGTATATCTCACTTTTTCTGATTTAGTTCTGTTACCACTTTTATCCAATGTTTCAATCCAATATTCATACGTTTCTCCTTCCGCAACTTTGCCATCAATATATTCATTTTTGGAGACCACTCCGACCTTTTCGGGCTTACCATTGAGCGTTTGGCGATATACTTCCTGGGTGCTGATATCACGGGAAGTTGAAGGTTTCCACTTCAATACTAATTGGCGATCGGCATTATGTGTTATGTCAACCGACAAAGCCGGATTTGGAGGGGTAAGGTCTACTATGGTAACGACTGCTTTCTTACTGTTTTCAGAAAACCGACCCAGATAATTCATGGCTCTCACTTGATATTCAAATTTCTGACCTGGCATAAAATTGCTGTCCTTGTCCGTGTAAAATCCCTTCTTTTCTCTACTCAATGACCACTGCTCTTCAGATAAAATCAGCAGGCGACTATTTCCCGGGGTGCGCGTAATTTCATAAACCGGTGCCAACTTATTGGTAGAGAATCCTATTTCGACTCCATTTTTAACAGCGGATGCCAGATATAAATCAGGTGCGGCCAGGGTTTCCGGCTGGCTTTGCACCTTTAGACTGGTTTCGGCGACCAAAGTCTCTTTTGAAGCTTTAATGGTGTATAGGCTATACTTGTAGGTATTGCCCTTTTCCACTTTGGTATCCTTATAGTACATTCCCAGCTCCGAAGCGAGTTCATTTTCGGTGATGGCCTGAATCATTAGCTCGCCAAACATAAGATCCTTGCTTTCGGGATCTTTGGCAGCTTCGTTTACCAGATAACTGTACAGCAAACGCCATTTTGAAACGCCTGTCAATTTGGATTTATCGGCCATTTCTTTGTCAGAAAGCGGTTTAGCGGCTTTTAAAACAGCAATTTGCTCAGGATTCGCCTGATTTACAGATCGATACAGTTTGTATTCAAGACTTAGATCCACGGATTTTTGTATCCATTTTAGATGAATTTGGCCTTCAGCTGTCTGATCTGCAAATAAACTCATGCCCGATTGGGCTTTCACTGAGATGAAAGAACAAATGGCAAGACAAAATAAGAAGACGTTCGATTTCATATCAATAACAATTACCTACTCCAAATTGTACCCCTGCATCGCTGTGATAACGGGCCCTGAATCCAATATCAGGTAAAGGGCTGGGCGTAACGAGTTTAAAAGTGCCGCCAACGCAGAATGGATCAGGTAGTGCAAATTGCCCGCTCACACTGCATGATACTCCCGGACACATTCCGATACCACAGGCACTGGCGCAAACTTCCGCACTGGCATCCAGCGCTACGCCGCCCTGCATCTGAAAATTGGGGAATGCAACACTTCCATCAATTGAACCATACACTCTCACTTGCGCAGAAGCTTTAAAGCAGCATTCCACAACATCGCAGCATCCAATGCACTTCTTTTTGTTGACTCCGATGGAGAATACATCACCTGCGGCTCCAAACGAAGTAACAATATTGCCACTTTTCTTTTCCAGGCAAACATAAGCAGACACCTGATTTCCGGTCGGAATAAAATAAGCACTGATGGGAACTTGTTTAGATCCGACTCTCACATAAAAATCGTCACTGCCGAAGTATAGATTTAGATCTCCGCTGAGTTGAATCGCATCATATACAACTCCCTCGACATGGACCAGGCCCTGGAAATATTTTTTAGGCGAAAAAGCCATCGTCAAATCCGCATATCCCGACAATTTTCCGTCTAAACTTCCCGCCCCGGATGATAACAATTGTGCTTCTCCCCGGCATTTAATTTTATCCAGACCCCAATTGGCATTTGTGGTAACCTCGGTACTCAGCGGGCCCCAAAATACCCGTCCGTCTGAACCCGCTGTTTTCAAATCTGCAAGTGCAAAAACGCCCAATTTTACATTACTGCTGGGGATATAGTCGTTGTTATTGATATTAGTGCTTCCGGGTGCATGCTCCATATGATAGTAGACCCTGCCCTTAAATCCATAAACGGATACATCTAAAATACCTGTTGGAATAGGTTTGAAATTACTCACACCTGACTCTATGAACCAATAATTGAAGGAACTACCTATTTTAATTTTTTTACCGACACATAAATAAACTGAAACATCAATATCGTATGGCTCACTCAATTCCGCATTACCTTTACCAATAAAGCCATTCCCATAAACCGGATCATCTTTCTTGTATTCTACTTCTATTTCAAAAGTACCCAATGGTCCTTCATGCGCTGCCCTCACTTTGTTTGTGCTTATTTCCAGGCTATTGTCAGATGGTACAGGCGGTAAATTGCCTGCATCGGCATATTGGTATTCCTCTGACGATACACCATGATTTGGGTGAAACGCATACGTAATTAATAAGGCATTTTTACTGCTGATGCTTTCCTCTTCTAACACCAAAGTTCCACTTATTTTTATTTCTACCTTCTGGCCTGCCTTTGCTTTAACCTTTATGGCCGCCGCCTTGAAAACGTAACTTTGATAAAATCCTTTAACCTGAGTTGGCAAAAAATAATAAAATCCACTATGGCTGACCTCCCCTGCCGACGAAATGTTGAGTTTCTTCAATTCAACATTTTTCAATTCAAGATTCTCTTTTTGAGCATTATAAAAACTAAACTTCCCATCGAGTACGACATTTCCTTTTTTTAAAACCCCGGAAGTTGGTTTGTACGTCACTTTATCCCCTCCTTTTTCATACATGGTGTATTCCTTGCCGTCCGTTTCCACATATCCATCTTGAACGCCATCGTAGTCAACCATAATTTCGAAAGGCATTTTTACTTGTAATACGGGAACAACCAATTTGCCGACGATGCCTAAATTTTCGAGCCTGCTATTCGTTATGAAACAATAAAACTGGTTCTCAGATGTCTTAAAGTCTTCAAACTTAAAATTGCTGAGAATTCCCTTCTTTTCCTTTAAACAATAGCCATTCCCAAAATTTGTGACACATTTATCCGCAGTTAACGAATAGGTTTTTCCCAGGTAATCCAACTCCAATTTCGGGTATGGAATAAAAAGACCCAGGCTACTAAATCCTGCACATCCTCCATCAGGTGCATTGGAGCTTAATCTGAAATTTGCTTTTTCAATGACGAGTCTCGTTGACTTATCCTTGCATAGATTCAACGTTCTTTTTCCGTTGACATAGGTCGTCTGAATTAATAGTGTATTTTGATCTTCGAAATTATACTGATCCTTCGATTTGATATTTTTCCCCATGAGTTGTTCCGTGTAACCATTAGGAATCTTAATATTTCCGGATAGATTCAAGCCTGCTTTGGATGTGTTAATTTTTATCTCTGAACCTGCATTTAAGGTCAGTACTAATTCCGGATAGTCGATATTCCCTTCCATGGGGTTTTGGGATTTCAGGTTTCCATAAAACGTGAATTTTGTGAAATCTATGAGCGTCATCCACCCTTCTGCCTTAAGCATAAAGGGTTCTGTTTTTTTTGATTTTGTGACAGTCGGTTTTCCATTAACAAATTTGGTCACTTCATAAACTGTGGATGCATTGAAGGGCGCCTTCCATATTCCAACCGTCTTAGCGTCAACTTGTTGAGGGCTTCCCTTTTCAGTTTCTGCTAAAATCCAATGCTTCTTCTTCGAGTCGAAATATGCAGGCAAATTATTTACTGTAAATCTCAATGCTTCTATCAGAATTTCAAATTTCCCGTCTATTCCATCATTCGCCGTCACTTTGTAGTTTTCAGGAGTTGCTAATGTCGCTGTCATCTTTCCGTCTACCACCTGCCAATTGGTTGAAACACCATTTTCATACCCAAAATAAAGAAGCTTGAGCTGATTGAACTTTACGGACGTTTTAGAAGAACCTGCCTTTGGAAAAAAATACCCGGAACCGCTGAAAGATTCAGGTTTATCAGAAGTAGTGCCGTTGACAAAAATTTCAAATCCACAAAACTTAAATGACTTGATATCCGATGAACTCACTGTTTCATCTGAAACTGTAAATACCTCATAATCACTCACAATTCCTTGCTCGGGACTCTGACCCGGCAGATATTGACGAATAATCCAACAGTACTTTCCAGGATCCAGGCGATTGGGATATGAATAGCTTTCCAAACCCACCTTTGCATCCACTTTGTTCGTCAGATCCGGATTGTTCGCTATCGCTTGTTCCGGCTCCTGATTTGGTTTCAGCTTGTATATACTGATATCCGTCAGCATACTTTTTGATCCTGCCGGAGTTTGATATTTAAATTGATGTCCGTTGTTAAATGGAGAAACCTCTGCTTTGATCGGAGACAACAACCTTGCTTTTTGCGTATTTCCCTGAACATACGTAAATACGCAAACTTCACTTTCGCCATTGTTTTTAAATTGTGTTTTATTCAGGGGATCGAATGCTTTTATCCGAACGGCATACGTCTGACCCACCACCAGCATGGGATCGGAAGGTCCGTACATATAGGAACTCACTTTAACAATT
>CAZTGZ010000025.1:0-33567 GCA_964613385.1 uncultured Chitinophagaceae bacterium
ACCATCAGCGATAACTAAGATTTGAATTGGGAGCTATTTCTCTGAATTCAATCGACAAAGAGGCCTCTGCAAAGGGGCCTTTTTGTTTTAAATGGCTTATTATTTCCTACCAAACAAACTACCCAACATCCCCATAATACCTCCGGATTTTCCACCGCTTACCTGTTGAATAACTTCCCCTAAATCCAGGCCTTTTCCTCCGCTCAAGCCACCAATTACCGAAGATATATCACCAAGATCAAATCCGGATGTGTTCTCTCTTTTCTCTTTTCCCAAAAACCCCATCACCAAAGGAGCGGCGGTTTCCATAATCTGCTTCATGCCTTCTCCGGAAATGCCATTTTGATCGGCGAGTTGCTGTTCAACTTTGCCCCGGTTGTTTCCCAGCACATGTTGTAAAATCCCGCTTCCCTTATAGGCTTGAGGGTTTTGCAAGAGATCTCCCAAATCGTCCAGTATGCTTCCATCATGGTCCTTGTCAAGGGCTGCTAAAAACCCATTGGCTCCCGAGGCATTTTTGGTATTACCGGAAATGGCATTCATAATGGTGGGAATGGCTTGTTGAAGGGCGCCGGACACCTGACTTTTGTCCACACCTGCTTTGGAGGCCATTTGCTCCAATCCTCCGTCTCCCAATTTGCTCAGAATAGTTTCGATTGCATTTTGCATGATCATTGCGTTTTGTTGCAAGAATAGGAAACAAGTTTAAACTCTAATGAATCGAGGCAATTATTTTGTGAAATAAGAATACTGTTGCGATCTAAAATATCGGAATTACGGAATCCACTTATTCTTACCAAAATCAGGTTTCCTTTTTTCCAGAAAGGCATCTCTGCCCTCTTTGGCTTCGTCTGTCATATACGCCAGTCGGGTAGCCTCTCCGGCAAAAACCTGTTGCCCCACCATACCATCGTCGGTCAGATTCATCGCAAATTTCAGCATTTTGATGGAGGTCGGCGATTTCGCCAGAATTTCCTGCGCCCATTGAAAGGCGGTAATTTCCAAAAGGTCATGATCTACTACGGCATTGACCATGCCCATATCAAAGGCTTCCTGAGCGGAATAATTGCGACCCAAAAAGAAAATCTCTCTCGCTTTTTTTTGTCCCACCATTTTAGCCAGATAGGCAGAACCATAACCACCGTCGAAACTGGTTACATCCGCATCTGTCTGTTTGAAAATGGCATGTTCACGGCTGGCAAGTGTTAAATCGCATACGACATGCAGGCTGTGTCCCCCCCCAACTGCCCATCCCGGTACAACGGCTATCACTACCTTGGGCATAAAACGTATCAATCGCTGAACCTCCAGTATATTCAGCCGGTGATATTGGTCCTCGCCCACATAACCCTGATGACCGCGAACGGATTGGTCTCCCCCACTGCAAAATGAATATACACCGTCTTTGGGACTCGGACCTTCCGCAGAAAGTAACACAACTCCGATGGAAGTGTCTTCCTGTGCATCTGAAAATGCCTTGAGCAACTCTAAGGTCGTTTTTGGTCTGAATGCATTCCGCACTTGCGGGCGATTGAAAGCAATTCGCGCGACTCCGTTACATTTTTTATAGGTAATATCCGTAAAATGACCGATTTCTTCCCAATTTGGTGTATCCATAAAGGCAAAGGTATAAGAGTGGGGTCTTTTTATGCAATGTCTATCTCCTTTTTAGCCATCCGAAAACGATACCGCACACCCCTCCGGCAATATGAGCGAACTGAGCAATGCGGTCTTCTTCCTGACTTTGCAGCCATTCCTTGCCTATAAACAGGACAGACACCAAAACCAAGGTCAGTGGGATGCCCTTTTTAAATGAGGCGGACGAAGCGGTCAGCAAAATGCACATAAAAACCAGGCCGCTGCATCCCGCCAATGCCTGATGAAAAAACATCCAGTTGACAACGGCAATAACCGCAGAGGTGATAACAAAATATAAGGCCATGTATTGGACACCATATTTCTCTTCGAGCAACGGACACAAAAGCAACATAAATGACAAATTACCCAGGAGATGTGAGATGCCCACATGGCCCAGTGTGCAAGTAAAAATGGTATACCAACTTGAAGGCGTCCATTGAGCGGGTAATACAAACCATAAAGGATTCTGATTTGACAACACAAATGCTATCAGGCAAAGCGCAGTAAATGAAAGCGTTAGCGGCGCATTTAAAGAAATAATTCTCATAATCCCGGAAGAACAAATTTCAGTTTATTTAAAAGAATGAGGATGGCGATATTATTCACATTTAGCTAATAAAATTTATTTTAAATTCGTTCGGGGATTTTACCATGAAAAAGTTTCTATTGTTGTTTCTACTGGTTGTATTGGTTATAGCCGGTTATTTAGGTCGCAAATATTTCTTCTCCAAGCCGGGTTTAAATGGATTGGAGATTATTCCTGAAAGCGCCATGTATATTTTACATACACAAGAACCGGTGGCCAACTGGAAATCGCTCTCTAATTCCGGAGTCTGGAAGTTTCTGAAAGGCCATCCTACTTTCAGGGAAATCAGTGAGTATGCCGATGTATTGGACACGCTGATTCAGGAGAACTCTCAGGTTTTTTCATTGGTGGGTCGCAGGGATTTGTATATTTCTGCACATCCGGTAAAAATCAAAGATTATGATTTTCTCTTTGCCATTGATCTTAAAAAAGTTGCGGAGTTAGATCGATTAGAGAGTCTATTGAGCCTGACATTTTCAGCCAATGGATACAAAGTGAGTCGAAAATCAGTTTCGAAAGGTGCCTATCTCGAAATCAGAGAATCCGGATCCAGGGATATTTTATATTTAAGTATGGTCGGCAATTTTATGGTATGCACCTATACCGCCGCCATTCTGGAAAATGTACTGATGCGTCAGGAAAAGGCTGAAAACAAAGTATCAGATCGTTTGAAAGATATGGTTCAGATTACCGATAACAAAGGTTTGGGTCAACTGTACATCAATTACCAGCATTTGGATCGGTTCATGAAATGTTATATGGATGAAACAGATCCGGGGATTAAATCGCTCAGTAAAATCCTGAGCTATTCTTCTTTGGATTTCAATTTGACCGATGACAATGTTGAAGCAGAAGGATTTACCAGCTTAAATGATTCTGCCGATTCATATCTACATGCATTTCTGAAGTCAGGAAAAAATGAGGTTCACGCCGATGAAGTATTGAGTGAGCGAAGTGCCGTAATGGTGAGCTTCGGGTTCAACGATTTTCCAACTTTTCACAAAAACTTACTACAAATTTTTGAAAAGGATATACCATCCAAAACGGCTTATGACAAATGGACCAAACAAATTAAAAAATGGCTGAAGATAGATATAGAAACCCATCTTTTGGGATGGATAGGCGGGGAGGTTGCATATACGCGTCTTAAAACCAAGGAATTAAAGTATTTGCGCGACGACGATATGGCGGTTGCGTTAAAAGCCACAGACATTGAAAAAGCGAAAGAAAACCTGGACTATATTCAGAAGCAAATCAAGAAGAGAACACCGGCACGATTCCGAAAACTTCAATTCAGAAACCATGAAATCAACTACCTCGACATGAAGGGTTTCTTTAGAATTTTCTTCGGGAAGTTATTTAACAAATTTCAGAAGCCATATTACACCTATTTGGGTGATTATGTGGTGTTTAGCAATAGTCCGGCAACCTTGGTGGGTCTAATTATGGATTATGAAGATGGGCGCACCCTGCATGAGTCGTCTAAGTATCAGGAGTTTAAAGATAAATTCGAAAATGAGTCATCCATTTTCGCATATATTTCCGGGCCTCAGGTTCATCCTCTGCTTAAATTTAAAAGTAGCGCGGCTACATGGGCAGACCTTAAGAAAAGTGAGAAATACATAACTTCCTTCAGACACAATGGTTTTAGGTTAACAGCAGCCGGAGACAAATTTAAAACGCATTTATACCTGGGTTTTGAGGAGAACATGGAACCTTATTCCGAAATCATGGACAGTTTGTTACTCGTTTATAAATCGCAGGTTCAGGATATTTCCGGAGAACTTGATTCCATGGATGAGGCTTCTCGTTTTATTGTTTCCCAACTTCAGAAAGGAAAGTATTTGCGTCCGTATCCGGGTAGCAATCAGAACGAAGTAGAAGCCGAAACAGACAAGGGCAAGCTTCACGGCGCCTATCGCGAATTTTATGAAGATGGCTCCATCAGGGTTGACGGACAATATAAAAGAGGCCGAAAGATGGGTGTTTGGAAATACTATGACAGCACGGGCAGTCTGACGGAAAAGGTTAGATATCGCAAGCAATAACTATTCAAAATGGTAGATTTCCCGTATGCCGCTTAATACTTCATCGAAGTTGATATTCAGGTCTTTCAGCAACCCGTTTTTCAAATCATAGACCCATCCGTGAACAATGGGGTACCCTTTTTTCAGGTAGTTCTTTTGTACAGATGCGGTTTTGGTAATGTTGATACATTGTTCCTGAACATTTAATTCAATCAGGCGGTCGTATCTGGCTTTTTCATCGCTAATGGCGTTCAGTTCTTCGCGATGAAGGCGATAGACATCCCGAATATTTCTAAGCCACATATTCATTTGACCCATATCCGTGCTTTGCATAGCCGCCAAAACACCTCCACAACCATAATGTCCGCATACGATCACATGCTTTACGTCCAGATTATCGACAGCATATTGAATAACCGACTGCACATTTACATCGGTATTCGGCACCAAATTGGCAATGTTGCGGTGTACAAAAACTTCACCCGGTTCTAAACCCATAATTTCATTGGCCGGTACCCGACTATCAGAACAACCTATGAACAAAAAATCAGGTTTTTGTTCTTTGGATAACTTCGTAAAAAACTCCGCATCGCTGCGCACTTTTTCTTCTACCCATTTGCGATTGTTTTCGAATACGCGTTCGTACATGTTTTTCATAAAATTGACATTTTTTGTTGACTTTTGAGTTCGGTGTAATCAAATTGTGCCGAATGTTGTTTTAACAAATATGAGGTCTCGTTGGTTTTTAATTATTTGTTTAACCACAGGAATTTCCTGCGCACAATCGGGAGACCGAACGCACAAATCTGCACAAATTGGGCCATCAAATCAAGACAGTATGACAAAAAATGGAAAAGACAAGCCGTACAACACTTTAACGGATATGGAAAAATATGTGATCGAACAAAAAGGCACAGAACGAGCCTTTACCGGTGAGTATTTCGATCACAAAGGTTCAGGAACCTACGTTTGCCGCAAGTGTGATGCACCTTTATACAGAAGCAACGACAAGTTTGATTCTCATTGCGGTTGGCCGAGTTTTGACGACGAAATAGACGGGGCTGTAGACAGGAAACCCGACATAGACGGAAGACGAACAGAGATTGTTTGTCATAATTGCGGTGGACATTTGGGGCATGTTTTCCTGGGAGAAGGATTTACACAAAAAGACACCCGACATTGTGTGAACAGTGTTTCGATTAAATTTATTCCCAATGAACCATAAAATGAAGCAAATTGCAGGCATTTTGCTGACCTGCCTGATATGGGCATGCACACAAACAACCACGAACTCGAAGATTATGGAAAATCAACCTATGAATAAGTTAGACACCGCGTATTTTGGTGCGGGATGTTTTTGGTGCATACATGCCATATTTCAGGACTTCAAAGGCGTGATTCAGGTAGAGTCGGGCTATGCAAATGGGGAAACGGAAAACCCGAGTTATAAGGAAGTTTGTACAGGTATGACCGGCCATGCAGAAGTAGTGGAAGTGGTTTTCGACCCTGAAAAGATCTCTTATTCTACCTTATGCGAAATATTCTGGCATGCGCATGACCCCACCACGCTGAACAGGCAGGGAGCTGATATTGGCACACAATACAGGAGTGGGGTGTATTTTACGAATGAAACCCAACAACAAATTGCTCTGGAGGTTCTGCAAAAGATAAAAACTGAAAAAGTGTGGGACGATCCTATCGTGACCGAGATTGTGCCTTTGAAAAAGTATTTTTCAGCTGAGAACTACCATCAGGATTATTTCCGACTCAATCCGGAACAAGGCTATTGTTCTGCGGTTATAGCCCCTAAAGTTTCTAAAATCCGGAAACTTTATGCCTCTCTGTTAAAAAATTGACAGATATCATTTCCCGGCATGATTCACATCAACTCAGGAATGAGCGGAATGGCTCATTTTTGATGTATGCCTCTGCTCGCTCTGCTCGGTGGTTGTTGGCCCAACGAGTAAAGTCTATGATATATCTGACATATCATGAACAGAGGCTTATTTTTTATCTCTTTGATTTTCAAGCATTTAAAATTTTTTCAAAACTTTTTTGACACAATTTGGTAGTATTACTATCGTTTACGTTAATTATGCTATCAAATGGACAAATTATCCATTCATTTTGAAGTACACCTGCCGGAAGATTTGTTCCTCAAGGATCCCAGACACACGGAGCTTGGAAAGCGAATAATACAGCATTCCGTGCAATTGATATTGCAGGAAGGATTTGAGCATTTCACTTTTAAAAAGCTGGCAAATGAGCTGAGTACTGCGGAAAGCAGCATTTACAGATACTTTGAAAACAAATACCATTTGTTGTTCTATCTGGTTAACTGGTATTGGTACTGGCAGGAGTATTTACTGGTATTTAATACCCGTGGACTCCATTCGAAAGAGGCGGTATTGAAACAGGCCATTAAATGTCTGCTTTCACCGGAATTCTCCTATGACGAACATGCCATTTTAGACATGACTTTATTGCGAAAATTGTACGATACAGAAGCCGATAAGGCCCTGCATCATTTCACCCTGGTACAAAGAGAAAGTCCAATCGTATTCAGCGGGTTACAAACATTGGTCGGTCGAATGAAACAAATCATTGAGTCTATACAACCGGAATATCCATATGCGGAAAGGCTTTCCCTATTGATACTGACCGGTTTTCATTCCGATTTTGCTCAACAATTGAGTAAATCCAATCCTACTCCTGACAAGGAAGAGCTATTGGATTTTGCTTATGACCTGGTAATTAAAACGATTAACTGACATGAAAACTGCTGCACTTTACAGTTCTCTTATAAGATTCTGGCGCATGTTGAAGCCGGATCGCTCTGAGGTTTGGCAATTGTATTTTTACTCAATGTTCAATGGGCTCATCGCATTGACATTACCCATCGGAATCCAGGCTATTTTCAATTATATACAAGCCGGAAGAGTTTCCGTTTCCTGGGTAGTTCTGATTGTTTTTGTATTGGGTGGGGTTCTGTTATCCGGATTTCTTCAGATCGTGCAGTTGTACATGTCTGAGCGCTTACAGCAGAAAATATTTACTAGAGCGGCCCTTGAGTTCGCCTATCGCATACCCAGAATCAGATTATCGGCAATTGAACAGAAGCACGCTCCGGAGCTTGTTAACCGGTTCTTTGAGGTTACATCCATACAAAAGGGAATCACAAAAACACTGATTGAGTTTCCTGCGTCCTTATTGCAAATATTTTTTAGCCTCGTTTTATTGGCGTTTTTTCACCCCGTTTTCATTCCGGTTGGGTTCTCTGTTCTCTTTTTGATACTGATTATTTTGAGGGTTCATGCTCCGGTAGGATTGGACACAAGTTTGAAAGAAAGCAGTGCCAAATTTGAGATGGTACATTGGTTAGAGGAGACCGCCAGAACCATGCAAACGTTTAAAATGGCCGGAAACACGAATCTGCCGATGAGAAAAACCGATGCGATTCTGTTGAAGTATCTGGAATCACGTCAGAATCATTTTAAAATCCTGATACGACAATTCAGCAGCCTGGTTGGATTCAAGACATTGATTGCAGGCACTTTGCTGATAGCCGGAGGTTTATTGGTATTTAAGAATCAGATTGGGTTGGGGCAATTTTTAGCAGCTGAAATTGTGATACTCATGATTATGACTTCTGTAGAAAAGCTGATACTCAGTACAGAAACCATATATGATGTATTAACCGGTTTAGAAAAAATCGGGTCATTTACTGACCTCGAACTCGAAGATCATGAAAACGGTTTGATACTTCCCGTCACAGGAAACGGAATGGAGGTCAAAGCCATGGGATTGTCTTTTACATACATTGCCGGAGAAAAGCCAGTATTGAAAGCTTTGAGCTTTGCTGTGGAATCCGGACAGAAAATCTGTATTGCCGGAAGCACCGGATCAGGCAAAAACACTTTGCTCAAGGTGCTCGCCGGCCATTATGAATCCTTTGATGGGACATTGATTTACAATGGGTTACCTATTCACAGTTTAAATCTTTCATCCTTGCGGGATCAAACCGGAGATTTATTCAGTCCGGGATTGGTCTTTTCTGGAAGTATAGAAGAAAATTTAGCGATGGGTAAGCCCGGTATCAGCATCCATGAGATCATGGCATCTGCCAGAATCAGTGGGTTTCACAATATCGTAGAATCGTTGCCTTTGGGCTATGCGACCAAAATAGGTCCAGGGGGACACCGTTTAAGCCAATCGGAAACGATGTTACTCCGATTCACGCGCTGTTTGATACATAAACCCACCCTGATTCTGGTGCGGGAGTCATTTGATGTGTTGGGTGAAGAAGTGCGAAAAAACTTGTTCCAACTGCTGATGGGACCTGAAAATAAAGCAACTGCCATTATTGTCAGCAACGATGTTAAAGTGGCTGCCATGTCTGACTGCGTATGGTTGTTACAAGATGGTCAATTATTAGCCAGTGGACGTTATGAAGAGATTATGAATTTACCGGTTTCAAAAGAGATATTCCATGCTTAATTTATCTAAAACATCTGTAAAGAAAGCTGTGGAACAGGAAGGTTCTGTGGCATTGGAATCACTGCAAAACAAGAGGGGGCATTCTCTATTTAAAGTGTTGGGGATGTTGCTGATCGTGGGATTGGTTGTTTTGTTTCTACCCTGGACTCAAAGTATACAGGCACCGGGAAAGCTCACGAGTCTGGATCCATCTCTAAGACCTCAAACCATACATAGCATAATTGGAGGAAGGATAGAGCGATGGTATGTGCACGAAGGTCAGAATTTAAAAAAAGGAGATACCATCGCCTATATTTCTGAGATTAAGGATGAGTACTTCGACAGTTCATTGCTGCGTAGAGCCGGCGATCAGATAACTTCGAAAGAATCGGCTGTACGGTCTTATATGGATAAAGTTAAGGCATTGGATGTTCAGATTGATGCCATGAATGCAACCCTGCGGATAAAACTGGAGCAGTTGAGAAATAAAGTAAATCAAGCCAGATTGGCCATTTCGAGTGACAGTGCCGCCCTTGCTGCTTCGGAAGCGCAATTGTCTGTCGCGGACGCTCAGCTGAAACGCGCTCAGAATTTACATAAGCAGGGATTGTTATCGCTTACGGAGTTAGAGGCGAGAAGGTTGAAGTTTCAGGATGCGCAGGCCCGTTATACTTCTGCAGACAACAAATTGCAGTATGCCAGAAATGAGCTTTCCAATTCCCGCATGGAAATCAACTCTACGGAGGCGGAATACCGCGACAAAATCTCCAAGGCGGAGTCTGAAAAATATGCGACCATGAGCATGTTGTTTGAAGCCGAGGCTGCGGTAACCAAGCTACAAAATCAGTATGCGAATTACTCCATTCGGTTGGGATTATATTTCATAACCGCTCCACAAAACTGCATTGTAACCAAAGTTCTGAAGCCAGGTTTAGGGCAAACGATAAAAGAAGGAGAAGCCTTGGTAAGCATTATGCCTGCAGAGTTCAGTTTAGCGGTTGAATGGTTTGTTGAGCCCATAGATTTGCCTTTGCTGAGCATCGGGCAAAAAGTACGGTTCGTTTTTGACGGATGGCCCGCCTTTGTCTTTTCAGGCTGGCCAGATCTCACCTTCGGGACCTATGGAGGAAAAATTGTGGCCATTGATTATTTCACCGGTGCCCGCGGCAAATACCGAATCTTAGTAGCCCCTGATTCTAATGAAAAAAACTGGCCATATTTGTTAAGGGCAGGTTCCGGAGCACAAGGCATTGCATTGTTGAACGAGGTTCCAGTTTGGTATGAATTATGGCGAAGGTTCAACGGCTTTCCTCCGGACTTTTATCAACAATGGAATTCAAATCCTAAGGAAAAATGAAAAAGATTCTAATTGTCATTTCCCTGTTTATTTCGGGAACCGCAAAGTCGGCGGATACCACTTATTTGGGTATAGATTCCTTTTTATTACGTGTATTCAACCATCATCCGGTTGCGAAAATTGCCGATCTGCAAAATGAGAAAGGAAAAGCCATTTATTTGAAAGCAAAGGGTGGCTTCGACCCGGTTGTTTCTGCCTATTTCAATGAAAAGGGGTTTAACGATATTGATTACTACCAATATGCCGGAGGCCAGATTAAAATTCCCTTATGGCCCGGAATTGATTTTGAAAGCGGCATAGAACAAAATGCCGGCCAATATCTGAACAAGGAGAACTCGACCCCTTCAAGCGGATTAATGTTTACGGGAATAAGTGTCCCTTTGGCACGAGGACTCATAACCGATGCTCGAAGGAACGCAGTACAAAAGGCCAGAATTGAGATCAAAATCAATGAAAATGCCCGGATTCAAATACTGAATGAATTGATGTTTTCCGCGGCGGCAGATTATCTGATGTGGTGGCAAGCATGGCAGGAAGTGATGCTCCATGAAAAGTTGGTTGGCATAGCCGGTTTGCGACTTGATTTGGTTCGCAATCAATTCCAGCTCGGCGAAAAAGCCGCCATTGATACCCTTGAGGCACATATGCAATTACAAAACAGACAAGTTTCATTGCAAATAGCTAAGCTAAAGTTGTTGGAATGGAAACTTAAAATTGCCTACTACTTATGGGACGAAACGACTGACCCTTTGCCCTGGATGGACAGCTATTATCCTGATATACAAGGGGAAATTTTCGTGGCTCCCCCCATGGACGCACTGAAGTATTCGCCGGAACTTGAGCAGATAATGCTGCGAATCAGCAACTACGGCATAGAGAGAAAACTCATGAAGGAAATGCTAAAACCCTCCCTTCAACTCAAATATCACATGCTTTCATTTCGAACCAATGCTCTTGATTATCAGGCAAATAACATGCGATTGGGTCTGCAATTCAGTATGCCAGTATTTATCAGAAAAGAACGGGGTGATTTGAAATTGGTTGATCTTTATTTGACCGAAAATCATCTAAAATTAAAAGCAAAAAATATTGAGTGGCAGAATGCTGTGAGTTTCAATGCGCAGGAAATAACGACGTATCGAAGTCAATTGGGTTCATACAATGAGATTTCTGACAATACTTTCCAATTACTACAATCCGAATTAATACGACTGGAGAGCGGAGAAAGTACCTTAATGATGGTAAATTTACGGGAGCAAATGTATCTGCAAGCGATGCTTCAACTACAGGACTGTCAGGTTAATAGCAGCCTGTCTGTATTGAAATATCGAAAATTATGCGTGCATTGGGAGCCTTTTTTCGCTATTTATTAATGTATAGCAATAATCCTTTCAGATAGTTTCCTTCCGGATGAAAAGCACTTACCGGGTGGTCAGCAGATTGTCCAAGTCTTTTCAATATGATTACTTCTCTGCCCGATTCCATGGCTGCAGATACTACGGTATGTTCAAACAATTCAGGACCAACTACCTGAGAGCAGCTGAATGTAAACAACAGCCCGCCCTCATTAACAAGCTTTAAGCCATTCAAATTCAAGCGCTTGTAAGCCTGAACGGCGGCATGTCTGGCCTTAATACTCTTTGCAAACGCAGGCGGATCCAAAATAACCAGGTCAAAATTATCTTCACAAGCGCTAATCCAGGGCATCACATCCGCTTGAACGGACTCATGTTGACCTGAACAATCGTTCAGAATCAGATTTTTCTCAACCATTTGCATTGCTTTCGCTGACACATCAACAGAAACAACCTCTTTAGCTCCGCCCAATAAAGCCTGTACAGAGAAACCTCCGGTATAACAAAAAGTATTTAGAACACGTTGCCCAAAAGATAATTGCTTCACCAACAGTCTATTGTCGCGTTGATCCAGAAAAAATCCGGTTTTCTGGCCTTCCACCCAATTCACTTCAAACCTGGCTCCATTTTCAATTATTACTGCAGCATTTTGAGCCTCTCCATATACCTGACCATCCTGAAAGTCTGCACCTTTTAATGTTTGTTCACTTTTAAAATAAACAGATAACAAGCGATTACCCAGGCTATTCTGCAAACCCATTAAAATTGAATCCGCATTCATCTGCATTCCATCTGTATGAAATTGCACAATAACATGACCGCCATAATAGTCGCAAATTAGTCCCGGAAGGCCGTCACCTTCACCATGGATCAATCGACAAGCTGAATCTCTCCAATTATGATCAGAAATGAATCCAATTCTCGATCTCAACGCCAGTGCCCGGGTAAATTTATCATTCCAAAAGTCCTGGTTAAGATCCCCGGCCGGATTGAATTTCAATATTCTAACAGCAATATTTCCATGGTAAAAATGACCGATGGCCAGTTCGTTCATTTTATGATCGCAAACCGAAACCCACTGTCCATTTTGAAGATTATGGTCGAATGCGTGAATGGCGCCTGAAAACACCCATGGGTGGAACCTTAGAATGGGCTTTTCTTTACCTTTTTTCAGTACAACTTTCGGATAAGACGACATATTGGCAAATATCTTAAAAAGCAGAAGACCATCAGGCTGATTTTTTTACGATACTTATGGTAATACAGGGAGATATCTTTACATTTGAACCAAGGGCTGTGTATTAATTGAAAAATTCAACACTTTCAATGAAACCGGCTGAAGCAAAATGCCTAGAGCAGGCCCCATCTTGTTTACAAGAAAGCGGATAACACCAAACGGGGGAAGGTCGAAGCATGATGCAGGCCAAATCCTATTTTTTCTGGGATTTTTCAACATCAGCCCTTTTTTTCTAATTTATCACGCCACTTCCAATCAGTTCGTCATTCAGGTACCATGCGGCAAACTGTCCGGGAGTAATACCCCGCACCGGCTCATCAAACAACAGAAATAAGCCTTTGGCGTCGTGTTTTATGACTACATTTAGTAGCTCTTGTCTATATCTAATTCGGCATTTAAACTCCACCGTATCGCCCACTTGGGTTTTATGTTCAGGATTTACCCAATGTACATCGCTTTCTTGTATGAACAGTGCTTTTCTGTAAAGTCCTGGGTGGTGTTCTCCCATTCCGACATAAACAATATTGCGGTGAACGTCTGTTCCAATTACAAATAACGGCTCTTTCATTCCACCTACCTGAAGTCCCTTTCTTTGGCCAATGGTAAAAAAATGGGCTCCTTTGTGTGTTCCTGTTTCCATCCCCATGTCAGGAGTGTAGGCGTAGGCCTTACTCATTTCATCCAGTGATGTTTCCGGACGGGCATAAACGGTTTCGTGTTCAGGTACTAAGATGATTTTCCCTTCCTTAACTGCTAATTTTTGTTGCAGAAAATCCGGAAGTTTCACCTTCCCGATAAAACACAGACCTTGTGAATCCCTTTTATCTGCAGTAATAAGTCCATGTTTAGCCGCCAACGCACGTACCTCTTTCTTTTGCAAATGACCGATAGGGAAAAGGGATTTTGAGAGTTGGTCCTGATTCACCTGACACAAAAAATAGCTCTGATCCTTGCCTTTATCCATACCGGAAAGCAAATGATGAACGGTTTTTCCATTTTCCAGGGTAGTGGATTTTCGGCAATAATGTCCGGTTGCGACAAAATCTGCCCCCAGGCTAAGTGCCGTTTTTAAAAATACATCAAACTTTATTTCCCTATTACATAAGACATCCGGGTTTGGAGTGCGTCCGGATTCATATTCCGAAAACATATATTCGACTATCTTTTCATGATAGGCCTCACTTAAATCGATGGTTTGAAAAGGGATTCCGAGCTTTTCGGCCACCAATAAAGCGTCTTTGCTGTCTTCTTCCCAGGGGCAATCATCGCTGATGGTTACTGAAGTGTCGTGCCAGTTTTTCATGAACATGCCGATCACTTCGTAGCCTTGTTCTAAAAGAAGCAAAGCGGCCACGGATGAATCAACTCCACCGGATAATCCAACTACAACTCTTTGAGGCATATCGGGGTTATAACCCGTAAAGCCGGGTTATTGTTTGAAAACTTTGAAATACAGCACAGTATTATCACCTGAAACTATCCTTCCCTGATACCATCCGGGGTGAATTGCGCTGAGGTCCAAACTGTTTTTACCTGAGCTTAATTCGTTGGATGTCAACACTTCTCTACCTGTTACATCGTAAATGGTAAGCTTGGCATTCTGGATATTCTCATTCAAATCTACATTCAGGAAACTATTGAATGGATTGGGATAAACCTGAATATAATGTGCTGAATTGTTGCCAATACCTGCGCCATTCATGGTTACCAGGTTAGATGACTTCTCTGATTGTGAGCAGAAGTTCTTTGCAATTAACACAGCCGTATAGGACGAAGCATGAGGATAAACGTGCACAGGAGCAGTTATAGCAGAGCTATCTCCATCACCGAATTTCCAGAGATACTGACTGGCATCCGTGGAAGTATTGGTAAATGTCACCGTTCTGGCATCAACCGATTGGGTAAAATTTGCTACCGCTTTATTGAATACTGTAACGGGAATATTAATGGTCGCACTGTTACCACAGCTATTTAACGCGATGATTCTCACCTGATGAGGGCCGCCAGATTGCAACCAGTTTACATTCACAAGGGTGTCTGTATTCGGGCCGCTGATACTTCCTCCTCCGCTGAGCATCCAAAGGTATGAGGTTGCGTTTAGAACCGGAGCAATGGCATATGAATGCAGGCCTATGCATACGGAGTCTTCAGAGGCATACGGCGCAGGGTCAGCCGGTTTTGGTGGATTTACTACAATCGTTTTCTCGATGGTGTCTACACCGAAGCTATTGATGGTGATTAATCTGACCACTTTAGTTCCGAAGGTGCTATACGCAAAAGTATGTGGACCAATTCCGGTGGCGGTAGCCGGATTTGCATTTTCTCCGAAATTCCAGGAATAGGTCGAAACTACCCCCTCAGAACTATCGGTTACTGTAATATTATCAACCGGACAAGCTGCTGAATGGCTGCTGCTAAAATTAGCCTGGGGCTTGGTAATAGTGCACTTATTGGGTGCCAATGCAACAAGTTTATTGGGTCCACAGAAATTACTTTGTACGCTTCGACTGACTACTGCAGTTGCTCCATTGACATCGTCTGTTGAGAGCGTTGTTTTTCTCTCTCCGTTGCCTATGGAATAATGCATAATCTTTTTATTATCAATCACATGGCCAAGTTGATGTCCGTGACCCAACTCATGAGTTGCCACAGATTCAAAATCCATTTGGCTACCGGATGGGGTACCAGTTCCATAATACCAATTCTTAGTGCTGTCAAATTCAATATCCAGTTCGGTCACATACCATAGAAGCGTGGTAGAAGATCCACAACCGCTCCAAAAGCTATAACATACACCCAATTTATTGTCGGTGAATTTTGTCATTCTCACCAGATTGACATTGTCTCTGGCAATTGAGTTGACTGTAGTTTCAGTTCCAACATCCCAATTCATCAAGGTTCCGCATCTCCAGGTTTCCAAAGCCCTCATAAATGAATTTACCGCGTTCGTTCTGGCTTTGAAAGCAACATGCATTTGCCAGCTATAACCTCCTTTGGCATTGTCATCAACGTGGTCGGTTACAAAATACTGCGTATCAATAGAAGCCGAACCATAAAATGTATTGAGATGAGAATAGGAGATTGTAAGGTTTTTAGAAGAAGTTCCGGACTCATTGTTATTATTAAGCACTTTCACTCTTCCGGTTCCTGCTCTGGAAGGCACCATAACTTCAATTTTGGAATCGGACCATGAAAGATAACTGGTTCTGAATTCCGGCGAGAAAGTTCTTCCATCTCCATAATTGGCATCCAGAAACTGAACCGCTCCATTTCCTCTGGTGCTTCCAAAGTTACTTCCGTTAATAACCAGCACTTCTTCTGCCCCGGCGGAGATGGTATCTTTGTTGAACGAAGAAATGACCGGAGTTGCCAATGGACGCAATCTGTCTTTCCATGGGTTTAATTCTACTGGATTTACGGATTGAATTTCCTCTTTGGTAACAGCTGTGATGGCATTGTACAATTCCTTTTGAATGGATCCATAGGTGTACTCATGGTCGTAGGCAAACTGGTCATCCAGATCGTAGGTTATAACACTTTGTTCACTGGCCATTCCGGAATATCTCAGGGTTTCTGTCATGTCAGCTTCAATCATTTCATAGGAGTTTTTCAGAAAAAACACACCGGTAAGTCCCTGTGTTACCTGAAATGAAGGGTGTGCGGTCATCATCTCAAGGTCTATACGGCCACCTTCGGTCATAATTTCAATGGTTTTGGTCGTAAGAGCCCCTTTAAAAATTCTGTAAACCTCCAGTTGATAGACGGTGTAAATGAAACGACTATTTTTCTTATAATGTGATTTTCCTTCAAGTATTCGGCCTTCAACAACCATATCAGATTCAGTAATACGTTTTTCGAGGCTATAGTGTTCAACCATGCATTGAGAGAATGCAGAAAATGAAAGTCCTAAAATGATGAATAACAGGTAAAATTTCTTCATGTAACAAACATAGTAAATTGACGCTTGTTTTCATGAAAATCATCAGAATCAGATGTCATTACAATGTCTTTCTAGTAAAAATCTTGTAGGTTTGAACGCTGTGATTCCACCATTTGAAAAAAGGATTGGCATTTTAGGCGGAGGCCAATTAGGGAAAATGCTGATAGAAAGCGCGCTTCCCTGGAATGTGCGATTTACTGTTTTGGAGGCCGACTCTGAAGCACCTGCGGTAAAATATGCAGCACATTACATTCAGGGAAAATTATCTGATGCGGAAAAAATTCATGAGTTGGCATCGCATTGCGACATCCTGACTTATGAGATTGAACATGTGAATGTACATGCGTTGTTAGAGATGGAGCAATCGGGTAAAGAAGTCATTCCGTCTGCAAATGTTCTGCGCATCATTCAAGACAAAGGGTTACAAAAACAGTTCTTTTCAACCAGGAATCTCCCCACAGCTCCATATGTAATTATTGAGCATCCGGGTGAGATAGGAAAAATAGAAAAACTAGGTTCCGTTGATAAAATAGTGGTAAAGAGTTGCAGGGAAGGATACGATGGTAAAGGTGTTATGATCACCGATATTGAAAACTTATTAGATCAGGAGGGAAAGCTTCCTTTTTCCGGTGCTTGTGTGATTGAAACTTTTTTAGAGGGAGCCCGGGAGTTTTCCGTGATCGTTGCCAGAAACAGAAGAGGAGATGTTAAAACTTATCCTTTAATTGAAATGGTTTTCGAAGCGCATACGAATTTGGTAGAATACCTGTTTTCGCCGGCTGCCTTGCCAGAAGCCCATGTCTCACAAGCCAATCAGCTGGCTATTAAGGCTATAGAAGGATTAAACGGGGTCGGAATTTTTGCCGTTGAATTGTTTTTTGACCGCAAGTCCAATTGGTTTATTAATGAGATTGCACCCAGACCGCATAATTCCGGACATCATACGATTGAGGCGTGTTATACCTCTCAATATGAACAATTGAATCGAATTTTGCTCGACTTACCGCTGGGAGATACGCAACTTATTAAACCTGCGGCCATGGTTAATTTAACCGGACCGGAGGGATTAATTGGTGATTATAGAATTACAGGTTTGGAAGCGTGTTTGAGAACACCCGGATTCTATCTACATTTATATGATAAAAAAACCATCAAACCGAATCGAAAAATGGGACATTTTACCGTGTTGGCATCTAATGTAGATGACGCCATGGATAAAGCGCTTCAGTTGAAGCAACACATTAAGTTTGAAGGAATTACTCAGGAAATTAATGAATAAAATAATATGCCGTTAGTATCAATTATCATGGGTTCTGATTCTGATTTGCCGGTGATGCAAGAAGCAGGTAAGGCCCTGGAAGAGTTTAATATTGAATACGAAATTACCATTGTTTCTGCGCACAGAACTCCGGAAAGGATGTTTGAATTTGCAAAAAATGCACCGAACCGGGGAGTAAAGGTAATCATTGCCGGAGCTGGTGGTGCGGCACATTTGCCGGGCATGGTGGCTTCTTTGACACATTTGCCTGTCATAGGCGTGCCTGTAAAGTCAAGTCATTTAAGCGGCATTGATTCTCTATTGTCTATCGTGCAAATGCCTCCCGGTGTGCCGGTAGCAACTGTTGCGATTAATGGAAGCCGAAATGCCGGTATTCTGGCGGTACAGATTCTTGGCGTTGCGGATGCAAAACACGCAGCCAAATTGAGAGAGTATCGTGAAGAACTTCGCGAAAATGTGCTTGACAAAGCTAAAAGACTTGAGTCAGATGGCTTCAAGGATTATATGAGTTTCATGAATTCCATCTAATTGATGATAGCCATTGATAAGACATTAATAAGTGACGATCTAATTGAAGCAAAATTCAGTTGTCGTTTAACTGCTTGTCATGGTGCCTGTTGCATAAAGGGAGATGCGGGCGCCCCGCTTGAAGCGTCAGAAATCGAAATAATGGAAGCATTGCTTCCAAAAATTAAGCCATTTATGATTCCGGAGCATTACGAATCCGTGCTGAAAGTAGGGGTTGCCGAAAAAGACAGAGACGGAGATTGGGTAACAACCTGTCAGCCAAGCGGCGAGTGTAATTTTGTGGTTTTTAATGGCTTACAAACAGAATGTGCCATCGAGCGGGCCTTTAATTCCGGAGAAATCGATTTTAAGAAGCCCGTTTCTTGTCACTTGTATCCGGTCAGAGTCAAAGAGTATAATACCTTTACAGCCGTAAATTATCATAAATGGGACATTTGTAAACCCGGATGTAACAGTGAAACTCCTCTCTTTATCTTTTTACAAGAAGCCTTGATCCGAAAATTCGGGGCTGAATGGTATGAGCAGCTCAACGCATATGCAGAGCATGTAAAATCCTGATTATGAGACTTTTTATTTTTCTATTAGTGATCCTGGCTTTGGGTGAATGTAAGCCACCGGCCAAATCAAATGTTGTAGAATCTGAATTGGATATAAGTGGCGTTCCTGTTAATTTGGATACTACCATGACATTGGCCCAGGGAATTCAGCAAACAAGATTGGATTCAGGAACATGGGCATTGGATTTTGTCGGTAGCGGAAATCAGTATTTTACTTTGATAGGAAAACACTCTTCTCCAATAGAAAACAACGCCAATGAACACGTTGGTCTCAATTTTATTCAGGATTTATCCCAAAATAAATTGAAAACTACCTCCGGAAATCCAACCTGTTTGGGTAATACGCCCTGGAACTCTCTTATTTGGATAGAACAAAATAAGGCAACCGGCAATGTTCTTTTTGAAAAAATTGAAGGTGATATACATCAAATTTCTTTGAATATAAAAGGAGAAATCGTCGCAATGGAAGCTGTACAATCAAGCTCCGGCAATCAGGTATATTATCTTTTGGTAGATGAAAATGACGTTTCACAACTATATAAAATGGTGAGAAAGAAAGGGAACTCAGAAAAACATGTTACCAGTTTTGTTTATGATCTTGAATCTTCCCATTGGCTTCCGGAGACCCAACAAAATCAAGTCAAAGGGTTTGGTGATTACCTGGCCGACATTTGTGTCGGGTCCGATAACGGGAGTTTATTTATTTCTGCCCTACCCCGTATCAGACATCTGCCCATGCATGGATTAATCCATAAACTCAGCGAGGCAGGAGAAGGCGATGTGAGTACCTATGCAAGTTGCAAACCTTATATTATCCATGGTGAAAATAACTTTTTAAGCCATGCCCGGCACCTGGCATATTCAGGCGGAAATCTTTGGTTGACAACTTCCATCCCTCCGGCAAAATGGAATACTGAATTCTACCATACGTTCGGCAATAATTCTCTGATGGTGATACCCGGAAAAGGCCTTCAAGAAGGCATACCTGTTCGCTTGGTAACAGCACCCCCAAAATCTGCCTTTGTCGGATTGATTTTAAACGCTAAAAAATCTGCTGTATACAGTTGGTTGGTCGAACAAAATGGAAAATGCACGCTCATAGAGTTCAAAGGAGAAACGATCCAAAAGCTTTTGGAATAAGACCGACTATTTAATTCGGATTCCCATGCGCTGCAGATTGACCACTGCAAAGTACCCGAGTGCACCTCCCTGAACATTGTTAATGGGGTTTGCCGGAGGAGTATCAAATGGTGAACCTGATTTATTCGCTTCCGTTTGAACCGCTATCAGGTAGTTATACCACTTTTTTGAAATGCATAATTGATCCACTCTTACTGAGTCATTTAATTCAAATGCAAATGGAAAAGAAGCACTGATGTAATTTCCGTTCACAAATGCATCATCGTTTACAAAATATCCGAAGTCATTGATGAGTGTATCATTTTTATAAATCTCCCACAGATAATAATCACCCGGACCCGGATTTTCCTGGGCATGTTCCGTAACGTAGTAACCAGCTGCAATAAATCCTTGTTTAGACCGATATTCAGAGGTTAAAGAGTCAATTGGAGCCTGCCTCGGACAAGTTTCAGAAGCCGTATATTTTGCTCCTTGATAAGTCACTTCCAATGTATAGGTTACCAATTCTTCGCATTTCTTGAATGTATTGGTGCTATAATATCCGGCACTGTCTTCTTTCAAGGTTTCTGAATTGCCTTTGCTATCAGAAATAATCACCATAGCTCCGGTTGCAGGAACAGGTTTGGCGCTGCTAAAATAGTCTTTTGAAAGGGTTAACTTCACCAACCAGGGTGCAGAGTCCGTGCTTATTCTGCTTTGAATCACAACCATTGTTTTACCATTGGATAAATCGGGATGAATGACTTTCTCACATGCAGAAAATGCTATAATCATGAATAGTCCAGCGATGATATGACTTACTTTCATTGGATTAGAATTTAAAGTTCCAGGTTACAGAAGGAATAATTTTAAACAGTGCTATCTGAACTGCTTCCGTTTCACCGGTTGAAACAGTTTCTCCGTTTACTGTAGTTGTTTTTTCTCTGAAAATGATTGAATAGGCATTTTCCCGTGCGTACAAGTTATAGATGCTGAAATTCCAGCTGCTTTCGAACCTTTGATTTTCCTTTTTCTTGTTTTCCAGATTTACTCCAACATCCATACGGTGATACGCCGGCATTCTGAAGCTGTTTCTTTCATCATAATGCGGTACAACAAGTCCGTCATATTCATACTTTCTGGCGGGGAATGTAACGGGTTTTCCGCTTTGAAGTACAAATGTGGCGGTTATCGAAACTCTTTTCCCAGGACGATAGCTTCCAACTATATTCAAATTATGTCTGCGGTCATTTTGAGTTGGATATGCATTGCCATCGTTAATTCCGTTAACCTGACGCATGGTTTTTGCCAAAGTGTAAGAAAGAAACCCGTCCCATTTGTCACCTGACTTCTTCACAAATAATTCTGTTCCATATGACCATGCTTTGCCGATTAATAATTCAGCGTCAATTTGCTCATTGAAGAATAAAACAGCCCCATCGCGATAGTCAATTTGGTTGCGCATGGATTTATAATAAACCTCCAAAGACATTTCCCATCCTTTTTCAAAGTTTCTGAAATATCCCGTTGCAATCTGATCCGCTACTTGTGGTTTTATGTTCAGGCTGGCCGGAATCCACTGGTCTGTAGGCAAGGATGATGCTGTATTTGACGCCTGTTGCACATATTGATACGTTCTGTCGTAGGATGCTTTAATGGCAATATCAGCTGTTAGGTTATAACTGAGCGCAATTCTGGGTTCTAATCCGGCGTAAGTATTGTAAATTGAGTTCTTCTTGTATACAAAGGTATCGGTTACGGTAGGTACCATTTTTTCATCCCGTGTATAGCTGAATTCATTGGCACTTCCCAGGTTGTTAAAAATAGATGCTCTCAGACCGTATCTCGCTTTGAGACGAGGGTTGAACTTATATTCATGGTCGGCATAAATACCGTGCTCAAGGGCTTTGCGTTCAGGGTATTGAAATGCAGAAAAAATAGCTGATGATCGCAGCGGTTCTATTTTACCCGGATTGAAAGTATGATGTGTACTGATCATTCCAAACTCTAACCTGCTGGAAGGAGAAAGGTAGGAAATCAGATCTGCTTTTAAACTCCAGTCTGTAATACCCTGAGTAACCCGTAGGTTTTGCTGATCAGAAAAGTCGAACGAAAACTGGTATCTGAAGTCGCTGAAAATAAACGTAACATTTGAAAACAATTTCTCACTGAACAAATGGTTCCAACGGGCAGTAGCGGTTGCATTTCCCCAATCCAGACCAAACAATTCAGAAAATTTGAACACATCCCGGCCAAAATACCCGGAAACAAAAAGCTTGTCCTTTGAGCTCAGTATATAGTTCGCTTTCGTGTTAAGGTCGAAAAAATACAAGCGGTTCTCTCTAAGGTCTTTATTGGGAGAAAGGGCCAAAAACACATCCGCATAACTACGCCTACCGGCTACCATAAAGGATGCCTTATCCTTTTGAATCGGACCTTCTAACGTTAAACGACTGCTTATTAAACCTATTCCTCCGGTTGCAGCGTACCTTTTTTTGTTGCCATCTTTCATTCTAACATCTATTAAAGAAGAAAGCCTACCTCCATATTTGGCTGGGATACCACCTTTATAAACCTCCAGGTCCTTAACGGCATCGCCATTAAAAACAGAAAAGAAACCCATTAAATGGCTGGCATTATAAACAGGTGCCTCATCCAACAAAATGAGATTTTGATCCTGACCTCCACCCCGAACATTGATACCTGAATTTCCTTCACCGGCAGATTGAATTCCCGGCATAAAGGTGATGGTCTTCATGATGTCTACTTCTCCAAAAAGCACCGGAATTTGCTTGATGGTTTCTATATCCATTTTTACAACGCTAATCTTCTTATTTTCAACCTGTTGTTCAAGTTTCTTCGCGCTGACAACCGCCTCCTTCATTTCCTTTGCCTTTTCCTTTAATTCAACATCTTTGGTTGTATTTCCCTTTAAGGATACAGGGATTTGAATTTCATCATAACCTATATAGTTGAACAACAAGGTGTATTCACCCTTTTCAATGGTTAAGGAGTAAAATCCATAAGAATTAGTAACCACTCCCATAGAAGTTCCTTTAATACTCACCGTTGCGCCGATAAGCTCTTCGCCGTCAGCTGCGTCTTTTACATAGCCACTGACCGTAAATTTTTGGGACCAACCGGAAAATGAAATAAGTAACAGGGAAAATACAAGTGCTAACCGATTCATACTGTGAAAATTCGGGGCAAAAGTAATCCTGCCGGTGCAGATGCTTTTAATGTATAGATGAAGTATGTTTTAAATCTGACAAATACCTGCTACAACCTGGGGATATGTGTAAGTATGTCCAATAAGAAATTCCAGAATTTTTGAACGGATGCTATGTTTACTTTTTCATCCGGCGAATGTGGATGCTTAATGGTGGGGCCAAATGAGATCATATCTAAACCCGGCACTCTTTCACCGATAATTCCGCATTCGAGGCCTGCATGTATGGCCATTACCTTTGGAGAGGCCTGAAAAAGAGCCTCATACCTTGACTTCATCAACGCCAATATTTCGGAATGCGGATTAGGACTCCATCCGGGATAGGCTCCTCCGTGAACAACTTCACAACCCATTAATTTAAACGGTGCGCCCACGCTGAATGCCACGTCATACTTTGCACTTTCAACAGAACTTCTCTGCAAACTTTGGGTAATAAACTCGCCATTCTTTATGGAGACCCGGGCAAATGAAGAGCTAGTTTCTACCAATCCAGATATGGCTGCACTCATGACATAAACGCCATTTATCACCCCCATGATGGCCTGGGTGACTTGTGCACTAAGTTCTTCGGTCAGACATAATTCCGGCAATTCTGTTCGGGTAACTTCAATCTGCAATCGATCATCCTGCAAGGCAAATTCAGCCTTTATCCTGGCAGCCAAATCATTTACATGCATTTCAAAGGCAGCATCCCTTACTATTACCAGTGCAACAGATTCCCTTGGGATGGCATTTCTGAGACTTCCTCCTTCCAACGATGAAATCATTAAACCGGGCACATTGTACAATAGACGATTCATGATTTTATTGGCATTGCCCCGACCCAAATGGATGTCAACCCCGCTGTGACCTCCTTTTAATCCTGAAACTTTAATTTGATAGGCTATTCCATCTTTAGGTACAGGTATGGGTTCATACCGCAACAAGGTATTGGTATCTATTCCTCCGGCACAACCGATCGAGAATTCATCATCGTCTTCGGTATCCAGATTCAGGAGAATTTGCCCTTTTAATCGGCCTTTTTCCAATTGGAATGCGCCGGTCATTCCTGTTTCTTCATCAATCGTAAACAACGCTTCAATCGGAGGGTGAATGATGGAATCAGAAGCGAGAATTGACATGATGGAGGCCACGCCTATGCCGTTATCAGCGCCCAAAGTAGTTCCTTCCGCTTTAACCCATTCTCCATCAACATAAGAGCGAATTCCCTCAGTTGCGAAATCAAATTGGGTGTCGGAATTCTTTTGATGAACCATATCCAAATGGCTCTGCAAAATCACGGTCTTACGATCTTCCATTCCCGGACTTGCGGGTTTTGTGATGATTACATTCCCAATGTCATCCACATAAGTAGGTAAACCCAAACTCTCTCCGAAATTCTTCATAAACTCAATCACGCGCTCCTCCTTTTTACTAGGCCTGGGAACGGCATTCAAATCTTCAAAATAATTCCAAAGTGATTGTGGCTGCAGGTTTCTAACTTCATTGCTCATAGGGCAAATTTAACATATTCCACAGTTGTGATTTGGATTATGTCTTGTTATTTAGCTGGCTTTTTTAGCTATTTTGCATCAGTGAAAATCCTAACATACAATGTGAATGGCATTCGGTCGGCACTGAATAAGGAGTTGATTGAATTTTTAAAAAGAGAAAACCCTGATGTCGTTTGTTTTCAGGAATTAAAAGCCCAGGCCGATCAGTTTGATGAATCCCTGTTTTCTTCCCTGGGTTATCATTGCTATTGGTACCCGGCGGTTAAAAAAGGTTACAGCGGAGTAGCTATTTTGAGCAAAATTAAACCCCTGAATACTCAAATGGGGTGCGAACATGCCTTGTATGATCATGAGGGACGGGTATTGAGGGCAGATTTTGACAAATTCTCCGTGATTAGCGCTTATTTCCCTTCAGGATCAAGCGGAGATGTGCGACAGGAAGTAAAGATGGAATTCCTTGAATATATTTATCACTATTTATTGGAATTGAGGAACTCAGCTCAGCCATTGATTATTTGTGGTGATTTTAATATTTGCCACGAGCCCATAGACATCCATGACCCGGTTGGAAATAAAAACAGTTCAGGGTTCTTGCCGGAAGAACGCGCCTGGATGAGTGCTTTTCTGAAAAGCGGTTATGTAGATAGTTTTCGAACCCTGCACCCTGGTGTTGCTCATCAGTATACCTGGTGGAGTTTTAGGGCCAATGCGAGAAACAACAATAAAGGATGGCGAATTGACTACATAATGGTGGATGAACGTCTTAAAGATCTCATGAAAAGTGCCAGTATTCTGCCAAACGACAGACAAAGTGATCATTGTGCAAGCTATTTAGATATTAATTTATGAATGAAGATAAAATAGTTCCTATAAGCATACCCGGCATACACCAGGCCTTTTATCCATTTTTTCTGAAGAAAACGGACGGCAAGAAAATTCATGTCCTGGATGCAGGCGCCGGTCATGGTGCATTTACCAAAAAACTATACGAAGCCGGCTACCAGGTGAGTGCTTGCGACATATTTCCCGAATATTACTATTACGACAAGGTGCCCCTTAAACAGGCAGATATAACCAAGGAAATACCATTTGACGACAATTCTTTTGATGCCATTATTTCTCTTGAAGTAATGGAACATGTTCAGGATCACAGTGTTTTCTTTTCTGAGGCGGCCCGAACCTTAAAAAATGGGGGAATGTTGTTTATTTCAACACCCAATATTTTGTCTTTAAAGTCGAGAATCAGATACCTGTTTTCCGGATTCTTCTATAGCTTCACACCCCTCGATCATCAAAGACATGACGGGCTGCAGCATGTTGCCTCCCTTACACTTGATCAGTACAATCGGCTGGCATTGATTGCCGGATTTGAAAAGGCCGATTACTTTTTTGACAAAGCTCAAAGCACCTCCATAGCCTTACTTTGGCTATATCCCTTTCTATGGTTGTATTCTAAACTGAAGAAAACCGGCATGTTGCATAATTCCAAAGGATTGCTAACCGGAAGGATATTGTTCATGATGTACAGAATCCAAAAACCTTGAAATTCTTTTTCATTCTTATTAGCTGTTTCTGTGCCTTTTTCACTTCGTGCGAATTTGATAAAGAGCCCCGATATTCTCTTATGGTACTTGGAGTGGCTCAGGATGGAGGCTATCCTCAGGTAGGCTGCCATAAAAAATGTTGTCGAAATACCGCATCCGGAAGCGGTTTCCCTGTTTCACTTGTGCTAACCGATTATAAAAATAACAAGGTCTACCTTTTTGAGTGCACGCCGTCCTTTCCTCAACAATGGGAATTGTATGCTACGCATAATCCAGGCTGGCAAAACAAACCCCCGAGCGCCATTATTTTAACGCATGCACATGTTGGTCATTATGCTGGTCTCATCCATTTAGGTCGTGAAATTATGGGAACTGATGAGGTACCGGTTTATGCTTTACCGGGGATGATACAGTTTCTTCGAAACAACGGACCTTGGGGTCAATTGGTCAAATTAGAGCAGATTAAACCGATAGAATTGTCAGCATCACAGGCTTATAAACTATCCGGTGATATTTCCATACTTCCTTTAAAAGTACCGCATCGGGATGAATATTCTGAAACGGCAGGATTTCAGATTACGGCAGGAGGACGTAAAATTCTATTTATTCCCGATATCGATAAATGGGAGAAATGGAAAGAACAAATTGAAACCTGGATTGCCAATTCTGATTTGGCATTTCTGGATGCCACTTTTTATGCAAATGGCGAATTAAACCGCGACATGTCTGAAATACCGCATCCTTTTGTGGTTGAAAGTGTTCAGCGATTTGAACATCTGAACCAAAAAGAAAAAAATAAGATTCAGTTTATTCATATGAATCATACCAATCCTTTGCTCCGGGATCCGGATAAAAGAAATTATATTCAATCCCTGGGATTCGGGATTGCGAAACAAGGTCAAATCTTACAATGGTAAAATGCAAAAAAATCAACTCATTCTGATTTTACTGATGATTATAATCCCAATGTCCGTTTGGGGCCAATTTCAGGTTAATGCACCATCGAATGGGGCACAGCATTTGCCCACAGACACTATTTACATCGGATTGAATGGCGATGACAACAATATCGGAACCTATGCGAATCCGGTTAAAACTTTCCAAAAGGCCGTTGCTCTTTTACCTTTCGGCACAGCCGGTGTTAATGGAGGTAATGCTTATGGTTTGATCCGTTTCCTGCCCGGCCGATATACTTCCGAAACCGGCTTTAAAATTTCGGAAGCGCAATGGAAAAAAAACAATACCTATAAAAATATCAGCGTCGAAGGTTTAGGTGATGTTGTTTTGTCAGGCCCACCGGGGTCCATCTGTCAGGGACACATGTTGCAACTCAGCGGAAATCACATCTTTGTTAAAAATCTGACTTTAAAGAATGCACAAATTCATGGATTACTCATAACCGCGCCTACTGATACCCGGTTTGCAGATATTATTGTAGAAAAGATACAAACGGATAGTGTCGGTGGTTTTGGAATGTTATTGGTGAATTGCGATAGAATTGATATCGGATATTGTACCGTCAATTATTCTTCACAACTTGGTTCTGATACACTCAGTACGCCTTGTCAATGGCCTTCAGGACTGAAAGTGTTTGGATGTAGTCATATTTCTGTTCATCATTCAGAAGTTGCCTTTACACGCGGCGAAGGCTTAAATTTTCATAACAGCCAAAACGGTTTGGCCTATAAAAACCGATTACACGATAACACATCCAATTTTTATAACGATAATTCAAAAAACCTCATCATCAAAGAAAACTACCTGTACAATTCAGACAAAGGAGAAGCGCAATTTTGGAGGGGCTGCCCAAAGGACACGGGAACAAAGCGAACTCCATGTGGAATCCTAATGGGTAATGAAGGGGCGTGCACCAACGGTACCATTGCGGGTGTTGTTTTTGAAAATTGCCGGACTAAATGCCAGTTTCCGTTGGACTACATTCCGAATATAGATAGCATTTACATTTTTAATAATCTCTTTCAAGATGTCGCGGTTCCTTTATTGATTTGGGAGGGAAGCACCCAAATATTGGGAATCAATTGTGTTCGAAACGTGTTTTTTTACCACAATACCTGCATTGGAACAAGGGGTAATACCGATGCTCGTGACGGCTTTGTCGACTTGTTTTTTCCCAGTTACAATCCTTTAACATCGACCTACGGTATAGTAAACAATCTGCAGGTTTATAATAATATTTTCTCCGTCGATACCACAAAATATCCCAGAATTATATCAAGTGTTGTTAACTATAGCGCCTTCCATCCCTTTCCGGAAAAGCCTGATTTTCAAGGAAATCTGTGGAATTTTTATCGGGGAAAATCGCATAGCACCGACTCGGTGAGTGCCTCCATTCCAGGAAACCTTCCACTCGTTTTAAATGCGAATTATTCAGATTTCATTCCCTGCGAAACGAAAATGGAATGGGTTTATAAACAAGCTAAAAACTCCACCGTTCCCGATTCAGATTATTTGGGTAGAACGCGAAATGCATATACCTGTGCCGGAGCATTTGAATATGCTCCATGTGACCCCTCCGCAATTGTATCTTTTCATAAGAATATCGTACTTTATCCGAACCCTGTGAGTGATTATTTTCATATCAATGCTTCTACGTCTCAGTTAAGTTTGTTGGACTTAACCGGACGTAAAATATGCGATATAAAAGAAGAAGCCGGACGGTTTTTGTTTCCGGAATATTTACCGGACGGAATGTTTTGGGTTCGATTTGAGCAGGATCAACGGATTTATGCCGTCCGATTGCTCCGAATCAAATCTCCAGCCAATTAAGGCCGGCCTCTTTTAGCCAGCTTTGTACTTGACTGCTGTTAGACTGAAATGCTTTCCGAATCTGCGCTTTTTTTATTTCAGCTTCACTGTGATATTTTAACAAATCTATAGCCGGTTGTGCCAGCCTCCTGTTGGTTCCGGAGGCAGCATCCATTACGTTCATTATGAGTTGATCGTTAAATACATCACATTTCTTTGTTGCTCCCATGGCCGCAATTCTTGTTCTGAATTCATATTTGTTGCTCGTATAATCTATCAGTTGTCTTTCAAATTCTTTCTTTTCAGGATACACGCTATAATTAATCGCCAATTCCAAATACTTGATTCTTATACCATGGTTCTGCCCTGTTAAGTTCTTTACCCGATCCAGGTATTTAACATATTGATCTGATTTCCCGTAAATAAATAGTTTGTCAAGGGCCAATTCTATGTTTTGATATGAAGAATCATATAAACTCCGTTCATAAAACTCCAGAAATACATCAGGAATTCCTTTCAAGCCTGTTATTAGCGACCTTCTAACCCGATGGTCGGGGTGTTTACTCACTACGTCCCGAAGAAAACTATATGCGTTTACATCGGAACACAATTGTTTCACAATTTCCGCTTTCATAGCCCAAAAACCCTCTTTTTCAAACGCTTGTATTAAGACTGTTCTTTTTAAATCTGCGCTGAATTTGTCCAATTCTGACAGTGCTTCATAACGGTCGATCATATGTTCGGCCTGCATCAATTGAGCTGCCAGTTCTTCATAGCTTCGTTCAAAACTCACTTTTTTAATCAACTCCTGGTTCTCATCGAACAGCACAAAGGCGACTTTTTTCGAAGCGTTATTGGGAAAAACAAACTCATGATACACTTCCTCAACCCATACTTTTTTGATGTCCTTGCTTCCGTCTGTATAATAGACTGCAATGTTTACCGGCATTTTGAATAATCCAGTGCCTTGATTTTGTTCATGTATTTGCTGTACATGTAAACGAATATCTTTGAGTGTGGTATAATAATTTACTTTATAGTGTGGTTCCCCACCCCGGTAAACCCATTGATCGAAAAACCAATCCAGATTTAATCCCAGAACATCCTGTATGGATTGTTCCAGGTCTCTTGTTTCAACATTGGCAAAAGAATGTCTGCTCAGGTAGTGTTGAATTACCCTTTTGTAGGATTCGTCGCCTAAAATGTATCTGAGCATTTGAATGACAGCCGACCCTTTTTGATACACCCGTGCAGTACCCGATCCGCTGTGAACGATGGGCAAATCATCCTTTTTTCCGGCAGCCAGTGCACTGAGTATCTCACCCCGTTGATTCCATTTATAAGAATCTTCACCTTCCAGTCCTTTAAAAAACAACTTGGCATAATAGGTGGCAAAACTCTCCTGAAGCCAGGTTCCCTCAGCCCCTCTCGCCGTTATATAGTCTCCGAACCACTGATGCGTAAGCTCATGGGCATTTACACCAATATAGTTTCTGTCAAGGAAAGCCCTGGAATCTGTGAAAAAGAAGTCTCCGAAAATTGTGGCAGTGGTATTCTCCATGGCACCATACAGAAAATCCTGTACCATTACCTGACTATAGCTTCCCCAAGGGTAGGCGATGCCCGTTTCATCCTCTAAAAACTCTATAATTTTTTCGGTATGCATGCTGGTGTACTCCACCTTTTCCGGATGTTCGGGATAATACCAGAATTGAACAGGTGTTCCGCGAGAAGTCTTGGTTTTTTTTACTTCATACTTATCTATAGCCAACATGAGCAGATATCCGGCATGGGGAGCAGGCATTTGGTAATGCCAGGTAAAAGTGCCGTTCTTATTGTCGGTACAGCCCAGATTCTTCCCATTGCTGAGCACTTTATACGATTTATCAAAAGTTACGACGGTTTCTGTGGTAAATTTGTCGTTTCCCTGATCGTACATGGGTATCCAATACCTGTTGTCAATACCTTGTCCCTGAGTCCAAATCTGCCGTCTTGTCTGATTAATGGGGTCTGTGTTTTCAGGGCTGTTCCATCCTATGAAATAAATGCCTTTGCGCGGATTCGCTTCATATTCAAATAGAACCTCACATTTCTGTCCATAAGAAAGTGCTGGTTTAAAATATGTTATGATACCAGCCGGAGTACTCCTGTATGAAATTTCGGATTGCGTTTTTCCATTGATGAGTAACGCTTTGCTGATTCTTATTCCCGGGCCGTCCCAAAAAATCGAATCGACACTTGGTCTCAGCGGTGTAAACCGATGCAACACCTTCCCTTTAACCAAACCTTTCATGGGCTCAAAACTTACTTCAAGTTTCATGTGCTCCACATCTGCGTTGTGTTCCCTGGGTCCTGATCCTGGATCACTAACATAGGATTTAAAATTTGTTTGAGCCTGAACGGTTATTAACCCAGACATAAGAATTGCTAATGCACGAATTTTCATGTTTGCAAATTTGTTCATTTTCCTGAATTGAAAATCCCTGGCATCAAAATGAACCATAATTCGATATATTTGTTTATTGAAATCGACATATAGTTAAACAAAATTGACAAGGCCATCTCAATACTCTATTCGCGACCTGGAGGTTCTTTCCGGAATAAAAGCCCATACGATCAGGATTTGGGAGAAACGATATCAAATTTTTGACCCTCAAAGAACAGAGACCAATATTCGTTTGTATACCACCGACGAACTCAAAAAATTGTTAAACATATCCCTTCTGATAGAAAAAGGCCATAAAATTTCTAAGATCAGTAACCTCAATCACGAAAACCTTAATTTAAAAGTTTCTCAGACGTACGAATCTCAGGAGTCAGAAAACGATTACTATAAAGCACAGGTTAACACCTTGCTTTTCAGCATGTTCGACCTTGACGAACCTCTTTTTGACAAGACCTTTTCGTCTTGTGTGCTGCGCTACGGTCTTGAAAACACCATTCATCAAGTAATTTATCCTCTCTTAAAAAAGGTGGGATTTATGTGGTGTGTCAATGAAGTTAATCCTGCACAGGAACATTTTGTTTCCAATTTGGTACGTCAGAAAATATTGTCGGCCATAGATGGGATTGCCTTTCCTTCTAAAACAGATAAGGAAAATACTTACATTCTGTTCTTACCCGAAAGTGAAGACCATGAACTTGGCCTGATTCTGGCAAATTATATTTTGAAAAAAGCAGGGAAAAAAGTCATTTATCTCGGTGCCAAAGTTCCGTTTGCTGATCTAAAAGAGATTGTCCGCATAGCCGAACCGGGAAATTTGTTTACTTTTTTTATCACTCCCCGTCCGGTAGATGATTTAAAATCTTACCTGAACCTTTTGAAGGAGCATTTTCCTCAATCTCGAATACTGTTTGCTGGAAACGACAACCTCGTTCAACCCTTAAAAAATATTTCAGGAACACATTATATACCGAGTACAGAGGCGCTCAGTAAATTTTTGCATGGAGCTTAGAACTAATTTGAGACTGCTTTGTTTAACCTTTTAAAGTAATCTTTGAACAAAGGGAGAAAAAATATTGCCGTTTCAGGAGCTGGTTTCGCCGGACTGGCTTCTTCATCTGTACTTGCTGCGAAAGGACATACAGTACATTTGTTCGAAAAAAACTCAACACTGGGTGGGCGTGCAAGAAAATTTGACACCATGGGATTCATGTTCGATATGGGACCCAGTTGGTATTGGATGCCGGAAGTATTTGAAAACTTCTATCAACTTTTCGGCAAAACCAGTTCAGACTTCTACGAACTGATCCGCTTAGACCCTTCGTACCGCGTTTTTTGGCCCGAAGATGAGGTTTGGGATATTCCAGCGAGTTTTGATGAGTTGATTCAATTGTTTGAATCTAAAGAAAAAGGGGCCGGTCAAAATCTGCGTACATTTATCAAAGAAGCAGAAACAAAATATAAGTCCGGGATGGTAAAGTTTGTGTGGAAACCGTCCTTGAGCCCGCTCGAATTTGTACGTCTTGAGATTTTAAAGGAGTCATTTCGTTTGGATTTGTTTAAATCTGTGAGCAGTCATATCCGAAAGTTCTTTAAAAATCCAAGGCTCATTGAACTGCTCGAGTTTCCCGTATTGTTTTTAGGAGCGAAACCCTCAGATACTCCCGCCCTTTATACCCTGATGAACTTTGCAGATATGAAATTGGGGACATATTATCCCATGGGGGGAATGCATAAAATAGTTGAGGCATTTGAGCAGATAGCCAGAGAACAAGGGGTCATTATTCACACAGATTCAGAAATTCAATCTGTCCGGATAACTCAAAACCGCCTCAATCATATTCTGGTAAACGATGATCGTATGAATGTAGATGGATTGGTGTGTGCATCTGATTATCAGCATTTTGACCAAAATGTTTTACCTGCTGAACATCGAACCTACACCCAGGAATATTGGAAAAACAGAACCATGGCTCCGAGTTGCTTGTTGTTC
>CAZTGZ010000026.1:0-27854 GCA_964613385.1 uncultured Chitinophagaceae bacterium
ATATTTGGCTTGGCAAAAGTTCAGAAGTCGTTCGCCCATCGCTAATCTGTTTGCTTAATTTGAATATATCGTTTTCGCGCCTTCATAGCCAAGAGGATCACGAAAAGACAAATAAGGCCGTTACCCACCCGCATCTCGCATTCTGCAATGATTCATATTCCTACGCGAGAAAAGAATATTCTTTTTGAATTCGAATTTGTTATAGATTGGATAAAATCCGAACTAGAATTTGACAAGTCAGCAGAGAACAATATTTACTCTCCAACTACGATATTTGATGTCAAGACTTGTTTGTGATTCGTTTTCAGGGCTTTGCTTAAGATAATTCCTTTTTTTACCTTTAACCGTATGCTCCATATAGTCCCAAAAGCTAATTTGCCGGACTCATGAAGATCTCTCCCGGCCTTGAAAAAGCTCAATCGTTTTACCATCAGAGAGGATGGGAGATGCATCCTTTTCAGAAGAGATGTTTTGATGCCGTTTTTCAGGGAAACGACGGGTTGTTAAATGCGGCCACCGGAAGTGGGAAAACCTATGCACTGGCCATTCCCTTTCTGTTAAAAATATCGGAGAATATCAAAAGCCTGCAATTTATATGGATCAGTCCTTTGCGTTCACTGGCGACTGAAATTCAGGATGCCATTGCCTCGGCCGCAAGAGAATTGGGATTGAACATACAAGTAGCCATTCGAAATGGAGACAGCAGCCCGGCTGAGCGCAAAAGGCAAAAGGAACAACCCCCGGCTGTAATGGTTACGACTCCGGAAAGTCTGCACCTGATGTTTACAGAAAAAGGATCCAGTCAGCGCTTTAAAAATGTAAAAGCCATAGTAGTAGATGAATGGCATGAGCTGTTGGGAACCAAACGGGGGGTTCAAACAGAATTGGCCATAGCCCACATCCGACATTTGAGCCGTGAAACTCAGGTCTGGGGAATTTCTGCAACCATTGGTAATTTAAAGGAAGCATTGGAGGTTCTTGTGCCGACTGGGAATGATAAAGTTCTCATACAGGCGCACATTGCCAAGAACATTCAGATGGAGACCCTGATGCCGGAGCACATCGAAAAATTTCCCTGGTCGGGGCATTTGGGTATACGGCTATTGCCTGAAGTAGTCAAGGTTATCGAAAGTTCACGGTCGGTTCTTATATTTACCAATACCCGTTCGCAGGCTGAATTGTGGTATCAGTATTTGCTGGACTATAAACCCGATTTAAGCGGTATCATGGCATTGCACCACGGCTCTCTGGATCGGGAGATACGCGAATGGGTAGAACAGGCATTGGAAAACGGCTATCTGAAAGCGGTGGTATGTACGTCGAGCCTGGATCTGGGGGTCGATTTCCGACCTGTGGACACAGTGGTACAGATTGGTAGTCCGAAGGGGGTAGCGCGCTTCATTCAGCGAGCCGGAAGAAGCGGACATGCTCCGGGATTGCCAAGTAAAATTTTCTTTGTTCCTACCCATTCGCTCGAATTAATAGAAGCCGCTGCACTTCAACAGGCGCTGATAACCGGTGAAGTAGAAGAGCGAATTCCCGTTGTGAGAAGCTTTGATGTGCTGGTTCAATATGCCTTAACGCTGGCCACGGGTGATGGATTAGACCCCGGACAGGCGTATGAGGAGATTCGTTCCACCTATGCCTTTTCCAGCATTGATGAGGCTGAATGGAACTGGTTGCTCGATTTTATCCGTACCGGTGGGCGGAGCTTTTCCGCGTATGATTCCTATCAGAAAGTCGTTTGGGAAAACGGGATTTTCAAAGTCACCAATCGACGCATTGCCATGCAACATCGTCTGAGTATTGGCACCATTGCCTTTGACACCAGTATGTGGGTTTGCACCTTGAGTGGCAAAAGAATCGGAATGATCGAGGAGTATTTTATTTCGAGGCTGAATGCAGGGGATGTTTTCTTATTTGCCGGTCGTAAATGGGAGCTCATCCGCACCGAAGGAACTTCTGCATTTGTCCGCAAAGCCGAAATCCATAAAAAGCCGAACGTACCTTCATGGATGGGCGGACGTATGTCATTAAGTTCTGAAATTTCAGCACTATTGAGGGCTCAACTGAATCAGAGCTGGCCTTATACTTCGGCAGAAATGAAGAAACTGGAACCCTTGATGTTTCATCAGGCTGAGCTGAGTTTGGTTCCGCGCCAAAATCAGCTGCTTATTGAATATTATGAAACAGATGAAGGGCATCACGTCTTTATCTATCCGTTTGAGGGGAGAATGATCCACGAAGGGATGAGTATGTTGTTGTCGTACCGATACGCTCGAATGTTTCCGGCCACCATCAGCATGGCTGCCAACGATTATGGATTTGAGCTGTTATCAGATCAACCCATAGATGTAGAAGCCATCGTTCGTCAGGATTGGTTCAGCACGGAAAATTTGGAGCAACATTTATCCCTGTGCACGAACTATACGGAAATAGCCAGAAAGAAGTTCTCAAACATTGCGGCCATTGGCGGATTGCTGTTCAAAGGATATCCCCAAAAGCAGCAAAAAAGCCGGCACCTGCAAACATCTGCTTCGCTCATTTTTGAAGTTTTTCGCACCTATGACCCTGACCAACTTCTCTATAAACAGGCATATGAGGAGGCTTTATACAATCAACTGGATACGGTTAGGTTGAGGAAATGTCTGCAACGAATTGCCGGGCAAAGCATTTGTATTCACTATCCGCAGAGCATATCTCCCCTGGCTTTTCCGATAATGGTGGACCGTTTGAGAGAACAGTTGAGCAATGAGAAGATTGAAGAGCGTATGAAGCGTATGGTCAGGGAATGATTATTCGGACCAATGAATCCGAATTTCCGATTCCTTAATCATTTGTCCTATTTCATATAAGTCAGCTCCGCAAGAATGGAGGATTTCCTGCATTTCAGATTGTACATCAGGTTTCGCAAAAATGAGCATGGGCCCATTGGTTTGCGGATCATTTAAAAAGGCAAAAAGTTCCGGTTTAAGCGGTTCAACCCATGCTTCGATGGCATTCCAGTTTCTGAAGGTATTGTCGGGCATGACAAAATTGGCCGCATATTTTCGGCTTTCTTCCAGTATGGGAATTTGAGAGGACTGCAATACTGCACTGAGCTGAGATGCTTTGCAAACTTCCAACAGATGTCCCAATAGACCGAATCCGGTGACATCTGTAAGGGCATGCACCCCGGTTAAGGCGGCCAGCTGAGGACCCGCTTGATTGAGTCCGGTCAATTGTTCAAACAATTCAGCTAAAGTAGACTCGGGAAGTAGTTTTTTGCGATAAGCTGCCAGCATAATTCCAACCCCCAACCGGTCGCTGAGATAGATATGGTCTCCTTCGAGGGCATCCGCGTTGGTCATGAGATGTTGAGCTGAAACTGTTCCATTCACACTCAACCCAAACACCGGCACCTGTATGTCGATGCTGTGACCACCGGCCAGCGCGACACCCGATTTTGCGCAAATTTCAGCGGCACCCTTCATCACTTCGATGGCCGATTCGGTTCCCAAATCTTTGATGGGCCAACCCAAGATGGCATTCGCCATCAAAGGGGTGCCGCCCATCACCCATATATCGCTCAGCGCATTGGCAGCCGCTACCTGTCCGAATACAAAAGGATCATCCACCACCGGAGTGAAAAAATCTGTTGTTAATAAAAGCAGATTCCCGTTTCCCAAATCAAAAACGGCGGCATCGTCGGCATGTTCATGTCCGCAAATCAGACCTTCGTGATGCGTTTTGGCAAGTTGATTTAAAATCTGATGTAAAACCTGTGGCTCCATCTTGCAACCGCATCCCGAAGAAGCGCTGAATGAGGTTAGTTTTTTTGAATTTGCTTCCATGCCTCCGAATTAAGTAATGTATCAATGGAATTATTTACATCTGACCAATCGAAATACACAGATTCCAGATTGGGGTGTTCAGATTTGAGATGTTTGTATGACTTATCATAATATGCCAGTACTTCATGGATCCAGACTTCATGCTCACCGGCTTTAAGCGCTTCAACGGCACGACGGGTTCTTTCGTTTCCCAATCTTTTCTCAATTCTCAAAATGGCCAATTCCAATTCTGTTTGATCGAGGTGTGCGTAGTCCATTTTAATGCGTTTAACCCTCATGGATTCATCTACTTGCAGCCAGATATTTACAAATTGTGTCATTTGATTAAATAAGCCCGCGGGTATGCATTTTTTTCCAATCATTCTGTTCTCATCTTCAATCCAAAATGGGGTATCTGATGGAATAGACATCAGTTGTGAAGCTAACCTGTTCTCAAACATTTCCTGAGAAAGTTCGGCCATCCCGATGGCGCCAAAACTACTTCCCCTGTGACAAGCCGCCGCCTCCAGGTCAATCACAGGTATTCCCCGGTTCGCCAATCTATTCAGCACCTCCGTTTTTCCCGAACCTGTTGCACCGGATAATACCACAGCTGTCCTACTTTTGTGGAATTCTGCCAATACTTTGTTTCTGTAGGCTTTGTACCCCCCCGACAAAATATCTGTTTTCACACCTAATAAGGAGGCAATCCATGACATTATCTCACTTCTCATACCGCCTCGCCAGCAATATACCTGGGCTTTCTGAGATTTTATCTGTTGCAACATATATGTGGCTTTTCCGGCGAATTCCGGCCCTATAAGTTCAAAGCCTCGCAATACGGCTTGTTCTTTTCCCTTTTGTTTGTAGATGGTTCCTATTTCAACCCGCTGGTCGTCAGATAATAAAGGAATATTGATGCTTCCCGGGATATGCCCTTGCCTATATTCTGCCGGACTGCGGACATCCAAAACGGGTAACTCCTTTGCCGAGTTTAGAAAATGATCGATGTGGATCTTTGAATATCCGATCACTTTTGCATCAAATGCTTGAATCTTTCTTTTACGGATGAAGCGATGGGCGTTGGATCGCCGGCCTCGTCAATGCGGACAAAAGTCGTGCTGGTATGGCAAACTACATCTTCTTCCCCACTGTAAACACTTTCTTTGCGCGCCTCAATATTTAGTGTAATCGAGGTGTTTCCAATTCGGGTGACTTCGCCATAGATTTTTATCAGGAAACCCTCTTTCACCTTCTTTTTAAAGGTGAGTTCATCCACTTTAACCGTAACCATATTGGGGGTCTTGCATGTTTGAATCACCATGGCACTGGCGGCTTCATCGATCCAGGCCAGCATGATCCCTCCAAACATATTGCCATGCACGCCAATATCCTTTACCATACAAATATGTGTTGTAATCAATTCCATGCTGCAAATATCCGTCAATTATCGCCTGAAAGGATGAATCAATTTTTTCGAACCACCATTAAACCATCCCGAACGGGCAACAATACATGTGAAACCCTCGGGTCATTTTTAACCTTTTCGTTGAATCGATGCAGGGACAAAGTTTCCTCATCCTGTTCAGGGTCGAGCACTTTCCCACTCCATAATACGTTGTCGGCAATGATAAATCCGCCGGGACGAACCCTGTCTATAGTTAAATCAAAATAGTGGCTGTAATTTTCCTTATCCGCATCAATAAATACCAAATCCAATATGCCTTTTATGTCGGGAATTATGCTTCGCGCATCTCCAATATGCAAGCGGATTTGGTTACCAAACGGGGATTTGTCAAAATACCTTTGTATCATACCTTCCAATTCCTCATTGATATCGATGGTATGCAAAACCCCATTCGGTTTGAGTCCTTCTGCCAAACATAACGCAGAATATCCTGTATAGGTTCCTATTTCCAGAATGGTTTCTGGTTGGATCATCTGACTGAACATGCTCAAAATGCGCCCTTGAATATGACCTGACAACATTCTTGGCATAAGCACATTGGCCCATGTTTCACGGTTAAGTTCTGCTAATACTTCCGGCTCCGATGAGGTAAATAAAGAAGCGTATTCGTTGATACTTTTATCTGGAAACTCCATGTTGCAAAAGTACTTCGCGCAAGCTATTGAATCACATTAAACTTATGATGGTAAATACCCTGAGCCTGGACAATGCGTATCAAATAGGCTCCGGAAGTCAAGTCGCTAAGGTTCAATTTGAAATCAGCTGATTCGATATTCAATGATTTGAGCACTTGTCCTTCCGCAGTGATTAATTGTATAAAGCTACCTTCTGTCAGACCTTTAATGGTCAATTCGCCCACTGCAGGGTTCGGATAAATATCGACTCCGGATGGCAACAAACCGCGGTTACTCAATTTTACAAACTGAACTTCATCCGATTCTGACATACATCCGAAAGCATTGGTAATTGTTACTTTATACTTTCCATCGGCGGCAGGTTTATGCGATTGGTTGACGGCTCCCGGAATCAAATTGCCATTAAAAAACCATTGAAAACCACTTTGTCCGCTGGCAAACAAAATATTGCTCGAAATCGTAACAATTGGTTTGGCCGGTGCCTGATTCACGACCATATTTCCCTGGGCCTGACCGATGCAACCTTGATTGTCGGTTACCTGATAGACAATCTGATGTGTTCCGGCTCCCAAATCTGAAGGGTCAATACTGTCGGTTTGAATGCCATTCACAAAGTAAATTCCGCCTGAAGGAGTACCTGAATTCAATGCCAAATTTCCTTTATAGGCACAAACAGTATCCGCAGCCAACAGAGATACGGAGGGTGGGAGCAGAACATCAATTTCAGCTGAGTCACTTACCTTACAGCCATGTGATTCTGTCATAGAATAAATGACCCCATTTTTTCCGGTTTGTGCAAAACCCGGGATAAAGGATACACCTGAAACTGCAGAGTGAAATAAGGTTCCACCGCTTGGATATAACTGAATATTAAATGGATCTGCATTGGCACAGACCTTGGCGGGCATACTTATGTCTATGCTGTCTGGTTTGTGAACTTCAACCCACAGAACTGCATGGCTGCCACATCCATTGGACGAAGTATATGTATAAGTAATTTCATGGTTGCCAGAGCCGGATTGAAGCGGATAAAACACATCGTGTGAAACACCGGAACCGGCATACTTACCCGTTGAAGGTGTAACAAAAGTCATGGCAAATGGGTCAGATTCAGGACAAACAGCTGTGGGATTGGTCACATTTAACGCTGTCGTATCCTTGACCACAAATGTTGAAATTGCTTTTCCCACGCATCCAAATCCATCGGTTACCTGATAGGTGATGGTATGGTTACCTGCACCGGAATTTGAGGGATGAAAATACGTATTGGAAACGCCGGTACCGAAGAACACCCCACCAGACGGCGTTCCGGTCTGAAGGGCTATACTGTCGGAATTCTGGCAAGTATTCAGCTGTTGAGACCAGCTTACTGCGGGTCGTTTATCTGTAATATCGAGGTCAATGCTTTCAAAAGTGCAGGAAGTTCCTTTGCGTTGGATTACAACTTTATAAACTCCAGGAGTCGCTGCCCAACAGGAGTTTTTCGTTTTGTCGGTCAGCAACTTTCCATTCATATACCATTTGTAGGTAAGAGAGTCGCTGAGTTGGGCGATCAATTGAATGCTGTCTGTAGTACAAAGCCAGGGTTTTTGAACACCGGTACTGATTAATTTAGAAGGATTAGACTCATAAAAAGCAGGTATAAAGTCCAATCTTGTTTGGCCATTTAACCGGATGCTGTCTCCATTTTCATAAAAAAATTGAGGTGTGCCGCTCCAATTTCCTTGAATACCGACTGTTTTGGTAAGTATTTGTACCGCGCATTTCTTATTACCACTGATATTGGAAGCCTGGCTAAAATCATAGTGCACATCGAAAGTAGTTCCCGAAGCCGGTTCGCAATACACGCCAAAATAATGGGTTGAGTCGAAGTATCCAGGAAGTGATTTTAGCATGGACTGTTGCGAGGTTTGCTCGATGGAATAGATATGAATATATTTAGGTTTCGTGCTAAAGTTTCTCGCGGTGAATCTGTCGCCCGTACCGGAAGCATGGGTTGTTTGAGCAGCGGCGTAGGTATAAGAGCTTCGATCGCCGATGGCAGCGGTTGACACAACCCATCTTGGCCCATTGATCAGATTGGCATGAATGGCATTGGCCGAGCTGTCGCGGGCAACAGAACCAGAACTTTCATCCAATTTGTAATAGACAATAATATCGTTAATGGCGGGATGCGAAGTGCTGGCTTTGCGGCACATCCAATCGCGAATCTGGGTTTGCGTTAACCCCTGGTGCCATAACCGAACTTCGTCGATCTGCCCATCAAACAGTCTGCTCCCTCCTTTGTCGAAGGCAATTTGTCCAATCCTGGCATTGGTACCGGTAGAAGCGATCATAGATCCGGTATAGGATGTGGTACCTTCAAGATTTCCGTTGATATATACCTTGATAGCCGTTCCATCAAAAACCCCGGCTACGTGATACCAGTTTCCCGTGGTCATCACAGAAGCGCTGATAGCTTCGACCCAAACGCCGGAAGAATTGGCTATATTGAAAGACAACTTTCCATTGTCGCCGCAGCGCAGCACATAACCCCGGTTTCCATTAACCCAGTCATGCTTACATACGATGCTGTTGTCGAAACTATTGGAACCGAATGCATCCGGCTTAATCCATGCTTCAACAGTAATTACATCCGTTGGATTCAGAGGGGTTCGGTCCGGAATTTCGATGTAATCATCAGAACCATCCAGTTCTATGGCCCGACCCGCTCCCGGAATCTGAGCAAAAGTGGGCAATGCGAATATAACGGCAAGGGCAAAAAGAGGGAAATATCTTGTATTTTTCATGGGATATGGAATCACTTGGCAGAACCAAATTAGCTAATTATTTTCAGAAAAAACAAGGTGTTTTGTTAGAAGGTGAAAATGAGTTATTTATATTCTAAAATGAACAGAATAAATTCTAAGCTCTTACATTTGTTATCCATTAGATACTTGATAAAATCATCTTGTTTCAACAATTTTAATACGGTGTATTCTACTCCTAAAATATTAATATTCATTGGCTTCGTGTTCATATTATGCGGTTGCCGGAGTAAGAAAACTGATGAGCGTACTTCGCTGATAAATAAGGGTTCATTGTTGACTTATGAGATTGAGCAGGCGGGTAGCTCCTATATACTCAAGATGAAATTAAACTATGTAGGAGATAGTTGTGGATTTCAATTTTCCACTACCCAAACTGATCGAACAGAAGGAACTGTTCATCTCGGAAGGGAGGCGGTTTCGTCAGCAATTATTTTAGATCCTTATTTAAGTACCGGTCACACATTTATGCAATACAAGACTGTGATGATGCTGAGCAAAAAAGGATATTCTGAACTAAAATCCGTTGGGCGCACTAAGATTATTCCGTCGTACAGGGATACGGTAGAGTTGATTTTAGACAGTTCTTCATTTTTGGAGCTCAATTTCTCGGATCAAAGCACAGAAGTTCCTGTATTGAACTGTTCCGGAAATTCCAGAACTGGAAAAATTGAAATGCAAATTCTCGATCAGTCTGAGCATCCGTTTATCACATTCATGAGTAATGGGGTACATGTTAAATTAAAAAGTATACGCCGGATGAGTGCGGTACAGATGCAAATGAAAGCCGCTCTTTTTGAATGGAAACCGGGATTAAAACTATATTATTATTTAGAAGAGTTTGGTTGTGGTCGCGATGTGATATTCGAGTTACTGGAGAAAAATGAGAAGAACTGGACATTTAAATATGAATATTATGTATATGCCTGTTTGTTTGGTCAGGACGACATGCATTTTGCGGGTATTCTGAATATACCGGATTCCGTGATGAGAAATCCTCAGAATTTTGTGATTCCCAATCCGGAGGAATTTGGTGAAAATTTCACATTACAGCAGGGAAATCCGTTTTTGCTCGGGGGAACTTCATTTTCTAACCTGTTCGCGCTGGGCAGTGCAGAACTTCCCATGCAGCACTTTGTTTATGAGCCATCTAAAGAAGAAATGACCTATTTTGACAGTGCGGAACGGGTTCAGATTATGTATGATCTTACTCTTGCTAACAAAACAAGATTTCTGATGAAAGAGGCCGACGTAGAAACCGGTTATTACATGTATCCAATTCTCATCAACGATCAGGAATCTGTTTTGGAATCCGTTAAATTAGAAGCATCCGCGCAAAGCCATAAATTTTTGTACGTTTATCCTACCCGGGAATATCCATTAATTCTTTCGCATACTGACGAAGAGTTTGGTTTTAAATGGCACTTATCAGCCATTTGGACAGAAGGCACTAAGTAGGATCTTTCTCACTGGCTCTGAACAGGGTTTCTTTTTCATCTCTGCTCAAACTATTGTAGCCACTGTGTGAAATCTTGTCTAAGATGGCATCAATTTCTTCCTGACGAGGAGACGATTTGGTTACAGGCTTCTCGTTGCGATAAATTCGTCTTTCATCAATTTTAGATTTCCGTTTAAATAGGACCGGAACCTGAAATAAATTCGGGAATCTATGCCTGTTGAGTGCATAAAACCAGCCAAACGCTGCACCTCCCAAGTGGGCGATTCGTCCGCCTTCATTCCCGTTGGTAAACATAACGATATCCAATCCTACCATAATTATGGCGAGCCATTTGAGTTTGATGCGCCAAAGTCCCCATAAAAACACCTCATAATCAGGAACATATGCTGCTGTTGCCACGACAATGGAAATAACAGCTGCACTTGCTCCGACCATAGGTGCAGATAAGCCCAATTTTGTAAATAGAGGTAGGGTATTAAACGCAATCATGAATAAGAGGGCGCCCGTTATTCCGCCCAGAAAGTACTGATAGTAGATATCCTTTTTATCATAGAAATCCTCGGCTATTCTACCGATGAAAAACAAAAGGAGCATGTTGAACAACACATGCATAACCCCATTGTGCATGAACATGTAACTTATCATGGTCCATGGTCTCCAGAGGAGTGAATCGAAACCTGAATACAGGACTCCTTTTTCTAGTATCGGATTGGTTACATAGCTGTTTTCAACCGGAGGAAAACCTGAAATATGAAAGATGAGTCGGACAATGACCGCCAGAACAAATACTGCGCAATTCAAAATTATTAATCTCCGAATGGCAGATGAATTGACGTTCCAGTTATATCTAAGCCGATCGAGCCAGGTCATGTCAATAAAACGTATTTCTATTGGTTTTGTTCCAATATACCACTAAAATTAATCCGACAATTAAACCTCCCAAATGGGCGAAATGAGCCATATTGTCCTGTGGATTATTATCTAAGCCCATCCATAATTCGATAATTCCATAGATGGCAACAAAATATTTGGCTTTTATCGGAACCGGAAAGAATATGAGCATTAATTCAGTATTCGGGAAAAGCATGGCAAAGCCTCCCAATACGCCGAAGAGCGCTCCTGAAGCACCTACAACAGGCGTATACAGTATGCTTTCGGCCTTAGAACTCATGGTTAAATCTTCTGAAAATGGCGTGAGCGTTCCCATGCTGTTATACATTTCAAACGCATTCCAGCCCTGATGCATCAAAGCAGCTCCCAGGCCAGTGACGAAATAAAAAAGCAAAAATCGCCGGGGGCCCCATACCATTTCCAATTTACTCCCGAACATCCATACAGCGAACATATTGAAGAAAATATGCATTAAATCCCCATGCATAAACATATGGGTTAGGATTTGCCAGGGTCTGAAATAGGGCGAATCAAAATAAAACATACCCAGAAATCCTTCGAGCGCAATACCGCGGGTTCTGAAATAAAATTTGGCGATAAAAAACAAAACGTTGATGATCAGCAGGTTTTTAACCACCGGTGGAATGAGTCCATAATCAGAAGACCTGTATTGCATGTATCAGGATTTAAATAAATTTTCGATAGATGTAGGAGCAAATTTAACAAATACAGGCTTACCGAAGGGTGTGAATGCCGGCTCTGAACTCTGGAACAATTTTCCCAATAGTTCCTTCGCGGTCTCATGACTCAATGCCTTGCCTGCAGAGATGGCTGAATTCCGGGCCATACTTCTCAATAATTTCTCTCGAACTTCCAGGCTCAGATTCTGTTCATTTGATAAGAATTCAGACAACATTCGCTCGATAACTTGTTGGATATCTACTTTGTTTAAATCCGGAGGTATTCCATTCACAATAAAGTCATTGGCTCCGAAATGGCTGATGTCGAAGCCCAATCGGTTCAATTCGGGCAATATCGTTAACATAACACCTGAATCGGCATGGTTTAAACGGATAGAACGGGGAAAAAGCAATTGTTGGCTGGGAACATTTTTATGCCAAACCAGTTGCTTGTATGTATCATATAATACCCTTTCATGGGCGTATTGCTGATGCACGATGTACAATGAGTCCTGCCATTCGGCAATAAGATACGTATGGTTAAAGGAAATGAATTTTACATCCGGAATGGTTCCGCTTTCGGGAAGAGCAATGTTCGGTTGCACGTCAGATTCGACCATTTGCTCCTTAAAAGGCTCATATAATTTTTCCCAGGAACTTTGGTTTCTTCCCGATTTATAGGATTCTCCAAAAGGATTGAAACTTGTATTGACTTTAATTTCAGGACTTTTGGGAAAAACGGGCTGCTCTGAATTTTGACTGATGGGATGATATCCCCATCATTTATTTCTTTTTCAATATGTAATCCGGCCAGAGCTTTTCTCAAAACGCTTCTGATGATCGGGTAAATATCCTTGGCATCTTCAAATTTTACCTCTGTTTTGCTCGGGTGCACATTTACATCCAAACGTTCGGGTTTCACTTCAAGAAAGATAACGTAGGTTGGAAACTGGTCTTCTGTAAGCAGGCCTTCAAATGCAGACATTATGGCATGATGAAAATAGGGTTCCCTGATGAAGCGGCCATTCGCGAAAAAATATTGATTGCCACGGGTTCTTTTGGCCAATTCCGGTTTACCTACAAAACCATGGATATTCACAAATCCCGCTTGCTCATGGATTTCTATCAACTCTTCAGGGCCCTGGGTATCCAATATTTCGTGGATGCGCAATGGCAAAGTAGTAGATGGCAGATTTAATTGGGGGCTTTCGTTGATGATGAGTTCCATTCCAACAGATGGATAGGCCATTGCCAGGCGTTCAAACTCTTCGATGATATGTTTGGTTTCAATGGCAACGGACTTCATAAAGTTTCTACGGGCCGGAATATTGAAAAAAAGATTTTTCACGGCGATGGTGGTTCCAATGGGGCAGGTTGTGGCCTCTTGTGCAATCACCCTGGATGCTTCTATGATAATTTCAGACCCCAGACTTTCGGATTGAAGCCGGGTTCTCATCTGTACCTGTGAGACTGCGGCAATACTCGCCAGGGCTTCCCCTCTGAAACCAAAGGTGTGAAGATTGAACAAATCATCCGGTCGGCGGATTTTTGAAGTAGCATGTCTTTCCCAACATAATCTGGCATCGGTATCCGACATACCTGCACCGTTGTCGATAACCTGAATTAATTGTTGGCCACCTCCCTGAATTTGGACAATAATATGTGAGGCACCGGCATCTATGCTGTTCTCCATTAGCTCTTTAACTACAGATGCGGGGCGTTGAACTACCTCCCCTGCTGCAATCAGGTTTGCAGTAGAATCGGGCAATAGTTGTATGATATCTGGCATTTCTGCTTCAAAAATACGCACGGAACTCGGTGCTCAGGAATTATTTCGACCGGTATTATCCGATTATGTATGAAGACAAATTATTTTGTAATAGCTCCCAGTTCCACCACTTCAAAATTATCAGCCGTAACGGACTTCAGGCTTCTGAGCATATCATTGTCCCATCTTTCATCAGGAGCACCGGTTATAAACATATCGGAGCCAATATCGGCCAGAATAATCCCGTACTTTTTCATTGCGATGAGTATGGTTTGAACCTCCTGAGGGTAAGTGCTGATATCGTAAGAAGCTTTTAATCTCAAACGGGCACCCATTGGAAGCGCATAACCTTCTGCTCCAGTGCCATTAACTTTATGGCTTGCGGGGGCCACATAACCTGCCAATACTTTTGATTTCGACAAGGTAAATCGGATCGCGTGATCTATTTGGCCGGATTTCACTTCCTCATATCTCACCAATAAGGGCAATATGGCCATGCCGGAAGCATCGGCAGATGTCCAACCGGCCGGTCTTTGGGTTGGATTTTTCAAATTGAACATGGCTCCGCTGGAGGCTTCCCATCCGTTTGCTGAGCGACTTGAATTGTACAATTCGTAAAGCACTCCGTTATCAAAATCGACGGTTAAAACATGGCTGTCTCCTTCACCATTTCCTTCAATGGGCGCATTCAATGGTATAGGAAACGGACCCGCATCGCTCTCGTCACCATAATTTCCATCATAGTCATTCTGTCGGTAAACTACCGGCACTTTTGCCTGAGTGCCGCAAACCACCGTAAAGGGGATTCCGATGGGAGCTCCATTGTACGTTCCACTTCCAAAATCAGGATGCAGACCCATGCTTCCAATGGCATTCATAATCTGGGCGGAGTTTGGATCCAGCGGATAACCGGAAATATCGGTATTGATGGGGTGCGAAGACGGGTATATGGTCATTTTCTCCAGATGGGCCACCGTTAGCGTACATTTTGTATCAGTGGTTTTAGGATTGGATGTGGTTTCCTCCTTGCAATTTGAGAATAACAAAGGCAAAATGCAAAGCAGCGTGAGCAGTATTCTATTGATAATCATACATCAAAAATACAAGAATTGCTCAATGTACCATGCGGAACTCAAAAATGGCATGACTATGATTCAGACAAAATTGCAACATATAGCACGATAGCTATTGGGATATTCGGCGATTTACCAACTCAATAGGAAAAATTATCGATTACTTTTCAAAAAACAGGAACAGGCGATCGATGAGACCCCCATTGAACATGAGATAAAAAATGGTTCCCAGGACCATTGCAATGAGCAGCACCCGAATGGAAGAAACAGACAGCGGATTTTTTACCGTATTGTAGGCATTCGAGCGATGCTTATATCCATGACGAATGCGATCTGCATAGTTGGTTTCATCGATGGCTTCCTTCGAACGACGCACTCTTTGCTCAAATTCTTCCTTATCCGCATCATAATATCTGGGGATATAATTGAACCTGCGGTTGCTGGTTTTTCCGAATCCGAATTTCGAAAATATCATATCTCAAAGATAGCAATTACGCGATAAAATAAGGGTATTGACCGTCGAATATGCTTTTATTTTATCGAAAAAAAGCCGAGCTTGCATCGTTCTATGAAAAAGTATTCACCATTCCTTTACCTGGGTATTTTCTTAAACATATGGGTTTTGAGTGTTCAGGCACAAAATTCTGCCGAAATACTGCAGGGAATTGAAAGATTGCACTCCGGAAACAGAATTTTATATATCGCTGCGCATCCCGACGATGAAAACACCCGTTTGATTTCATGGCTCAGTCAGGCTTATAAGGCCGATGTGGCCTATCTTTCCATCACCAGGGGAAGCGGAGGTCAGAATTTAATAGGTCCGGAAATCGGGGATGCTTTGGGTGTAATTCGGACGGAAGAGTTGCTCGCTGCCAGGCGCATTGATGGAGGTCGTCAGTTTTTTACCCGGGCCCGAGATTTTGGCTACTCTAAAAGTGCGGCCGAAACACTGGAGAAATGGGGTGAAGAAAGGGTTCTGGAAGACATGGTATATGTTATTCGCAGCTACAAACCCGATATGATCATTACGCGGTTTTCTCCTGTTGAAAATCCTCAAAAACCTACGCATGGACACCATACAGCCTCGGCTATGCTGGCGATGAAGGCTTTTGATATGGCCAATGATCCAAAGGCTTTTCCGGATCAGCTGAAAACGCTTACATGCTGGAAAACATCAACACTCGCATGGAATACGAGCACCTGGTTTTATGGAAGTCCCGAAAAATTAGAGGAAGCTCTTAAAAGTGAAAACCGGAGTTTTGTAAAGATTGATGTTTCTACCTTTATTCCTTTAATGGGTGAATCGTGCACTGAAATTGCAGCCAAAAGCCGAAGCATGCATAAAAGCCAGGGGTTTGGCTCTTCGCCTGCAACCGGTGAGCAGTATGAATATTTGGAATGGTTAAAAGGATTACCCTTAAAAGAGGGCCTTGAACAAATCGTACCGTACCCAAATCAAAATAGTCAATACAAGGCCATACGCGACGATTTGGAGATCATTTCGGGAAAATGGAATCCTTTTAGACCTTATGATATGGGAAGTGGTATGGCCTTGGTTTACAGAGACATGGTAAATAAAGGAGATCCCGCACTTCAGGCCGAAAGAATAGAAAAACTGATATATGCTGCGCATGGTATACAAATTCAGGTAGTTAGTTCTACTCCTTATGTGTCCAGAGGAGATAGTTTGAGGCTCCGGGTGGAAGTCAGAAATCCATCACCTTATCCTCTTTCTAAATTCACCATTGTTTTGCCCGGTGGCTATACCCATCATATTGGTGAGGTAGCAGGAAAATCACACCACAAGTCGAATGCCTCTGTTTATATTCCCGAAAATGCTGCAATTTCTGAACCGTACTGGCTCCAAATGGAACACGGAGAATCCCATTATGAGCATCCATCCGTATTACAGGAAGGAGAAGTAGTCGTTATGTCGCCTACGGGGATGGCAGATATCCGATTTGAACTGCATAAGCAGGCATTTCAATATGAACAGAATATCGAGTATACCTATACGGATCCGGTGGAAGGAGAAGTACGAAAACCCATCGGAATTTTACCCAGAGCGAGTTTAGCCTTTGATGCTCCCGTGTATTTATCAAAAACTGAAGGAACTGTTGTAAATTTAATGCTCACTGCTCATACCAATATATCTAAAGGCTTTGCAGAGATCATTTTACCAAAAGGGTGGAAAGCCGATAAAACATTTTACCCCGTAGCCAATTTGGTAAAGGGTCAGACGTACAACTTCAATTTTAGAATTTTGGGTACTCCTGAGTCGGCTAATGGCGAAATCAAAGCGATGTTAAAGGAAGAATTACTCATCACAACTTCTACTACGCATGAAATCAATTATGCACACATTCCTGCAAAATTCTGGTTCGAAACGTGCAAATCCATTTTATTGAGCAAACCGGTTAGTGTACGGGCTCAAAAAGTCGCTTATATCGAAGGTGCAGGTGATGCAGTTGCAGAGGCGATTAAACAAATGGGATGTAGTGTAGATGTGATACATCCAAATATGGCTGTTCAAACAGATTATACGATGTATGATGCGGTGGTATTGGGTGTACGGTCTTATAACACATTGGATGATATTGAAAAGCTATTGCCTGCATTGTTTGATTTTGTGAAAGGTGGCGGAACCGTTATTGTGCAGTACAATACAACTGGAAATTTGAAAACCAAATTAAGTGGACCGGCTCCATTCACCATCGGAAGGGGGCGCGTAACCAGAGAAGACAGTCCTTTTGAAATCACGCTTAAAGATCATGCTTCCATGAGCATACCTAACCCAATGATTCCGGAGGATTTTGAAGGCTGGGTTCAGGAAAGGGGATTGTATTTTGCCTCCGGTTGGGACAAAGCCTATGAGGCACCATTAAGTTTTACAGATCCCGGAGAAAAACCTGAAAGCGGAAGTTTGTTAATCATGTCGCACGGAAAAGGTCACTTTGTTTATACCGGACTATCTTTCTTCAGGCAGATGCCTGCAGGAGTTCATGGTTCCTACAAACTCATGGCAAATTTGCTCTCATTGAGTAAAACTGCCAATCAGTAACCGGCAATTACCGTAATTTCAACATGTACGTTTTTAGGTAATGTTTTAACTGCCACGGCTTCTCTGGCAGGAAATGCATCCTTAAAATAGGAAGCATAGACTTCGTTGATACTTGCGTAATCTGACATATCCGCCATGAAAATGGTTGTTTTAATGATATTCGAATATTGCAGACCCTGACTTTGCAGCAAGGCACCAATATTTTTCATCACACGATGTGTTTCTGTTTTGATGTTCGCGGTATCCAACTCGCCGGTTTCAGGAATTAAGGCGATTTGTCCTGAGCAGAAGAGCAAATTGCCATGCTTCACTGCCTGACTATAGGGACCAATTGCTGCCGGTGCGTTGGGGGTTTGAACGATTTCTTTATGCATTTGTCTATTATTTGTACTTTTGCGCGCATCGGAATGGCATGCATGCAGGAGTAAAAGGAAACCCACAGCAAATAAGAGAGTTAAGAGAGAAAGCCGATGCATCGGTAAAGATTTCTGAATTCAATTATAACGATTCCCTGGAATTCGACCTATTGTTTGATCTGGATTTTGATTTAAATCCGGGTTGGCCTGCTTGTTATCATCATATCAAAGTTCCCTTGATTCTGGGCAGCACTTGTGTTCAATTGGAAGAAATTGCAAAACGGTTTTCAATTGGTGATGTGATCATGTCCGGAATGAACACATTGCCAACTATGATTAACAGACCGCTTGCAGAACTTTGTGTTTATCGTACTGAGCATCGTTCGCACATTGAACCCTTAATGAATGCCATGGGATTTGAATGCAAATGGATAGAATCGAGGGTTGGTCTGGTAACACCAAGGGTGGTGCTGATGATAATTAATGAGGCGTATTATACCGTGCAGGAAAAAACAGCCAACAAGCAGGATATCGATGCAGGGATGAAACTGGGAACCAATTACCCGATGGGTCCATTTGAATGGGCTGAAAAAATTGGCCTTGAATATGTGTATCGGGGATTAGATGCGATATATTCAGACACCCGGGACGAGAGATATAAGATTTGTCCCTTGTTGAAAACGGAATATCTGACCAAGGGACAATAACAATTAGCCTCTTTCGTGCTCTTTTCTCCACTCGTTGAGATTCAGATTTCTTACCAATAATACTTTACCATCAACAATGAACATGATGCGGTATGAATCATCGGTATAAACACTTGAATCGAATTCGTATTTAAAAACATGTTTTCCCGGTTTCACCTTTTCGCCTTTGAATAATTCGCGGACTACCGTATTTCGTTGATTGAACATGGCAATGGTAATGTCTTTTTCAGACCCGAATTTGTATTCGTATTCACCCCAAATGCGCTCCGAAACATTTACAATCGGTGCGTAATAGTTATACCTGTAGTCATTCTGTACATGAACAGGTGGAGGATTGGCGATCCCTTTTAATTTACATACAAACGACCTGAGTATCCTGCTATCTGCAGTATCCGCACCATAAATAGATTGAATGGGCATATCATCCGTCAAACACCAAACAGCACTCTGACCTTCGATGCCAAAGGAAGCTATGTTCTCAATCTTTTGTGCGAGCTTTTGGAGGTTTTGATGGATTGGCTTGGCCAGGGTATATTTCAAACCTGTAGAAGGTCCGGATTTGTTATGAGCCATGCACATGGCCTCTAAATTTACGTTGGCAATTGCGCCGGGTGCGATTTGGATTTTGTGAGAATTTACGATCAACATGGGCTGACAGTGGGTATCTGATGGATTGAACCGATAACCTGCGGGTATTAATATTTGCAGGGGTAAGCCGGAATTATTTGTCAGTTTAAGCGCCACCGGGTTTGAGTAGTGTGTAGCCTGTGTATTGAATTGCGCGGACATAGAAACCTTTTTGGCTAAAAGCGCCTGTCTTAATTCCAGAACCTCATGGTTTGAGTTAAATGAATTGGATTGCAGGACAATGAATCCCAGACATAATAGTAAGATTCTCATAGTGTTTTAATACTAAAACGCTATGATGGTGACTTTTAATATTTTTAGAACTGTTGTCCCAAAAAGAAATGAAACTGACCTCTTTGATCCTTGATGGGGTTGTCGATTCCCCATGCATAATCAAAGCCGAGCATTCCGAACATGGGCAGGAAAAACCTCAATCCAACGCCATTGGCGCGTTTAACGTCAAATGGATTATAATCTCTGGCTTTTGACCAGGTATTTCCGGCTTCCGTGAATGCGATGGCATAGATTGTAGCGCTGGGATTCAGAGAAATTGGATATCTGGCTTCGAGGGTGTATTTGCTAAATATGGGTTTCGTGTTATTTCCTCCAACCGGGTCTGAAATGGTTCCATCGGCATAACCGCGCTGCGAGACAATATCTGTTCCATATACAGTAAAACCGACCAATCCGGATCCTCCCACCCTAAATTGTTCAAAAGGTGCATATCCGGTTTCCTGATTGTACAGCCCAATCATACCAAATCTAAATTGCGGTGTAATCACAAATTTCTTAAATGGCTCGAGGAACCAATAGGCATCGAATTTCCATTTGTGATATTCAACCCATTTGAATCGGTCTTGTGCTGTGATATTGGTATAGTCCTTATCATTAAATAGACTATACGGTGGTGTGAGTTGCAGGTTCAAATTAAATATTGACCCGCTTCTCGGATAAATTGGATTGTCAACAGAATTTCTGGATAAGGTTGATGTGTAGGATAAGTTATTGGCAAATCCATCCTGAAAACCAATTTCACTCCCAAAATTCGACCAATTTTTTAGGGTATAGCGCTGATAGGTGATAGAATTGCTCCAGGTAAAATAATCATCCGGCCATTTAAGGATTTTGCCGAGGAGCAGGGTTCCACCGGTTGTGGCAAAATCAGCTCTATCAGGGTCATCTTTTTTTCTAAAATTCGTTTGTAAGGAATGAAAAAGGCTGAAGGTGAAGCTATTAGGCTTTTTACCTCCCAACCAAGGCTCAGTAAAAGAGAAGTTATATCCCTGATATCCCAGACCATTTGATTGAGCACGAATCGACAATCGCTGTCCGTCACCGGCAGGAATGGGACTCCATCCTCCCTTTTGAAACATTTTACGTGTAGAGAAATTGTTTAAGCTGAGGCCTATTGTGCCTACAAATCCGCTGAAACCGCCCCAACCACCGGATGCTTCTACCTGATCTGAAGGTTTTTCAACCACTTTATATTCAATATCAACGGTGCCTTTCTGAGGGTTAGGTACCGGATTTACATCCAACTGTTCAGGGTCGAAATATCCGAGTTGCGCCAGTTCGCGCAATGATCTTTGTATATCACTTCTGCTGAATTTTTGTCCTGGTCTGGTTCTCAAAGTTCGCAGAATAACCTTGTCGCTGGTTTTATCATTTCCACTAACATATACATTTTCAATGGTAGCTTGTTTGCCCTCATAAATCCGGATTTCCAGATCAATGGAATCGTTTTCTACCAACACCTCTATCGGCATTATATTAAAGAAAAGGTATCCGTCATCCATATATATACTGGAAATGTCATACCCCGATGGGTTCATGTATAGTCTAGTTTCAAGTTTACTCTGATCGTAAATTTCCCCTCTTTTAATATTGAGCAAAGTATCCAGAAAGCCGCTGCTATATTTCGTGTTTCCTATCCATTGTATGTCACGGAAATAGAATTTATTTCCTTCATAAATATTTAGCTTCAGATTTACCCTGTCTTCAGAAATGTGCTCGATGCTATCGCTTAATATTCGCGCATCTCTATACCCCATGCTGTGATATTTCGCCATTATTTTCGGGCTGCTTTCTTCAAATTCTTCATACTTGAACTTGGACGAAGCGAAGGGGTTCAATTTTTTGTACTTCTGCTTAGGTTTAAGCATGCGCCGGATTTGCTTTTCTTCCAGTGCGCTGATTCCGGAAATCACGTATTTCTCCAACTTTACCCTCTTTCCCTTTTTCACATCAATATTCAGCATCTGGAAATTCGGTTTTTCCGGATCATCCACCTTGGAAATATCTATTTTTACATTGTAAAAGCCTTTTTCCTCATAATATTTCCTGATCTCCTTTCTGGTCTTATTCATCAGATTTTCCGTGATGATTTGATTCGTCTGAAGGGTCATTTCTTCTCTCAGGTTTTTCGTTTCATTTTTCTTCAAACCTCTTATGGAAAACTTTGACAATCTGGGTCTTTCTGTAACGTTGATATTTAGATAGATCTTTCCGTCCAGAATTCCTGTGCATCGGATCTCTATATTGGAAAACATCTTCTGTTTCCAAATTTTTTGCATAGCCGACTTGATCTCATCACCGGGGATACTAATGGTTTGTCCCAGGGTCAGCCCTGAAATCATGGTGAGAATATTCTTGTCAAAAGTTTCGGTACCCGTTACCGTTAAGCCGCCAATTACATATTTGTGCGGATTTTCATAGTCCATGGTCAACTGATCGCAGGTTAGCACCTGAGCTTTTAGATCTGTAAACATCAGCCCGAGTAACAGGGCTATCCATATTTTTTTCAGCTTCACTTCGCTTTATTTAATTGTTCGCTGGTTTTCCCAAATCTTCGCTCTCTCGACTGATAATCGACTATTGCCTGATACAAGTCTTCCTTCTTAAAATCGGGCCACAGAACCGGTGTAAAATACAATTCACTATATGCCAATTCCCAAAGCAAAAAATTCGAAATTCTCATTTCACCGCTGGTGCGTATCATAAGATCGGGGTTAGGGAATTTATGGGTTGTGAGAGAAGAGGAAATTACATCTTCGTTTATTTGATCTATGTCCAGATTTCCGTTTTTGATCTGAATTCCGATTTGCTTTACGGCGTGAACCATATCCCATCTGGAGCTGTAACTCAACGCCAGAATCAGGGTCATTCCTGTATTATTGGCAGTTGTTTCAATAGCTTCATCCAATTCGAGATTACAATCATTTGGCAGCATTCCCCTATCTCCGATTACATCTAATCGAATATTATTCTTCATAAGGGTATGTGTTTCCTTTTTGATGGTTTTTACCAACAAGGTCATCAAGGCACTGACTTCGGCCCTGGGTCTGTTCCAGTTTTCAGTTGAAAAAGCGTATAAAGTCAGGTACTTAACACCAAGTTCAGCGCATCCTTCCGAAACCTCTCTGACCGAATTTACACCGCCCTGATGTCCGAATATGCGCAATTTGCCCTTTCCTTTGGCCCATCTTCCATTGCCATCCATAATTATGGCGATATGTTCCGGTATCCGGGTAGAATCAATATTTGGCCATTGACTCATATCAATAACGAGATTGTTTGGGCCAACATTGGATAGGCGTGAATCGATAGGAAACAGAAAGCATTGAAAATATATACCAGTCCTTAAAATTCGGATCTCCTCTCATATTGCCTTCCTGAGCCAATGGTTCCCCAACTCCTTCAACTTCCCACGACCGGTCACTTAAATCTGCACTCAATTGCCCGAATTGATCTAGTTGAGTTTCGCGATCGGGATATGTGGTACTGACATCATCCACATAATCAGTAAATGTCCGTCTCCAACCCATTTCGAATGCGAATATCCAGTTTTTGGTAGGGCTGTATTTTATACCTCCACCAACGGGAATGGCCAATTGAATGAGACTATAGGTTTCTTTGTTGCTCTGTCCTTCGGTTCTCAGTGGTTTTAAGTCAAAATATCTTCCGTTATAATGCGCCTGTGGATTCATTCTGCAGAGCGTCCATCCGGTCAAAAAATATGAAGTAAAGCTACTTGTTCTGGGATTTGAACCAAAAGGAAGGTAGTTGAATTCCATGATATTGCTCAACTCCCACAGGTGACTTTTGAAATTGAGATTTCTGTATTTATACTCCTTAAAATTTTCGTCGGAACCGGAAATCTGCCCATACGTTAATCCGGCCCGCATACTCCAGTAGTTGTTGAAATTATATCTACCCAATATTCCAAAGGCGGGATGAGACTCCTTGATGACTACATTTTGAGCTAAATCACCGTAATAATTTGACGCGCCAATAGCCAGGCCATATTCCCATTTCTGGGCTGTTGCCGTGTGTTGAAATGCGATCAGTATGGTGAAATACCAAAGCTTGTAATTCTTGAATTTACAATTCATTCTTTTGTAATACGTCTGAAATCACGTTGAGTTACAACGCAAAGTTAAGTAAAGTTCTTTCCTTAGGCTGTGTGATTTAGTAAAAGGCCGGACAACGCACTTTGGTAGAGTAGATGCGATAGGTAAGAGAAACCCCGAAAATCGCATACCAATCCTTGTTTCCATCATCTCCTCTTTTAGGGGTATTTTCAACTTCAGTATTCAGCGCAGTGCTTCTATCAGACATAGCCGGTGACATGGCGCCATATTGAGATTCGAGAAAATTTACGGGCACATATGTCATGCTCACATCGTCGAGATAATCGGTAAAGGTTTTTCTCAAACCATATTCCAGACCCAGGGTCCAGTTCCGGTTCATTTTAAATTTAACACCTGCTCCAAAGGGAATCGCCAATTGTGTCAATGAGTATCGTTTCCTTTCATTGAATTCTGTGGTTCCCTGACCTTCTGTTCCGAGTGGTTGAAGGTCTACCCATTCGCCATCGCGCTCCTGTAAACTGGAGTAATTCTGAATATTCTGTGCCACAGGGCTGTTGGGATCGTAGATAAACTGGGCTTGCGGATTGAATTTAAATACGCCAAGGCCAAAGAAAACATAAGGAATGGCACCGCTTTCTTGCTTATAATCCAATACCCGAAGATTGATATCTAATCCAGCGCTAAAATCCCAGAGCGTAGACTGAAAATGAAGGTTCCTGAATTTTCTTTGAAGGTCTTCACTGTACCAATTGTCGTAACCTGAAATTTTTCCGTAGTTGGCACTCAATTTAAAAGACAATATATCATTGGGATTCCACCTGGTGAGCAATCCACCGTTGAAGTGTGTACCGCGGCTTTCGAAGAATTTATCGGTCAATTCGCCAATATAATTGCTACCCCCGCCAAATATTCCGAATTCAAGAGAACTCTGCTGAGTCCATGTTTGGGCATTTGCATTTCCCATTAGCCCCATGGAGATCAACAATATTGACCACTTCAGATTTAATATTCTCATAACACTCATTGCCTTGAATTAAAAAAGCTAACAAACCTAACTTAAAACGCTAAAAAAGGCAAATATTTTACTTACAGACCTGAATTTGACATTCATTTCAGTTTCTATTGTCTATTCCCCACATCAATTTTGTCCTGAGCGTGGAGAGATAGTTCTCAGAGCTCAGACGTATCATGTGAAAGTCGAAGTCAGCTTTTTTAATGGCCATTTGAATTTGAGAGGTAATGCTTGCGCTTCTTGAATCGAGAGAGGCCAGATATGAAGTTCCCCGACCTTCAATTTCAAAGCTGAGAATATTGTCGTCGGGGATAACCACCGGTCTCGCATTCAGATTATGGGGCGCAATAGGCGTTATAACGAAACTACTTGAGCGCGGAAAAAGCAGGGGACCCCCACAACTCAGTGAATATCCTGATGAACCTGTTGGAGTGCTGATAATCAATCCATCCGCCCAGTAACTATTCAGAAATTCTCCATTCAAATAGGTATGTACGGTTATCATGGAAGAAGTGTCTTTCTTGTGAAGCACGAAATCGTTGAGCGCAAAACTAAAACCGCCGAATACAGGCTCACTGCTTTCCAGCTTTAACAGACTTCTTTTATCAATGCGATATGACTTATTGCAAAGTTCATCAATCGCCATTTCAATTGAATTTAAAGGTGTACTCGCAAGAAAACCAAATCTTCCCATATTGATCCCCAGAACCGGAACAGCCGAGTCCTTCACCAGCATTAGTGTATCGAGCATCGTTCCATCACCTCCCAGACAAATGAGATAATCCAATTCCGATTTGGCAAAACTCGATTCGGTAAAATCCGGATACTGTGTATCTAAAATCTGATGAGTGTGCAGGTAATCCAAAAAAGGGCGATAAATGGTGCATTCAATATTCTTCTTCTCCAATAAATGCATCAATTCCTGAGCAGCTTCCCTGTGCTCCTTTTGATTCAATACCCGACCATAGATTCCAACTTTCATATCAGAGTGATTTATTAAATCTTATGTTCCAAATCCAATCTTCAGACAGATTTCGAGAATATTCAAATCTAACAACTTTGTCGTAATACAGCGCGAAATTAAGACCTACCCCGGCTCCCATAAACCACCAATATGGATAATCTATTTGATTGAACGGATAATAATAATTCACATTCCCTGCGTCAGCAAATAGGGAAAGATGACTTCGCGTGACCATTTCCCGGTACATTTTAAGTGCTTTTACCGGCAGCATCACATGATAATCGTTCAATAAACTGAATCTCAATTCGCTTTTAAAGAGGATAAAGTTCCGCCCATCCATCACATAAGGTTCGTATCCACGGACATAATATCTATATCCAAGCCCACTTTGAAATGGAAAGGGGATTTCAGCATTTCCCCGGATACGTCCGGCAAAGCCGAGTGCGTAATACCATCTCGGACCAAATTTTCCATAAAGTTCAGAAGAAGCCAATAGTTCGGCATATTGGATCTTATTGTTCAGGAAATTCTGGGCAAGCTGAACTTGTGCCAACTTTCCTTTCCAGGGAAAAATGTTGTTATCTGTCTTTGAATATGACCATGTCAGCCCAATGCCTACTTTCCGGATATCTCCCTCAAAGGGTTGATATCCCTTATTATATTCGAATACGAGCGGATTGGTTTTTTGATGGTAGAAGCTCGTAAAAGCCTGAAAATGATGGAAATAGCCCGGTTTATATTGAATCGCAAGTGCTGCATTGTTATTTTGGAATGCCGTTTCCTCAAATTCCCTGAATTCCTGCTTAAATTCCTTAGTTCTGATATTAATTTCCTTGCTGCGCCGGTGGTTGATTTGTAAAGTAGCTCCCCATCTTTTTTTATGATGAAAATAGGGAATCCTGTATTCCAGGCCTATAACTCCTGTGTAACCATCAATGAATGAAGCTTTTAATGTATGGTTTCTACCTCCGACATTGTAAAAAAACACATATGCCCCATAATTCATTCGGCGGGGGTCAAACTGAAAACTACCCCATTGATAAACATTTCTATCTACATATTCGAGTGTTGGTATCGGCCATATATACCATTTTTCTATTAGATCTATCTTCAATTCGGCCCTCGTACTGTCGTTTGTAAAAATCAGGTTTGCCTCAACCCGATTGAAAAGACGCAAGTTAATGAGTTGATTTTTAGACACATCAACCAGTTTTAATAAGTCAGGTAGGGCATAAGTACTATCCTTTTGAATCGGAATCTCCCTCATGATCACCCAAGGTCGGGTGGTTTTATTTCCTTCAATTAATATCCCGGATATGTAGCAATTCTGACCAAAGGAGAGCTTCCCCAAAAGATGCAAAATGATCAGTACATATAGACGATTAAAGGTCAAGATATTTCATTAAGGCATCATATCGGGTTCTCAGATCATCGAGAACGGAGGCAGTGGTAAAAACGCCTGCAATCTGATAATTGAAACGTGTCAACGTACCGACAAACCGACTAACTTCCCAATCATTCAGCTTCAGATGAACCTGTATGTTATCCGATTCAGGCTGCTTATGAATCAACACACCGATAATTTTTAAGCCATCATTTTCAGCGAATCGCGAAATTTCGGAGAGGACATAATTATTGGGCTTCATTTCAAGCGTAACAATGGCCCCTTCCTGCGACAGCGTCAATAATTGTCCGGAAAGCTCCAGTAAATGGGGTAAACTAATGGCTCCTAAATAATTTTCGCCATCGGTAACCGCCAATACAGAGTAATTTGCCTGACTAAAAACGCTCAAAATCTGAAATAAATGGCTATGAGATTCCAGGCGATACACCGGAACCGACATTAAATTGTCACGAACCGGCTTCCCCGGCTTTTGATCTCTCAAATCGTGCGCCGAAACCATTCCGACAAAAAGCCCCTGGTCTGAAACCGGCCAATGAGAAACCCCCGAATCCATCATCCTGCTCAGAGCATCTCCACAAGCATCTGACGGGTGTAAAACCTCAACATCTGTTGATATTAAATCAGTTGCATGTATCATGCCTGATGTATTCGATCTAAAAACTTATCGACTATGGCATTAAATTCCAGTGGTCTTTCCATCATGGGAGCGTGTCCGCACAAATCAATCCAGTGCAATTCTGAGTCCGGTAAGAGTTCATG
>CAZTGZ010000026.1:27864-32366 GCA_964613385.1 uncultured Chitinophagaceae bacterium
TCAACGGCTACTTCAGGAGGAGTAATTTTATCCTGCTTTCCCCAAATCAGACAGACCGGAACACGGAAATTAGGGATTTCATCTCTCATGTTGTGCCTGATGGCAGATTTTGCCATGGCCAGAATGCGTATTACCTTGGTTCTATCATTGGTTACTTCGAAAACTTCATTCACCAACTCATCTGTAGCCGTAGCCGGATCGTAAAAAGTATAAGCCACCTTTTCACGTATATATTCAAAACTTCCCCTCTTGGGATAACTTCCACCCATGGCGTTTTCATAAAGTCCGGAGCTTCCCGTCAATATCATGGCTTTAACTCTTTCGGGATGCATTTTCATATAGACAAGAGCTACATGTCCGCCGAGAGAATTGCCTAATAAAGTAACCTTATCAAATTGCTTAAATTCGATAAACTTATGAATGAACTTAGCAAGCCCCGATACACCCAATTCCAGGATGGGCATCGTGTAAATTGGCATGAGCGGAATCACTACTTTGCATCTGCCACCGAATTTTTCAAGTACGTCATTAAAATTACTTAATGCTCCAAATAGCCCGTGCAAGAGCAGCAGCACTTCCCCTTCTCCTTGTTCAACATAGCTGAATTCACCTTCTTTCTTTACCTTCAAATCCATATTAAGCCCGATGTGTGTCCTGCAAATAAACCAAATTTAACCAATTTCTTAATAGTGTTAGTCCGTTTTCGGTCAATATAGCTTCCGGATGATATTGAACTCCGAATACCGGAAGATGTTTGTGCGCCAGTCCCATGATTAATCCGGAATCAGACCGCGCAGTAATATAAAGATCATCCGGCAGTGGATCTTCAAGTATGAGTGAATGATACCGGCAAACCCTGTGTTGCGAAGGAATATCCCGATACATTGTATGATTTTCTGTTTGAATTAAACTGATTTTCCCGTGCATCGGTTCTGTTCTCACGAGCCGGGCTCCGAAATAACATCCAATGGCCTGATGTCCTAAGCAAATTCCCAATACCGGTTTTCTGTAAACAAAGGCGTCCAATACGCTTTTCATCTCCGGGTGGTCAAAAGGCTGACCCGGACCGGGCGATATCACCAAACCCGAATAATTTGAATTTTTAAGGTGTTCTTCTGTTATTTTATCTCTGCGCACAACATCAACCTCTGCACCGCATTGTTCTAAATAATCGCGGAGGTTAAAAGTGAATGAATCGAAATTATCCATTAACAAAACCACGCTGCAAAAGTAAAGCAATAGCCCTTACGCTGTAATTTTGCAAAATATGGCAGCATTCAGCGACTATTCATTCGACAGGGCTACACATTTAGATCTTTATCGTAACCTCTTGTTGCCGAGAATGATAGAAGAAAAAATGCTCATTCTGTTGAGGCAGGGTAAGGTGAGCAAGTGGTTCAGCGGTATCGGTCAGGAAGCCATTAGCGTTGGTCTGACCCGTGCTTTGCACAAGAGTGAATATATTTTACCCTTACACCGCAACCTGGGTGTATTCACTTCCAGAGAGATTCCGTTGACCAAATTACTCGCTCAATGGCAAGGGAAACCGGGCGGATTTTCAAAAGGTCGTGAGAGATCTTTTCATTTTGGAACCAATGAATATCATATCGTTGGTATGATTTCTCATCTTGGTGCCATGTTAGGTGTAGCCGATGGCATTGCGCTCGCCGATAAACTGAATGCAAAACCTTCAGTAACCGCAGTTTTCTCCGGTGAAGGCGGAACGAGTGAAGGAGATTTTCATGAGGCCATCAATGTTGCGGCGGTATGGGATTTGCCCGTAATATTCCTTGTTGAGAACAATGGTTATGGGCTGAGTACCCCGACATCCGATCAATTCAGATGTGCACAGGTAGCAGATAAAGGTCCGGGATATGGCATAGAAAGTAGAACCATAGATGGCAATAATATTTTAGAGGTATATCAGAATGTATTGGAAATTTCTGAAAGCCTGAGACAAAACCCGAGGCCTTTTTTGTTGGAATGTATGACATTCAGAATGCGTGGCCATGAAGAAGCGTCGGGAATCAAATATGTGCCCACAGAACTTATCGAAGAATGGTCTAAGCGCGACCCGTTGGCCAACTATGAACATTACCTGTTTGAACAAGGATTGTTGACAAAAGCAGAATCCGTTGCCCTGCGCTTTGAATTCAGAAAATATATCGACGATTCTGTTGAAGAGGCATTTTCTGCCCCCGACCCCATTGCAGATTCCCAATTGGAACAAGCAGAAATTTACGCACCGTTCGAGTACACGGAGGTAAAACCCGGAACCGATGTAGAAGAACAGCGCATGATTGATGCCATCAGAGACGGCCTTAAAACTGCCATGGAACATAACGAGGATATTGTACTGATGGGTCAGGATATTGCGGAATATGGAGGTGTATTTAAAATTACAGAAGGATTTGTCAGTCAATTCGGCAAGGGTCGAGTACGGAATACGCCCATTTGTGAATCAGCTATTGTGGGTGCAGGTTTGGGATTATCCATTAAGAAGAAAAAAGCCATTGTAGAAATGCAATTCAGCGACTTTGTGAGTTGCGCTTTTAATCAGATTGCCAATAATCTGGCTAAGAATTATTACCGATGGGGTCAAAATGCGGATGTCGTTATCCGGATGCCAAGTGGTGCAGGGGTAAATGCCGGACCCTTTCATTCACAAAGCACCGAGGCCTGGTTTTTTCACATACCCGGTTTGAAGCTGGTATATCCGAGCAACCCTATGGATGCCAAAGGATTGCTGTTATCATCCATCGAAGATCCCAATCCGGTATTGTTTTTTGAGCATAAAAAGCTCTACAGAAGCACGAAAGACATGGTTCCCAAAGGATATTACAATATTCCCCTGGGCAAAGCCAACCGAATCAAAAGCGGGGATCAGCTCTCTGTAATTACGTATGGATGGGGTGTGCAATGGGCCACAGAAGCTTGCGAAAAACTGGGCCTTTCTGCAGATATCATTGACCTCAGAACTTTGTTGCCCTGGGACCAGGAGATGGTAGCAGAATCGGTTAAGAAAACAGGTAAAGTATTGGTTCTTCATGAAGATACCCTAACCGGTGGCATTGGAGCGGAAATCAGTGCATGGATATCACAGTATTGTTTTGAATGGCTCGACGGGCCCGTAATTCGGGTGGGTGGACTGGATACCCCGGTTCCTTTAGCTACTGTGCTGGAAAATAATTTTCTTGCTTCCGCCAGATTGGAGAGCGCACTACTACAATTGATCGAATACTAATGGAGAAAATTGATCCGGAACTGCTCAAGAGCATGATGATGGGAGATTATGCGGCCACCGGAAAGAAAGAATCTTCGGAAATACAAAAACATACCAAATCCAATGCCCGGGAAATCGATTTACACGCCTCCAGACTTTTCAGGCAATTACCTCCCAGAAATGAGATTCTCACAGCCCAGATTGCAGCTTTAAGAGACTTTCTGTCAAAAGCTATCAATGCCGGAGTATCCTCTATAGTAATCATTCATGGGAAAGGGGAAGCCATTTTAATTCAGGAAGTTCACAAAGTTTTAAAGGCCAATCAAGCCGTTAAGTCCTTTCAGGTTTTGTATGATATTCCGCATCAGGGAGGAGCCACCCGCGCGCATTTCAGATAAAATAAATATTCGCATGGCGATAGGATTCGACTATGCTTAATTTTGTAGCCTATGGCCATACCAGGGGAAATTTCATTGTTATCACCCTTGTCATCTGAACAGGTCATTGCTTTGAAAGCCGCAATTCCCAATGAATTTCAAACTCCAATGGTCGGGGATGAAAAAATTCCTGTACCGCAGGTAGCAGAAGAAATCCGGAATACAATAGAAATCTTAAGTTCGCTTCAAATTCATGTTTTGGAACATGAAATTGAGTCAGAATTAATCGGGATGAGTTGCACTGCCTGTGCCATAAATATTCGGGATTTATTGCTTCAAATTCCGGGTGTTTTATCCGCTTCCATCAATTATGCGACACATCAGGCTTTGATAAAGTTTCTTCCGGAAATGACAGAAATAAGTGCCATGCAGGTTGCAATTGCCAAAGGCGGCTATTCTTTTTCAATTCCCAATTCAGAAAACGAAACAGAATCAAATACCATAAAAACTGTTACGCCCGATGCCAATCGATGGGAATGGATACCCATTATCATAGCTGCTATACTCATGACCGGAGGTATGTTTTTCATGCATGCTCCCTGGGCCCGGGTGGCCATGTTCATTTTAAGCACTCCGGTGATTTTCTATTTCGGTGCATCTTTTTTTAAACATGCATTCCGGTTGATGCGCACCGGAAAGAGTAACATGGACACTTTGGTGGCAATGAGCACGGGAATTGCATGGTTATTCAGCACGGTTAATACCTTTTACCCAGACTTATGGACCAGTCGCGGATTGAGAGCTCCCATATACTTTGAAGCTGCCACATCCGTTATTGCGTTTATTCTTCTGGGCCGAAAACTCGAGGACCAAGCGAGAAAAAAAGCAGATGCCGCCGTTCA
>CAZTGZ010000027.1:0-26485 GCA_964613385.1 uncultured Chitinophagaceae bacterium
AGTGATCCGGTGGTTCTGCATGGAAGGGCCATCGCTCAAAGGATAAAAGGTACGCCGGGGATAACAGGCTGATCTCCCCCAAGAGCTCACATCGACGGGGAGGTTTGGCACCTCGATGTCGGCTCGTCACATCCTGGGGCTGGAGAAGGTCCCAAGGGTTGGGCTGTTCGCCCATTAAAGTGGCACGCGAGCTGGGTTCAGAACGTCGTGAGACAGTTCGGTCTCTATCTGTTGTGGGCGTTAGAAATTTGAGAGGACCTGACCTTAGTACGAGAGGACCGGGTTGGACATACCTCTGGTGTATCAGTTGTACCGCCAGGTGCACCGCTGAGTAGCTATGTATGGAAGAGATAAGTGCTGAAAGCATCTAAGCACGAAGCTCACCTCAAGATGAGATTTCTTTTAAGGGTCGTCGAAGACTACGACGTTGATAGGCTACAGATGTAAAGTCAGTAATGGCAAAGTCGAGTAGTACTAATTACCCGTTAGCTTAACAAATTTTTTATTCTATTTACTCCCAGCTTCTGTCAAGAATTTAAAGATTTTATGGTGACTATTTCGAGGGTGTTCACCTCTTCCCATTTCGAACAGAGAAGTTAAGCCCCTCCGAGCAGATGATACTTGGGTAAAACCTGGGAAAGTATGTCGTCGCCAAATCCTTCATAAAGCCCGGCCCTTGGTCGGGCTTTTTTTTTATCCTCGTCCTGTAATCCTCTATAAACCAACTCTTCCGTATTATTGCCCTCGTCTTCAATTCTTTCTTATGAAGCAGCTCATCAATAAATTGCTCGATTTCTTTATTCACCCATCGGCGAAAAATGATAAAGCCTCCTACGAAAAATCCCGTATTACCGTCGTAATCTTCCTCATTATTCTGCTCTTTTCAGTCATGAACTTGAGCTTCTATTGGTTAAATGGCTATTACCTCAACGCCAAAGCCTGGCACAATTACCTGGCGCTGGTGGCTACGATCTTCTCAATTGCTCATATTAAATACACAGGAAACATTTACCTCGCCATCATCACCATGTCGTGGGTGGGTCTCTATCTAATCACAGCAAGTGCCTTCCTCAGCGGAGGATTTCAATCCAATGATATCCTGTGGTATACCGTATTGTCGTCCGCCTCTTTTATGTTTATTGGTAACAAAGCCGGAGTAATCAACACTACGCTGAGTATCCTTTTAATAACTGCCTTTTATCTAATGGAAGAATTTGAATGGATTTCATTTAAATCTGATGTCGTTTCTAATTCATCCGCGTATCAATATGTGAATTATTTACTCATACTTTATGTATCTACTTTTATGATGTACGTGTTGGTAAGGGGAAATGCCAAATTGCTGGTCGTTCTTCAAACGATGCGTGAGCAACACGTAAAAGAAGAAATTGCCAGAGATTTTCACGATCAAATTGGTAATAAACTGGTATCCGTGAATCATCTCGCTCTTCAAGCCAATCAAACTGACTCTTTGAACGATAAACAAAAGATTATCACCAGAATAGAAGAAAACTCCAAAGAGATTTACGATAATTTTCGTGATTTTATCTGGACGCTGGATCCCAAAAGCCATGACTTGAAAGAGCTTTTTATGTACCTGAGGGATTTTACCGAAGACTATTTTAAATTCTCTGATATCAATGTATTCTTCCATTCTAAACCTGAAGAAATGCCCGAAATGCCCATTCAAGGTACGATTATCAGAGAGATTATTCCCATTGTTAAAGAAGCACTCACGAATGTAAACAAACATGCACAGGCTCAAAATGTCTGGATATCCTTCGTTTTTTGGAAACGAAATCTTCAAATTATCATTCGAGATGATGGAAAGGGACTTGACAAATCCAATGTGTCCATAGGCAGGGGATTAAAGAACATGGAAAATAGAGCGATTAAAATTGGTGGGAATTGGAGTTTGGAGTCCGAACCGAATAAGGGTACAGAAGTAAAACTATCCGTAACAACCACCCCGATTGGGTAGGATTAAGTGCCAAAGGGTAATTTAAATTTGTAATATGTCTTTTAATCAACCGGTGTATGTCGTTATTGTTGAAGATAATAATGAACTCAGAGAAGTGCTTTCTGGATATATCCGAAGTTCGGAAGAGCTGAAATTGGTAAATAGCTATTCAGATTGTGAACAAATGCTGAAGCAACTGTCCATTGACCAACCAAATTTGGTTTTGATGGATATTGGTTTACCCGGTATGTCAGGCATTGAAGGAACAGCCAGAATAAAAGCTCAACACCCTAAAACAGAGGTGATTATCATTACGGTTTTTGAAAATAGTGAATCCGTATTTTTGGCGCTGCAAAGTGGTGCCTCTGGTTATCTCACCAAAAATCTGAGCAGAGAAGAACTGCTATCTTCAATACAGGAATGTTTATCAGGGGGCGCTCCTATGAGCATGAAGATTGCTAAAATGGTGGTGAATTCTTTCAAAAAATCGAATGATACGCCATTGTCTCAACGAGAAACGGAGGTGCTGGAAAATCTTGCTAAAGGTAAGAGCTATCACAGCATTGCAGAAACACTTTATGTCTCCAAAGACACTGTTAAATTCCATATAAAAAATATCTATTTCAAGTTACAAGTCAGCTCCAGAGAAGAGGCCATAGAAACCGCACTCAAACAAAAACTCATCTGACATCAACCTTTTAAAGAATATTCAGCGCAGTGTAATTCTTTTATAATGCGCTCTATATCAAATAAAACCACCCTGAAAGGGTAGGACAAGCGCCTTCGACATCTCCTAATTTTGCCTGGAGAAAATTAATCTGAATGAACTTACTGTACACTAAAAAATGGCTTTTTATTTGTTTTATGCTGATGGCTGCAATTCCCGTGAAGTCTGCTAACTACGCTATAGATTTGACAGGATCCGGCACCAATTACGCCCGAACAACTTCAGCACCATTAGGTGGAAATCCGACGTTTACCATCGAATTCTGGTTCAATGTAAACGGAGTGACTTTTGGAGATTATTCAAGGATGTTGGGTTTTACCGGATTTTCATTTGAGATAGGACTTACCAATGCGAATTCCGGGACTCTTGCTGTATTTGATGGAAGCTGGAGAACCAGCACTGCTACGGGCATGAAAACAGGCTGGCATCACGTTGCTGTTACATCTGATAAAACCACTATGTATGTTTACGTAGATGGGGCTCAGGTTTATACTAAAGCCGCGGCCACTTTTGCCTTCTCCAGTAAATTAATGTATATCGGCTCGGATGTGGATTTATCAGAAAGGATATCCGGGATGTTTGATGAAGTTAGGGTTTGGAATACGGCCAAAAGTCTGACGGAAATTAACGCAAATCGGGTTAAGGAGCTCATTGGAACGGAAAGCGGTCTCGTGGCTTATTATGCCAGTAAAGACGATGGCAATATGCTGTCGGACTTCTCCAGCTCCGGAAACCACCTTGTATCGGGTGGAACCGTGAAACGAACCATGACAGATTTTGGTCTATACCTGACGGATTATGCCATAAACTTTGCTTCTGCGAGTGGTTCCTGTAAGGTAGCTTCCCCACTGTCGGGCGATGCTTCTTTCACCCTGGAAGCTCAGTTTATGATTCCAACTAATGCAACCACAGCCTATTCGAGAATATTTGCCTGGAACCCTTATGCATTTGAGATTGCCGTTGAGAACGGAGTGCTTACAACTTACAAGGGCACTTGGCAAAACACATCGGTTACCCAATTGAATGACGGCAAATGGCATCATGTGGCTGCCTCCAAATCAGGTACGGTTGTTAAAGTTTATTTTGACGGCGTGGAGGTTCAATCCAGAACAGTGAGTGCTTTTAACTTCACCGGAGCAGAATTACATATTGGGGCGAGCATAACGTCTGACTTATTCCCGGGATCAATTGATGAAGTTCGGGTGTGGAACGTGAGTTCAACTCAAACGGCCATTATTTCCCGCATGAAAAATGTAGATCAGACCAATGCCAGCGGATTGGTTGCCTATTATGATTTTAACAGACCGGGAGCCACCGTTACATCTACTACCACAGTTAAAAACCTTGTAACGAGCGGAAATCCACTCACAAGAACGGGAGGAACACAAGCTACATTCAATCCGATAACCAATAAGGTGTTGTATCCTGCCATTCTCTCAACAACCCCTGCAAGCCGATGTGGAAATGGAACGGTAACACTTCAGGCAACTCCTACCTTTGGCAGTGTTCGCTGGTTCAGCAGTGCAACAGGAGGAACTTCTCTGGGAACCGGAAATTCATTCACCACTCCATCACTTAGTGCGAATACAACATATTATGCAGAAGCATTTGAAAATAGTACTTCTTCTCTTTCAAGAACAGCCGTTGTAGCCACCATAAATGCCTTGCCCACCATTACAGGCAGCACTCCTGCAGAACGATGTGGTTCAGGGACATTGACGCTCGGTGCCAATGGAAGCAGTGGTTCTACGCTGAGCTGGTTTTCAACCGGCACTGGGGGTTTAATATTAGGTACAGGAAACAGTTTTACCACACCTTCATTAAATAATACGACTACTTATTATGTGGAGGCAACTCTTTCCGGTTGTACCTCTGCCAGCCGAACTGCTGTTGCAGCGACTATCAAAACAATACCTTCCATTACCTCCGTAAAAGGAGATTCCATTTGTTTTGGAGGATCGGGCCAACTCAGTGCGAATGCCTCTGAAGGAAATGTTCAATGGTACGCTCAACTTACAGGTGAAATTCCAATTTATGTCGGAGCCACTTTCAACACCCCGGATATTACCTCCAATACCACCTGGTATGCAGAAGCAATTTCTAACGGATGCACCTCAGCTTCAAGAACTTCTGTAGAGGCTGTAGTAGTTAGCTTTGATAATACAATAACCAAATCAGATAAAACACTTACTGCGGTTGAAACCAATGCGGCCTATCAATGGCTTGAGTGCCAATCAAACGCGGTTATTGCCAACGCGAACGCTCAGACCTTTACCCCCACAATCACAGGCGATTATAAGGTTGAGATAACCAAATATGGATGTGTGGACACTTCTGCCTGTGTTAATGTATCGTTACTCGGAATTCTAACCACGGAAATGCCCGAAAGTCGCATCGGCGTATTTCCCAACCCGGGTACCGATATTTTTTATGTGAAGGTTCCGGTGTCGGGTAGCTACTATATTGTGAACGCTACAGGACAAATAGTTCACGAATTCTACGGAGAATTGGTTGAATCAAGACTCAATTTGAGCCATTTGCCTCGAGGATTGTATTTTATCCAATCTGCTTCAGGCGTATTGAGTTCAGCACAGAAACTTGTTATAGCGGATTAAAGCTCAATCAGGAACAAGGTGCGCAGAAGCTATTCAATCAGGATACGTTGAATAGCCGCGCTCACCTCTTGAGAACGGGTCAGGGTCATCATATGGGATCCACCCGGAATGCTCAGATAAGCTGATTTGAGATTTCTGACAGGTATGGTATGATCTAAAGATCCGTGGATTTGATAAATGTTAGCTTTTGAAGTGGTTCGTTCCCATTTCACAATCATTTCCACGGTTCTTTTCATATAAACCGGATCCTTTGAAGCCAACATTGATTTGAATACTTCTTTATGCTTGTTTCTGTCTGGTTCTACCCACGGTTGCAACAATTTGGCACCTTCCAAAATCCAACTACCCGGAAATATTTTATACAAAGGAACTTGTTGCTGAAAACGATACCTCAACGGTAAATCGAATTTAGTCTGCGCGCTGGATATGATGATAGTCTTTTGAGGATGAAGTTTGTCACACAATTCCACACAAATCATCCCACCCATAGACACGCCAATAAAATAATATGGTAGGGATGTATCTATCTGAGGAATGAGATGCGCCGCGAATTCTGCCATACCTGAAGCAGATTCGGGTATAGGATAATGGATTACCCGGACTTCAAATTGAGAATCGATCTGCAATTCATCGAATAGACGGCTGTCCGAACCCTGGCCGGGAAATAAATAAACAACACCTGAATGCTGAGCGTGTGCAGATACAACCATCAAGAAAAAATAAGCTAATGAGAATATTCGCATATTTCTTTTACTGTTAATACGGATATGCTTACGTATAGGTTACTGCAATGGCGTGTTTCGTGTTTAGCTCATCCACCTAAAAGGAAGTCCGGAGGGTTTTCTATTGATTAATTGGTTCTATTGAAGCCTTTCAAGTATTCCTTTTCGTTTCACTAAATTCTTATAATCCCATTGAATATCCGCAGCTTTATTTAGCCATCGACGCAATTCCACTTCTTCAACTTCATCTACATTCTGATAGAAAACCGAAGCATCCTTGAACTTCCCGCTTCTATGGATGAGTTTGTCTTCTTCAAAATCTGCTCCGCTCCAAAACATCAGGCGAACACCCGCCTTCTGTCGGCTATATCCCACGATCGGATTACCATCCAAAAACCAAACGGGATGTCTATGCCAGATTTTGTTGGTTGAGCCGGGCATTTCTTCCTGTATGATTGAAGACAGCTTGTTCATGATTTCCTGATCTTCTATGCTATGACCATCATTGAATTCTATAATTTCAGTTTGTAACATGTTTATTTTCAATTTGAAAGGTTTGGTTTATCGCAATAACATCACATAACCTTTTTCAACCTTTTGGGTGCCATTGCCAAGTTTAAATGTGAAAATTACTCCATATAATTCCGGCTCGCATAAATCACCGTTATACATGCCATTCCAGCCCGGGTTTTCTCGCTCCAAATGCTGTTTGTGAAATAAAATTTCACCCCAGCGATTGAAAATTAGCATTTCATATTCAGTTATATCTTCATCAATAATTACGGGCCGAAACGTGTTGTTGTAATCACTACCGGCATTGGGTGTAAAAGCATTCGGAATATAGTAGGAAGCAGCTCCCTCGCTCTTCAACCAGATTTCATCTTTTCCATGACATCCATAACGGTCTGTTAGCCCCAATTTATACAACCGGCTGAACTTTGTTCCGAAAGGACCCACCAACAATGGCAAACAATCGGGATCACTCTGAGTGCAAAGTGTATCGTCCTCCAATTCCCAATGAAATTTGCGAAACCCCTGATTAGACTGAAAGTTCAATTCAATTGTCTTTCCAATTTCCAACTCAATTACATCTTCGTCCGGTAAAATTTCGACTACAGGATTCGGATATACTTTACTCATGGCATGCATCGTATATTGACACGAATTTGGATCTCTAATCTGCACCGTTACGGGATATTCACCTGGATTTTCGTAAACCAAACAAGTGTCCTTTTGGTCACCATATCGGTTATTTCCCCAATCAATGGAAAAGGATTGAAAGGTGCCCTGAACATGTAAACAGGTCCAGGCTCCCTCACAAACGGGTGTATCGAGTAATAATTGATAGCTCATTCCCGGAAACACGGTCAGGTTTTTTTCTAATGTATTTCTGCATGTGGTTCTCAAACTAACAGCTCCTAACTGAACGGTGTGATTTCCGGCTTGCAGAAATATGTGATCATATGGATTTTTACCTATAACAGTGTCGTTCTGGTCAATGACCCAAATGGGTTGATAAATGTCAGAGCCCCTGGCAAACAACCTGACTTCTGCGCCTTCACAAATGGGATTGGGACTCATGTCGAAGTCAATAACCGGAAGCGAGTCGATATGTATCTTTTGCAATTGAATCGAATCTCCGATGCATGTCGTAGATGAGCGGATTTTCCAGCTATAATCACCCGGATGGGCATACAAATGTTCTATGGTGTCTCCGAAACCCAAACTACCTGAATAGAAATTCTGGTCTCCAAAATCTATGGTCAAATCTGCTTTGTCGCTACTTTGATTCACCACTTGAACCTTTTCTCCTAAACAATAGCTGGTTCGCAACAATTGGGCTCCTAATTTTAAACGCATTGGGAAAACCCTTATAACCACAGTGTCCGTTTCAGGAGGACATGATTTCGAAAAAACTTTTAGCACAGCTTTGAACTCAAGGGTTGTATCCCCGGGATTATAATATGTTTTAGGAGGCAGCGAATTCACCGTTCGGGTGCCATCCCCATATTCCAAAACAAAAGAATCTAAAGCGCCATGACTAACTTGAACAAATTGGGTTGTAAAAGGACTGCACCCTGAACCCATTCCGTTGATTCCCAGGGTTGCCAGGGTCTTAATTCCGGAATAAATGGTGTCGGATAATTCCACTACTGAACATAGATTCTGAGCAGTTAACCGGATGATTTCAAAAGTAGCGCCTGTTTTTTTGGGTATAAATCGTTGAAAAACAGGGCCATAAACCACATGCGTATCCAGGTTCCAACGATACTGCAACAGCGAATTTGGAAGTAGCACGCTGCCTTTTACCAAAACACGATCGCAGTAATTCGTGTCAAACTCCAGGGTAAAATCTACCGGCAATTCGGGATGCGTATATATGTTCAGACTGTCTTTGGCCGGACATCCCCACGATGTAATGCCATTCACCATTATCTTAAAAGTATCGGCATAGGTATAGGTTTCACAGGTGTCCGTTGAGGATCCCGTGTATCCATTGCCCCAGTCAATGGTATAGTGTTGAATATTCCCGGCTACCTGCAAACAAACCGGATGAGGCACACAATCAACCGGATTGGTTGTAAGTGCATTCAATTGTCCTGCCGCTTGAATTTGAACGGTTTTAAGGGTAGAATCTCTGCAGGTGCCCATGCTCGACTGCATCACCAATTCTATGTTTTGAGGACCGCTTTGAGCAAAAGTTTTGGAAAACGTGTCCTGTCGATGGGCTGTATCTTTACCATTTATCCTCCAAAGGACTACAAATGCACTGTTAGTGTTTTGAATGAACTGTATGGCTTCACCTGCGCACAAAACGGCGGGTTCACTTTTAAAATCAACCGCCGGCAAATCTTCGATGGTAATAGTATAATCCTGACTGGTATCTCTACCGCAGCTTTCCGCTTCTACCTGTATGGTGTAGATACCCGGTTTGGAATACTGATGTCGGAGGGTGTCTCCAAAAGCAAGGTTCTGTAATGTGCTGCCATCGCCCCAAAAAATTCGCACAAACGCCTCAGGACTGCTGTTGTTCACACAGGTAACTACTTCATTCTGACAATAATTGAAGCGGTTGAATTCGGCATAAGGCTTAACCAAAACGGGTTTTACGAGCACATTCGTCGTGTCACGAATGCTATCGCAAAAAATATTGTATCCGGTGATGATGACGGGGACTGAACGGGTATATGGATTGGTATTGTAAAAGGTTACCGGCTTTATTCGATTTACAGATGTATCGCCATTTCCGTAATCTACCCAATAGTACTGTACTTTGTCGGTCAGGTGACGATCCAGTTTTGGAATGAATGGAGAACAGCCATTGTTCAATCCATCCACCACAATTTCTGCTCTGAATTCTTCCGAAACATACAGGGAATCCTGAAAAACAGATTGCCCGCAAATATTGCTTGCCGTAAGTCGGAAGTGCTGATAATAAGCAGTATACCTTCTGGCCAGATAAAAGGTGTCCTCCCATAAACCGGAAGAGTCAGTTGGCCCAAATGTCCATAAATAAGAATTGAGGGTGTCTGGATTTAAAATTTGAACAATGACACGCAGCGTATCACAAAAGCTTGAATCCAGTTTCCAGGTCAAATCTGGTTTCGGAATATCAATTACCCGGATATAACGATAGGCAGTGTCAGCACAATTCCATGCTGCTTTATAAACTGCGGTAATGTGAAAAGTTCCGGTATCCTTATATCGATATACAGGATTTTGACCGGAGCTGCTGTCTCCATTTCCAAAATGCCAGACCCTGAGGGAGTCTGAGGATAGATTGCTGAATTGAAAATCGGTATTGACACAACCGGGTTCTGTAATGCTGAAATTGGGCTGAATGTTGTTTGGAGCCACCGTCAATAAGACCGAATCCGAAGCGACCCCACATCTCGAACTATACGAGGTGATTTTCACCCAAAATGAAGTATCCTTGTTTCCATGGTTGTAATAGGTTTTCAACAAGGCAGTATCCTTTGATCGGGTTTGATCTCCATAATCCACCCAAAACGAATCGTAATGTCCATAGATGCTCCATCCAAATCCGGTGCGAAATGGTGTACAGCTTTTAGGTGGGCCGCTCAGGTAAACGCGGCTATGATATTTTGGAGGTATTCGAATAACTCCGCTGTCAGAAATGGTTCCGCATATATTTTGTCCACGGATTTTATAGGGCCAGAGAAAATCTGCCTTATCCAATTTGGCTACTGTAAAATGTACGGTATCCCCTTGAAATTGAGCTGAATTGCCTTCCCAGGTATAAATCTGCGCCGTATCGGGTTGGGCTATGCGCATCACAATATGAACCGAATCACATAAGGAAGTGTCCATCTGATACATATGGCTCATTTTGGGCGCCTCGTGCACCACCACGGTTTTTGTCAGGGTGTCTTTACAGCCAAATGGTGCCAGAAAAAAGGCACTTACATCAAAGGTTCCCGATTTTGTATAAGTATGATTTGGGTTTTGTTGGGTCGATGTTCCCGCATCGCCGAAATTCCAGGAGGTGATGGAATCGGAAGATAAATTCAGGAAAGCGATCGGACTGTTTTTGCATCCGGGACTGGCTGCGCTGAAATCGGGTTGGATGTTGTTGGGCGCAACCGTAACTACAACGGAATCAGTGGATTGACCGCAGACGGAACTGTAGGAATGGATTCTAACGACAAATGAAGTATCCGTACTTCCCGGATTCACATAGGTCATGGGCAGAATGGTGTCCAGACTTTGAACCCCATTGCCATAGTTCACCAGGAATGAATCGTAGTGCCCATAAATGCTCCAGGTAAAACCAGCGGTATAAGGCGTACAACTTTTGGTAGGTCCGGTTAATTGTATCCGACTGTGGTATTTTGGAGGAATTCTGATTTCGTTGCTATCCCGGATTTGTCCGCAAATATTCTGTCCTCTGACTTTATAAGGCCATAGATATTCAATCCGATCGAGCTTGGGAATTATAAAACGAAGGCTATCTGTTTGATATTGAGCAGCATTGGCCTCCCAGGTATAGGTCTGAGCAGTATCCGGTTGTACGATGCGCAAAATCACATCCACCGAATCGCATAAACTGCTATCCATGAGATACAAGTGATTCATAGATGGAATATCATGAATCACCAGCGTCTTTTTCAAGGTGTCTTTACAACCAAAAGGGGCCTTATAGTGCGCGGAGACGGTGAACAATCCGGTAGTTGAATAACTATGAGCCGGATGTTGTAAAACAGAGCTTGAAGCATCGCCAAATGACCAGTTTTCTATGGAATCGGACGAGAGATTGGTGAATTGAACCGGACTGTTACGACAACCGGGACTATTGTCTGTAAAATTAGGCTGAATATTGTTGGGCGCCACGGTTAGAATTACCGAATCGGCAGATATGCCGCATTTGTGGCTGTATGAAGTCAGGCGAACGGTAAAGCCAGAATCCGTGCTTCCCGGGTTCACATAAGTCATTGGATACAAGGTATCTGTTGAAATGGACCCATTTCCATAATCGACGCTGAATGAATCGTAATGGCCGTAAATGCTAAAGGCAAATTGTGCTTCAAAAGGGGTGCACAGTTTCGGAGGCCCACTTAATGTCAATTCTGATTTAAAGATGGGTGGAATGCGAATGACAAGGCTGTCTTTCTTGGTTTCACACGGATTGTTGCTGTGTACGCTCAATCCCGTAAAATATTCGTTCAGGTCTTTGCGGTATCCCAATCGAAGCGTGTCTACCAAAGAAGTATCTCCCTGCCAAACCCAGTAGTAAAGTAAGGCCGGATCTTTGGTTTGAAAAAACACCCTGGCATACAGACTGTCGCAAGCCGAGCTGTCAATCATCAGTCCATAATGCAAAGAGGGTGTATCCAACACCTGAATTTGGACCTGAACGGTATCTATACATCCATTTATGTGACCTGAGGCCAATTTCACCAGATAAAAACCCGATGCACCGTAGGTTTTGATACCAACACTGTCGGTTGAATAGGTGTTGTCTCCAAAACTCCATTGTCTCGCCGGCCTTCCCGATGTATTCACAAAGGTTGCCGGCTTGCCGATGCATACCGGATTGGGGGCCAGCAATGAAGCAGAAAAGGTGTCGTGAACCTGAATCAGAAAAGTGTCGGAATAAGGACAAAGAACGGAGCTATCGGAATGAAAATAAATGGAATGATTGCCCGGTCCGGCCGATGCCGGAACAAATTTACCCTGCCAAACGCCGTTTCCCTGAAAAACACCCGGATCGCTGCTGTTCAGTTTGAAGCTGTCGGCCAATATACAAAAAGCGGTATCCCGGAATTTTTGTGGACTTCCGGATTCCACGAATAAAGTAAGGCTGTCCGAGTAACAAGTTGAATTGGAGTCACTTAAGAATATTTTATAGATTCCTATGTTTTTTTGATAAGGGTTGAAGGCATGATTCGTGAGCAGGCTGTCGGGCTTCCACCTCGTTCCAAAGCCTGTAGGGAAAGGACTAAAGAACTCTTTCAGCGCGTACGTTGAGTCCTGTAGATTACACAATCGAATGGAGTCCCTGAGATTAACAATATTCGGCTTGATGAAGAAACTGGAACGATGCACAAAGGTGTCGCAAATTCCGTTGGAGAAAAAGCTGAACTGATAGGAACCATAGGACAACAATCGCTTATTGGTCGGAAGATAGGCTCCTGAATCCGCATAGTTCGGCCCGTACAACGTCCAGAAATAGGCATCCGGAATTCCCTGGGATGTATCGAGATAGTTCGAAAGTGTAATTCCCGTGTCGGGCAAACAAGCAGGTATCGTCTTGATTTGAACTTCCGGAGAAATTATCACATTGACATAAGTAGTGGAGGTTGTATCCCAACAGATATAATTGTTTGCACGCAATTGAAATCGATAGGTTCCGGTTTGCAGCGGCAAAACATAGGCGGTGTCGTACCAGGGGAAAGTATTGTTCAGCCATTTCAACCGGGTGGTGTCTCCCGGATTCACCAACCATTGGATGGAAGTGTATTTTGAACTCTGGTTGATCAGTTTCAAGGTGTCCTTACCAAAACAAAAGCTGTTGTTTTTACGCAGGGTCATCAATTTCATACCCGGTATGGGATATTCATAAATGTCAATGTATAAAACTGAGCTGTCGGCCTTTGGACAAGGATTCCCGCTTTCCTGGGTGAGCTTTACCTTATGCCGACCCGGGGTAGTAAACTTGTGTTTTGCATTGGCGCTTGTATATGTTTTGCCTTCTATTTCCCACAAAAAATCGATAGATGTATCGATGGGGCAACTGGAACTTGTAAAAGTAACTTCATCTCCTACGCAGGCTGAAGAAGGTCCCGAGAAAGAGGAGCGGGGCTCCAGATACATGACAATATTGCTCACTATTTCGAATTCGTCGTTGAACGTGTCAACGGCGGTTAAAGAAACATACAACTTTTTGGATCGGTCCTTACAATTTTTGTATACGATTGTATCGTGAAAGCGATAGATATGATAGACGGAGTCTTTATTGTATATGGTATCGCGGTAATTGGGGTAGAAAGCTTCTTCTTTCCAGTTCCAGTTAAAGACGTAATAGGCCACGGTTCTGCTGGAATCCTGGGTCAGGTTGTTTAACCATAAAGTATCCCCTTCACACAAACTGTTTGGATTCTTGCTCCCTCCCACACGCATTCCCACCTGCGGGTTTGGTCCCTGGGCAAATGCATCAAAACAGAAATGAAAAAGAATAAGCAGCAGTAGGGACCTCATAAGGGATTAAGTCCGTTTTATTCAGTCAAATATACGCTAATTCATGCAGTAATTTTCGACCTTTGGTCGGAGCCAACTTTTTTGGTTTCAATATGTATAGTAAGCAGGTCGTTATATGCATTTGCGCTTTGACATTGGTTTTTTTGGCACAATAAAAATGATGTAGATGTCTAAATAATTCTTATATTTGGTTAGTATTATCGAAACTATGAAGGCATTTATTGGTTATACGGGCATTTTTCTTTTTTCTCTTTTTGAGTTGGCCATTGCACAGAACACAAGTAAGTTGGGCGAATTGGACCGTCAATTAAGGGAGATTTCTCAAAGTGGTTTTTTGTATTTGGAAATGGTCTCACAAAATCCAAACTCTAAAGAGGCGGGTGAAGAAAAGCTGTTCTGGGATGTGGATTTTATTCGCACCAAAGAAGGTTTACATTATGTAATCGAGACTTCTGAAGGGATATATTTTGGGAGACCTGATCATGAATTATATTATTCAGGTAATGCAGCAAAGGGATATACCTTGCGTAAGGAATTCAATAGTCCGATACAAAAGGACTTAGCAGGTCTATGGTTCAATCCTTCGTTTGTAAATGAAATAAATGCATCCGGCAAGTTTGAACAGGAAGCCAGTGGAAATTCAATTTCCTGGAAGTCATTGACAGAACCGGGATCTGACTTTTCAGGAATCGCAGCAGAATTTGAATATAATGGCGCTATTCCCGTAAAATTCAATAGAGATATCAGCACATCGGGTCATCGCTACTATAGCAGTCAAAGCTTAAAACAATATCATTTGAATATCTGGACCAAGGAGAAGTTCGACGAATTTTATTCAAAGAAGCTCGCAGAAGTGAATGTGGTCAAACAATTTTCGAAACCAAGTCCCAGGAATGTGGAGTTTAATTATCCGCTCATTTCGCTGGATGGAGATGAATTTTCTTTCTCCGAAAAGGAATTATTTATTTGGGTCTTTGTTCCGGCCAAAGCGCCGCACACAGAACAATTAAGAGCTCAGTTGCAACAATGGGAGCGTGACTATGGCACAAGGATGGAGATTTCGGTCATTTCATCCGTTCCGGCTCGCTGGCTATCGGCAGAATGGAGAATTTCTACCGGGGTAAAATTATACAGTACCAGAGCTGAGTTTTTGAATTTGTATAAATGGAACAAAGACGAAATTCAAATTGCCTGGATAGATAAGCATGGCAAAATAGTTTCCCAATTTACCGGATATCATCCTGTTCAGGCGGAAGAAATGGAGAAGAGATTGTTAGAAAGGATGAAATGATGCAATTCGCTGTGCCTTTAGCGGGGAAAATTTATTGAAGTTAACATAAATACCTTTTTACATCGCATTTAAGGTATAATATGATTATACTTTCCTAAATCATACATGCCGATTGTCGCCTTATGGTTGAAGTGTGGACGCCACCGGGCATGAAGGAAAATATGACAATTGGCAGGCAACTTATATCGATTTGAATCGTTCCTACTGTATTCAAAAAGCCAACTATGAGATTTCAAATTTTTTTTATCGCTTTAATGCTATTGTCTGGAGCCATTATGGCCCAGAAAAGTACGGACCTAACGGTGCACGAATGGGGAACGTTTACGGCTCAATATACTGAGTTTGGAGAACCCAAAACCGATCTTCACCTTACGGTTGAAGAACCGGTTCCGGATTTTGTTTTTAATATTGGGTATGATAAACTACATTGCACGAGACCTTATGGCAAAGGTGATTATACTTTTTCTAGTATTAAGTCTGTAATCAATAAAATTTCCATCCGAATGGAAACACCGGTATTGTATTTTTATTCAGATACAGCCATATCACATGTTCACGTAAAAGTTGGATTCAGACAAGGGAGCATCAACGAAATGTACCCTTTTCCAATAGCGTTTGAAAATCAGGAACATTTTGGGATGATTACTAAAATTGAATCCATTGATTGTGGAATATTTGATGGAGGATTCGGCAGTTATACTGGTAAAGCGGAATGGATAATAGACATCTTAGCTCCTTACGCTCAAGATAAACTCACACATTCCGATTCAATTGTGCCGGAGATATGGAGTGCACCAAGAAAAACTCAGGCCAATCTGATTCGATCTGAAAATCAAGTTGAAAAGTACATTTTCTACCGGGGTCTGGGTAGTTTCGAAAATAAACTGAAACCTATATACACTCAATCCGGAAATTTGGTTCTAAAGAATACAACGGGTAAGCGCCTTAATTTTGTAATGGTTTATGAGAAGGACCGATATGGAAGAAGATATATTTGGACTCCCCATAATCTTGAATCTAGTTATTTCCTCTATTTCAGCAGAAACAATACTGTTATAGACGATGATACCTGGATGCTTAAATATCGGGAATCTTTTGTGGATGCATTGGTGGCAGAGGGGCTTTTCAGAGATGAAGCTGAAGCTATGTTGAATACCTGGAAAGAAAGCTATTTTGAAAAGCCGGGAGTGAAAATATTCTGGATTACTCCCCGGAGTTTGACCGATGGTATTTTACCCTTAAATATTTCCCATACCCCCAAACACATCGAAAGGGTATTGGTAGGCAGAACGGAAATTGACCCTTTTACGAGGCCATCCAGATACCACATGAAGGATAAAGAAATTTTAGTTGATCAGATTCAATATGAAATTTATCCCAATCCGGCGCAACAGTTCATAAGAATAAAACACGATCGGAATGCGACGTACCCAATATCAGTTCAGTTCACAGATATTACCGGAAGAATGGTGAAAGTATCTGAAAGCAAATTAGACGCGTATATTGAAATGGATATTCCCATCGATGACCTGCCTTCGGGATGGTATTATTTGAGAATTGACAATGGTCAAAGTGTGAGCCATCGAAAACTTTTAGTTCACAGGTAAAGATTTTGTCAACTATGTGTACCGTTGTCCAGGGGTTTTTCTTTACCCTGCAACAACGGGTAATATAATTTCGGGCCAAAATCCGCCGGATAAACCGGATTGATACATATGCTTCTTGAGATATCCACGGTGTATGAAATAATGCAAATAAAAATTGATGTAATATTTCTTTCCTTTATCTAATTTGCAGCATACCTCTATGAATTTCCATATGAAATACCTCTGCAGTTTTCTGCTTTTATTTTGGTTTCCTTGCGCGATTGGACAAGCTCAGGAACTACAAAATCAACCTTTTGTTTCTGTAAAAAGCGGTCCCATCGCTTCCTCCTTCCCCTTCACCGGGATTGCCTCCACTTTCCATTATCCCTTCAGGCCTTATGTGGAGGTCAGCTATGTCCAACCCTGGAAAAAGAAACCCGGCAAAGCCGAACATGAATTGAGTCTGGGATATTTTTATCATCGGTTTATGCAGCATGGTATTCCCATCCAATACCATATCGTCAGGCGATTCGAGGTATCAAAAAAAATTGATATTCGAACCCGATTGGGAGGCGGTTATTTACACAGCATTCCTGCGGTGGATCGCTTTCGGTTCGAAGACGGTGAATACCGGAAAATCCGGTCTTTTGGACGTCCACAAGGAGTGTTTAGCCTGGGCATAGAAGGGGGCTACAAACTGAAAAATGGCAATTCGGTGCATTTGCAATACAAAGCCATGATTCAGGCTCCTTTTATCAAGAGCTATGTGCCCATGTTGCCCTATAACAGCCTTCTTTTAGGATACAGCTTCCCCATCTCAAAGTCATGAAAAAGATCTTATTCCTATTGTTCGCTGTTCCTGTTTTTTTGGGCTGCCGAAAGTCCGATATATCAGTGAGCGTTACCTGCATCTATGCAAATAGCGCGGATAGCAGCCAATCTCATCCCAAAGCTGCATTGTGGAAATCCATTATGGATAAATATCTCAAGCAGGGATTGCCGGGAATCAGTTTGCTGATTGAAGATGAACAGGGTACCTGGATTGGTTCGGGCGGATGGGCAGATTTTGAAAAAGAAGTAAAATTTTTACCCTGTACCCCGTCTAAAGCCGCGAGCATTACCAAATTGATGGTGGGTACACTGACATATATGCTGCAGGAAGAGGGAAAACTGAATATTGATGAACCTTTGAGCAAATACATAAGCAAGGATATTCTGGACCGAATACCCAATGCATCGGAGGCGACCATTCGGCAGGCCATGCAGCATACCACCGGAATCTATGACATCACCACCGATTCCGATTTTTATCTTGCCGTACTCAATCATCCCAACAAACAGTGGGAGCCGGAAGAAATATTGAAGTATGCCTATGGTAAGGAAGCTTATCATAGTTTGGGAGATACGAGCTATTACAGCAATACCAATACTGTTTTTGTGATGATGTGCATTGAAAAGGTGCTGGGCTATTCGCATGTAAAGGCACTTCGTGAAAAAATATGGGAACCCCTGGGTATGCACGATACGTATATGCAGGGAAGGGAAACACTGCCTTCAACCGTTGCTCAGGGCTATTATGACTTATACAATAACGGAACTTTGGTAAATGTCTCTAATCTCATCACAGGCAGCGGAAACGGATATGGGGGATTGTATACCACCCTGTTCGATTTGCGTAAATTTATCAAGGCATTGTATTACGATAAAATATTAATTGGTCCCGCCTCCTTGGCCAGTATGATGCAATTTGTGAACGAGGATGAAAACAACCGCTTAAGTGCGGGCGCCATGATGAAATTCAGGAGCTTTTCTCCACACGAAGGCCTGGGACATAGCGGGAGAGATCTGGGCTACAGCGCGGACTTATTTATGTTTCCCACCCGTAACAACCGATTGATGATTTTTCTGGTAAACTACGGCACCAACGCCGCTTCTGACCTGCGGGAGGTTTTCAGGGCATTTGAAAAGGAATTGGTATTGGAGTTGACGAAATAGTAATTCCATTCACATAAATATCTTCTGACATTGCCTGATATTTCAGATGTAAGGCATTGAATGTATCAACCATATGACTTCTATCAGTTTTTCATAACCTGTGTAGAAGTAATTTTGCGATGTTGAAGCAGATTTTGTCCATAGCACTATTGGGATTTTATTTGTCTGCTGCATTGGAATTAATGCAGTGGCTAAAATTGCCCGACTTTGTCAGACATTATGTTGAACATCATAAAAATAGTGATGAGGGAAATTTAGAAGAGTTCTTTAGTCAACATTATTTTAGTGATGATGAAGCGGGTAATTCTTCCGAAGAGCACAGCAAACTTCCTTTTAAGGAAGACCATATTGCATGTACCGTATTAATTGCCTTTCATCAGGAACTTGGGAAAACAACTTGTGTACCCCTGTGTTCTATTGCCAATTCTACTTTTACATCTCAAACATCTGATTTCACACCTTTTGGCCTGTGTTTCGACATTTGGCAACCGCCTAAAATAACTGCTTGATTTTGTGTACGTGAAAATCTGAATAACCAGATTTTTCATATTTCAATTTTCAGGTTTCAGTTATTAAAAATCAATGCTTAATAAGATTATTCAGCTTTCCTTAGGGAATAAACTCATCGTCGTTTTATTAACGGCTGTACTTGTAATAATGGGTGTTATAGAAGCAACGAAGCTTCCTATTGACGCTGTTCCGGATATTACCAACAATCAAATTCAGCTCATAACCACGGCTCCTTCCTATGGGGCAACGGACATAGAGAGACTTGTAACTTTTCCAATAGAACAGGTCTGCAACAACATACCGGGCTTAGAAGAAATCCGAAGCTTTTCCAGATTCGGACTTTCAATAGTTACGATAGTTTTTACAGATGAAACTGACATATACTGGGCACGTCAGCAGATTAGCGAACGATTGCTTCAAGTCAGAGAACAAATACCGCAAGATATTCAGCCGCCGGCGCTCGGGCCTGTAACCACCGGCTTGGGAGAAATTTTTCAATATGTAATCAGGCCGGCCAAGGGTATGGAGAACCAATACGATGTTACCGAATTGCGAACTATTCAGGACTGGGTAGTGAAAAGACAACTTTTGGCAGTGGAGGGAGTTGCGGAGGTCAGTAGTTTTGGGGGTAAACTTAAACAATATGAAATTTCGATAGACCTCCAAAAATTACAAAGTTTAAACTTAACCATAGATGATGTTTTCAATTCACTCGCGTCAAACAATCAGAACACCGGAGGTTCGTATATAGAAAAAGGTCCAACTTTATTGTTTATACGGAGTGAAGGGCAGATTGAAAATTCGGACCAAATAGGTGAGATATCCATTAAAAATTCATCCAAAGGAACGCCCATAAAAATTTCGGACGTAGCTGAAGTGAAAATCGGGTTTGCTACAAGGTATGGGGCATTGTGCTACAACAACGATGGAGAAGTGTCCGGGGGCATAGTAATGATGCTGAAAGGCGCAAATAGCAGGGATGTTATCCGAAAAGTCAAGGATAAAATCGAAGAAATTAAGCCAAATTTACCCGATGGTGTGATCATAGAACCCTATCTCGATCGCACAAAAATGGTCAACAATGCAATCTCTACGGTAGAGACCAATCTGGCAGAAGGTGCCTTGATTGTTGTCTTCATCCTGGTGATGTTCTTAGGAAATATAAGGGCAGGCTTTATCGTAGCTTCCGTGATTCCGCTATCCATGCTTTTTGCCATTATACTGATGAATTTGTTCGGAGTCAGTGGCAACCTGATGAGTCTGGGTGCCCTGGACTTCGGACTAATCGTAGACGGGGCGGTGATCATAGTTGAAGCGGTTATGCATCGAATGTCGCATTTGTCGAATGGAATAATCAGCAAAAAGAATATGGATATAGAGGTGGGGAATTCCTCATCGCGCATGATGAATAGTGCCATTTTCGGTCAACTGATTATCCTGATCGTCTATTTGCCCATTTTTAGTCTCGAAGGAATTGAAGGGAAAATGTTCAAACCCATGGCACAAACGGTTGCTTTTGCGCTTATAGGTGCATTTCTACTTTCATTAACCTATATACCTGTTGTCACCAGTTTATTGTTGTCGAGAAAAACCGGCCCAACAAACAACTATGCAGACCGATTCATAAAAATATTGGTAGACAGGTACACTTCAATCTTAAAAAGGGCACTAAAATATCCAAAATACATCATCACTTCAGTAATCCTGCTATTCATAGGTTCAGTGTTGATCTTGACTCAAACAGGAGGCGAGTTCATACCGGCTTTAGAAGAAGGAGATTTTGCTGTTGAGGCAAGAGTTATGAATGGAAGCAATTTACAAACCACCATAAATGAAACTCAAAAGGCAGTGAGCATTCTTAGAAATGAGTATCCTGAAATAGAGAAAATTGTAACCAAGATTGGAAGTGGTGAAGTGCCCACTGACCCTATGCCCATTGATGCCAGCGACATGATGATTATCCTGAAACCAAAGGATGAATGGCAGTCTGCCAAAACATTCCCCGAACTCGCTGAAAAAATGCAACATTCATTGGAAGCTGTGCCCGGATTGAGCACCGGTTTTCAATATCCGGTTCAAATGCGCTTCAATGAGTTGCTAACCGGAGCCAAACAAGATGTGGTTTGCAAAATATTCGGGGATGATTTGGATAGCCTGAATGCATACGCCCAGAAACTTGGAAAAGTAATTGAAAAACTTGACGGCGCAACGGACATTTATGTCGAACCTGTTGAAGGATTACCCCAGATCGTGATTACATATCAACGCAATATGATGGCAGAATACGGAATATCTGTTGAAACCGCCAATCGGGCCATCCATACTGCGCTTGCAGGCCAAACTGCAGGTGTTTTGTATGAGGGAGATAAAAGATTTGACATTGTCGTAAGATTGGACGCTAAAAAGAGAAAATCCCTGGAGGATATGCAAAATCTTCAGATTCCTGCTAAGGATGGGAATACGATACCCTTAAGTGTTTTGGCACTGGTGCGCGAGGTTTATGGTCCGGGGCAAATACAAAGGGTAGATACCCGGAGAAGAATTGTAGTAGGTTTTAATGTTAGAAACAAGGACGTACAGACAGTAGTAGAGAATCTCCAAACAGAAATAAAATCTAAAATTAAGCTGCCAAGCGGATATTACATTCAGTACGGAGGAGCATTCGAAAATCTGGCGAATGCCAAAAAAAGATTGATGATTGCAGTGCCGGTTTCATTATTGTTCATCCTGTTTTTACTCTATCTGGCCTTCAATTCATTGAAGTATGCATTGTTAATTTATGCTTCCATCCCTTTAAGTGCAATAGGCGGAATTTTGTTTCTGTCGTTGCGTGGATTGCCTTTTAGCATCAGTGCCGGAGTTGGGTTTATAGCCCTGTTTGGAGTAGCTGTTCTGAATGGATTGGTGCTCGTCGCAGAATTCAAGCGCTTATTGTCAGAAGAGAAGCTCACCATTACGGATGCCGTTGTTTCAGGAACCAGAAACAGATTCAGACCCGTTTTGATGACTGCCTTGGTTGCTTCATTGGGATTTTTGCCAATGGCCCTCAGCAATGGCGCAGGAGCGGAAGTGCAGAGACCTCTTGCAACCGTGGTCATCGGAGGATTGGTGGTTTCGACATTATTGACCCTGATCGTTTTACCAATATTATTTATCATGTTCGAAAAATCTCGTAAAATCACTGTTCCTGTAAAATTGGCGGTGTTCGTTCTTGGGTTTCTCTTTTCTGCCCAACAGACTATTGCCCAACAAACGCTGAGTCTCGATGAGGCACTTTTAATGGCTTCGAAGGATAATCCCGAAATCAAAATGGCACAAAGCAGTATGGAACAAAAGCAGATCTTAAAAAAATCATTTCTGGATGTCCCGAAAACGAATATTGGCATCACATATGGTCAATTCAATAGTGCCTATCAGGATTTTGGAGCGAATATTTCTCAGGAATTCGCATTTCCCGGAACCTATTTAAAGCAACGAAACCAACTGAATTTTTCGGCTTATGTCGCAGAGATTGAGCTTGAAAAAGTTAAAAGACGAGTAAGGCGCCAGGTAACCGATCATTATATTTCTATTGCCGGAAATAAAAACACTCTGAACTTATGGCTTGACCTCGATAGTTTGTTTGTTGAATTTATACGCAAATCATCTGCAAGAAAGGATGCCGGGGAGAGTTTAGAAATAGAAATGTTAAGTCTGTCGGCCAAAAGACTTGAAATGGAGCAAGAGATTAGAAAATTGAGACTTTTGATTGCAGAACAGGAGAAAGTTCTGGGCGTACTTACAGGTGCAAATTTTCCACAAACCACCCTTGCGAATTTCAGAGGATTGGAATGGCCATCAGATTCCGGCAGTATGAATCCACAACACCCTGAATTGATTCTACAACAATTTTATGTTGCTGAAAATCAATTAGAATTGGAATTGGAAAGGTCGAAATTGTGGCCCGGTATTTCCCTTGGCTACAACAACAATTCTATTCAAGGGTTGGGGTCAGATAATCGGTTTTATACTGCTAAAGACAGATTTCAATTTGTGTATGTTGGCTTGAATATTCCAATATTCATCCGGCCGCAATTAGCGCGCATTGCATCCGCTGAAAAGCAAATCGAAATGGCAGGAATAGAACATTTATACATGAAGAGTGTACTAGAAACCGAATATCAGCAGGCACGTAACCGATATGATGAAATCAGGCGTAATGCCGTAACCTATACTGAAAATTTGCTTCCATACTCGCTTAGATTGGAACAAACCGCCCAATTGCATTACTCAAATGGCGTAATTTCTTTTATTGAGTGGATAACCTATCTGCAACAGGCACATGCCATTAAATTAGAAAGTATTCAAACCCAAACCAAATTATTACAATCAATCAATAAACTTCAGTATTATGAAAATTAGAATCATCTTTTTTTTGATCATCTCCATTTTATCAGCTTGCGGCAATAAAGAAATTTCACAAGACCAAAACCAGCCCAATGGAGTAATAGAGGAAAATCAAATTTCTTTTACGCCAGAGCAAATGGCATCCTTATCTCTGGTAGTCGATACCGTCCAATTGGTCCGTTTTGGCGAAAGTTTTATATCATCTGGCAAACTTGAATTATCACCTCAAGGTACAGTAGCCGCCAGTTATGCGGTTTCTTGCTTTGTGAAGGAAATCCGGGTTCGCGTTGGAGATTATGTCAAAAAGGGTCAGGCACTTGCCATTTTAGAAGATGAAGCATTGATTTCCATTCAGAATGAATACTTGAATTCCGTTCAGGAATTGGAAATTAAATCTAAAGAGTACGATCGGCAGAAAACCTTATTTCAAAATCAAGCGGGAACAGAAAAGATGTTGGAACTGGCAAAATCTGCATTTGTTGGGAATAGATCCAAATGCCCTGTTGCAAAAGGGTATTAATCGAAAGATAGCCCTGCCGGCCAAATTGGATGGATACGTGAATAAAGTAAATGTATATACCGGTCAATATGTGAATGCCGGCACAGAAATGATTCAACTACTCAATATTGACGAAATGTATTTGAATATTACCGTTTTTGAAAAAGATATAGCAAAAATCAGGATTGGAACTTTGGTTGAAGCCTATACAAATATGAATCCGGACCAAAGAATTCGCGCTTTCATTCATCAAATTCAGCCGGGTTTAAATGAAGATCATAGTTTGAGTGTATTCGCAAAATTGGAAAAAGTTCCTGTTGGCTGGAAACCCGGAATGTTCATGAACGCAGAAGTGAAAGCGACCAACAATCATGAAATTGCCATTAATGAAGAGGCTATTCTTACGTATAAAGGCTCGAAATGGGTTGTTATTCCCACGGGACGAAACGGATTCTCCTTAAAAAGTGTGGGCATCGGTCAAACAGCTAACGGTAAGACTGTCATAAGATCCGGGCTTAATTCAGGGGACCGTATTGTTGTAAAAGGTGCTTATGATGTTTTGTTGGCTTTGACTAACGAAAGGGAGGAATAAGAATTTGGAATCTTTTCATACCAATAATTTGATTCAAACGTATTGTATCAGGAGATCTATGAAAAATTTATGCTCTTTATTGATTTCACTCATTCTGATCAGTTCGTGTCAGCATGAGAAATTGGCTACCCGTTCTGGGAGCCCGGATAATATTTATGCACACAACCAATCCGGGAATTGGTCGGGTTCTATGATCCTGCGGCAAAAGGTCACCATGGGTGTTTTGGGATATAACCCGAAATTGGAAATTAAATACAAGGCCAGACCCACAAATCAAGAGCCCTTATTGGATGTTGGAGATATCTTCTTCAACGAAAATATGTTGCTGAAAAATGCTAAGAACTTGTACGCTACAAGTGATATGTATTCAGAAGATCTGGGAAAAGAACTGAATAAATGTCAGGGAAAACATATTACGATCAAACATAAGGGCAGTCGACCAAACAATATAGCTCCTTTGTTTGATTCATTGTATCTTCCCTATCCGCTATTTGTGAAGCGAAGCGGAGGAAATCCTTCCAGACCCGTGAGCTCCGGTATGGATATTGAACTTACCTGGGATTTAGAACCCAACTTGGATAGTATATTTATGACGTATTCATCAGGATATGAAAATAACAGAATTGTCTATACGCAGGAATTTATCAAAGATCCGGGTCAACTATTTATTTCCGGGGATGTAATTGAACAAATTCCCGTTGGTGAAACTTTGAAATTTGAATTCGTACGTGGAAAATACAAGATTCTCCAAACTACCAACGGACCTGAAATCAGGGCAAGTGTTTCAACAACTGAACTCAGGATAGCAAAGAAGTAGTAGGGCTTTGATTTGTTATAATTATCTGGAACTGAATATTGAACTCAGTATGTTTTAATTGATATTCAGCGGATTGACATTAAAAAAAGCATAGGTGACTTAAAAATGACAAAGTAAATTAGTTAGTTAGTTAGTTAGTAGCTTCGGTTTCATTAATTATAATGCATATGAAAACGAAAGTACTGGTATTATTTCTGATTTTATTTGGCCACATGGCCTTTTCACAACAAAACAGTGTTGAATTCAGCAACACAAGCAACTGTAATTGGAGGGTGGTTTTTTATGATGGGGCTCTTAACGTATTGTTGGACATCCCATTAAATGCTTCTTCAAGTAGCGGTTCATGTACAAATATTTTTTCCGGAACAGTAGTCTCCATGTCAATTTATAACCCGAGTGATGGTTGTGCTGTTAATTGGGGACCATCAGGAGGTACTCAAACCGGTATGGTGACTTATTGTGGTTGGGCATGTTCAGTCTCTAATACAACGGATGTTATTCAGGCCATTGTAAACACCATTACTTGTGGTGGCCCACCTGTTAGCACCAATGAGTATACCATTTCAATTACGCCATAGGAACACTATTGGTTAAAATTATGTAACTTGCTTATTCTGTCTGCATCGTGCCCGGAATTATGCGAAAAACGATATTGTTTCTATGTTTAATTTGGACGAATTATTCAATTTCTAAAAGTAACGATCCATTTAAAACAAGTGTAATATCCTTTAATGGTTTTGTAGAAAACAAGGGTCAATGGAATAAGGAAATTGAATTCCGGTACTATGGGTTAAAATTTGTCGCAAACTTTACGTCTGATGGCATACTTTTTACATCGGATATTGAGGATTTCGACAATCAAAAGGCGAATCATTCAGAAACCAATGAGTTCAAATGGCGTGAGAAAACAGTCAGTTGGGGGATGCTCTTTTCCCAAGGTCAGAAAATAAAACCCATGGGTTGCGAAGAATTGCCCTCCCGGGTTTTTCGATTCACCCCTGAAAAATCAAACATTGGCATTTATCAAAAATTGATTTACAGAGAAGTAGAGATGGGGGTTGATCTC
>CAZTGZ010000027.1:26495-27030 GCA_964613385.1 uncultured Chitinophagaceae bacterium
TTTTACATCAACAGTTTCAACCAGCTTGAATATGATTGGGTAGTAAGTCCGGATGCACACTATCCTCAACTTGGATGGACTTATAAAGGTGTTGACAGCACCTGGATTGATGAACACGGTAATTTGTTCTATTCTACGGGTGCGGGAATTATTCGAGAAACCAGACCATTGGTTTCTTCCGGAGATAAAATGATTGATTCGGAAGTGAATTTTGAATTGGCAAATTCCCAAAGCGTAATCATAACATACAATAATGAACTTTTACAACAATCCTTTACCATCGATCCCGTAATTATGGATTGGGGAAGTTATTTTTATGGCAAAGGCAACAATAGTGTGTATTTAAATGAAGTTGAAATTGGTGAAGACGGCACTATATATTTGGTGGGGACTACCAGGGATTATTTCTTTTCCAACCAGAGTTCACTTGACAGTATAGCCAATGGCCAGGATGCTGTAGTGGCTCGTCTTTCTTCCGACGGAGATTCTTTATTGTCATTTTGTTATATAGGGGGTGATGGGGTAGAATTTGGTA
>CAZTGZ010000027.1:27040-31978 GCA_964613385.1 uncultured Chitinophagaceae bacterium
CGAATAAGCCTAGATCCCTCAGCAAAGAATCTATTAATTGCGGGTACAACCTCATCGGATAATTTAGCTACCACAGGAGTATATAAAACTTCCAAAGGGACTCAATTTTCGGGCTTCATCGCTTCCCTAAATTCAGATTTAAGTAAACTTGTTTTTTTAACATATGTCCTGGATTTAGATGGTTCAATTTGGTTTTCTGACTTATCATTATTTGGTTCCAACTCCATTTTAGCCGGTATTTCTGTGAACCAGAATGTAGCATCCAAGGCTCCCTTCACGACTAACTCATTTCTAAAATCGTACAGTGGTGGGTCTACAGATGCTTATATATTTAGGATGAGTTTGGATGGAAAAAGTTTGTTGTCATCAACCTTATTGGGGGGAAATGGACAGGATCAGATTTATACGGTCACAGAAGGTCACGATCATCAGATACTGGCTATTGGTTCAACTTCTTCCACGAATTTCCCGTTGATAAATAACAGTCCTATTTTCAATAAATTTTTGAAAGGTAATAGCGACGGATTTATTGCAATTTTTGATACTTTGTTTAAATCACCTGCTTTAAGTCAGCTAATTGGTGGAAACTCAGACGATGCTTTTTACTCGACTGAAACAGATGTTTATGGAAATATATATTTGGGTGGAAGCACTTCTTCTTCTGATTTTCCAATCAGCACTCAGGCATTTCAAAAGAGTTTAAACGGACAGGCGAATCTAACATTGATGAAATTAAATCCTAAAGGATCCGCTTTTGTCTTTTCAACATTTATAGGTGGAAATGGAAGTTTGTACTTCAATCAATATTCAAAGCCGACTATTAAACGGAATATAAAAAATGAAATTTGGATATCAGGATTGACCAATTCAACAACCTTTCCTACTACGGCTGATGCTTTTTTGCGTTCCAATTCAGACAGCAATATTTTGATAACAATTTCTAAAATATCTGAAAGAGGAGACAAATTGGTCTACAGCAGTTATTTCGGAGCGAGCGCAACAAACTATTTGACCGGAGTGAGTATTGTGGAAAGGAACTGTCGTTCGGAAATTGTTTTTTGCGGACAAACCCATTCCACCAAATTTCCGGTAAGTTCAGGAGTATATAGAGCATTTGCTCCTGTTGATTCAAATTTTCAGAAAGGAATATATCCTGTTGGATTTCTATTAAAACTTCAGGATACGTTGAGAGTTGATGATAACGTTTTCGATTTGGATACCTTGATAAAATGTAACAAATTTTTTCTTGCTCTTGATGGTAAAAATGAAGGTGCAAAGCATTTATGGAATGCTATGCCGGGAAGCCGGTATTACACAACAGATTCGGCCGAAAAAGTCTGGTTACAGGCAACCTATGGCTGTGATACCATTCAGGACAGCGTCGTAATTGTAAGATTTTATAGTCCGGTAAACACTCTGCCCAAGGATACCACTTCCTGTTCAAGCAATCCCTTGAACCTTACTTTAGGTTTGGATACTATTCAATATTCTTATTTGTGGCAACCGGATGATTATTCCAACTCTAAAGCGATTCAAAAAACGGGTACTTATTATTTTGAAATCGGTTCAAAGAACTGTGGAATACTGAAAGATAGCATCGCAGTTAAATTTAAACAGTCGCCTTTACTTGAATTTGATTCTATTCTAATAATTTGCAATGATTCCTTTTTCACATTTTACTTACCAGAGGAAGGTGGAATAGATTTCATATTGGTAAAAAATGATACACTATATGATGAAGTAACTCTTAAAGGAAATGGGAGTTTTTATATTACCGCTGTAAATCAATGCGGTATAAGCAGTGATTCACTTGATTTAATTTTCTCACAAACTCCGGCATCCTTATATCAAAACGACACCATAATTTGTAATGACAATATCGTATGTTTCAATAAAAGTCAGATTCCAAATTCCAATTACCTATGGAAGCAAGCTCATTCAGCGGACACATTGTCATTCTCGCATATTTATTGTACATCCAGGCCAGGAAGCTATGTGCTGACCTCGTCCAATAGCTGTGGTGAAATTTCCGATACTTTTAACATCATTGCACGTCAGTCTCCGCAATTGGATTTGGATTCTGTTTATGAACCTTGTGAAGGAAAAAATTTGATTTTGCATTCAGGGTTGAATTCAGATTTATACGAAATCTTATGGGAAAATAGTATTTCTACAGATTCAATTGAAATAGAAAAATCCGGACAGTATTCGATCCACGTCAGAAATGAATGTGGATCGGATTCTGCGAAATTTATGGTTGAATTTATAGAAGTTCCTGAGGCAGACTTTGAAATTGAAAGCAATTGTGAGGGTAATGAATTGGTCATTCTGAATAATACCAGAAATGGAAAAAATTTTGAATGGTTATTTGGCGATGGAACCATACTCAATGACCAGAATCCAATGTATAAATACAAGAAGATTGGTCTTGCACGTACATATCTTGTGTTGCTGAAAGTGACGAATTCGCCTTACTGCAAAGATTCCATTATACGCCCAGTTGATGTCTATCCGGTGTCTTCTGCAGATTTTGATTTTTTATTTTTAAACGATACGGTACTTTTCAGTCCTTATGTTCAATCAACAGTGTTTCAATATCAATGGGATTTTGGCGACGGTATGAAAAGCCAGTTGGTAAATCCAAAACATATTTATCAGGATTCTAAACCAGAGCACAACGCTTGTTTAGTTTTAATAAATACTGATCTATGTCGCGACACTGTTTGCAAATGGATCAATCTGCTTTCAGTCGAACCTCAAACGAAACGTGAAAATAGATTTAAATTCTATCCCAATCCCGCTTCTGACTTTGTTCAATTTGAAGATGAAGAGTTTCATAAAATTAAAGCTTTGAATTTGTACCGGATGAACGGCATTTTCCAGACCGGGCTGAGAATAAATAACAATGGCTTTGTGGATATTCAAGGGGTGAATTCCGGAACGTACAGATTAGAAATTGTATTAGAAAACCAGATAATAAATTCTATGTTGGTTATCATAAAATAGATGAAAATGAGTTTTGAGATTAAGCGATATATAGAAAATGAAAATTAAAAATTTAATCTATTTAAGCGCGCTTTTTTCAACGTTGTCATTGAGTGCTCAGTCTCACAAGGAATTTAATTTAGATAAATTCAATTATTCCATTTGCCGAAAAATGGAGGGAATACAATCCGGAGTTATTAGAGAAACGGCATTGCTATCTAATACTTCAAAGGAATCAAGAGGAATGGAGCCAGACATAGATACAATCCTTTTTAAATTCAGCATTTCAGATGATGGTGTCCGGACGGCATGGAATAAGACTGAGCTGAACGACAAAATTCAATTCAACGATCATATTTATATCATTGACCATAGGAAAAAGGAAGTCCTTATTGAGGATCTTCACAAAAGCGAATACTGCAACGATTTAAACAATGGCCTCTCCAGCGAATACATTGAACTAAAACGGTGTAATGACACCCTTGAATTCAGTGTAGATTCTGTTGTTAACTATCATAATAGCTGGACCATTATTACCAAACATAATAGAGTTACAGGCTATCAATTAACATATAAATACGTAGATTCTATTCGTTGTTCGGTTCATGTCGATTATACTGTGAATGATATTACCTACAAAAATTATTATGATATTCTGGAACATAAATTAAATGCAAAAGAAGATACAACCATTGTACAAGAAATAAGGGACTATTTAAATGGTATTTTGGAAACATACAACCTGGTAGAAAATAAACAAAAAACTGCCCCTGAAAAGGTCAAATTGGATTCAGGTATCTTCATGAAATCCTGGAATTTTTACGATTTGGATAGCAATGTGGCGGTTTTCGAAGAAAATAAGTCACAGGTTCTGATCTTCACCTTCATTGGATGTTTGGGATGTGAATGGTTAATTTCAGATTTATCGGGGTATTTGGATAGCTCCAAACTTTCTCTTACGCCGGTCTTTATATATATTTATGACCCAATTGATCGCATAAAGTTAAGAAGCCTGAAATACGGGAATAAGTTCAGATTTTTGGTGACCCAGGCCGACTATTTAAAATCAACATTTCAAGTATCCGGATTCCCTACTATAATTATACTGGATGAGAACAAAAAGTTGATATATAGGAGATCCGGATACGGGAAAAGTCATCTGTCTCAAATTGTGGAACAAATAAATAGTGTGCAATGAAATTGGATTTTGAGCCATAAAACTTGCTTTATACCATTCACATGAGCAAGTCAGTAATTGTATCCTTGTGCTCCTAAAAATATTATATAACTTATCGTCGATTTGAAAAGAATTTTTTTCATTGGAATATGTATAACAATAATCTTTAAATACAGCGTACTGCAGACGTCTGCTCAAATTAAAGAACCTAAAGAGTATGTTGTTCAAAAGAGAAAAGAAAGTTATCCGGCAGGCAATTTAATACTCCCCGCTTGTTCTACAACAAATGCCATCGGATTGCACTGAATTAAGTCCAGTTAATAATGCTCTAAATTATCAAAACTTGCAAACTTTACGAGTTTTGATAATTTATATAGTATCTTTGATCTGTGACTAATTTTATTAATCGTAAAGAGTACATCGCAAAATTACTTTCTTACAAAGACAGAGATCTTATAAAAGTAGTAAGTGGGTTGCGTAGATCAGGTAAATCAACTCTTTTGGAATTATACCGGCAACAATTATTAAAACTTGGTGTAGGAAAACGACAAATTCAGTTTTTCAATTTTGAATTACCAGAAAATTATTTGAACAAAAACTGGGAGGATATTTATTTCAACATCAAGAATAAGCTTCAGGAAACCAAACCCAATTATGTTTTTTTAGATGAAATTCAGAACATTCCACATTTTGAGAAGTTGGTTGACGGGCTTTTCGCAACTGAACTTGCAACAAAATTCCGGACAAAAAGTTAAGCGACATTTTTTAGCTGCATT
>CAZTGZ010000028.1:0-5411 GCA_964613385.1 uncultured Chitinophagaceae bacterium
AAAGCGGATGATCCATTGTGCGCTGCGCATGCAGGAATTTGTAGATGAGCGGGCAAAGGAACATCAGAATCAGCATTATCATCCTTTTGAAATGCGCATTGGTATTCATATAGGGCCGGTGGTTGCCGGGGTGGTGGGGCATAAGAAGTTTCAATACGATTTATGGGGAGATACCGTGAATACTGCGGCCAGGATGGAGTCGAACGGAGAGGTGGGCAAGGTGAACATCAGCGAGGAGGTGTATATGATTCTGAAAGACGATCCGGAGTTTGACATGCATTTCAGAGGGGCATTGGAAGTGAAAGGAAAGGGAGTGATGCGTATGTATTTTATCAGCAGGGCCAATTAGGAATTTGAATACAACAGAAACTTACCATAATAAAAGTATTAAAATATGAGCGATAAAACAAGAAAAATCATCTATTTGGGGTCAACCATAGCTTTTTCCCTTTCGATGTTATTGGCAGTGGGTTTCTATTTCTTCAAGAACGATTATGTGACCGGTTATTTTGAGATGATTGGGTTTCCGGGATGGTTGGTATATCCTCTTGGCGTGGTTAAAATATTGGGAATCATAGGGATGTGGAATCGCAATTACCCCACCATTCGTGAATGGGCGTATGCCGGGTATTTTTACAACTGCGTATTGGCCTTTTTCGGGAATTATTTATGTCCGACCGGGGAGTTTGCTTTGGCGGCTTTGGTGGCCATTGCGTTGTTGGTGGTATCGTATATTTTTCAGCCGGATTCGAAGGTGTTGAAGGGGTAGAGGTTATTGGTGTTTTTAGCTGCAATCCTTCTTGTGTGGCTCACATTGTCCCCTTGGCTATTAAAATTGTCAAAATTCCTATAGAGAACTTTATTTGTTATAGTTTTTGTTAAGGCCAAATTAGGAACTACTGCAAATATCAACTTCTCAAAAATGTAGAGAGTTATGAAGAATTCAAAAAATCCAGAAGCCGTTCTGACGTACGATAATACAAGATTGATTAATTATTTATTTTTGATAACTTAAAATTACGCTAGTTAGTACTATGAAAACGATTAAATATATGAGAAACAAATTACAGAATATGTATAGATTTATGTTTTTATTATTTGTTTTGTTGAATCACCTTCAGCTTAACGCTCAAAATATTATGATTAGTAACAAGAATAATCCTAATGAACCATCCATAATTATAGACCCCAAAAATCCGAATGTATTAATAGCTGGAGCAAATCTTAATAATTATTACATAAGCGTGGACAGTGGTTATACATGGACAGAAAACATAATTACTTCAAGCTATGGAGTTTGGGGTGATCCAGTAATTTCTGTAGATACAGCAAGTAATTTTTACTTTTTTCATTTATCGAATCCCTCATCCGGACATTGGATTGACAGAATTGTATGTCAGAAATCATCTGATTATGGAAGTTCATGGTCAAATGGCTCATTTGCAGGCTTAAATGGAAATAAAGCACAAGACAAGCAATGGTGCACCATTGATAGAACTAATAATAATATGTATTTAACGTGGACACAATTTGATAATTATGGAAGTTCATATCCTTATGATAGCAGTAATATTTTATTTTCAAAATCTACGGACGCCGGAATTTCGTGGTCTGATCCAATTAGAATAAACAAAAGGGCAGGTGATTGTATTGATGAAGACAATACAGTGGAAGGGGCTGTTCCTGCCGTTGGTCCAAATGGTGAAATATACGTTTCATGGGCTGGACCGAATGGATTGGTTTTTAATAAATCATTAGACCAAGGGAATACATGGTTAAACCAAGAAATTATTATTGATCCATTACCCGGAGGTTGGGACTTTTCAATTTCAGGGATCAGTAGAGCCAATGGATTACCAGTTACCACTTGCGATTTAAGCAATGGACCAAACAGAGGAACGATTTACATTAATTGGTCTGATCAAAGAAATGGGCTGACTAACACAGATATTTGGTTGATAGAATCAACTGATGGTGGGCTAACATGGTCAATGCCAAAAAAAGTCAATGATGACAATTCAAACAAACAACAATTTTTCACTTGGATGACTATTGATCAAACAAACGGTTATTTGTATTTTGTATTTTATGACCGAAGAAATTATTCCAATGATTCAACGGATGTTTATATGGCACTTTCAATTGATGGAGGAAATACCTTCATAAATCGAAAAATCAGTCAATCTCCATTCTTGCCAGATAGCGGAGTGTTTTTTGGTGATTATACAAACATAACAGTTCACAATGGGGTAATTCGTCCGATTTGGACAAGGTTAAACAATGGTCAGCTTAGCATTTGGACTGACATAACAAGATTAAGTGATTTTCTATCTACGAGCGGAATTGAATCCCCTGAAACTAACAATGGCATTTCTTTTGAAAATTACCCAAATCCAACTTCTGATTATGAATATGTTTCTTTTAAACTTCACACGAAGGCGGTAATTAATTTTTCCATTTATGACATAAATGGAAATCGAATTGCTGAAATAATTAAGAATGAAATTAGAGACTATGGAACGTACATAGAAAAGATTTCCTTGTCGAAATTGAATATTAATTCCGGAACGTATTTATTGAGATTGGAAATTGATGGCAAAATAAAGGCGAACCGAATAATAAAGCTTTGATTAAAGCAATCTGAACATTGAGAGGAAGTCAAAATTAACCCTTTAATATTTCCAATCCTATATATAGAGGTATTTGCACGAACTTCGGGTTATCTGTGATGTTGAGACTGATTCTTTAAGCAGCCTGATAAAAGTTTAAGGTTTGTTCTTTGCTGCCGGGTTAATAGCCGTATTATCACCACTTTATCGGCGATTTGTGCCTTATGCCAACGGCCAAAGATTGAAGCATTAGAGGTTATAGGCTTGACCTGGTCAATTTGTCCGGTCTATTCGTTCAGAAATCAATATATAAGAATCAAAAAATATTTGAACTGTAACTAATTATCCCTATCGAACGTATTTCAATTATGTCAATCAATTTTATATCAACAAATAAAACAAAATTAAAATGCGAAATTTAACAAGACTGGGGTTAATTGCTCTTCTATTAGGCATTCAAGTATCTGTAGCTCAAGTGTAAGTACCCCTTTTCTCGGACTGGGTTAAAATGGACTATTCAAATTTGACGATTAATTTCTAAATATCGTAATGGGCTTAAATTATTTAATGATTGGTGGGGATGAAGGTTGTTGTATTCGTCCTTCCAATCTTCTGCCAAAATCCTTAAATGATTGAGAGATTCAAAAAGGTATGCATCCAGAATGTCTTCTCTGAAAGTTCTGTTAAAGCGTTCTATGAAAGCATTCTGAGTAGGTTTACCTAGCTGAATGTACTTAATATTAATTCCCATGGTATTGCAATAATCCACGAATATGTGAGACAAGAATTCAGGCCCATTATCACACCTGTTTTCTTCAGGCAGTAGTCTTTGTTCGGAGAGTTCTTTTAGCGCCTTTACCAGTGAATGTCCGGATTGGGAATAATCTACCTTAATTGCCAAGGCTTCTCGATTGTAATCATCAATTATATTCATTATTCTGACTTTTCTTCCATTCATCAATGTATCATGCATAAAATCTATACTCCAGATTTTGCCCATACTCGTTGGCTGACACAACGCCTCCACAAATCGTTGAGGTAGCCTGCGTTTATGCCTTCTGCGTTTATTTAGATTTAGTAGCTTGTATATTCTTTTTACACGTTTATGGTTCCATAATATACCCTCATTCCTTATGCGCCTGAAATAGTAAGGAAAACCCCTTGTTGGCTTTTGTTGTACAAGCTCCGATAATTTTTCAATTACAGGACCATCATCCTTTATTGAAATATAATAATACAGCGATTTGGGTAAACCAATCAAGTTGCAAGCTCTGGTTATACTTATCTGATGGGTTTGCGTCAGATAAGCGGCTATGGTCTTACGATCACCAGGCTTTACCACTTTTTTGAAAGCACATCTTTCAACAGTTTGTTATCAAGTGAAACATCTGCATACATCTGCTTGAGCCGCCGATTTTCATCCTCAAGCTCCTTCAGTCGCTTTAGTTGATCCCCATTCATACCCGCATATTTCTTTTTCCAGTTGTAAAAAGTTTGCTTGTGGATACCTAATTCCCGGCAAATGTCAGATACAGCGCGGCCTGTTTCTTCTTCTTTGAGTGCCTTAATGATTTGACTTTCTGAAAATTTTGTTCTTTTCATTGTTTGGTTAAAATTAGCTTTTTTGTCTATTTTTAACCAGTCCGATTTTTAGGGGTACTTACATAACTGAACGGTAAAACCCACAAGAAATTTTAAATTGTATGAAATTAAACAAATTGCAAAAAACTATTTTTATAATCTGTTTTTTGCCTTTTTTTGGCATATTGGCCGCGCAACTAACAAAAGGTTTTAGATTTTCAGATTATAGATATTTATACCTAGCAGGAATGATTATTTGTTATTTGTCTTGGGGAGCTTCTTTGTTGTGGGGTTTACTAAATTCCATACTTATAATGAAAACTGAAAATATGAAGTTTACAAGTAAATTAATTTGGGGGATTTTAAGTTTATTGCCATTAATATATTTTGTCGTATTAATTTTATTACCATTACCTCAAAATGATGACATTGTTTTACCAACTGGAGAGCATATTTCTGGAGAGTATAGAAATCAAGGGTCAAAAAAGTAACGACTGCTAACGGCGGTTTTAAGAAATTGGGATTTTAGGCAAAATTTAAAGGTAATTTTATACATTTGGCTTTAGTCTTAATGGAATGGTTAGGGAACAAAAATCCCCAACTTCTTAAAGCCGGCGGGACGTTTCCACAATCACCATCCAAAATATCCCATGAAATCCACCCTTAATACCTGCACCATCCTGCTAACTCTGCTCACCCATACCGCGCTCTTTGCTCAGAACTATAAGATCATACCCATCCATAAAGACACGGAGAATCGGGGCACCCTTACGAAATTAAACTTCCCGGCTACCGGACCAATCTTTTCATTTCTGGATAAATCCATTCCACCAATGGATGCAAAGGTTTTGCGCTCTACGAGGAAATTAATTTTGTTTCAAATCGATTTGAAGGAGTATGCGCAGTATGCACAATTATTTATCAGCATCCATCATCAAAATGTTTCGCAACGACCGCTCATCTCTGCCTTTTATGATACAAGTGCGCAGCTTAAAACGATTCCTGAAAATGAGTACAAAATTTTTCACGAATGGTTGAATGCCGAACACCTTCTTTCTGCACGGGTAGACACAAGCCGGAAATATCTTTATCTCGTCATGGCTTTTGCAAATGCATTCAGTGGTACATTTACTTATACCATACGGTGCAAAACCAATACGCATGATATGCTTCACTGGAGCAGATACAGAAATACCCTGTACAGGCATCCTTACGATTATC
>CAZTGZ010000028.1:5421-15971 GCA_964613385.1 uncultured Chitinophagaceae bacterium
GAAAGCAGGTTTTTCGAACCAGATTTTTCATACCCTCATTTTGGCATAAACCTGAATGATGCTGCCTTTGAAAAACCTCATATTCAGGAAGGAAGCAATTCGCTATTTTATCATGAATGGATGATCCGGTTCCTAGAATTGGTCGAAAGGGATAAAGCGTATTTGCAATTTTTTTGCAATCCAACCGACGCAAAACTGGAAATGCATTTTGACACCCGGGGTAAAATAATTCAACATAACGTTTCAAGCAGTTCTCCACTGATGGCAGATGAAGCCAAGGTGTACGATGCGTATGTTCGTTTGTTAAATGAATCCTTCCCAACCCACTACACCTGGACTCCGGCATTGGATTTTGAAGGGAAAGCCATCGAATATAACCGAGTGATATATTTTGAAGCGGACTTTTGCCTGAATTGAGCGCTTCTTCGTAAAGCCCCATGACCCTATGAAAAAGCATCTTTACCGGGAAATATATAGTGATTCATATCAGCTTTTAACATGGAATGGGTGGCAGTCACCCGAAACCCAAGCAGATCTTCGTTATATGCAGAAAAGGACATCCTTGTAAACGAACTCATATGCGCAGACTTACCTTTTTGCTTTTCATCATCTTATCCTTCTCTGTTTATTTAGATGTATCAGGGCAATCAAAGTATGTCGGAAAGTACTCAGGCAGCTATACCTGGGATTCCTGTAAAATATCCATACAACTGGATTTAAAACAAAATGGCACCTTCGATCTCCTAATAGACTTAATCAATACGAATACCGGCAAGATTTACTTCGACCATTATTACCTCATTCCGCTGAAATCAGAGGGAAAATGGTTTGTAAAAAAAGGAATCCTGTTTATGACCACCAAATCGACGGATACCATCTGTATGGATGGCCAGACCGAATATAATATCTCCTATATTTTAGGGCAAAATCGTGAAAATGTCAGGCAGAGAACCTTTGATTACGGATACAAGAACCATCGCAAGACGGTGAAATATCATTGTGAAGGTTATACGCACCTGGTAGATGAAACCTACAACTATTTTCAATTCAGCTATTTAACAGGTAAAAAGCCGGCGCTTGAGGTACGCATTCTGGCGGACTTCTATGAACAAATCTGGACCGGTTATGGAACCTATCTCGTAAAGGAATAAATCCCTTCCGGAATCACTTCACCAATATGTGAATTCCCGTTTCGTCATGTGGTTGATTTCTCCCTTTTCATTCACGCTGGTGACGGTTTCGGCAATTCCAAGCTTGTTGAAATCGGAATAAATCTCCCGGTAATTGTTATTCCTCCATTTCTCCAAATATTCAACCAGGTTGCCTTTCGCATCGTAAGTGAAGTATTCTTTTTGATGATCGCTCGATCTTTCCTTTAATTGCCCATTGGTATGGTAGACGTATTTCACAGTTAAGCCTTCCAGCTTGTTCTCATACATCACCCGGCGATTTTTGTTGTCGTAGGTGGTCAGGATGTCTTTTGTGCAGCTTGAGTCCTTATAGAAGATATCTCCTTCGTGCCATATCTTAAACTGTTGATGTCGGATAGGATTTTTGTTTCGATCGAATTGCACATATTCAGAACCAATATAGTAACTGTCGGTCAGGTGGTAATAATACGTGCGATTGGTTTTATTGATCGAATCCGTTATGTATGACCGACTTACAGGCTCAGTGAAACCCGAATGTTGTACCTTATTTTCTTCGATATAGCATTTAACCCCCAGAGTATCGTAGTGATAATTAGTTATGAGTTGCTCATGGATGACCAGAAAGGAATTCGGCGTGGATGAGTCCCTTTTTTGTACCAATCGGTTTTGCCTGTCATAATCGTAGATAATTTTCTTATATGATATCACGATGCCAAGTTTATTGGTTACTGTAGTTTCTTCTGTTTTAATCTGTCCGGATGGGGTATAGTTTTTTTGAATGGACACGTTTTCAAGCGTATCCGGCCAATTCGGGTAATGGTGTTGTTGGACGAGTAATCCTTGATCCATTTCATAGGTATAGCGGTCTCCATAATTGGTGTCCGCGCCGTTTTCGGTCGGCTTAATGGATAAATTATATAGGAGTCTGCCGTATTTATCCTGTTCATACGTCCTTAAAACATAGTACTTTTTCTCAGAAACGCTTGTTTGGATATCACCGAAAGATGCATTGTAATAATACACTTTTGCGGTTTTTACACCGTTCAATTCGCCCCCATAAACGGTTTTTACATAATCAACTGCCGAGCTTTGGGCAGATGAATCCATAGAACCTAATCCTAAGATAAAAAAGGCCATGCATCGGGCAATACGGTTCATACTGTACAATAATAGCAGGATAATTTTTGAGTCAAAAGAGCAGATTCCATTCATCTTCTGAATTACAAGATGCTTCTCCTGAGCATTAAGTCAGAACGCTTGCTTCATCATCTTTCTGATAGACCTTTCTCAACCAAAGCAAGGCAAAAAAGCCTGCAATAAAGAAGGTCATTATCATCAATACTGATAATCGCATATTTCCGGTAAGCCCGTTGGCCCATCCGAATACAAAAGGCCCGATGACCAATCCCATTTTCTCCAATACATCATAAAAGCTGAAATACGAGGCATGGTCTTCTGTTGGGGGCAGTAGTTTAGAATACGTGGAGCGGCTCATGCTTTGGATTCCACCCATGACAAAACCGACTACTGCAGCCAGGATGTAAAATTGCAAGGGGGTATGGATAAAATAAGCGCAAATGCAGACCCCGATCCATATAAGCACCGCCAGTATTAACACAAATACATTTCCCGTTTTACGGCTCAATCGGCTCATAACCAGGGCCCCTAAAATGGCGATGAGTTGAATGATGATTACGCTGATGATTAAACCGCTGTTGTCGGGCTTTCCGGTGGCCGGATCGACGGGCCAGGCCACTTCCTTTTCGGCAAAAATGACGGCCAGCAACATGACAGTCTGCACACCCATATTATACAGGAAATAGCTGACCAAAAACCGTTTGATTACTTTGATTTGTTTGAGTTCATTCCAGACTTTGCGCAGTTCCCGATATCCATGTGAAAGTACCTGAGAAGTGATTTTTCCCGCTTTGTTGTAAATATTCCCGGGCAGGTAATAATACGTGATTTGAGAAAATCCTATCCACCAAATAGATACGGCCACAAAGGAATATTTGGCGGGCATGCCAAAAACCTTGATACCGACCAATAGGGAAACCAATAAAATGACACTTCCGATATAACCCAGAGAAAAACCTCTGGCACTCAGTTTGTCATGCTGATCTTTTGTGGCGATTTCGGGAAGAAAACTATTGTAGAACACCAGACTTCCCCAAAAACCGATAGAAGCCAGAAATACAAATAACATGCTGATTTCTAGATGATTCGGGTCGAAAAAGTACAAACCGAAACAAGCCGCTGAGCCCAGATAGCAGAATACTTGCATGAAAAACTTCTTTTTCCCGGCATAATCTGCGATTCCGCTCAGGATGGGCACCATGAGCACGACCAGGAGAAAGGAGGCCGAGAAAACGTAACCGTATAATTCGCTGTTAATCGGTTGGAATCCAAAGAAATTCACCCGGTCTTCAGGCAATAAACCGTTGGTTTTGGCCAGGTAAAAAGTCGGGAAAATAGCGGTGGTAATCACCAGGTTGTAAACCGAATTGGCCCAATCATAAAAGGCCCAGGCGCGGGTTACTTTCTTGTCGTTTTTTTGCAGTTGCATGGGGGGAACCATATTGTTTGATACAAATATGTTCCAATTTTTGACATATTGGTTGCCTTAGGCCGCCTTCATGTGAAATTTCTGCAGCTTCTTTTCTGCGTCTTCAATCGAAATCACAACTTCGGTTGTGTGTTCCATAGAAGGAATTTCATACATATAATCGAGGAGTATGGTTTCGCAAATAGCGCGCAAACCACGTGCACCCAATTTAAATTCGATGGCTTTGGTTACGATGTAATCGATCACCTCATCGCTGATAATCAGCTTTTTACCTTCCATGCGGAACATTTTCTGGTATTGCTTGATCAGGGCATTTTTGGGTTCAATCAGAATTTTAACCAGAGATGCCTTGTCCAGCGGATGAAGATGCGCGGTTACCGGTAAACGGCCAATCAATTCGGGTATCAATCCGAATGATTTGAGGTCGGTAGGAGAGAGGTTGGACAACAATTCCCCCTGATCCGATTTTTTATTGCGGAAGCCCATGGATTGCTGGCTGATTCTGCGGTCGATGATTTTATCAATACCATCAAAGGCGCCTCCGCATATAAAAAGAATATTGGAAGTATCAACCTGTATGTATTTTTGATCGGGGTGTTTTCTGCCACCTTGGGGCGCAACGTTTGCCACGGTACCTTCGAGCAATTTCAGCAATCCCTGTTGCACGCCTTCTCCGCTTACATCGCGGGTAATGCTGGGGTTATCGCTTTTGCGCGCAATTTTATCAATTTCATCGATATAGATAATGCCTCGCTGGGCAGCGTCAACATTGTAGTCAGCGGCCTGTAATAAACGGGAAATAATGCTTTCAACATCTTCACATATCCGGCTTCAGTGAGCACTGTTGCATCGGCAATGCAGAAAGGAACCTGTAGGATTTTGGCCAGGGTTTTAGCGAGCAGCGTTTTACCGGTGCCTGTTTCGCCAACCAGAATAATATTGGATTTTTCCAGTTCTACATCTTCCTTATCCTGTTTGTTCATTACCCGTTTAAAGTGGTTATAAACTGCCACAGAAAGTACTTTTTTGGCTTCATCCTGACCAATGATGTATTGATCCAGATGTTCCTTTATTTCCCTGGGTTTGAACAGATAAGGTTTGAAGTTTGACTTGTTTTTTTCTTTTCGGTTTTGATGTTCCTGTTCTACGATGGTATTGCCTTGTAAAATGCAATCTTCGCAGATGTGCGCATCAATTCCCGAAATGAGCAGGCTCACTTCATTTTTTTCTCTTCCGCAGAAGGAACAAAACAAATTCTTTTTTGCTGACACTTAGGTTAAATCAGGATTTATTCTTGATGAGAACTTCATCCACCATACCGTATGCTCTGGCTTCTTCTGAAGTCATCCAGTAATCGCGATCCGAGTCTTTTTCTACTTTGTCGAATGGCTGATTGCTGTGAATGGATATGATATCGTAAAGTTCCTTTTTCAATTTTTTGATCTCATTCACCGTAATTTCCATGTCGCTGGCTTGACCCTGAGCGCCACCTAAAGGTTGGTGAATCATAACCCTGCTGTGTTTCAAAGCAGTTCTTTTGCCGGCGCTTCCTGCACAAAGCAAAACGGCAGCCATACTGGCGGCAATTCCGGTACAAATGGTGGCTACATCGGAACTGATGAACTGCATGGTGTCGTAAATGCCGAGACCTGCATAAACACTTCCTCCGGGACTATTGATATAGATCTGGATATCTCTCTTGGGATTCGTTGATTCCAAGAAGAGCAACTGACCCATTACAATATTGGCAACCTGGTCGTTGATGGGAACTCCTAAAAAGATGATGCGATCCATCATGAGTCGGGAGAAAATATCCATAGACGCCACATTCAACTGGCGTTCTTCAATAATATTCGGGGTAAGGGCTCTGGGAACCATCATTCCGGAAGCACTTTCGATGTAGTGATTTACCGCGGTGCTGTGGATGCCCAAATGTTTGGTCGCGTATTTCTCAAATTCTTTTCCGTAATCCATATTGTTTTCTTAATAGAACAAGCAATTAATGATTGTGTTTGGTATTGTGATCTTCAATCATGGCATAGAATTCTTTGGAGGTGATATCCTTAGATTCTATGGTGATTAATTCCTTCACTTTCTCATACATTTTGCCGTTCAAAACCATATCGCGTATTTTGTTCATATAGGTTTTGTCTTCACGGTTTTTCTTTTCGAAAGATGCAACCAGAGAAGGGTCCGGATTGTTCAGCCCGTATTGTCTGAGCATTTGCATGGTATACCCGATGGAAGTTTGATCGAGCTCTTCACGGCTCACTTCGATCTGATAGGTTTTCATAACCTTTTCCGTGATGAGTTGCATTTTGAGGCCACTGGCTTCACGTCCGTATTTCTCTTCAATATTGTCGTCGGCATATTGATCGCTGTAGGATTGTACCAGCCATCTTTTCAGGAAAGCATCAGGTAACTCGAAAGGATGGTTTTCCATGATCAGGTGCTGAATCATGTGATCGAGGTGATGTTCGGCTTCAGATAGGTAATATCTCTCCATACTTTCTTTAACCTTGGCTCTGAAAGTCTCTGCGTCGCTTACTTCACCTGCACCGAAAACCTTATCATACAAATCCTGGTTTTCTTCAGCGGGCGAAAATCTTTTCACTTCACTGATCTCCAGCTTAAAGGTTGGATTCAGATCAGAAAGACCTTCTTTTGGCACTGAGGTTGTACTCGAAATTACGCCTTCATTGTGGTTGAAGAGCTTATAAATATCCACATTTACAGCATCTCCGGCGCCTTTTCCACGCAGTGATTCTCTGGTTTCGAGGTCTTCTATCATCTCCAAAAGCACGGTGGTACTTTTGTTTTCAATGCCTCCTTCCAGTTTGTGTCCATTTTCGTCTAATTCTGTGAGCAAACCCGAAATTGAGTCTTTGTCCTGCTCAGATTTTTGGATGGATTCCAGTTTTCCATAACGGCGAAGTATATTTTGGATTTCTTCGTCAAGGTCTTCCGCCGTAGGCGTTATGTTATATCGGATGAGTTTATCCTTGGGCGTAAAGTTCAATTCAAACTCCGGAGCGAGGCCCAGGTCAAAATAGAAAGTAAAGTCGCCTTCCTGATCAAAATCGATTTCCGGATTCAGATCCGCACTTGGAAGCGGTTCTCCCAAAATATCAATTTGTTCATCGCGTAGGTAATTGTAAAGCGCATCGGAGGCCATTTTGTTGATTTCATCAACAAAAATGGATTTGCCGACCATTTTTTTTATGATGCCCATAGGAGCCATCCCTTTTCTAAACCCCGGAATATTGGCCTTGCGGCGATAAACCTGAATTTGTTCTTCTACTTTGGGTTTGTAAACGTCGGGAGTAAGACGTATGGTGAGTGTAGCCTGTAAGGCGTCTTTTTTTTCAAGGGAAACCTGACCTGTCATATATGTATAAAGGAATTTGTGCGGGTGAAGGGACTCGAACCCCCAAACCTTGCGGCACCAGATCCTAAGTCTGGCGTGTCTACCAATTTCACCACACCCGCAGTTTTTTTAAGGCCTGCAAAGATACGGGTTATTTTGTCAAGTTCAAAGGGATATTGAAGCATAAAAAAAGCCGGACTGAGCCGGCTTTTTTTTTTTAGCGTTCGAGTGATTTTTAGTGAACCACTTGCATTTTGCGGGTTACTTTACTTCCGGCTGATTCCAGCGTATAGTAGTAAATACCGGCAGGAAGTTCTGTTCCATTGATTTCCAATCTGTGGTTACCGGGATTCAAATCTTTCAATTCGAAGCTGTTTACGACTTGTCCGAGATTGTTTTGAATGGTAGCTTTTATATCTCCGGCTTTGCTTAACCAAATCAGTATTTCAGTAGATTCATCGAATGGATTCGGGCCTTGTTGGCTCACAACCATTACTTTCTGGTCAATTTTTTTCTCTTCAGCTGAAAGCAGGTTTTGTCCGATTACATTTCCAAGAATGTCGGAAACAGGAACGGCTGCATACATCACACTGTTCACACCTACAGGGTGCAAGCCGGTGGTTCCGTTGTTCTGCAGGTTGGTTCCCGGCAATTCGTCTAATTGGAAAATAAAATGCACAAACTCATTATTCATTTTACTCATACATCCGAAAGTGGCTTCTCTGGAACGTTCCTGAGTCAGGTTTTGCGGACCCATCCAGGTTTTTCCGCCATTGGTTGAATAGCTGATGAGCACATCTCTGTAATTAGAATTGTATACGTGATAGGTTTCTTCTATGGCGGCAGAGTAAATCACAAACAAGTTGCCATTGGCGTCTCTACCGGCACTTGGCATCGTTACCACGCTGGTATTACCATTTCTGGATGCATAGCTGACATCAGCAGGTAAGGTTCCGTCGGCATTTAAGGCAGAGAATGTTTCACGAGTGATATTCAGAGTGGCATCTCCGTTCATATCAATGGTTGCACCACAGACTTTGGCGGTATCGCCTTCAGCCCAGTGGATTAATGAAGCAGTTCCGGGATAGAAACTGTATCCTGTATCGGTGGTGTCTTCATCCGCAATAAAACTGCGTCCCCAGAAACAATGCACGATGCCATTTCCATCTATCATAACATCAACGGATCCGTCGTTGGTTGGTACCCTGTCGGCAGTTGGAATTAATACTTTAGAGTTATAGGGAGAATATGGGAAAGGCTCTACGTCAATCATGGTGAAATTATCGCCACCATCGGTAGATTTCCATAAAGTAAGATCATCGGTAATTCCTCCAATTAATATGGCAACGGTATCACCTTTAATATCCATGGCATAATTGTCACCGCCACCAATAAGGTATTTGGTGGAATCGTAACCCGGCAATAAGGTGTGGAGTTTATCCCATGTGGCACCTCCGTCTTTACTGCGGGAATATGTTGTTGGATTGGTGATTCCGTTAATTTTTACTTCAGCAATACCATCGGTGGTTGATGAGTAATAATTGCCAATCAGGTGTATGGTGTTTCCTGAACTCACGGCTCTTCCCCAAATGGGTACTCGGCTTCCGTCGTCGGCTACATTGCTTGAAGTCCAGTTGTTGCTGCCGATGCCGGTGTTTTTGGACAGCACCCATCCACCATCGGTAGAAATATGGCCCATAACGAACTCGATGTTGCCATTCAACACCCCGATGGATGGCCATCCTGTGCGATTGTTGTCAATTCTGGTAGTCGGAGCAGCACCCCAGCTGCTTTTATTCCAGTGGTTGTATCCAGTACCCCGGTTCGGGAAATTGTTTCCACCATCCGGATCATTGGTCCAAACAGCCGAAATAGTTCCGTCTGCGTGTAGTATGATTCTGCGTCCTATGGAACCATTGGTCTGAAGATCGTAATAGGTTCTTCCGATTTCTGTATAGGCATAAGTTTTTAATTTGTTGAGTTTCGCGTTGTTTCCGTTCACCGTTTCACCTTGAGGGAATACGGGTAAATCGACGGATTGACTCCTATTTTCGACAGAAACAGGAATGTCGTGAACAACAGGTAACTCCTTGACCTGCTGTGCTATAAGGGCAGCAGGCACGAAGGATAAAATGGTGAGTACACTTTTTTTCATATGTATTTTTCGTTCTTTTCAGGGCCAAATTAACAGATAAAACTTCAAAAAGGATAGATTTCTGCGGATTATCTCATAATTTTTACAATCAGCTCTTTATACAATTCCGCGTCTCCCGGCTTTCGGATTTGGATGGCTTTTGACTTTAAATCCATCTCGTGGATGACCTGAAAAACGGCTTTGAGCTTGTGGATGGGGTAATTTTTAGCAGCAGTCTGATAATCTTTAATGGCAAACATAGGTACTTTGAGTATTTGTGCTCTTTGCAGATCGCTGCCACCGGGAATGCTGTGCAACAACATCACCTTCTGGAAATAACTGAATATCATTCCCAGGGACATGGGAAAGGGATGTGATCCCGGATCGGAAACGAAATTTTTTAAGATCAGACTGATTTTTTGTTGATTTTTAGATCCCAAGGCTCTGGTAAACTCAAAGATGTCATACTCACGGGTGATACCCACATTATCAGCGATATCTTTTGGCGTAATATTGGTTCTGTCCTGAAGATTGGCGGCCAGTTTTTCTAATTCGCCCGCAATGGTGCTTAGGTTATTTCCCGTTCTCTCGTAGAGTAACCAGGCATCCTGATCAGAGATTTGCAGCTGAAGTGTCCGGGTATATTCGGTGATCCAGGAGATGATGTTTCCTTCGCTCACAGGTTCTGCATTAAACACGAAATGTTTTTGAAAAGCACGACCTGCCAGGGTATTCATATTGATTTTTTTACCCATAAAGCAAAGGATCAGAACCGTTCCGGACGCCGGTTTTTCCAGATAGGGAATCATATTATCCAATTGCGTCAGGTGCTGTGCCTCTTTCACCATAACCAACTGTCGATCCGCCATCATCGGAAATCTCTTGGCAAGGGAAAGCACCTGCTCTGTTTGAACATCTTTTCCGTACAGAATGTGTTGGTTAAAATCTTTGCCCGAAGCGGGAATGACAGATTCCTCGGCCAAATCTGCCAATTTGCTGATAAAAAAGGTTTCATCCCCCTGAAACAAATAAACAGGTTGAAACTTGCCATTCTGGCAATCTGAATGGAACTTATTCCAGGCTTCTTCGAACTTATTGATAATTTTGGCAGCCATTAGGCAAATATGACCAGGAAGGGAATAAAAAAAGCATGTTGGAATCTTTAAATTTTCCCCATTACGAATTTAAAACCCGCGTGGTAGAGGGCAAACTTCAGATTTTTGATCCCGTGAGAAGGAAGTACGTATTTCTGAACCCTGAAGAACGGGTAAGGCAATATGTTTTGAGGTATTTACATGAACAACTTTCGGTGCCTTTGGGTGTGTTGGCTGT
>CAZTGZ010000028.1:15981-31081 GCA_964613385.1 uncultured Chitinophagaceae bacterium
TCTACCCATGATTGTCTCCGGGAAATTAGTGGGTGTGTTGGCTGTGGAAAAAAAGATAACGGTAAACGGGCTGACCCGGAGACCGGACATAGTGGTATACGACAGAATGGGAAAACCCCTGATGATAGTGGAATGCAAGGCGCCCGAGGTGATGCTGGATGAAAGAACAGTTTTTCAGATTGCACAGTATCATCATCATTTGCGGTCACCGTTTATTTTACTTACGAATGGTATTCAACATTTTATTTTTAATAACCGAAATGAAGGGAAAGGCATGGAAATGTTGGCATCTTTTCTCAATTACTCCGAAATGTGTGATGCTGCCCTAAGGTAAAAAACTATTTTTGCCGCAAATTTTTCAAGCATGGAATTTGTAATTATCGCTATTTTTATTTTTGGATATCTCAGCATTGCGCTCGAACACTCCATAAAAGTAGATAAAGCAGCATCAGCACTGATAACCGGAGTGCTTTGCTGGGCATTATTCGTTGTAAGTGCTGATTCAGTTGCTCCGCATTTGAAAGAAGCATTACATCATTTTAAAGCGAATTATTTGGGTGAGCATATGCTCAATTCGTTTTTCGAAGAACGACTGCTGCATCATGTGAGTGAAATTGCGAGTATTCTCTTTTTTCTTATGGGGGCCATGACCATCGTTGAATTGGTGGATGCGCATGAAGGATTTTCCATTATTACCAATAAAATAACCACAACCAGTAAGGTGAAATTACTATGGGTAGTAGCAATTCTTACCTTTTTTCTTTCGTCTGTATTGGATAATTTAACAACTGCAATCGTAATGATTTCATTATTGCGCAAATTGATCAAGGACAAGGAAACGCGTTGGTTTTTCGGTGGAATTGTAATTATTGCGGCGAATGCGGGCGGTGCCTGGTCGCCAATTGGTGATGTTACAACAACCATGTTATGGATTAAAGGTCAATTGCCGGATGTGGCATCTATGATTACCGGTCTTTTTGTGCCGAGTATCCTAACCATTATAGTTCCGTTATTCATTCTGACTTACCGAATGAAGGGGAGTCAGATCGAGCGGCCATTGAAAGCAGAGGGTGCTGAACATTATCTGAATCCCACCACCCAGATGGAAAGAGTTACTGTATTAATACTTGGAATAGCCGGTCTTTTGTTTGTTCCGGTGTTTAAAACAGTAACACATTTACCGCCTTTTATGGGTATGATGCTCAGCTTGGGCGTGATTTGGGTGGTGACTGAACTGATGCACAAAACCAAAAACAAAGAATCTAAACATTCGCTCAGCGTTATTGGCGTGCTGCAAAAAATAGATGTGAGCTCGGTATTGTTCTTTTTGGGAATCTTATTGGCTGTGAGCGCATTACAGGAAATTGGTCATTTGATGATCGTTGCAGAGTTTCTGGATAAAACCATCGGAAACATATATGGAATCAATATTGCCATAGGATTTCTTTCTTCTATTGTAGATAACGTGCCCCTGGTTGCCGCCGCACAAGGGATGTATCTAATTCCTACCCAAGCCATTATTGATGTGGCAGCTAATCCGGAGTATCTGAAGAACTTCTTGCCGAATGGCGCATTTTGGCAGTTTCTGGCGTATTGTGCCGGGGTGGGTGGAAGTTGTTTAATCATTGGTTCTGCGGCCGGTGTAGCTGTAATGGGTCTTGAAAAGATCGATTTTATCTGGTATCTGAAGAAAATCACCTTCCTGGCGGTAATTGGCTATCTGTCCGGTGCAGCCGTATTTGTACTCATGCATTCGATGTAATATGATAAATGGTAAAAAACTGGTTGTTGTATTGCCGGCATACAATGCGTCGCTTACTCTGGAGCAAACCTATAGGGAAATACCATTTGATATTGTTGATGAAGTAGTTTTGGTAGACGATGCGAGTCGCGATGAGACCAGCGACTTGGCAAAGAAACTCGGCATCCGTCATGTGATCCGCCATGAGCAAAACAGGGGATATGGCGGTAACCAGAAGAGTTGTTATGCGAAGGCATTATCGCTGGATGCAGACATAGTGGTGATGCTGCATCCGGATTATCAGTATACCCCCAAATTGATTCACAGCATGGCATCTGTCATTGCCTATGAAGTATATCCGGTGGTTTACGGCAGTCGTATTTTGGGTAAGGGGGCTTTAAAAGGGGGAATGCCCTTATACAAATATGTAGCAAACCGCTGTCTGACGCTGGCACAGAACATCCTTATGAATCAAAAATTGAGTGAATATCATACGGGATATCGCGCCTTTTCGGCTGATGTGTTAAAACAAGTGAAGTTTGATCAGAATTCAGATGATTTCGTGTTCGATAATGAAATCACTGCCCAGATTTTTCATGCGGGCTTCGAAATCGGAGAGGTAACCTGCCCTACCAAATATTTTGATGAAGCGAGTTCCATTAATTTCTCGAGAAGTGTAAAATACGGATTAGGTGTTTTGCGCGTGTCTTTTACCTATTTCCTGGATAAAATAGGGTTGATGAAAAACAGGCTGTTTCACTGAAATTAATCGGTGCAGTATTTGGATAGAAACTCATTGGACAATTCCGGAGTCGCTTTCCAATCATTACACGCTTGTTCAGCTTTTCCATTGAAGTATTTACAAATTCCGCGGTTGTGCAAGGCCAAATCCATGTCTTTCACTTTGCCGTTGATTGCCGACTCGAAGTCCGCCTCGGCTTCTACATATTTCTGGATTTGCATATAAAAGTAACCCCGGTCGAAATACCATTCAGGTTTAGGTTTTATGGTCAATAATCTGGAGTAATCCTCAATAGCGCCGCTGAAAATACCCAATCGGGCATAACATTCTCCCCTGTGCCAAATGGAGGATTCGTGTTTGGGATTGTCCAATAAAAATACGTTGTAATCTTCGATGGCTCCGGCGTAATTATGGGAAGCGAAATGTATATCTGCTCTTATTTTAAAGGTTTCCAGATATTCCGGTTGTCTTATAATGGCAGTGCCGAGGTCGTTGATGGCTTTGGTAGTGTCCTTACATTTGAGGTAGACCAGGGCTCTGGTGATGTATCCAAAATGGTCATTGGGAGGGAATTCACAGAATTTAACAAAGCAGGTCAGCGCACTGTCCTCATAACCCATAAGTTCATACAATTCGGCTTGTTTTAACCAGGCTTCCGGATCGTTCTCCTGGAGTTGATTATATTTTTTTATATCTGCTAAAGCGGCAGAAAAATTACCTTGTGCCTGTAAAATATAAGAACGGTTAAATAGTGCCTCTTCCAGATTGGGTTTTAATCTCAGGGCTTGATTCAGGTCGGTTAAGGCATCGTTATAAGCTTTTAATTCGGCATACACACTTCCTCGTCCGAGATAGGCATAGGCCAAATTTGAGTCCATGCTCAAAGCCTGGGTATAGTCTTTGATCGCTCCCAGGGAATTGCCTTCCTTCATTTTAGCATTTCCGGAAGCGATCCAGACTTCTGCTGTCTGGGCATATGCTGCGCCTGTATTCCATACAATCAATAGCAGAATGATGCGTAAGTACATGATGCTTCAAAATTAAGAAGGGTAGAGAAAGTCTTATTTGCCCAGCTTTCCACAAATTGGTCATCATGCCTGAATCTGCATATTTTCATGGTCGCTTTTAAGGATTCACGTATAATTGTTCTATGATTCAACGACCACAACGTCTGTTTTTATTGTTGGGAGGTGTTTTTATAACCAGTGCTATTTTGGCAGAATTTATCGGAGTTAAGATTTTCTCCTTAGAAAAAACCATGGGCCTGGTGCCGGTAGCCTGGCAAATAGGAAGTTTTGAGCTTTCTTTTGAAATGACAGCAGGTGTTTTGCTATGGCCGGTGGTTTTTATCCTGACGGATATTATCAATGAGTATTTTGGCAGCAAGGGTGTTCGTTTGATCACTTATATGACCGTTGGACTGATTTCTTATGCGTTTATGATGGTTTTTCTCAGTATTCGGTTAACGCCGGCAGAATGGTGGCTCGGTGTTAATGAAGCCAGGGGAATCAGCAATATGCAAGACGCCTTTTCTGTCGTTTTTTCTCAAGGGAACTGGATTATTATTGCCTCCCTGATTGCATTTTTAATAGGCCAACTGGTAGATGTAACCATATATCATCAAATACGGAAATGGAGTGGTGAAAAATGGGTGGGATTGAGGGCAACCGGATCGACCCTGGTATCTCAACTATTAGACAGTTTTGTGGTATTGTTTATCGCTTTTGGCATTGGGGCAGGATGGCCTATTTCGAAAGTTCTGGCGATTGGCCTGATCAATTACATTTATAAATTCTGTATAGCCATCATTCTTACACCTGTGTTGTATTGGGTGCATGGCCTCATCGACATATATCTCGGGCATGAACAGGCCCACAAGATGAAACTAAAAGCGGCAGAAAATTAAGTGTATCTAACTGTTTTTCCGTTGGATAACTTTCTCAACAGCCTCGACGATATCCAGTACATCCAAACCATATTTTTTCAACAGTTCGTCCGGGGTTCCGCTTTCGCCGAATGAGTCTTTTACGGCTACCATTTCGAGCGGGGCCGGCATTTTGCGCGACAGCACTGAGGCTATACTCTCTCCCAATCCTCCATTTACCTGATGTTCTTCAGCGGATACAGCGCATTTTGTTTTTAATACCGATTGAAGAATGGCTTGTTCGTCCAGGGGTTTGATGGTATGTAAATTGATAATTTCAACGGAAATTCCTTTGGCTTCCAATATGACGGCAGCCTCAATGGATTTCCAAACCATATGACCGGTACAGAAGAGACTCACATCACTTCCTTCGCTCAGCGTGAGGGCTTTACCGATAATGAAAGGAGCATTTTCAGGTATGAATATAGGCCATTTCGGTCGACCGAAACGCAGATATACCGGGCCTTTGTGGTTGGCAATGGCCAAAGTAGCCGCCTTGGTTTGATTAAAGTCACACGGATTAATCACCGTCATACCCGGCAGCATTTTCATCATACCGATGTCTTCAAGAATTTGATGTGTCGCGCCATCTTCTCCCAGCGTAAGTCCGGCATGTGAAGCACAGATTTTGACATTCTTATGCGAATAGGCAATGGATTGTCTGATTTGATCATAAACTCTTCCTGTGCTGAAATTGGCGAAAGTCCCGGTGAAAGGTATTTTACCAACGGTAGCCAGACCGGCAGCCAGTCCCATCATATTGGCCTCTGCAATCCCGACCTGAAAAAATCTTTCCGGAAATGCATCTCTGAAAGCATCCATTTTAAGGGATCCCGTCAGATCTGCGCATAACCCGACCACTTGTTCATTCTTTTGGCCTAATTCCAGTAAGGCTGCTCCAAAACCTGAACGCGTGTCTTTATGCCCTGAGACTTCAAATGTTTTCATATTAAAAGCTACTAATATCTGTGACTTTGCCTGATTCTATTTCAAAATCGAATTTCTTCGAGTTGATGACATTTTTATCGGAGATTTTTCTGGCCACCAGGTGATATTTACCCGGTTGGAGCACTATAACCTGTTTTCCCCCAATGGTGGAAACATTGCATATCCATTCTAACTTTCCGGCATTCATGCGGAATACGGCTCCTGTGACATCATTCCGTCCATATAAATTTAATTTTCCCGGCTGAGGTATTTTTAACTTCGTTACTGAATTTTGTCTGATTTCAACTCCTGTATGCACAGATCTTGGCAACGACAACACCTCAATATCGTACTTGCCGGACAGGTATTTTTCTGTAGTGTTAAACTCCTGGACATTCAGTATCTGAGGATTGCCGGGAAGTCTGATAAGGGCTTGTAACCGGTTGTAGTTGCTGATGCCTTCGATGGCCAGTTCCAATCCACCCTGAGGTGTTTTGGCCGGAATTATATTGTGTCGCCCCGGAATGAGATTGATGTTTTTAACCTCTACGGGTGGTATGGTATGCACGACCATATTGTAGGTATAAGCCGGGTCGAGATATAGGGTATCCGGAACGCCGAAGTTGTTCATGGTATGCACAAAAGATTCGAGCAATCTGCCGGTTTTGGCGTCATAAAATGTCAAAGGAACATCGGTTTCAACCGCCCTGCCCAATTCATCCAGCAGATTTACCTGACTCGTAGTATTATTCACGGCCTGAGAAATAACTACCCCCAATACATTCTGAAATGCCTCTTCTGTATTTGCTTCGAAATACTTGCCGACACAATCGAATTGAGATTTATACTGTTCATCGAGTCCGACTCCGATGATGAAAGGTTTAACAATAACCCCTTGTTTCTGAAGAGCTTGAGAAACAGCACAGGGATCGCCTTCACATTCTTCTATACCGTCGGTGATGAGAATAATGATGTTACGGGTTCCCGATGATTTGGGGAAATCGTAGGCAGCTTCCTGAAGTGAATAGGCGATTAGGGTTGTGCCTTTTGGTTTTAAACCCTGAATTGTCTCTTTGATATCGAGGTGATTATATTTCGAAAAAGGTACCTCCAGGCGTGTATCGCGGCAATCTCTTTCATGTTTATCATGTCGGTTTCCATATACCCTCAGTCCAATTTCAATGTTCGGGATATATTTGAGCGAATCGACCATGCGCGTAAGTAAGCGTTTGGCAATGTTGATCCGGGTATCCGTATCCATTCTGGCATACATGGATCCGGATGCGTCCAAAACAAACAAGATGCGTGTCTGAGGTTCGCTTTGTGCACTTACAGGTGTGTATTGCCCCAGTAAAACAGCCAGGAGACTTATGGTTAACCAACGGTTCATTAGTGCCTTAACTGAAAAAGGAGCTTTTAAGTATGTAGTTGGTTTAATAATCACCGATTGTTTCGGGGTTTTGGTCTAAAGCTGATTGTAATTGGGCGTCATTGGGGGCAATTCCGTGCCATTCGTGGCTTCCCATCATGAAGTCAACACCATGACCCATTTCTGTTTTCATGATGATAGCCACAGGTTTTTTGTTGCCGGATAGCGAAATGGCGTTGTTAAGCCCATCTAATACTTCCGGCAGATTGTTGCCGTTCATCTCGGTCACGATCCATCCAAAAGCTTCGAATTTTGACTTTAGTTCATGAAAACCCATGATTGAGGTAGTGGATCCGTCAATTTGTTGTTGATTGAAATCTACGGTCACAATGAGATTATCCAGCTGATTATGAGCGGCATACATAACCGCTTCCCATATTTGACCTTCCTGAAGTTCTCCATCACCGGTAAGACAGAATACCTTTTTGACGTCCCGATTTAATCGTTTGCCCAGGGCTATTCCACAGGCAACCGATAATCCTTGACCAAGTGAACCGGAAGCAGTTCGCACGCCGGGTAAACCTTCATGTGTGGCAGGATGACCTTGCAAGCGACTGTTCAATTTGCGAAAAGTGGCCAATTCAGAAACCGGAAAGTATCCGGAACGCGCAAGACAACTGTAATAAACCGGTGAAATATGACCATTGGATAATATAAAAATGTCTTCCTGATGCCCTTCCAGGGTGAATGCTTTGGGGTTAAAGTCCATCACCTCAAAAAATAAAGCAGTGAAAAATTCGGTGCACCCCAAGGATCCTCCCGGATGTCCTGACTGAACGGCGTGTACCATTCGCACGATGTCTCTTCTGATTTGGGTACTGAGGTCTTGGAGATGTTTCAGGTCGGGCATTTTTCAGTTTGGTTCGAACTACAAAAATCAGGAATTTCATCCTTTTCCCGATTATTGTGGATAGTTATTGGATAAATCGTGGCGAGGCAGATAATTGAGATACATATTCATTCTTCAGAAGCACAGGATGAGGCTGCCTTGAGAAAGGCGATAAAAATAAAGTTGCCTGAAATTTCGGATGATTTCCGGACGGTGATACTTAAAAAATCACTGGATGCGAGAGGGCGGCTGATTCATTATCAATACAGAATTGAAGTATATACGGAATCAGATTTTCCGCAAGCCCCCGAAATACCTGTTTTTAAGCATGCGCATCGGGGCGATGTTCATATCGTTGGGTTTGGTCCGGCCGGGATGTTCGCTGCGCTGCGCCTGCTGCAATTGGGTTACAGGCCAGTGATATTGGAGAGAGGTAAGGAAGTTAAAAGCAGGCGTCGGGATTTGGCACAACTCAATAGAACCGGGCATGTTGACGATAATTCCAATTATTGCTTTGGTGAAGGAGGCGCGGGCACTTTCAGTGATGGCAAGTTGTATACGAGAAGTCATAAACGCGGTGATTTGCATCAGGTGTTACAATGGCTCATCTTACACGGGGCCACTCCGGCCATTGCCTATGAAGCACATCCCCATATTGGTACCAATAAGTTGCCGGCCATTGTAGAAAGCATAAGGGAAACGATTATTTCGGGTGGAGGTGAAGTTCTATTCGAAACCCGACTTACCGGACTCGAAATAGAGAAAGGTAGATTGATAGGTTTAAAGACTTCGAATGCCGGCATGTCTTGCAACAAATTGATTTTGGCCACGGGTCATTCGGCCAGGGATGTTTTTGAAATGCTTCATAAATCCGGCATCGCCATTGAAAATAAGCCATTTGCCCTGGGAGTCAGAATTGAACATCCCCAAAATTTCATGGATCAGATCCGATACAGATGTGAAATTAAACCTGATTATCTGCCTCCTTCTTCTTATAGTGTGGTGGAGCAGGTGAATGGGAGAGGTGTGTTTTCTTTTTGCATGTGTCCGGGAGGCATCATCGCACCTGCCGCTACCCAAAATGGGGAAATAGTGGTAAATGGGTGGTCGCCCTCCAAACGCAACGGAAAATTTGCCAATTCCGGGATGGTCGTGAGCATTGAACCTGAGGATTGGAAGGCATATCAGGAATTCGGTCCGCTGTCAGCCTTGAAGTTGCAACAGAATATCGAACAACGCGCTTATATGGAAGCCGGCGCATCCGGATTGGTAGCTCCGGCACAGAGAACGGAAGATTTTGTGCATGGCCGAAAATCAGCAAGTCTGCCGGATTGCAGCTATATACCGGGAATTCAATCGGTGTCATTGGAAAATGTACTGCCCGAAGCGGTCACCTTCAGGTTGAGAAAAGCGCTTTTGGCATTCGACAAGAAAATGAAAGGGTATGTACATCCCGAATCCGTTTTGCTGGCGCCCGAATCGAGAACTTCGTCCCCGGTGCGGATACCGAGGAACCCGGACACTTTAGAACATCCCGATCTTTCAGGATTATTTCCATGCGGAGAAGGCGCGGGTTATGCGGGAGGAATTATTTCTGCGGCATTGGATGGAATTAAATGCGCCGAGCGGGCTGCGGGCATTATCTGAGCCAAACGCTCATTTGTCCCTGATCATCGAGGTCAAATGCGATATGATCCTGCAGGGTAGTAGCTAAAGAAATGCCAACAATGTCAGCCGACACCGGAAACTGCTTGTGATCTCTGTTGGCCAGAATGACCGTCTTTACGATAGCCGGATTGTTTTCAAGAATGGGCTTCATGGCCATCAACAAGGTTCTGCCACTATTCAGTACGTCGTCAACCAGAACTATTTCTTTTCCCGAGATATGGGTTGTTTCATGCAAAACAGCATTTCCGGGTAGCTGATCGTTTTTATCGAGTTGAATAAAATTTAACCGGGTTTTAATCGAACAGATTTCTCCCAGCCTTTTTTGAATCATTTCAGCCAGATAGCTTCCTTTATCTTTGATTCCTACGATGGTTAATTCCTGAGAATCACTGAAATGCTCAAATATCTGCCAGGTGATGCGCTCCAGTTTCTGCTGTACCTGGTTGTGTGAAAGTATTAAGGTGCCGTGACTCATGATATGGTCATTTGGGTGGTTAATTCCATAATTTCATGATGTAGATGCAAGCATTGTAATATCAAGGAGTCTTTACCTGAGTTTTTAATCACGTAATCGGCTCTTTCCAATCGCTCCTTATCTGAAAGCTGATGTTCGATGCGTTTGAGAACTTCTTCTCTTTTCATGTGATCGCGTCGCATAATTCGATCCAGGCGGGTATTAATCGGGGAAGTGACAACTATGATTTTATCCATCTGTCGATGGCTTTCTGTTTCAAACATCAAAGCGGCCTCTTTGATGGAATAAGGGAAATCGGCTTTTGCCATTTTTTCAACCCAGGCGTTATAATCTTTAAATACCGCAGGGTGAACAATGGCATTGAGTATATTGAGCTGTTGCGGATCGTTGAACACGATTTTTGCCAGATAGGCGCGATTCAACTCATTCTTGTCATAAGTGTCCCATCCAAAAGCTTGTCTGATGCTTCTTTTCAGGTCCGGACTTTCATGCATCAGTTGTTTGGCTCGGATGTCGGCATTGTACACCGGAATTCCGAATTGAGAAAAAATAGAACAAACTGTACTTTTCCCAACGCCAATACCGCCTGTTATACCGACTTTCAGATGCACGGATATTATTTTTTACCAGCCCCGGAGGCATCAGCATTTACGGCCGATTTTTCAATTTTAAGTTTGCCTCCTCCTTCTACTTCAACAATGAGGGTAGTTTCTTTTATTTCGATGACCTTTCCATGTATGCCACCTGTGGTTATGATTTGATCTCCCTTGCTCAATTCATCCCTGAATTTTTTTTGAGCTTTATTTCTTCTGACCTGTGGTAGTATCATGAAGAAATAAAATACAATAACCATCAGGATAATCATGTATAACTGCATGGCTCCCGGGTCTGACGCTGAACTTAAAAGAATATTCATATGCTTATTTATTGTTTGCCGGCATTACCACCGATTTTATCCGAAGTATGGTTTGCACCGGATTGGTGTTGGCAATTACGGTAATATCTTTGGTTATTGGTACACCAGAGGCTTTTCCGGCTGAATTAAAGGTCACTTCGATTTCACCACTTTCTCCGGGAGGAATCGGTTTCTTGGTGTGTTTTGGCACGGTACATCCGCAGGATGCTGAGGCGCTGCTGATAACCAAATCTGCATTACCTATGTTTTTAAACCTGAAGGTATGACTTACTTTCTCTCCATCTACCAGCGTCCCGAAATCCCATTCTTCCTCGGCAAACTGAAATTTTGGTTCTCCATTTTTAGCATCAGGATTGGTTGCTGAAGCTTCATTTTCAATCACTTCCGTAGAAACCGGTTCTTCCACTTCTTCCATTTCATCATGAACGCTCTCTGAATTGGTGCCTGCTGATTTTGAAGATTCGGAATTGCATTGTGAAAATCCCATGATGGCGATTAAACCGAATAGGAATAAGCTTGAGGAAATATTGTATTGTTTCATGTGTTTAAATATTAGCGATACAAAATTAATGCTTTGAATCAACCCAACAACCCACGACCTTTTTTCTGTATTCTTCCTTCTTCATTTAAATCTTTCAGAACCTTGTCGAGAATACCGTTCAAAAATCTGGCACTTTGGGGCGTGCTATACATTTTAGCCAACTCGAGATATTCATTCATGGTCGCTTTTACCGGGATGAATGGAAATTCCAGGAATTCCCCAATGGCCATGATCATCAAAATCAAATCCGTTCTGGTAATTCTTTCCGGGTCCCAGCCGGGTGTGCGTTCGGCGATGAGCTTTTCGTATTCTTCGGCATGCAACAGACATAAGGCAAATAAATCCCTTGCAAACTGAAGGTCTTCATCCATATCCTTACTCAACTCAGGCAACTGAACTCCGGAAATATCTTCGGGTTGTATGCCTTTGAATATTTTCGTTAGGCCATGCTCTATGGCATATTTTTCATCAACCCAATGGAGGTCAGATTCTTCCATTTTCTGATTCACTTCTTCTGAATCATTCAACATCCACCTGATTAACCATTGCAGGTATTTGAGCTGAATATCTGTCGTTATGGTTTCAGCACTGCACAATTCATTGAATTTTTCTTCATTTCGAATGCTGCGCACCATCAGAAACAGGAATTCCGGATCTTTCACCCAGGGATATACAGAAGTTTTGAGAACCGATGCAAAGGAAGGGTTCGAGGCCAGATTTCGCAATAACTCATCGGAAACCAGAAGCTTGAGCTGCTGGTCGCGCAAAGGGTCGGTGGTTAAAAAGCCAGATTCAGGAAGCAGGTTGGTTTGTGTATAGTCTGCAATAGCAAAAGGCAAATTTACCGCAGCATTGAGCGCGTTTTGCATATTCTGGATTGCCTGATTCAGTGACTTCAGGCCAGATTCCCGATGATTATTTTGCTGTTGAATCTGAGCATATAATGTCTGAAAAATTTTAACGCGTATCAGTCTTCTGCTCAACATCTTTTTAAAGGGCTGCAAAAGTACGATTTTTTGGACAATTAACCTATTATTTATCGCTCCTTAAGCATGGATTTTCCGGTTCTTTCGAAAATGTGAATTTCGAAATTATAGTCATTCAGTGTTTTGAAAGGTACCTTGGGAATAAATGAGGCCCTCAGGGTAAAATCCGGATGAGATCTGAGCGAATCCAGCGGTATGCGTCCTTCATTGGGACCAAAATGACCATCCCAGATCACCATCGATCCGACATCGGCATAATCAAAATGAAAACCCCAAATTTCCACGAATCGTCGGGTATCCCATGGGTCTATATCTGCCAGTATGTTTAAATATGGATAAAGAAAATATAGCGTTCGATTTTCGATGTCCACTTTTTTTAGCCATTCGTTTGCCTGTACAAAGAGTTTTTGTTCCTCGGAAATTTGCAGGGGGTATTTACCTCCATACCATTGAAAAGGCTCCAATGTCAGCACCAATACCACGAGATAGTGCCAGGGTATTTTGGTTGATATCCTGTTCATGATGGGTAAGGCTACTTTGTCATAACCATAACCGGATAACAAAGCACAAGAAGAAATAATAACAGACATAACCCTGATATAGCCGCAGCTCCCCATTTTACCCAAATACCATATGGCCGAATGGGTAAAAAAATACATCACGAAAAAGCCCGATACCAGCCAGAAAAGGTCCTTTTCTTTGGCTGAAATATTGCGTCGGATGAGGTTGAAAATCAGTACGGCAATCCCTGAAAGCGCAAGCAATGAAGCGATGAGTCCGAAAGTGATGTGCGCATGGCGAAAATAATGCCAGAAGCTTCCGTGCCCGCAGATATTAACTTTTTCCAATTCGACCCGCACATATGGATTATCGGTAAAAATCCAGAAGGGTTTTCCGTCTATCCACCAGCCCAGTGAATTCATGATGAAACTACCGCCCAACAACCACAAAAAGGACGTGGGTTTTCCGGATAGAAAGAGCAGATAAAATCCTGCTACGGCCATAATTATGAATCCTTCAGAACGGGCAAAGGGCATGAAACCCGCCAAAATCGCAGCACCCATCCATTTTTTTGAAATGAGCAGATAAGTTAAACAAGACAATAAAAGAGCACTCAAGGGTTCAGTTAACCCCGAAATCATTTGATCGAAAAGAATTGGGGCACACAGGGCAATTCCAAAAACCACAACCGGAGTTTTGAATTGAAGTTTGATGGCACTTACATACGAAAACACTGAAGTCCCTATCCAGCACAGTAAATTAAATATCAGTAGGCCGTTGGTTCCGACTTGTGCGAAAGGAGAGGCGAGTATGGTGTAAACGGGTTTGCCCCATTGATGCAGGAACAAATTGGGATATTTCCAACTATACCTCGCTATCAGATAGTGTTGATAGCTGTCCATGCCGCCTTCTAATCCCGGCGATTGCAGGCTCATCCAAATAAACCAAATGAGAAACCCCAGAGAAAGGGGAATCATCAGGATCAGATCGTTGCGAAATGAGTTTTTCACCCCACAAACATATTAAAGAAAAGGTATTAGGAGATTTTAAACCAAAAGGAGCCTCCATGCGTCTCAACCGTCTTCATATTTGGATGGTCAAATAGCGGTTGGATTTTTCCGGAAAGTTCCTTGTCTTTATAAACGAAGAAATTGGGCAGCACTATCTCGAAATGTACAGAATTAAGCAGATAAGTTGCCAGCATATATTGCTCGGAATAAAAACGCTGAACCATAAAATCCGGATAATCATAAGGGATGTAAATATCATGAACATGCACGATAACTCCTTTTTTTAACCGCGGCAAAATATCCAGAAAAAATATGGTCACATCGGAATTTGGAAAGCAGACATGAGAATTGTCTACATACAAAACATCACCTTCGTTCAATTCATCGAATAAGGTCATATCTACCTTATCGATGGTTTTGCGAATGATGTTGTTAGCCAACTGGTCCATATCTACCCTTGGATACGGATCGATGGAGGTAATTTGGGTTTTAGCTCCGGATTCCCGAATGGCTCTGGCGGCAACACGGGTAGAATTGCCGGATCCGATTTCGACATATTTGGATGGTTTCAGCTCTGCAATGATGGTGTAGAGACTGGCGATATCCAATCCGGGCAAATAACCATTGTTCCATCCGGGTTCCAGCTTCTCATCCGGTTTCAGATCCGCTGCATGTTTGATGGCCTGAAGCTGTGTTTTGTGATCCAGAATCCTGTCGATCCAGTGCTCATAGTTATGCCTGTATTTCTGGGTAATTTCATACAAGCCCTGATGGTAAGGTTTCGAATATCGATCTGTGAGCTCGAGCGGGTATTCCAGAATCATCTTCTGAAAGCCAGGGCTAAGCAATTTATACAGCCTTTTCAGGCCATTTAAGGCAGCCATCAGTAGGTACTGCGAACTTTAAGTATATCCTGAATTCTTTTCTCAGCCAGTTGTATGGCGGCCCGTTGGGTGTGAATGTTTTCATCTTCCGCTCTCTTATATATAGCCAGAGTTGTCTCGTAGATTTTCTCTGTATCCCTCATGGCATTTTCGCGGTTATAACCTGTGTATTCGGAATAAACGTTGATCAATCCACCAGCATTAATCAAGAAATCAGGGGCATACAGAATACCCTTTGACGCCAGCATTGGTCCATGAATTTCTTCATTTTCCAACTGATTGTTGGCCGCTCCGGCAACGATGGCACATTTCAATGCATTGATGTTGTCGGTATTCAAAATGGCACCCAAGGCGCAAGGGGCGAATACGTCTACATCCAATGAAAATATATCCTGACCGGGAACTACCACAGACTGGTAGTGATTCGCGGCAAATTGCAAAGACTCTTCGTTGATGTCGCTGATATAGGTTTTAGCACCTTCTTTATGCAACAACTCAACCAAATGGAGACCTACTTTTCCAACTCC
>CAZTGZ010000029.1:0-6559 GCA_964613385.1 uncultured Chitinophagaceae bacterium
ATTTCTGGTTTGTAATATGGCATTAAAAGTACCTGCAAAATTGTAACTCACCGTTTGATTTTGCGTGTTGCTCGTAGTCGGATTCCCATTTTGAAAATTCCAGGTATAGGATGTCGGACTGCCACTACCGCTGCCAAAAAAGGTTACAGGTTCTCCGACACAAACTGTATCATCAGATGCAGAAATATCCGCAGTTGGCAGCAAATTGGAAGGAGAAATGGTAAACTCCCTGGCGTAAATAGTGTCCAGGTTTACGGCACTGTTATTATTCGCCGCATTCAAAACGACATAAAAAATCACATCTCCCACGTTATTGGTCGGGGCTTTCCATTCAAAAGTCCAGAAGGTATTATTGGTAGAAGTTGCCGACGTTCCAGCTGAGGTATGTTCAATGTATTCCCTTGTTTTTCCACTTACGACTTTGGTTCTTTTCTGATTCCGTGTACCCACAGCAGTAAGGGTTCCGGCCGGACTTGAAGTTCCTTTATCGAGTACCATCGTCTGAAATCCAAATTTGCTTATCCCGGGCTGGTTATATGCAACTGTGATGGTATAAGTAGAATCAGGTATATAGCCTCCACCGGTGAAATTGCCATTAAGGGTGAGATTATTCCTAAATGCACCGGCATTTAGTGACGCCTGATTATGACAACTTACACAATTTGCTTCACTTGGTCCATTGGTATATCCTCCACCTGGTCCGTTGGCATTGGTAAAAGACTTAATTGTGATAAAAATGAGGGTTAAAGAAAATAAAATGGTAAATATTTTTTTCATATAGGATATTCAAAATCTGAAAGGCAAAAATAAGTTTAGAAAGTTAGTGGATTCGAATATGACAGAGGTATAACTGAAATATTACAATATTTGCAATGTCGAAATCAATTAGACTTTATTGAGTATTGCATAAGTTCCTGAATTAGAGCAGATTGCGCATCTTTTTCTGAGCGAATCTCCAGAAATGAACCCTGACCTGACTTGCTCAAATCTTTCATAAAATTGCGTGCTTCTTCATTTGACCCGAAGAAAATAGAGGTGGTTTTGATGTTCTGAATGCTCGCAGTACTTGCCAATTCAACCAGCTCAGAAGGCTTTACAGACTTTGAATTAAACAGTCCGTCGCTCACTAAAATCACATGATTATTCCCCCCTTTGATAAACGCATTCTCTGCCTTACCATAGGCAACTTTAAGTCCTTCGGCTCCAAATGAATTACCTTTGGCCTGCAAAGAGTCAATATAAGAGTCGAGTATTTGTTTTTCGCGGCCTGATACAGATTCGGCAATAACATTCACCCGGGAGGCATAGGTAACAATGGTAACCCTATCTTCAGGTCTCAATACCTTAATCATTTGATGTAAAGACTGCTGGAGTAATGGAAGTTTATCTTCCCGATTCATACTTCCTGAAACATCAATCAGAAATACCACGTTGTTATAGGCATATTTGCGTGAATTCAAGGTTCCTTCCGGTGTAAAATCAGGTTCTTCGGGGAGAGGTTTGAAGATTTCAGTTGGCTTGAGTTCATTTTCGTTTACAAATACTGCAGAGTCTTTTGGATTTTCCTTCACAACTACCACATCTCTTTCAATGATTTTCTTACCCTTATATTTCTCATTCATTATTTTGCGAACCCTTTCGATGGAAGATTCTTCATCCTCATGTTCGTTTTGTAGTTCCACAAAATCCCCGCTGCCTTTATCATCATTTTTGTCCAGTGATTTTTCTGTGAATGCCGGAGTCCTTTCCAATTCGAATAAGAACTCACCTGAATGCGCATTTACATATATGGTTCTCTCAGAAGGTTGATATCCATCTTTGGAAACAATAACGGTATATAGTCCGGTGTGAAGCCTGGATAAAGGAACTATGTGACTTTTTGCATCTTCGAGTAGATATGATTTTTTGGCATTATCGAGGTAAATATCCGCACCATTCACAAAATCACCCGAGTGCTTGTCCTTTACGATAATAAATCCTGTGCTTCCACTGGCAACCAGTTCGTCCTTTTTATCTATGGTAGGACATTCCATAAGGGCATCCGGATGAAAGGATAGAATGTTTCCCTTTAACTTAAGAATAAAAGGAATTGGACTGGTATTTAAATAAACCGGAACCTCTATCTGGAAGTTGCCCTTCTCTCTTGAATAATAGCGCACTTCTATTTTCCTCTTTTCCCCCGGTTCAACATATCCTTCAGGTAGTTTAACCCAGAGTTTAACATCTTTCATTACCGGTAAAAACAATACAGGTTTGGAAGTATTATTGTAGAATGTGAAAGTTGCAGTTGGGTTATTCCATTTATGTTCTTTGCCAAAATCGTACGTTTCCGGACTAAATTTTTGCCCATAAACTGAAAAGCTCATGAGAATTAACAGAAAAGTAGTTAGGTAATTCCGTACAATCATTTAAAGTTGAAACGTTGTAATTTTCAGCAATATTACTTTATACCCATTTCAAAAATTGAGCCATATTGATAAATTATTATAAACTTTTGGAAGTGCCTGATTTTTCTGATGCACAAACTGTAAAAATGGCCTTTAGAAAAATGGTCAAGAAATACCATCCAGACGTTAATCCGGGCTCTGATTCAGAAGATATTATGAAGTGGATGAACAAGGCCCATCAAACATTATCTGACCCTGCAAGTAAGTTAATGTACGACCGTTCTCTTCGTCAATCTTACCAAAAGCCCGTCCATATCACCAGAAGAAAACCGCCTGTTGAAGATATGATAGCCTATGCGGAAAGGGTCAGGCAAACCGAAAAAAGAGAATATGAAATTTCTAATCAAAAATTTCCATTTTTCTATAGATATTCTTTGAGTTCAACCCTCTGTTTGAGTGGCTTATATATGGTTTGGGCGGAGTGGTTTGTCGACGAAGATTCAATGGGATATTTCGTGTTGATCCTGGGATTTTTATTGTTCTTGATTGGATCTCAATTTTTATTACAGCTCAGCTACAGACAAATGCGGGTCTTCAGTTTCACCAAAAAAGGGTTCATCCGAAATTATGAAAGCATTTCGATTTATGGATTTATTCTTTTGCTCATCCTGGGTCCTGTGATCACCATTTGGGCAACACAACTCAGAAAGTCATACCACGAAGCCCATTACAAGACTTATACAATAGCTGACATAGAATACCTGACGCCTGAAATGATTACCTATAAATTCGAGACATCCACCAAAAAAGTAATCACAAAAAAACAGACCCTGAAAGAGTTGAATCCCATCAAGGTAGGAGAGCTTAAGGTTTTAATTTGGTTCTCCACAGAAGAACCCAGAATTGCTGAAGTAGTCTATCAGTCTTTTGATTCTCCCACAAAATAGTCCTCTTTATTTTTAAAAAGTACATTGAAGGTGGTGAGTGATCCGTAAATTCGGGTGATATACTGTTGAAGTTGCACGCGTTCTCCGTCATCGAGTTTTGGATGGCTATTTATTTGTTGTTCTAAAACACGAAGGCGGTCCCGAACCATAACTATTTTATGAAAAAAAGTATCGATTGGAATGGTCTTGCCCTGGAGTCCACTATCTCCGGGATGAAGCTCCAATGTTCCCTTCATCCATTTAGGAGCCATATCTGTTTTTTCAGATTCTCCGGCATAACGTCTCAATAATCGCAAAAAGTAATCTTCTACCTCTTCAAATGAAACCGTTTTAGCTCCACCTTCCAGAAACTCGATAACTTCCAAATCATCGGATCCTCTTTCTATTTCTCTCAATCCACCTTTAAAAAAGCTAATACTCAGATACTCAATACCGATACGGCAAATGATACCATCACCGTATTCGCTATGTTTAACCCTTGTGCCAATTCCTATTTCTTCATTCATGATTATTCTTACATTAAATTGTCTAATTGTGAAATTATTTGGTCAATGCGAGGTATGGCGCTATTCACCCTGGAGATGGCCTCATCTCTGAATTGTATGCCTTTTTCTTTATTTTTAAGACTTTTGGCATTCACCCTTACATTGAGTCCCGCTCCAACAATGGCCGTGCGCAAACATAATGCACCCACCGCTGCATCCGTAACAGAATTCGGATTTCCTTTGGAAACCATTTGTTCAACCAAATCAATGCTTTCGATGGCTACATTCATAACCTGCAGCGGGATTTCCGTAGCGTAGACACTTGATTTTTCAATCATTTCTCCGCGTATGCGTTTATCTTCTTCCGTTTCTGAAGGCAATTGAAAGGCTTCCATAATCGCATTGAAGGAGCGGGTATCTTCATCGGCCAAAAATAATAACCTTGACCTCAAATGCTGTCCTTTTTCGGCCCAATCAGAAAACTCCTTCCAACTTCCCTCCCATCCACGTTTGGCAGCAGAAAGATTCGCCACCATGGTTCCTAAAGAAACACCAAGTGCCCCGCAGAGTGCCGATATGGTTCCACCTCCGGGAGCCGGGCTTTCAGAAGCAGTTTCTTCGCTGAGACGCGCACAGCTCAATTCCATGAGATTCTTCCCTTTGGCTTGAATGGAATACTCAATAATTTTTTTATCCGGATCGAATGGACTCAATTCATCTAATCCCAAAGATTTTACCGCGATGTGGATTAATTCCCTTTCGGAAACACCCACTGACCTTTCCTGCTTTTCTAAGTAATGTCTTCCGGCATCCAGCAGACATTTCAGTGGGATGAGACCAATTAATTCGCTACCTGTAACTCTAACGCCTCTGGATTGGGCGCTTTCGCAAACGGCATCAAATAATTCATGTACAGAAGTACTTTTGATATCGGTAATATTGGCCGAAATCTGTGCAATCCCATATTCTTCAATAAACCAACCTATGGCTTTTACTCCTTTGCATTTCCCGGGAATTCTGACCGGTTCTCCGTTTTCATCCAATTTTATTTTACCCGTATATGGATTTCCTTCGCGAATCACACGACCTGCTTCGCGCACATCAAAGGCAATGCGATTGGCAATTCGGGTACTTGTACTATTCAGATTTACGTTATAGGCTATTAAGAAGTCTCTCGCCCCTATAACGGTAGCTCCCGATCTTTCAGACATAACTGCAGGCCCATAATCCGGTGCCCAATACGGATCTTTAATTTTTTCAAAAAAGCCCTCATATTCTCCGGACCTAATGACAGACAAATCATTGCGATTTTCATCCTCCTGAGCATATCCATACATATAGATTGGAAGTCCCAGTTCAGACCCAACTCTGGAAGCGAGTTTGTGCGCCCATTCCGCTGTTTCTTCCATACTAATATTAGCAATGGGAATCAGTGGACAGACGTCGGTTGCTCCCATTCGGGGATGTGCCCCTTTATGAACCGACATATCAATAAGTTCTGATGCCTTTTTAATGGCCAGAAAAGCCGCCTCTATCACCAGATGAGGTTCACCTACAAAAGTCATCACCGTGCGATTGGTGGCCATACCGGGATCAACATCCAATAAAGAGACTCCATCTACCCATCTGATTTGGTCAGCAATGGCATTGATGATTTGTTTATCGCACCCTTCGCTAAAATTGGGTACGCATTCAATTAATTTTCTTAACATAATCAGCGGTAAAATTAAAACAAGGACACAAAAAAAAAGCAGCCCTAAGGCTGCTTTTATATCAAACTTAAAATTTTAATATTCCCACAAGTCGTGCTCGAAAATAAAGAGATCATTTTTGATTCTTTCACTTTCGAGAAGTGCCGCAAGTCCATCATCCTTAAATTCTTCAAAATACTTGATGTCCATATCCCAAACATTGGATTCTTTCACAATGTAGCTATTAAACATGCGCATCTCAAAGAAATCATCAAATGACAACCTGGCAGCATCGTTATACGGGTTAAAAACTTCCTGATTCACGAGAATTTCTCTCAAATCAGCCATTTTTGCCCAAAATAATGGTACTTCACCTAATGAAATACCGCTCGCTGTTTGTTCAAACAAAGGAGCAATGGCAATAATGGTTGCACGGAAATCCGAATAGGTATGATCGAAAACCCAATCTTCCATAATGCGATACTTTTTGATATCAGCCGGTTCAAAAGGAATCAGCAAAGTCGTATCTTTAGTAGCATATGGATCATCCGGATATCTCCAATCCTGAATCGTTGTAACAAATTCAGATCCACCTTTTTCTTTTAATTCGTCAGGAGTGTAGAAAGAAATCAATGAGTCGTTGCGGTAGGCGCGAATACCGCCTTCAGCACCTTCTCCTTTGTACGCAGCATCCGTAATAACCCTGTAGAAAGGATTACGCGGCCAATGCATCACTAAATTTTGCTTCTCTCTTGCGTCGATTACCCGATGCACTCGTCTGTAAAATTTAACGTTGGCCTCACGGATATATCTGTGAGGAATCACCTTACGCTCTTTTACAGCGGTTGAAGGATATGTCCAATCCTCATAGCTGGATTGTGCCCATCCCTCTTCAACGTTTGCGAAGATAGCAAGCAGAACCAGAATTAAACCTTTTCTTAAATTCATATCCAATCTTATTTTAACAAACGAACGCAAATTTACAATAATTTATTGCACTTCTATAATAATCGGAAGCAAGGCACGCTCTCCATCGGGGCCCTTAGCCC
>CAZTGZ010000029.1:6569-17897 GCA_964613385.1 uncultured Chitinophagaceae bacterium
GGATACGATCACCTTTTTTAGCTCGTCCTAAAGCAGCCTTCATATTCGCAGTAATTAGCGGACCTGATCCGGGGATAACCACAGGATCTTCTCTTCTCGGTACGAAAATGAACTGGAAGGATGTAACCACATAATTGATTCCTTCGAATGCAAATCCTTCACCCAATGAAGCTTTGATGGCACTTTGCGCCAACAACGCCTGTTTAGGAGCTGGTCTGCCGGATTCCTGAGCTCCAAACATGGCTTCAGGACGTGGTAATGAACGAACTCTGTAAACTACAGTTCCCATAGTTCTCATGGAACCATCGCGCATTTTGGCAGAAGCGGATATTTTTGCTTCACGTCCGGATTCTACATATGCATTCCAATTGCCCTTTCCATCCGATGTTATACGACCTCCGGCCATAGACACTGAAACATCTTTTGGAGCAAAACCAGGAACAGAAACCGATATAGGATTCGCAACACCAATATACAATACGTTCATTTTGGTTGCAGAAATGGTAGCAGTTCCGGCAAAGGCCTGATATTCGGCTTTGAAAGGAAACACAGCCAAACCGGTATCTGTTTGAAGGCGAATAGTTCCACCCCATTCAAACACCCCTTGAGAGTTTGGAGTTACGTTATACTTACCCAAACCATCCTCAATTTTCAATTCAGTTCCACTTGAAAGTACAACTTTATGATCTGATTTACTGTTAGATGCCACCAACAAAACTTCGGCTTTGTATTCCTCACCAATCATAACCGTACTTGTAGGAGCAATTACTGCCGCTTTCAATTGGTCAAAACTGATTTTCTTGCTGTCAATACTTTTGGCAAGTTGAGAAATTACCTCAGCCTGGGTGTTTCGAGCGTCGTTCTGAATTTTGGTCAGCAAGGTAACAACCCCAGCCAAAGGTGCATGTTCAAAAAATACAGATGCCCACGATTGTTGTGATCCTTTTTTGTCTTCTGCACGCAAATCTGAATTAGCTTCCACCAGTTTCATCACAGAAGGATCAATTTTAACCCCGGCTTGTTCATTGGCTTTCAATAAATCAACCAATTTCTGTCTGGTATCGTTAATTCTCTTTTGAAGTTCTTTGGCTTTGGCCCCCTGGTTTTCAACGAAAAGCAAATTCGCATGCTTTTCAATGTTATCAGGTTGAGAAAGTTCCGTTTCTTTGGCATCTTCGCCTTCTTCGGGTTCTTTCCTTCCGCCGGCACCTTCAATCAAAGTCTTTTTGAGGCTTTCGATATACGCTACAAACTCATCGCCAATTTTTTGTGCATCCTTAGCGCGGTCGTAAAAAGGCTTTACTTGAGCCCTATTTTCACTCTGCGCTGCCAATGCATCAATCAGTGTAGTGTTTTTTGCGTTGATGTTTTCCTGAGCTTTGTTGAAACTCACTTCCATTAAGTGGAATGATTTCAAAATCTCTTTCGATACGTTCAAGGCCAGAAGTGCCATCAACACGAGATACATCATGTTGATCATCTTCTGCCTTGGTGATAATTTACCACCTGCCATTTTTTACTTGTTAATTAAGTGAAACATTCGTTAAGGGTAAATTATCTTGCAGATGAACTAGGACGCATTGCGTTGATCATACCGCCATAGATGCTATTGAGTGTCTGCACATTTCTGTCGAAAGAAGCCAAAGTCTCGCTCACTCCAGAAAGTTGACTGGTTGAAGTTTTGAATGCATCCGCATTTTCTGCCAGGCTATTCAAAGCATCAACAGCTCTGCTGTAGCTTGAGTTCATGCCCATTAATGAGGTAGAAGCTTTCTGTATATTTTCAACATACTCTTTGGTAGCCACTGTTGCACCTGAGAGGTCAGCCATGTTGCCAACATTCTCGCTTAAAGAGCGCAATCCACTGCCCAATCCTTCTATTAATTCAGGACCAATTTTAGCTTCAGCCAACATTTTATCCAATTGCTGAGACACATTGCCACTGCTTTTCTTGCTTCCTTTGTCTTCACCTTCCATACCGGCAAGTTCTGGATAAACTAATGTCCAGTCCAACTCCTCATGTACCGGCTCAAAAGCGGAAATCAAGAAAATGATGGCTTCAGTACCCATACCAATAATAAGCATGGCATCTGCACCTTTCCAGTGCATAATTTTAAATAATGCACCCACAATTACAATGGCCGCTCCAACACCATAGGCCATGCCCATGAACTTTTTCCACTTTTTGCTTTCGAATACGCTTTTGCTCATCTCAGTTAAAATTTAAGTTTGATTAATTGTTTACTTTATTGAATTTATATTTAACTACCTTACTTCTTGTCCAAAGCAGATCTACCTATGTATGTCTGAACACAACGGAAACCGATAAATGATTTGGCTGTATCCTGATATTCATAGGTTCTTGAACCATTCTGAATGAAGTAAGCTATATCTTTCCAACTACCACCGCGAATAACTTTTCTCGATTGGGTCAGGTAATTGGCACCATCTTTAGTAGGATCCGCGTCGTAACGGTAATCCGGATTCAGGTCATGGGTGAATTGCATGGATGACTCAGCGTAGGCATTGATGGTCCATTCGGCCACGTTGCCAGCCATATTGTACAATCCATAGTCGTTGGGGAAATAGGCATCACCTCTTACAGGATACATCCCACCATCATCCATATAATTTCCTCTGTTGGGTTTAAAGTTTGCCAGGAAACAACCTTTACTGTTTCTGGTATAAGGACCTCCCCAGGGATACATATTATTGTTTCTTCCTCCTCTGGCGGCATATTCCCATTCAAACTCTGTCGGCAATCTGAAATCTTCGGTAATTGGCATACCTTCTTTTTCCCAATAGGTATTTCTGTACTCGGTTCTCCAGCGACAAAATGCATTGGCTTGTTTCCAGTTAATACCTACCACCGGATAATCATCATATTTTGGATGCCAGAAATACTGACGCGTCATCGGATCATTGTAAGAATAACTGAAATCTCTGATCCATGCCAATGTATCCGGATAAATATGAACTTTTTCCTTCTTAATCAAATCTCTGCGCTGAGCACTGCGATCGAAAGCAGCGGTGTGGTAATCAATCCATTCGTAATTAAAAATCAACTTTCTGGTATCAATTTCACGGGCTCTGCGGAAACGCTCATTGGGTTTGTAATACATTTCCTCCAAATCCTCGCGGCTTTCTTCCCAATCAATTTCTTCCTTGTAGTCGATAAATCTGTTGCCTTCTTCATCTTCATAAACATAAGGTTCATCCAAGATAAATCTGGCTATAGAGTCAATCACATGTTCTACAAATTGTCTATACTCGTTGTTGGTAATCTCAGTGTCATCCATCCACATGGCGTGAATAGAAACCTGCTTATTCGGCGCTATGTATGAACGGAAAATATCCTGATCACTCTGACCGGTATGAAATGTACCGGTAGGAATATACACGGTGCCATAAGGCTGTGGGTGAAACCAGGGCCGTCTTCCCTCAACACCGGTTAACTCACCCTTGTTGCTGTTTAAACCGCAACTGTACAGGGTCAGGAAACCAAAAACAACAAACACTTTTGATAGCTTTCTCATACTTGCTTGCTTTGCAATGAATTTACAATAATACACACTTAAAATTAATTTTCAACAATTTAGTGCCAATCAACTTTTCAATTAACGATGAACTCTGTGTAATTATTTTGTAAAACCTATTATAACCAACGGGTATTTCTTCTGTAATTCTTCTCCGGAGGTTTGATGGTGGGCGGGCGAAAACAATAAGCCACCATAATTTCATGTGTATTGTTACTCACCTGTTGCAGGTTGCTCAATGTAATATCATAGGAATAACCGAATTGTAATTCATTTCTGACATATCCCAACAATATGGTCAAGGCATCTGTATTGGCCCACTGCCTGTAACCCACACCTGCTCTGAACGTTTTGTTCCACAATACAGTGGCATTCAAATCAACCTGGGCCTTGGATTTTTCAGGGCCGAAAGTCTTTTTCACCAAAACGGCAGGCTCAAGGGTAAAAGATGGATTCATGTACCAGTTTAACCCGGTAAGTGCGTACAAATGACGAGCGTATTGAAATTCAAGATTGGTGCTGGTTCCGGCTTGGTTTTGAACGGCCAGGCTGTACTTGGCACGATTAATATTGGTAACCGAGAAGCCCGCATAAAAATCCTGAAAATTGGATGACCCCAATCTGTTCTGGCGATAATATGTTCCAAATCCAATATTCAATTTGGATTGATTTGCTGTACCTACCGGAATATTCGCATCAGCCGGATCCAAAGATTTAAAATCGGGATTTTCATATCCGAATTGCGAAAACCCTACTTCCGGACCTACTGCAAACAATGCATCTTTTGAAGGAATACGAATGTGATATGCTGCCTGAAATCTGAGTGTAGTTGACTTTAAAAACACAATTTTATCATCAATCATACTCAGTCCCAAGCCAATGCTGTTTCTTCCCTGTTTCCATTTTACTTGTCCACTGAGATTAAAGGCATACGTTTTAGGTGCAACATTTTCGATATAAGTGGCCGGAACGCTGGGATTATAATCTGTTCCACGGACCTTAGTCTGGTCGTCTAACTGCAGCCATTGATAGTGTGCAACACCATTCACACAATAATAATCGTCCTTTTCACCGGCAGCGGCTGCATTGTACGATTGTTTATTGAATTTGAAGTGCGAATAATAAGGATCCTGCTGCGCAAAAACCCGGCCACACATGAGGGCTAAGCTTCCCGCTAACAGAACTTTATGAGTATTTTTAAGAATCATATCTGCTTTCTGATTTTACAAATAAACAATTTCTTCTGTAATGAATCAATCTTATAAAGAATTAGTTGTTCAGGTGAATGTCAGATTAAAAACGTATTATATCCGTTGAATAATGTTCAAATCTGCATGAATATTCTAAAATTAATGCGTCTTCCCGTTAAATAATTGGGTACCCCATAGGTATTATTGTTGATATCTTTGATCCAAACATAGGAAATTGTATTGTTCACCTGAAGCAGATTAAAGACCTCCAAAGAAATCCATAACGATTTAATTCGGCCGCTACTGCCCGGTTTCTTTTCGATCAAGGTCTTTGAAAAGCCCAGGTCCACCCTACGATATGGCGGAATGGTATTCCCTTCCTGATACCTTGCATTTCCTCCCAGATAATATGGCAATCTGGAACCGAATACTACATTCAGATTCATTTTATAGCTCGGGTTAGATGGCAATTCATCCTGAAAAAGAATTGAGAAACTAACTCGTTGATCTGTAGGTCTCCGGATAAAACCTGATTCTACTTTTGTGCCTTCTTCATTCACATACGAAATATTTTCTCTGGTCGACATCAACGAAAAGTTGAACCAGGATTCAAGACCCTGAATGAATTCTCCATTCACCCGGGTATCAAACCCCATGGCATTTCCATGTGATGAATTCCTGGCATAATAACGGATTCGAACATTCTCGAGTGTATAGGGAACCAAATCCTCCAAATGCTTATAATACACCTCTGTTATCCATTTAAATGGCCTTCCCCAGGCTTTAAAATTCAGATCTGTCCCCAAAATGAAATGTATGGATTTCTGTGCTCTTAAATCAAGGTTCAAATTCCCTTCGAAGTCTCTCAACTCACGGTAAAAGGGTGGTTGAAAATAATAACCGGCCGCGGCAGTTATCAATAAATCTTTCTTTTTTAAACTGTCATACAATTCATAATGCTCAGACCGCAATGTGTCGTTGTATTTTTTATTTGGTTCAAAGCTGAATCGCACTCTCGGACTCCATACCGTTTGTTGATTCAGACTCCAGTGATGAACACGCACACCCACATTTAATTTTGAAGCATTCGTTTTCATCAATATGGCCGTATTCTGAACATAGGCCGTATATCGCATAGAATTTAACAAATTGGTAGAGGAGATACTTCGATCAAAGTTAAAAGATTCATTTTGAGGCTGCCTGTATCCGGCAGAATCATTATATCTCCATTCTTTCAATACATCATCAATAAATTCTGACTGCACTTTCAATCCATATTTAAGAATACCAAAACTCCTGTATTCCTTTCCAAGAATTGAAGAGCTGAGAATTCTCGCATATAAATCATTGCGGGCATGGTTCACGAAATATCCCTGCCCTAATCTCAATTTTGGCTGGGAAAAGTTCTCCGACCCCAAATCGCTTTCCAATTGGTCCAGGTAATAAGCGCCTTCAACAGTGAGATGTTCTTGTTCGGAAGCCGCGTAAATCGAATTGATCCATTTATATTCCCTTTTTATATCAGGTTGATATCGGAGCGTTAAGGACTGTAGAAAATTCTCATATTGCATTTTTTCCTGCCCTCCAAACCCAACATACAGGCGGATGGCATTGCGAACAGTCCCAAATGAAGTGGTTTGAGATTGCGGCAACAGTAAAAAACGATTATAGGCCATATTGGTCAATGCTTCTACCGACCATTCTTTATTTAATCGAAAGGAAATTAAGGATTGATAATCAGCAAATACCGGCTTGTAATCTCCTTGCACATCCAAGGCTCCCAGAAAATACTGATTGGTTCTGTATCTGACACCTGCAATATAGGTGAGTCTTCCACTAAATGATGAACCTTCAACCTGAGCTTCTGCGCCGAGCAAACTTACACGCGTTCGGGCTGCAAATGCGCTGGGTCTCCGGTACTGAACATCCAGAACGGAAGCCATTTTATCACCATATTGCGCTTCCCATCCCCCTGCACTAAAATCCAATTCTTTAACCATATCCGGATTAATGAAACTCAATCCTTCCTGCTGCCCGCTTCTGACCAAAAATGGACGATAAATTTCTACGTCATTCACATATATGAGGTTCTCATCAAAATTCCCTCCCCTCACATTATACGCACTGGACAGTTCTCCCCCGGCCTGAGAAACACCTAAACCTATGGATTTCAACACCTGTTCAAATTGAAGGACCGGAAAGCGCTCCACTTTTTTGGGGTCTAAGTTTATTTTTCCGGGCATAATGCGCTGCTTGTCCGGCGACACTTTTACGGTTTTTAGTTCATAGGTCACCGGCAACTTGACATTCCAAATAAATTCTGAAGCCACATTTGGGTCAAATCCTCGTCTCTCATTGGCTTGCGTATAAGAACAAATCACCGTAACCGGTTTGTCTGATTTGATTCGGAGTATGAAATTTCCCTGTTCATCAGAAAAAGTAAATTGTCTTTTGTCGAGGGTAAAGATATAGGCCTCGCTCAATGGTTGATTTTCCTGATCTACCACCGTGCCTCTGATCACGAATTCCTTTTTCTGTGCGCACACCGGAAGGGCAATCATGCAGGAAATGAGAAATATGATGATAGGTTTCACTGATGGCTGAACGAAAAGGAATAGAACTATATTACGCAATGCTGGATTTCAATTCGGCGATGGTTTGTAATGGATTTCCCGAAGAGAAAACGGTATTTCCGGCAACCAGCACATCGGCACCCGCCTTTATGAGTGAACGATAATTGTCCAGGGTAACGCCACCATCAATTTCTATTTTTAACTCAGGATTGCCTGTTTTGGACATGGCTCTCAAGTCAATAATTTTTTGATACGTCCCTTGAATGAATGATTGTCCGCCAAATCCGGGATTTACGCTCATTAAACAAACCAAATCCAAATCACCGAGTATATCTTTTAATAAATGAACCGGTGTATGCGGATTGATGGCCACGCCTGCCAACATTCCCAACTGCTTGATGGACTGTACCGTTCTGTGAAGGTGTATGCAGGCTTCCAGATGAACGGTGAGGCAATGGGCTCCGGCATTTTTAAATTCCTGAACATAGCGCTCAGGTTTTTCTATCATCAAGTGCACATCCAGAGGCTTGGTTGCGATGGCTGATATAGCCTTAATGACCGGAAAGCCAAAAGAAATATTCGGCACAAAAACTCCATCCATCACATCTACATGAAACCAATCTGCTTCGCTTCTGTTTATCATTTCCATGTCTCTTCCCAGATTGGCGAAATCCGCTGAAAGAACAGATGGTGCTATTAAATGAGGCATTTCAATAAATTTTTAAATCTTTAATGGAATTACTTCCCAGCATAGTTTGGATTCTTTCAAGAACTACGGCCCGGTGATATTGAAGTTCTTGTTTCAGGGGAGCCGAACTCAACCAGATATGCAGGGTATTTTCCCGGATATACATTTTGTCAGTTCTGCGGGAGATTACTCCGCCAACTATCTGTTCCCAGTTGGATTTCAATCTTACTTCATCCGTCTTATCCTTCAATTCATAGGTATGAAGCATTTCATTTAATATGGCCGATAATGGTTTTTCCGCACTCATGACAATAAACGGTCAATATTAATACTTTTTTTGGGGACCCCGGCTTCAAACAGCAACGACTCCAGTCTTTGCTCGTGCGCATCGGTTACAAACCATTGACCATTGAAATGCTTTGATAACCAAACGACAATCCCTTTTAAACGCTGCTGATCAATTTTCTCGAACAAATCATCCAAAAGTAAAACAGGAGTCTGGCCTTTTTCCTTTTCCAACCACCTTAAAAACGACAATTTCAACGCGATTACGAACGATTTGATCTGACCTTGAGAACCGTATTTTTTCAACTCCTGATTGCCATGTAACCATATACCCCAGTCGTCTTTATGCACTCCACCCATAGTTCTGCCGAGCAATTTATCTTTAGGTCTATTTTTCATCAATATATCAGCAAAATTGCCATCCTCCAGTTCAGACCTGTATTCCAAGAAAATATGATCACTTTCGCCTGAAATCTGTGCATAAATTTCATGGAAAATCTTTTCAACACCTTTCATAAAACTCCTTCTCACCTCGAATATGGTTTCTGAAAACGGAATGAGTTGCTGATCAAATACATCCAATAAAGTATCGTTAAATTGACCGGCTTCACCCATTTGCTTCAAAGCCCTGTTGCGTTGTTCTGTTATTCTCTGGGCACTGATCAACGCCTTTAGATAAGGTATATGATACTGAGATATCACACGATCCATGGCCGTTCTGCGATCCGTACTTTGTCCTTTTACGATATCCGTATCATCCGGAGCTATCATTACAATACCCAATTGCCCGATGTATTCTGATAATTTTTTGACTTTAACCCCGTCTGTGAATAAAGTCTTGCCCTGATTTACATCGAAATCGACCTGAATGGTTGTTTTGAAGTCGCTTTGTTCCAAAATTCCTGTGATTCTGGCCTGATTCAGTCCTTGTTGGATATTTGCTTTATCGTTATTCGAATAATAGCTTTTGCCTGATGCCAGATAGTAAATAGCGTCGAGCAGATTGGTTTTCCCGCAACCATTGGCACCTGAGATGGCATTGCAATTCGGATCAAATTCATAATCACCTGACCGGTGGTTTTTGAAGTGAACCAATTTAAGTTTCGATATATAAGGGTATTCAGGCAAGTTGAAATGCTCGGGATTTGTTATTTTTGCCGCCCAATATTGGCTGATGGCAAAAATAGAATTTAGTAAAGAGACATACACCAAATGGTTTGATCTGATGTTGCTGATTCGCAGATTTGAAGAGAAATCGGCGCAATTGTACGGTCAGCAGAAAATCAGAGGATTCTGTCATTTGTACATAGGACAAGAGGCATTGGTGGCCGGCGCCATGTCTGTTTTGACAAAAGATGACAAAATGATTACCGCTTATCGCGATCACGGTCACGCATTGGCATGTGGAATTACTCCGAATGAGGTTATGGCGGAACTTTACGGAAAAGTTACCGGATGCAGCAAAGGAAAAGGCGGAAGTATGCACATGTTTTCCAAAGAGCATAATTTCTTTGGGGGGCATGGTATCGTTGGCGGACAAATTCCATTGGGAGCCGGGATGGCCCTGGCCGAACAATATTTGGGCACCAGGAATGTGAGTGTTTGTTATTTGGGAGATGGTGCAGTTAGACAGGGCGCTTTGCACGAGACCTTTAACATGGCCATGCTTTGGAAATTACCCGTCATTTTTATTTGCGAAAACAACAATTACGCCATGGGAACTTCGGTGGCCCGTACAACCAATTTGTTGGATATATATAAAATAGGTCAGGCGTACGACATGCCTTCTTATCAGGTTGATGGAATGACCTGTGAAAAAGTTCATCTGGCGATGGAAGAAGCGGTAAATCGCGCAAGAAATGGCGAAGGTCCTACCTTTTTGGAGATGAAAACATACCGGTATCGCGGGCATTCCATGTCCGATCCGGCCAAGTATAGAACCAAGGAAGAAGTTGAAGCTTATAAAGCAGAAGATCCAATTGAGAAAGTAAAAAGCACCATGTTAGCTGCAGGATGGTTCACTGAAAATGATTTTGAACTGTGGGACGAGAGAATCCAGAAAATCGTAGAGGAATCTGTCGAATTTTCGGAGAACAGTCCATATCCTGACCCATCAGAACTGTATACAGATGTATATGTTGGAGATTATCCATTTATAATAGAATAAGCCATATTTGGCATAAGAAATTAAACCATCTATAATTGCAAAAATTTTTATAATGAGCACAGAAAATCATTCCGAACAAAAATTTTCTATTGACGCCTTTTACGCAAAGCATAAAAAGAATGTACAGATAGCCTTAGGCGTATTGGTTGCCCTGGTAGCCGGATACTTTTATTATACCAAGTATTACATGCCTGAGCAGGAAGAAGAGGCTTTGGCACTATTGTATAGCACACAAAGATATTTTGATAAAGATTCCATGGATTTGGTTTTAAATGGTGACGGAACCAATCCCGGTGCCATTGATATTGCCGACGAATACGGCAACACCAAAGCCGGCAATCTTGCCAAATACTATGCAGGCAGAGCCTATTTGTCTAAAAGGGAATTTGAAAACGCATTAGAGTATTTCAAAAAGTCGAAATTTAAGGATGAAATGCTCGGACCGTTAACTCAGATATTGATTGGTGATTGTTATGTTGAATTGGATCAATTGGATGAAGCCGGAGCCGCCTTTAAAAAAGCTGCAGGCATGCGCAAAAACAATTTCACCACGCCGCTGGCTTTAATGAAAGCGGGCAGAGTATATGAAAAGCTCGAAAATTGGGATGATGCCTTAAAGGTTTATCGCCGGATTAAGAAAGACTACGCCGAAACTGAAATCGGAATTCAGATTGACCGTTATATCTACCGGGCTGAAGCAAAAACCCAGCTATAATTAGCCCAACATGGCCACCCATCTTAAAAATCTAAGTCAGGTTGATGGCGATTTGCCGGATGGGCGCTCGTTTACAATTGGCATTGTCGTTTCTAAATGGAACCATCCAATTACCGGAAAATTATTGGAAGGGGCTCTTGATGCCTTGAATAAATGTGGAGTACCGGCACAAAA
>CAZTGZ010000029.1:17934-25580 GCA_964613385.1 uncultured Chitinophagaceae bacterium
GGTACCGGGTACCTATGAACTGGCTTTAGGGGCTCAATGGCTAAGTGAAAAATGCGATGCGGTTATTTGTCTGGGTTGCGTTATTCAGGGAGAAACCCGTCACTTTGATTTTATCTGTGATGCAGCTGCACAAGGAATAATGCAAGTCAGTCTGCAAAGCAATAAACCCATAATATTTGGGGTGTTAACCACTGAGAATCTGCTTCAAGCCGAAGAAAGAGCCGGTGGAAAGCATGGGAACAAAGGATTTGAAGCCGGTCTTACCGCAGTAGAAATGCTAAACTTAAAACAATCCGTGTATTTCGGCGTCAATCTTGCTGATGATCATTCCTAAATCTTCCGGATTCTCCTCAAAATCAATATCATCTACCTCAATAATCAACAATTTACCTTCTCTGTAGGTAGAAATCCAGGCCTCATATCTTTCATTCAGCCTTTTCAGATAATCCAGACGTATTGAATCTTCATATTCCCGACCTCGTTTCTGAATCTGATTCACCAATGCAGGTATACTTGCCCGCAGATAGACCAGTAAATCGGGGGCTTTCAACATGGATTTAATGCTGCTAAAAAGACTCTGATACGTATCGAAATCACGGGTACTAATCAATCCCATGCTGTGCAGGTTGGGAGCAAATATGTATGCATCTTCATAGATGGTGCGGTCTTGAATAACGGATTTATTCGACTGCCGCATTTTTTGAATGGAATTATATCTGCTATTCAAAAAATAGATCTGTAAATTGAAAGACCATCTGTGCATATCTTCGTAAAAATCGCTGATGTACGGGTTGTCTTCCATTGCCTCGTAATGAGGTTCCCAATCGTAATGCTTAGCCAGTAAGCGGGTTAGAGTGGTTTTTCCGGATCCTATGTTACCGGCTACAGCAATATGCATCATGGTTCAGTGGTACTTTTTGGTAAATTCAAATAAACAATATTCTACTGTAAGGTTCAATAAAATCTTCGGAAACCAATTATTTCTCTAACATCTTTCAGGGTTCTACCTGCACTTTCTCTGGCCTTCTCTGTGCCTATTTTGGCCGCTTTCGCCAGATATTCCTCATCTTTCGACATCTCTTCAATTTTATTGCGGAATGGTTCAATAAACAAATTCATATCCTCAGCCAATTGCTTTTTCAAATCGCCGTAACGAATATTCATATGGGCATGTGCCTCCTTAAAAAAGGCCAGAGTATCCGGCTTTGATACCAATTCCATTAAATCAAACAAATTCTGAATGGCAGTTGCCGGTTTTGAATTCATCTCCGTAGGTCCCGCATCCGTAACAGCTCGTAGAATTTTTTTTGTCGTCACTTCTGCACTTTCATTAAAAAACAAGGCATCGTTGTCAGAACCGCTTTTGCTCATTTTTCCTCCTCCGGTTAAACCCGGTACTTTCACTAAATTTCCTGTATAACTAAAAGCCTGAGGTTCCGGGAAATAATCTGTTTTATACAACCGATTGAAACGATTACCGAATTGTCGCGTCATTTCCAGATGTTGCTCCTGATCCTTGCCTACCGGAACAAAATCTGCCTTGTGTATCAAAATATCAACTGCCATTAAAACCGGGTAAGTCAGCAGACCTGCATTTACATTTTCCGGCTGAGTGCGAATTTTGTCTTTAAAGGATGCCGAGCGCTCCAACTCCCCTAAATATGCATTCATATTCATATACGTATAGAGCTCTGATATTTCCGGAACTTCGCTTTGTATGAATAGAGCACATTTTTCCGGATCAAGGCCCATGGCCAGATATTCAACCAAAACGCTTCTGACATTGGCATGCAAATCTGATGGTGTCGGGTGTGTAGTAAGAGAATGAATATCAGCGATAAAGAAATAGCATTGATATTCATCCTGCATGCGGATAAAATTGGTGACCGCACCAAAATAATTCCCTAAATGTAAATTGCCGGTTGGGCGAATACCACTGACAACAATCTTCTTCATAACGCGGGCAAATATAGTCGTGAGATTATCCAATCCATAAGACTGTGGAAAACAGAATGGAACTTAAGCGATAATCGCATCCGGAATGTTTTGCAACTGGTAATAATATCCCCCCTTTTTCATGAGTTCATCATGCTTTCCTCTTTCTTCGATGATTCCCTTCTTTAAAACCAGAATTTCATCCGCATTGCGAATGGTTGATAATCGATGGGCAATTACTATAGATGTTCGATCTTTCATGAGCCTGGAAATAGCTTTTTGAATGAGCGTTTCTGTTTCTGAATCAACGCTTGAAGTCGCTTCATCCAGAATGAGGATTTTGGGGTTAAATGCCAGGGCGCGTATGAAACTGATCAATTGTCTCTGCCCCACCGAAAGTGCACCCCCTCTTTCCATCACCTTATAATCAAAATCACCCGGAAGTGACTTAATAAATTCATCGGCGCCAATGGCTTCGGCAGCTTCCATCATTTTCTCGCGGGAAATGCTGCCACTGAACAAATCTATGTTTTGAGCAACGGATCCCGAGAACAAAAACACATCCTGAAGAACCACAGCAATTTGGGAACGCAGATTTTTTAATTCCCAGTCCTCCAGCGGAATATCGTCTATTTTGATGGTTCCGCTTTCGATATCGTAAAAACGGCTGATTAAATTAATAATGGTCGATTTACCTGCCCCAGTAGCCCCTACTATGGCTAAGTTTCTACCCGTTTCAAGCTTAAATGAGATATCTCTTAACACCGGCTCACCGGGTACATAAGAAAAATTCACCCGATCAAATTCTACCTTACCCTGAATGATGGCCTGATGATTCCCGGACTTTTCGGTATGCGCATCATCATCTACCAATTTGAAAATACGTTCTGCTGCCACCATGCCCATCTGTATGGTATTGAAACGATCAGCAATCATACGGACAGGCCTGAAAAACATGTTGATATACATGATGAACGAAATCATTACCCCGGGTGTAACCGTCGCGTTCAGAGCTTCTCGGGTTCCCCACCACACTAACAGTCCGGTTGAAATGGCTGTTATTATTTCAACAACTGGAAAGAATATGGCGTATTGAAAAACCGACCTTTTGTTGGCTATCAAATGTGCCTTATTGATTTCTCTGAATTTTTGATATTCAACTTCTTCACGGTTAAAAATCTGTACCACCGACATACCAGTGAGATGCTCCTGTACAAAAGCATTTAACCGTGCAACCTGCGTCCTCACCTGCGAGAAACTGCTTTTAACACCTTTTCTGAACAGGTTTGACGCAATAATTAACAGTGGAAGTATCGCCAGGCAAATCAGAGACAATCTCCAGTCTGTAACGAACATAACTATGGTAATAACGATTATCTGAAGGAAATCACCGGATATGGTAATAAGTCCTTCTGAAAATACTTCGGCTATGGTTTCTATGTCCGAAATACTGCGCGTAACCATGGTACCAACCGGGGTTTTATCGTAAAATGCCAGTTTTCTCCTGACCAGAAATCCGAATACTTTTTCTCTTAAATCTCTGATGACCATCTGACCCAGCCAATTGGTATACCAGGTATGCGTGAATTGCATAGCGCTTTGGAGGAACAAAATGGCCAACAATGCGCCCATGGTAAGCGATAGTAAATTCAGATTTCCGTCCGATACCGGATGATCTATGGCCCATTGTACCAATATGGGCCGGATAGGTGCGGCAACTGAAATGATGATGGTCAGCACGAGTGCTATCCACAACTGTTTTTTGTACGGAACAGCGAGGCGGAAAATCCTCCAAAGCAAAAGAGTATTCAGTTTATCTTTAAACAAAATGTAGCCAGATTAAAATGCTAAAAAGCGACGCCAAATATAGTACAAACAAATAGCCATAAAGGTTTAGCGATTGGAGAAATCTTTATCATATTTTATATCCCAGAGATATAAACCGTGCGCAGGGGCTGATTGTCCTGCCAATCGACGATCAGAGCCGGAAATGATATTTTTGAATTCCGTCAAACTAATTTTATGTTCTCCAAGTTCCAGCATGGTACCCACCATTGCTCTGACCATGTTGCGCAAAAACCGATCGGCTCTGACGATAAAAATGACTTTATCTCCTGATTTGCACCAAACGGCTTTATCTAACTTACAAATGTTCGTTTTTGATCCTCCCCCGCTTTTACAAAAAGAACCAAAGTCCTGCACTCCTTTGAGCCAATTGCCTGCTTCATTCATGATTTTTATATCGAGTGGGCGGTGCATGTAATAACTTCGGTTGAAAAGAAAGGGTGAAGGTCGGGTATGAATGAAATATCTGTACTCCCTGCTGCTGGCATCGAACCGGGCGTGAAAATCGTCCCGTACCTGTTGAATTTCCCTGACTCTGATATCCGGTGGCAACATTCCATTTAATGCATAAACCGCGACTCCGGTATCGATGGGTTCAATTAAATCATAATGAAGCCAGTATGAATACGCATGAACGCCTGTATCCGTTCGGCCACAGCCGGTTACAAACACCGGCTGATGGTGCAACAGAGACAATTTAGATTCAAGCATCTCTTGAACGGTCATCACATTGGGTTGTCGTTGCCATCCGCAGTAGGCTTGACCATCGTATGCCATTTGCATGGCGTACCTTATACTCATATCATTTTATAAATGATGGCCGAGCCCTGTCCTACCCCAATGCACATGGTAGCCAAACCATATTGCAGTTTTTGCTGCTTCATGTGATGCAATAGGGTTGCGGTAATGCGCGAGCCACTGGCTCCCAAAGGATGTCCTATGGCGATGGACCCGCCATTCACATTTACCTTAGAAGGATCCAGTTCCAGGTCGCGCATACAAGCAAGGGCCTGTGATGCAAAAGCTTCATTCAGTTCAATACAATCCATGATATCTATGCGTAATCCTGCCCTCTCCAATGCCTTTCTGGTTGCAGGAATGGGACCTGTTCCCATAATTTCCGGTGGAACACCCGCAACAGCCATGGATACTATTTCGGCCATCGGTTCCAGATTATAGCGTTTCAAGGCATCCTCAGAAGCAATAATCAAAGCAGCCGCTCCATCGTTGATTCCTGAAGAGTTACCTGCCGTTACCGTTCCTTCTTTCTTAAATGCAGGTTTAAGGGTGGCCATTTTTTCCAAAGAGGTTTGCCTGGGATGTTCATCTTTTTCAAAAAATTGCCCTTCTCCCAATCTCACCGGTACAATTTCATCTTTGAATGCACCCCGATTTTCTGCCTCAAAATACCTCTGTTGAGATTGAAGGGCAAACCTGTCCTGTTCTTCCCGGCTAATATTATATAGTTCAGCCACATTTTCAGCCGTTTCTCCCATCGTATATGGATAATATAACGCGCTCAACGAAGGATTGATAAACCTCCATCCGATAGAGGTATCATAAACCTGCACATTTCGGTCAAAGGGAGAACCTGCTTTTGACATCACGAAGGGGGCCCTCGTCATGCTTTCAACCCCACCCGCAATGTATAAATCCCCCATACCTGACACAATGCCTTTGGCAGCATCCATAATGGATTGTAAGCCACTGGCACACAGCCGGTTAACTGTATAACCAGGTACTTTTACCGACATTCCTGCCAATAACAGTGACATACGGGCCACATTCCTATTGTCTTCACCTGCCTGATTGGCCGCGCCCAATATGACATCATCTGTTTCGGACCAATCTACAGTATCGTACTTCTCCACCAGATGTTTAATTACAATGGCTGCTAAATCATCAGGTCTCACGGACGATAAACTACCGCCAAATTTTCCTACTGCCGTTCTCCGAACATCAACGATATATGCTTTTCTCATGAAATGGATTGATTATGTAAATCTATGTAACAATTCTCTGGCACTTTCGAGGGCTGAATTCCCATGATTTCGACCTGCTATCATGGTTGCAATTTCCAGCTGTCTCTCTTCTGGCCCTAACTTTCGAATCCTTGTATAGGTTTTGTCGGCGCCCTCTTCCTTATAAACATGATAATGACTGTCACCTGCCGAGGCCATTTGAGGCAAATGCGAAATGCAAAACACCTGCATATCTCTGGAACGCTCCTTCAACATTTCCGCCATGGCAAAAGCAGTTTCTCCGGATACGCCGGAATCAATTTCATCTAAAAATAAGGCCGGCAACTGAACTTTTTCTGCCAATACAGACTTCAGAACCAACATCAGCCTCGACAATTCTCCACCGGAAACAACCTTTCCCAGCGGCATTTTAATTCCTCCCTTGTTGGCATTAAAATAAAACACAACCTGATCTTGTCCGTACAATGATAGCTCTGCCGTCCGCTCCAACACTATAGAAAATTCTGCATTGGGCATCGACAATTTACGTATGAATTCGGTTACTTTCTGTTCAAGGGGAAGTTTTGCCTTCGTCCTGGCCTCACTCAAGCGAAGAGTTATATTTCTGCATTCCTCTTCCCACTGATTGCACAAAGTTTTTTTCTGTGTCAACGCTTCCTCCAACTGATCGGAATCAAACAATTGTTTGCTCAGGTCGTCTCTGATTTCAATGAGCTCTTCAACCGTTTGCACCCGGTGTTTCATCATGAGTTTCTGAATCACATTCATGCGATCCTGAATCTCTGACAATCGCTCCGGATCCGCTTGTATGGTATCGCTCAGACGCTGTAATTCATATTTACACTCCATCAGCTCATTCAATACAAATTGAAGTCTTTCATCTAAACCCGACTTCTCCTTATGTAATTTATGAACCAGAGCGCTGATTTGCCGAATTCCGGAAATCACATTGTGTTCATGCTCATCCAAAAGCCAAATTGCTTCTTGTAATGCCAACCCATCTCCTTCTGTATTCGATAATTCGTCGGCTTCTTTTTCCAGGATTGGCCATTCTGCTTCTTTTAAACCGGCCGCTTCCAACTCATTAAACTGAAAATTTCTGAACTCCAGGTCTTTGTTTCCGGATTCAAGCTGCGATTCCAGAGATTGAATATCGGCTTTTAATTGTATCCATTTTTTATACTGAGCCTGATACTGTTGCCACAAGGGCATCGCTTCGGCGTAGGCATCGAGCAATTGTAATTGTCGCCTTCGCTCGAACATTTCGATGCTTTCATGTTGAGAATGAATATCGACCAGGGCAGACCCCAGTTCCTTGAGCAATGCCAAATTAACCGGTGTATCATTGATGAATGCCCTGGATTTACCTTCCGGAAGAATCTCCCTTCTGAGGGTGGTCAAGGATTCAAAATCCAAATCATTGGCGGCAAAAAAGTCGCTCCATTCTTTGGCTTCCAGGCTAAATTCGGCTTCCACTACACATTTCGCGGATACATTCCGAAGTACTTTCGTGTCGGCGCGTTCACCCAAAACCAGCGAAAGAGATCCCAAAAGCGCCGATTTACCCGCTCCTGTTTCTCCGGTAATCATATTTAAACCTTCGGAAAACTGTATTTCCACAGCATCCATCAGGGCAAAATTGGTAACGGAGAGTTTTTTAAGCACGGTACAAAACTAAAGTTTTAATTACAAGCTCAGAACGTTGTTGGAAGAATGTGAGAAAGGCTCGATAAAATGTACATTTGCGCCATGAAACCACTCATACTGGTAAGTAATGATGACGGTATTACTGCCCCCGGGATTCGGGCATTGGTTGAAGTAATGTCTAAAATAGGTGACGTTGTTGTGGTTGCCCCTGACAGTCCGCAATCCGGAATGGGACAT
>CAZTGZ010000029.1:25590-30941 GCA_964613385.1 uncultured Chitinophagaceae bacterium
ATGCCATTACCATTAACAAGCCTTTAAGATTAGATAAAACCGATTATTTCGGACCGGAGATTCCGGCTTATCAATGCAGTGGCACGCCGGCAGATTGTGTAAAACTGGCTATAGACAAAATACTGCCACGACGCCCGGATTTGTTGGTTTCAGGTATCAATCACGGTTCTAACTCATCCATTAATATTATTTATAGCGGTACCATGTCGGCCGCCGTTGAAGGTGCCATTGACGGTATCAAAGCGATTGGGTTTTCATTGCTCAATTATAGTTTCGATGCCGACTTTAGCGCCTCGAAAATAGTTGTAAAACAAGTGGCTGAAATGGTGTTACAACATGGTCTTCCCGAAGGTGTATTGCTAAATGTTAATATACCCAACCTGCAGGTTGAAGCCCTGAAAGGCATCAAAATTTGCCGACAGGCCAGGGCCAAATGGGTAGAGGAATTCGATGAAAGAACGGATCCCAATCAAAGGAAATATTATTGGCTAACCGGGAAATTCGAAAATTTTGATCATGGAGAAGACACCGATGAATGGGCTTTAAAGCATGGCTATGCTTCCGTGGTTCCTTGTCAATTTGATTTAACGGCCCATCATGCCATGGGTCTTTTAAACTCCTGGGAAACTCATGCGAAGATATAACCGCAGCTGGATAGGATTGACTTTGGGCCTCTTAGCCCCTATTGTTTTCTTGCTGGTTTTATATTTCTATATGAAACCGGGAAATGATTACTTTTCCTTTTTGGCCTATTTATTTAAGGTCAGATTATTGGGAACCTACCTCAAGCTGGGTTTGTTGTTGAACCTCGCGTTATTTATGGTGGGTATGCAGATGGACATGATGAAATTTTGCAAAGGAATTCTGTTGGCCACCGTATTGTCGGGATTGCTTATCTTGTATATGTACTTTTTCTAATATCACCCTTATGAAATACTATCTGATTGCAGGAGAAGCATCCGGAGACTTACATGGTGCAGGGCTGATGAAAGCACTTCAGAAAATAGACCCGCAGGCAGAATTCCGTTTTTGGGGCGGTGATCTGATGGAAGCCGCAGGTGGAACTTTGGTCAGTCATTACAAAGACAGGGCCTATATGGGCTTTTTTGAAATTATCGTAAAACTGCCGCAGATATTGCGAAATATCGCAAAATGCAAACGGGATATTGCAGCATACAAACCTGACAAACTAATACTGATCGACTATGCCGGATTTAATTTGAGAATGGCCGCTTTTGGGCACAAACTCGGATTACAGACTCATTTTTACATTTCACCGAAAATATGGGCCTGGAAAGAAAGCAGGGTGAAGAAAATCATTCAATCCGTAGATCAGTTGTATTGTATATTTCCTTTTGAGATTCCCTTTTTTCATAAGCATCATTATTTCAAAGCTCATTATGTGGGAAATCCCTTGAAAGACCACATCCACAACTTCAAGGCCAATCCCGAATTCCGGTCTGAAGTTGGTTTAGATCACCGGCCGGTGATTGCGCTTTTGCCGGGAAGCAGAAACCAGGAAATAGAGAAAATATTGCCCATTATGCTTTCTATTTACTCCTATTTTCCTGAATATCAGTTTGTTATTGCAGGGGCGCCCTCGTATGGAACTGACTATTATAAGAAATATTTAATGGGTGATGATGTGAAAATCGTGTTCGGAAAAACATATGAACTATTAAAAATCAGCACGGCGGCGCTGGTTACATCCGGTACGGCCACGCTGGAAACGGCATTGTTTCATGTGCCATTGGTTGTTTGTTATAAAACTTCCTCTTTTAATTATTCACTCGCGAAACGACTGATTAAAGTTAAGTACATTTCTTTGGTCAACTTGATCATGGACAAGGAAATAGTAAAGGAACTCATACAGGACGACTTGAATTATTTACAATTACGGGCCGAACTGGATAAAATTCTACATGGATCCAAGAACCGAAAAATGTTGCTGGACAATTACCAATTACTGGACTCGGTTTTAGGCAGCCGGGGAGCATCCAGAAAAACCGCAAACTTGATATATTCGTACAAAAAATGAAAAAAGGATCATTCGTCATTATAATTTGCAGCTTACTTGCATTTACATCATGTAAGTCGAAAAAACCGGGCAATCTATTGCATTTAAACCTGGATTTCACCCTTTCGAAGGATTACTGCGGAGGTGCAATGCCGGAGCCTGAAATTCTGAAAGAAATTACGGCTCCCACGGTATACGAAAATGGCAAAGTAGTATTTGTATTGCGAAACGATGAGGGGATAGTTCAGAAAGAGTTGGAATTTACCACGGGTAAAAATGGAAAATTGGAAGTGGACCTGGAAGCAGGTAATTATGATGTTTACAACCATACCCAATCAGAATTCAAGAAGATGATGAAGGACATGGATGAGAATACCCGCATATGTTCTGAGGCACATTTTCTCCAACCCTTGATCAAACTAAATGTATTCGAGGATGCGAAGCAGAAAATCAATTTACATGTGATTTGCAACCCCTGTTTGCCGCCGGCGCCCTGAAAGTGGTTAAGAATTCAGGATTCCGGATATTTCTTGGTTCTTAGATTATTGGATCAGGGATGTACAGGTATGATCATGTTGGTTAAAACAAATCAATTCAGACTTATAAACATGTCCGTTGAAATTTTAATCCAATTGAACTTAAAAACTGAACGAATCAACTTCTGAGTCAGAAAGAAGCAACTCGATTGATACCCTAACATTACCATATTTATATCTGTTATGATCCGTCGCAGACATGAATGGTTTGGACCTTTAACCCCAATGCACGCTTAAAGAAATATTCTATTCTTTTGATGCCACAAAATCAGCTCAAATTGTTTCTTATCTTTACATATTCATATCTGCAAGTGAGTATTGAAAATAAACATGAAGCCAAAAAAATGATAGCAAATAGGATGACTCGGTGGCTTAAAACAGGATTTGTGTTTGTCTCTTTCGCCATGCTTTTCCCTTATCCATCCAATGCTCAAACGAGAGATTGGTCCATGAAAGCAAACCCATTGAATCTATCTATTAATGGGGTAGCATTTCGCGCAGATGGGCAAAAAGTTTTGAGCGGTACAAATTGTCATCCGGCTTCCATCCGAATCTTTGATGTTGCGACTTCCAATTTAGACTGGGATTACAATGTTGGTATGACTTTTATGTGCATAATGGGGGTTACATTCAGCAGTAATTCCAATTATATAGCGGCCATTGAAGAATTTGGAAACATTTTCATATTTGATAACACCGGGAATTCACCCAAAATTGTTGACACGATAGACACGGAAACCAATTATGGTTTCTCAACGGGTATTTCACCTACAAACGACAAGGTAGCTGTGGGATGTTCCAATGGAAAATTGAAAATCTACGATCTTCCCGGTGGAAAACTGTCCAAAGATATTGATGCACATCCCAGTTGGGTGACCACGGTTTGTTATTCGCCGGACGGAACCAAAATTGTTACCGGTGGAAACGACGATAAGGTTAAAATATGGAGCCATACCGGAGCACTCTTATTTACCTGTTCCGGACATACCGGAGATATAACTGCTGTAAAGGTTACCCCGGACAATAACTTTGTCATTTCATCTTCGAAAGACGACAAAATCAAAATTTGGAATATGACCACTGGTAGTTTGGTTCGGACTATTGGCGGTCATACCCTTGACGTAAACGGAGTTGACGTTTCACCGGATGGCAGTAAAATTGTTTCTGCTTCATCTGATAGTACCTTTAAAATATGGAACTTACAGACTGGCCAATTAATCACGTCATTTACCGATATAGGTGGAGCCATTAATGCCGTGGCATGGTCGCCAAATGGAAACAAGATAGTAACGGGAAATGCCAACAGTGATTTGGTGCTGTGGCATATTCCGGTGAACTTGGGCATACCTATTTCAGAACGATATTACCCGATGAACATTTTTCCAAATCCAACTCGAAATCTATTGAACATTGAACTTCCATTTGATCCCAATAATGGTCAATTCAGTATCTATAATAGCCTGGGTCAGCTTCAGGAAACCGTTTCCAATATCAGATTAAGAAACACATCGCTCAACCTTGAATTCTTATCAGAGGGAGCCTATATGCTGATTTACAAAGATGCCCATCATTCTATATCATCGCATATTTTCGTGACGAAGTAACGCTATTTTAAACCGAATTACTTACACTTCCAATCTTGTGGAGTAGGTTATGGCAGTTGAATCTGTCTATTAAATCACGATTTTAATATGTTCGGATTCCAAGCCGACAAATCCGGAAAATGAATAGACCCCATAGCTTTTATTTCGATTGCCGACTGAGCACCCTTCCCTACTTTCATTTCCAACCTGGAGATATTATACAGGTAACCGGCTTCCCGGTTCTCTGCGGTTGTGTATTCATTAAACATTCATCTATTGTTGAATTATACAACAATAACACAACCCGTCAATGACGATTTAAGGTATACCGCAGAGACAGTGTTAAATCGTTGTTTGAATAAATATTCCCTGAACAACCTCTGGAATAAATACTTTCCTGACGCATAGAATAAATAAAATTCAAACCCAATTGCTCTTTAATTGCAGTTGAAAATCCCATGACAAGGCCATTGTTCATCCTGCTCATTGAATTGATAAAAACTCCCTTTTTAAAAGGATCATCACGATAGAGTTCATCACTGTTTCTCGATGCATCATTGTGATCAATGAATCTACTTCTGCTTTCAATGTCTCCTTTTAAGAAATAATTCCGTTTTACACCAACGAAAAATGCGGACTCCCGTGTTCTGATTTTAAAATGGTAGGCCACATTCAAGGGAACAGAAATCTTTGTCAATGTGTAGGACTCCCAATCCTCTGAGGTGTAATTCAAAAATTCGTTTTCCCTATGGTTTTTATCGTATGACGAATACCCTACTTTTAGATACTGAGCACCTATGTTAAGAGAAAAGCGATTCCCCATGTTCAGTTGAGTCCAATAACCCAAAACAGGACTGACCTTTGGTATATATCTAAAATTTTCGGATATGTCAGGAATACCTGAAACGTTCACACCTGCTTCTATTTGGGCACTGATAAGATTTTGCGTAAATGAATACGGACAAATCCCTAAAAACAAAATCAGATGGACGAATATCTTTTTCAAACCCAAATCAAATATATCCAATTCTTCCAGAGTTACATATAAGAGCATTCATTATTTGCCGGCTTCAATATTTATGGAAACATAGGAAGTTGGATGCACCTAAAAAGAAAGGACCCCCATCGCAGGACTCGATTTTTTCCCAAATAGTTCGAGCATTCTCTTTTTTAGATTATTCTCTTTTTTAGAATGGGTTTCCCGTTTTGGGGCGT
>CAZTGZ010000030.1:0-2050 GCA_964613385.1 uncultured Chitinophagaceae bacterium
TTACAGATTTGAGAACTGCGAACGGAATGGATGCTTCTTCCGTTTCAACGGATCCGATGTTTGTTAGCAATACAGATCTGCACATCCGGGCTATTGATTTAGATGGTAAAGGGAAAGTGCTGAGCAATTTAACCACGGACTTTGATTCAGAAGTAAGAGATTCCATTAAACCGGATATTGGAGCGGATGAGTTTAAAATTCCGGGACCGGATGATGCCGGTATTTCTGCATTCGCAGGTCCGGTGGCACCTTTTGTTTCAGGTACACAACCCGTTAAGGTGATTTTGTCAAACTATGGATCAGACACCCTTAAGTCGGTCACTGTTGCCTGGACCATGAATGGTGTTTCACAAACTGCCTATGCCTGGACAGGTTCAATTCCTTCAGGTAAAAAAGACACCATTACATTGGGCAATTACACATTTACTTCCGGTGTATCTCACACCTTAGTAGCATTTGTACAACAGCCCAACGGCAAACCGGATACTTTAAATTATAATGATACTTTAACCAAAGGAAATATTTACAGCTCACTGGCCGGTATTTATACCATAGGCGGAACCTTGCCTGACTTTAATACTTTCCAGGCCGCAATTGGCGCACTTTCTCTCGGTGGAATATCTGATTCGGTTACGTTTAAAGTCAGAAATGGCACGTATACAGAACAGTTGACCATTAATTCCTATGCCGGCGCGAATGTGAATAAACCGGTTACCTTCATTTCGGAATCCGGAGATAGTTCTAAAGTAATTTTAAAATACTACAGCACCCTGAGTAATGCCAATCATGTTGTTTTAATCAATGGTGCCGATCAAATTCGTTTCAGAAAAATGTCTATAGTTCCGGAGTCCTATTATTATGGACATGCCGTTAGAATTGAAGGGCAGGCAATCAATTGTGAAATCTCCAATTGCAGAATTATTAACTCTGGTCCGGAATATTATTATTCAAATGCAGCCTTCTATTCCAGCAGCGATCAGGATAACAATTTGAGAATCGAGCAAAATACGATCAGCAATTTCTATTATGCCACATTGCTTTACGGCTCCAGTGGTAGCATTTCGACCTATGAAAATGGCTTGAAAATCATTGGAAACCTGATGGATAAAATAGGCGCATACGGATTCTACATTCAGTATCAAAAGAATTGTGAGATTTCAGGAAACCGAATGATTTCAAGTCGTTTGATGTATAATGGAATTCGCACCTATCAGACCGCTGAGGGTATGTTGATCAAAGGAAATAAATTTTCTGAATCCCAATATTCGAACAACGTATTCTATTTGGGGAATCATGTCGGAAATTCAACTTCGAAATGTCAGATTTTCAATAATTTTATTTCCAATTCCTATGGGTCCGGCAACGGAATTTATGTGGAATACAGCAGCTATGTGGATATAGATTTCAATAGTATTCTGATGTATTCTGCAAGTTCAACCGGAACTTCTGCCATCAGAATGTTGGATGCTGCGAGTTACAACATTCGAAACAACAACATGCTCAATAAGCAGGGCGGTTATTCCTTCTATACAAACGGCACCCTGCCTTCTGTATGTAACTATAACAACCTGTACACCACGGGTTCAACACTTGTTTATCAGGCCGGAATTAATCGTGCAAATTTAGCTGCCTGGAACGGGGCTACAGGAAGGGATGCAAATTCTAAGTCGATAGACCCGATTTTCTATTCCAATACCGATTTGCACACTACTTACATTGGGTTGGATAGTATGGGTACCTATTTGAGTACCGTAACCACCGACATTGATGGGGATGCCAGAAATACAGTGAAACCTGATATTGGGGCCGATGAATTCAACAGTTTGCCGGACAATCTTGGCATAACAGTAATTTTGAATACTTCCATGTGCGAAATGGACTCGCAATTTGTACAGGTAAGGGTGTTCAATTTCGGAAGCAATAAACAGTGGGATTACAAACTGAAATTCCATGTGAATGGTGGAAACGTTGACTCATTGCAGGTGAACGACACGATTTTACCTGGTCAATCGAAAGATTATAGTTTCCAGAAAAAGTATCCATTTACAGC
>CAZTGZ010000030.1:2060-8416 GCA_964613385.1 uncultured Chitinophagaceae bacterium
CTCAGTTGGCCGCTGAAGCATTCACCGGAAACGACACAGCCAGGTCAACCATCACAAATTATCAAAGCGCACAATCTGTGGGCTCAATGATTCCTGCAGACAGCTCAATAAATCTGGATATTCCTTTGAGTTTATCCTGGTCTCCAGCCACCGGAGCCACGATGTACGATGTGTATATATGGCCTGATTCCGTTTCTACCCGACCCTCTTCTCCCTATGCTTCAAATATTACTCAAATCAGCATATCGATCAATTCTGGTCTGGGTTATGGGCATACCTATAAATGGCAGGTGGTTTCTAAGAATCCGGTATGTAGTCAGGATGGAGATGTGCAGATTTTTACCATGCGCAATTTGCCCGATCTTCAAATTCAGAGCATCAGCGCTCCGGTTTCTGCATTTAGTGGAAATTCAGTGAGTCTGTCATGGGTTACCAAAAATATAGGTTTGGGAACAACAGGTTCAGGCCAATGGTATGAACTGGTTTATTTATCATCAGATAAGATATATGACGGTAGCGATCTGTATGTGTCCGGAGTACTCAATACTGCTTCGTTAGGAGCGGGACAGAGTTACAGCAATGGGACAACCGTGAATATTCCGAATGGGTATAGTGGTAAATATTATTTCCTGGTAAGAACGAACCCATATTCCGGCATTCTGGAAAGCGACATGGGCAACAATATTCGATCTGATTCAGCCGGAACGAACATTACACTAACACCTCCACCTGATTTGCAGGTTGTGAGTATTACCCGTCCTGCCATAGCATTTAGCGGAACTACGGTAAGCTTCCAATTTACAGTGAAGAATAAGGGAACCGGTGAAACCAGACCCGGAAATTGGAGAGATTATATCTATCTCTCGACAGATACTGTGTTCAATGGTTCTGCCGTGTATAAAGGAAACATTTTCCACAGCGGATCTCTGGAACCTGACAGTCAGTACACCGTGTCAGCAACGCTCTCTATTCCGGTTTCGAGCAGTGGACCGCACTATATTTATGTGAGAACGGACAATAACGACGAAGTATATGAGCATGCAAACAACAATAACAATACCGGTCGCAGTGATTCCATACACGTTGTGTTAACTCCGCCACCAGATTTGATCGTTAGCGGTGTTAGCATCAAAGACACAAATAGTACAAGGGAAAATACAACGATTGAATGGGATGTAGTTAATCAGGGAGGATCAGCAACGACTTCCGGTTGGTACGATTTAATATTTTTCTCTGCAAATCCGGTGTTTAGTACCTTAAGTGCCCAACATGTCGGATCGGCTTATCATTCGTATCTGGATGCCGGCGATACCATCCATACGGTAAGAAATGTGACCATTCCGGATAATTACACGGGAACATACTATGTTTTCGTGCTCACCGATTTTTATAATGCAGTTTTCGAGGATACTGAAGACACCAATAATACGGGCAGGAACAATTTCTTTGTTCATACGCCTGATCTTCAGGTGCCCCAGGTTGTGGCGCCATCTGCGGATTCCAGTGGAAAGACGATTTCCATCAGTTGGAAAGTCTATAATGATGGTCCCGGAGAATTGTTTACCGCCTGGAGAAGCGACCGTATTTATATCAGTGCGAAAGCCAGCTTTAATGCAGATTCCAGCACATTATTGGGAACAAATAGTTATACCACAGCCATACCTTCAGGTGACACCATTACCCGCACTGCCAGTATAACGATTCCTAATGGTACACAGGGTACTCAGTATATTTACGTGTTTGCCGATGCCGATTTACAGATTCTGGAAGTTGGCAAGGAGGGAAATAACACAGGACGAAGTGATGCCATGCAGGTAACCTTATCGCCATATCCGGAGATGATACCTACGAGCATTACAACAGTAGATTCTTCTGAGGCGGGTCAATATGTTAAAGTAAAATATACCATTAAGAATCAAGGGGAGAAATCTGCCAGTCCGCAGTGGAAAGATCGTTTGTATTTGTCACGAGACAGTGTATTCAATTTGAGTAAGTGCATAGTGCTCGGAACCAATACCCGTTTGACCTCCACCGGAAGTCAGGAAAGCTATATCGATTCCTCTTTGGTGTTGATTCCGGGAACGGTATCTGCAGGTCAGTATTTCTTCTATGTTCACACAGATTTCGAGAATAAATTGTACGAGTATGTGTACGATACCAATAATATCCGTCGCACCGGAAAAGTGTATATTGATGGATATCCGCCTGTTGACCTGGATGTGATTACATTTAATTCTCAGGATTCAGCCTATTCCGGTGATAGCATAGCGGTAAGTTGGCAGGTAAAGAATATCGGGGAAGCCGCCACATTGGCAGATTACTGGTTCGATAGAATGTATCTGTCAACTGATTCTATTTTAGACGGAACCGATGTCCAATTTGGAGAAGTCCAAATCAATTCGGATGTTGCTGCAAATGAATCCTATACTGTTTCGAGCAAATTCTTTGTACCAAATGGAACAACCGGTCATTACTATCTGATTCTGATTTCAGATATTTCAAATGCCAATAACGATGTGGATACCACAAACAATCTGGCCAGATTTTCCAATTCCGGAGGAATGGCCATTCCGGTTGTGTTCACCCTTTCACCCTTTGCCGATTTGAAATTCACAACCTGGAGTATACCTTCAACGGCAACCGGAGGACAACCCGTTAAAGTTGTTTGGGAAGTGAAGAACGACGGAAATGGAAGCACCAAAAGTTCATACTGGATCGATCGTATTTATTTATCTACGGATTTTGTGATTGACGGATCTGACCCTTGGATTGGAAGTAAAAATCAATTCAGGACACTGGCGGTTGGTCAGTCGTATAAAGACAGTGGAGAATTTACGTTACCGACCGGTATTTCCGGAAACCGGATCATTCTGGTGAAAACGGATGACAATAACCGCGAGTATGAGCACAATCAGGAAGCGAACAACCAGATTGGATCGGCTATTACCATCAGCAATGCACCACCTTCAGATCTGGTGGTTACATCTATTTCGTCGCCCGGTACTGCTTTATCCGGAGCAGAAGTGAACCTGAGTTATACCATTAAAAATAAAGGTTCTAATCCGGTGAACGGCTATCTGAGAACCAATGTATATATTTCTACAGATTCATTCTGGGATGCCGGTGACTTGTTATTCCAAACGTCCAACCATTATGTGAATCTCGTCCCCAGCGCCACAGAAACCCGTAATGTTTCGGGAACCATCGGTGGCGTTGCCCTTGGTGAATACTATTTCGTGGTTTATACGGACATTCTGAATAACATCAACGAAAGCAACGACACGAATAACACCTTGAACAGTTTCCCTATTTCCATTTCGGTTCCGGAATTACCGATGAATACATTGGTTCCGGATTCAATCCTGGATAATAAAGCCATTTATTATCGATTGGTCATTCCGGATTCGTTGGACGGAGAATCTGTTATGATTACATTAAAAGGTGATTCGATCAACGGTTCGAATGAAATTTATACCAGGTTTAATGCTATGCCAACCAAGTCATCATTTGACTTTGCCTATTCAGATCCATTCGAAGGCAACCAGGAATTGCTGATTCCTGAAGTTCAGGTGGGTACGTATTATATTATGGTTGAAGGTGAAACCACCGTGGGTAATAAGCAATACATTTCCTTATATGCCCGTAAGCTTGAGTTTGAGATCAGAGAAGTATCTCCAACATCCGGCGGAAATACCGGAACAGTAACCTTGCGCGTGAAAGGATCGAAATTCGATGAGTTCACCAGTTTCCAATTGTTGGGAGAGTCAGACACGGTAAATTCTGTGGAACCGGATTCATTGGTGGATCCGTTCAGGTCATCGACCCCCGGTAGCCCTAGAGCAACGGTTACCCTGGTAGATCCTACGCTGGCGTTTGTGAGTTTTGATCTGAGAGGGGTTGCCATTGATACGTATGATGTTGTGGCCTCCAAGGGAATTGACGAACGCGCAATATTAGAGGATGGATTTCGCGTAGTAGCCGGAGGGCCTGCAGATATTCAAATCAATGTAGTTCGCCCTTCGAATACACGAACCAATGCCATTATTTCATTCCGCGTAGAGTTTACAAACTCCGGGAATACAGATTTGGTGAATAAGTCGCTGAGAATCCTCAGCAATGGTGGAGCAGCGATAAGCTTAACTCCCGAAGGATTATCAGCCAATGCAACGGTTATTGATGCCGTAATGGATGAAGAAAATGGACCGCCGGGAATTCTGCGACCCGCAGGATCGGGATCCATTATTGTGTATACGAATTCAACGACGGCATTAGGAATCAGTGTTTTATTACCCAATTAATTTATTGTAACGATGAAAAACACAATGAAAAAAATCGCAAAATTCAGCTGGGTAGCCATATTATTGGTAACAGGAATTTCGAATATAATGGCTCAGCAGAACGATGCTGAAGCCCTTGAAATAGAGTATGATAAATACGGCAATGTATTTTACATAAAGCCTCATCCTTCGTGGAGTAAGGCAGATGTCGAAAGTTTGCCTGCGAGGTTAAAATCAATCTACAAACTGAATACGGATTTTGAACTCACCCTCGTAAATGTAATAGAAGAATCAGACCGAACCATTGAGAAATATTACCAAAGTAAAGGTGGTGTTTTGGTGGAAACCGGAGATATTTTGATTCATCGTGCTAAGAACGGAGAGATCAAACATATCATCGGAACGCTGCGCAATATCCGACAGGAAGTAGGTACCTTTATTTCTCCGCAAAAAGCTATTGAATCGGCGACCACACATTTCGAAAGCGAAAAGCCGTTTTATTGGGATGTGAAGGAAGAAGAGGAGTTCTTGAAGCACATGAAAGCGGATCCGGAAGCTACGTATTATCCCAAGCCCGAATTGGCCTATGCCTGTAAGGGTGGCTTTGAATTCGGTGAATTTGTGCCCTGTTACCGAATGGAAATCAGAACTTCTAAACCTGCCAGGAACATCGTTTATGTGAATGCAATTACAGGTGAAATTGAATCCAGTTTCAACAATATGGATCACATCGAAGGTACGGGCACGAGTTTATATTCCGGAAATGTGAATATAAAAGTGGCCAGAATTACTGAAGGAGGATCGGTAAAGTATTGGATGCACGATTCAACCCGTAACATCTTCACGCTCAACAATGATTCCTTTGATAAGGTGAATTATTATGAGTTTCAGTCGAATACTTCTAACTTTTCAACCACGCAACAGAAGCCTGGAGTGGATGTACATTATGGCATGTCAAAGGCGCTCGATTATTATAAAGCCAAACATAACCGCAATTCGTTTGATAATGCCGGAGCCAAAGTGTTTAATGTGGCGCATCATAAGATTCAATACAACAATGCTTTCTGGGACGGTTCAGCCATGTATTACGGAGATGGAGATGGTACGGACTTCACGCATTGGGTTGGGATTGATATAGTTGGGCATGAGTTTTCACATGCTGTGGTAGAAAAAACGGCGGGCTTGGTTTATCGACATGAGTCCGGTGCAATTAACGAGTCCGTAGCAGATGTTTTTGGCCATTGTATACAGTCATATAGTGGAACAACGAATTGGAAGATCGGGGAGGATAATTACAAGCGGAGAACACCGCGTAATATGGACAAGCCCAATTTGAGAAACCATCCCCAGGCCCGTGACGATGCCAATTGGCGACAGGTTACAGGCTGTATCCCAACAGAGGATAATGACGAATGCGGCGTACACAGCAACTCAGGCGTAGGTAACTTCTGGTTTTTCCTGTTAACGGATGGAAAATCAGGCACCAACACTGTAGGCAAGCAATATGAAGTAACCGCCATTGGTAGAGATAAAGCCGCAGATGTGGTGTACAATGCCCTGAGCCGGTTTATGACTTCAGGATCAAATTACGATGCATATAGAAAAGCCACGTTGTTATATGCAGAAGAAAAGTATGGCAAAAACTCCACTGAGTACAAGCAGATTTGCAATGCCTGGTATGCTGTAAACGTAGGAGAGAAATGCTGTGGAGATTCCATAGCGCTGGAGTTCGATGTTACGGATGCTACTTGTCCGGATAAAAAAGACGGTGAAATTGATTTGACGGTTAAGTTGAAAGGAGTGGAAAAAACCACCGATCTGATTTATAAATGGTATAAAGGAGATACAACCTCAGCAGTATTTGCGACCAGTCAGGATGTAACAGGTTTAGATACAGGTTCATATGCTGTTTGGGTGAAAGACACCATTGCTAAATGTGAGGTTGTTGACAGGACCAAAGTCGAAGCACCCGAACCTATTGAAGTTTCTATTTCAGGAGGTGGAATTCACGTTCGTCCATGCGATCGTCGTCCGGAAATTTATCTGGAAGCAAGTGCCAGCGGAGGAACACCTCCATAT
>CAZTGZ010000030.1:8428-28309 GCA_964613385.1 uncultured Chitinophagaceae bacterium
GGGAGACGACCGCCGATTGCTGGTAGCTTCCCAGGGATCTATAGGGGCTTCGGGCATGTATACAGCCGTAGTTACCGATAAAAACAACTGTAAGGGACAGCGCTCGACCTATGTCTTTTTCATTCCGATTTTATGTTCCTATGACCCTAATGATATCATTGGACCTCCGAGCTATGGAGACGAGAAATTTGTTGCCAGATCGGCTACCCTACCGTATAAAATCAGGTTCGAAAACGATCCTGATTTTGCCACCGCACCTGCAAGTCGGGTTACGGTAGATTTACCTCTGGACAGCAATTTCGATCTGAACTCATTCCGGGTGGGAAATTTTGGTTTTGACGAACAAATCTTTACCGTACCTGATAACAAATCGTCTTATTACACTCGTTTGGATCTTCGTGATTCCATGGGTATTTATGTTGATGTGACGGCAGGTTTGAATAAGAGTCAGCGCAAGGCATTCTGGATTTTCGAATCTATTGACCCCGCAACCGGACTTCCACCTACCGATGGAAACAGAGGATTCCTTCCTGTGAACGATACCACCAGGCATAATGGAGAGGGATTCGTTGATTTTACCATTAAGGCCAGAAGTACCTCCGTTATAGGTGATAGCATCAGGGCAAAGGCAGAGATCGTTTTCGACGACAATCCATCCATTTTTACGCCCAGGGTGCATAACATTATCGATGCATATCCGCCGGTAAGCAGCATGGATTCACTTCCTTATGCCATGGACTCCCTCGAATTTACACTTTCGTTTAAAGCAACGGATGATGCCGGAGGAAGTGGTGTTGGGACCTACAATATTTATGTATCAGAAAATAAAGGAGCCCTGACAACTGTGGTTCAGGACTTGGCAGACTCTACCTATAGATTTAAAGGTAATCAGGGTGCTTCCTATGATTTTTACTGCAGGTCAGCAGACAATGTTGGAAATACAGAGGCCCTTAAATCGAACCCGGATTTGTCATTGGTTATTACCCCAAAGGATTTTCTGGAACCACTCGACTCCGGACTCAATTTGTGCGTGGGAGATACATTGATTATCGGTTGGAGCAGAATTGCCTTAACAACCTTTAATCTGGAATACACCCTGGATTCAGGTATGAATTATGCAACGTTGGTGAATGGAGTGAGCGGGGCTGATACCCAATACGTTTGGATCCTGCCTCAACTGTCTTCAACTTCCGAAAATATCTACATCCGAGCAGTATCCGGAAATACAGATGTAACGCTGGACAGTACACGCTTTTTTACACTCACTCCGAGTCCGGCAGTTGAATTAGGCCCGGATACTTTCTATTGTCAGGGAATTGGCTTCAGTCTTACCCTGGATGCCGGCGCCGGTCACAGTAGTTACCTTTGGGACAATAGCAGTTCAGGACAAACGAGAGGAATCAACACAGCGGGTACGTATTCAGTAACCGTAACCAATGCCCTTGGTTGTGCGGCGTTTGATCAGATTCAAGTCGTGCAAAAATTGAATCCAACCCTGGCGAACAAAACCGTGAATCAAATCAGTTGCCCCGGTCAAAGCGATGGTTCAGTTAATATCACCATTGTAAGTGGAAACCCACCATACAACTACTCGTGGAGCCATGCCGAAATCACAGAAGACATCAGCAACCTGAGTGCAGGAACTTATTTTGTGATGGTTACGGATTCATTGGGATGTAATATGACGGATACAACGGTTATCACCACACCCGCTGCATTGTTAATTACTTCCGCGTTGACCCATGTAAAATGTAAAAATGGGGCAGATGGAGCCATCGATATCAATGTAACCGGAGGAACATCTCCTTACTCCTATCTTTGGTCGAACAGTGCCAATACGCATGATATCAACTCTTTAACAGCTGGAACATATTCGGTTCAGGTTACAGACAATAAGAACTGTAAAGCATTTGATACCCTTACCATTACTGAACCTGCCTTACTAACTGCCGGTCATGTTTCTCAGAACGTAAATTGCTTTAATGGTAGCAATGGTTCTGTTAACCTGACAGTTGGCGGTGGAACCAGTCCCTATACCTTCCTTTGGAGCAATGCTGCCACCACCGAAGATTTATCGGGTTTAACAGCAGGCACATATAGTGTTATAGTAACTGACGCCAATAATTGTCAGACATTTGATACTGTGGTCATTACGCAGCCAACCTTATTGGTTGCAACACATACTTTCCAGCATGTAAAGTGCAAGAATGGTACGGATGGCTCCATTGACCTGAGCGTATCCGGTGGAACTTCTCCTTATTCTTATTTGTGGAGCAACAGCTCTACCAGTCAGGACTTAAGCGGGTTAAATGCAGGGACCTATTCCGTAACTGTAACCGATGCTAAAAGTTGTATGGTAAGAGATACAGTTATTATTACGGAGCCAAGCTTACTGGTAGCTTCGCATACCTTTCAACCGGTGAAATGTAAAAATGGAAATGATGGGTCGGTGGATCTGACTGTTTCCGGAGGTACTTCTCCTTATACATACGCCTGGAGTAATAGTGCGACATCGCAGGATATCAATACGTTAACAGCGGGTAGGTATACAGTAGTAGTTACAGATGCAAACAATTGTATTGTGAGTGATACCGTTGATATTTCAGAACCGACACAACTGGTGGTGAGTCATACCTTCCAAAACGTGAAGTGTAAAAACGGAAATAATGGTTCAATTGATTTAACTGTTTCCGGAGGTACGGCGGGATATGTATACTTATGGAGCAATAGTGCAACCTCACAAGACATCAGTGGACTGAGTGCCGGACAATATACAGTTAGAGTAACCGATGCCAACAATTGCATCATACGTGATACGGTTGTAATCACGGAACCTAACCTACTGGTAGCGACGCATACCTTTCAAAATGTGAAATGTAAAAACGCCGCCAATGGTAGTGTGGACCTGACCGTAACCGGTGGAGTGAGTCCTTACACGTATGCATGGAGCAACAGCGCCACTTCACAGGATTTGAGCAATCTTGCCCCTGGTACTTATTCTGTTTTAGTTACGGATGCGAATAATTGTACGGTAAGAGATACCGTTATAATCACCGAACCAAACGCACTTTTGGCAAGCCATACTTTCCAGAATGTGAAGTGTAAGAATGGAAACGATGGATCTATTGATCTAACCATAAGCGGAGGAACAACGCCCTATAGCTATGCCTGGAGTAACAGCGCAACCACGCAGGATATCTCCGGCTTAATAGCGGGACGATATATTGTCGTAGTTACGGATGCAAACAATTGTGTGATTCGGGATACGGTAGATATTTCTGAGCCAACTCAACTGGTTAAGAGTCATACGTTCCAGAATGTAAAATGCAAAAACGGCAACGATGGATCGATTGATTTAACGGTTTCCGGCGGTACACCCGGCTATGCATATTTATGGAGCAATAGCGCCACAACGCAGGATATCAGCGGTTTGGTTGCCGGACAGTATATAGTTCGTATTACCGATGCCAATAATTGTATCATCAGAGACACGGTTGTAATTACCGAACCAACATTACTCGTTGCCTCACATACCTTTCAAAATGTGAAATGTAAAAATGGAAATGATGGCTTTATTGATCTGACCATTACAGGTGGTACTTCACCATATTCCTATATCTGGAGCAATAGCGCTACATCTCAGGATATCAGCAATTTGGTTGCGGGAAGATATATAGTTGTGGTAACAGATGCCAATAACTGTGTTGTAAGAGATACTGTCGATATCACAGAACCTGCTTTGTTAACATCAAGTTTCACGAGTCAAAATGTTAAATGTAAGAATGGTACGGACGGATCTGCTGATTTAACCGTGAATGGTGGAACGACACCTTATACCTATTTGTGGAATAACAGTGCGACTACTCAGGACATCAACAATATAGGTGCGGGAAGGTATACCGTTACGATTACGGATGCCAATAACTGCCAGTTGATTGATACAGTGGATATCACAGAACCTACCCAATTGGTTGTAAGTAACACTTTCCTGAATGTGAAATGTAAGAACGGAAATGATGGAGCTGTTAATTTAACGGTGAGTGGCGGTACAACACCGTATACCTTCTTGTGGTCAAATGCTGCAGTAACAGAAGATATTTCGGGATTAATGGCAGGTACCTATATCGTTTTGGTTACAGACAATAACAATTGTACGATACGGGATACTGCTGTGATCAGCGAACCTATCTTGTTGACATCCAATGTTACCGTGAACCATGTATTGTGTTACGGAGGCGGCAACGGAAATGCCACCGTAATCATCAGCGGAGGAACATCTCCTTACACATATAACTGGAGCACAGGTGAGAGTGTAAACAACATTAACGGTAAATCCAGAGGTACTTATATTCTTACCACAACCGATGCCAATTTGTGTGTGAAAAAAGATACCATTGAGATTAATGAACCATTGGCCCCATTGTCCCTGACTAAAACCTTAGCAGATGTGAAGTGTTTTGGAGGCAATGACGGTTCAGTAGATATTACACCGGCCGGAGGTACTGCTCCATACCAGTTTACCTGGAGCAACAGCGCGACCTCTGAAGATATCACGAATCTGACGAATGGAACATATATTCTTAAAATTACGGATTTCAATAATTGTGAATTGAGGGATACATCGATGATTTCACAACCACTGGCCCCATTGTCCGGAACCTTTGTAACCACTCCGGTTCTGTGTTTCGCCGGGAATAGCGGTTCTATCAATCTAACCATGAGCGGTGGTACTCCTAATTACACCTATTTATGGAGCAATGCTGTCGGCACGGAAGATATTGCCACGCTGAGCACAGGCTGGTATAAAGTCACAGTCAGGGATGCCAATAATTGCGTTTGGATTGATTCAGCCTTCATAACACAACCTGCAGCGCTTCTGACCACTATTTTGTCTGAAACCAGCGTGAACTGTTTTGGTGGTGCCGACGGAAGCATTCAGAATAATGTGAGTGGAGGTACCATGCCATATTCCTATCTCTGGTCAAATGCATCTATCAACAAAGATTTGACAGGTGTTAGTCAGGGTAGATACAGTGTTACCATCACAGATGCAAATAATTGTATCTATAAAGACAGCATTGATGTGACTCAACCTGCTGCTCCTTTAACAATGAGCCTGTCTGTGGACGATGTGGATTGCAATGGAGGAAACAGCGGTTTAGTGAACAGCACTGTTAATGGCGGAACCTTAAATTATACCTATAGTTGGAATAACGGTCAAACCACACCAAATCTGACCAATCTTGTTACCGGTTGGTATATTTTAACCGTAACTGATGCCAGAAATTGCCAACTTACAGATTCTGCTTTTGTAGATGAGCCATCCGCTTTGACCTTGGTGTCGGAGGCAACATCTGCTACATCGAATGCCAACAACGGTAAAGCCTGGACACAGGCAAGTGGTGCTACACCACCCTATACGTATTTGTGGAATGATGGTTCTGCCCAGAATACAGATACGGCGCGCAATCTGCAAACCGGAATCTATATTGTAACCGTTACAGATGCTCAGGGATGCGTGGCAAAAGACACGGTTGAAGTAATTCCTGCGCCATCTCCGGCTGAAATTTCTATGTTCCCGAATCCAAACGGAGGTACATTTACCTTGACGAATTTGGCAAGTCTCGGTTTAGATGAACCCATCTATATTGAGATCATTGAAAGGGGAGGAGGCAGAATTTTGGAAACCATAGAAATCATAGACCGCGATATATATACCATAACCCTGGGTGATGCGTATGTTGGAGGGCTATATTTTGTGAGGGTGAGAAATTCCCGTGGAATTGAAGTCAGGAAATTTGCACTGATAAAATAGTGCGAGTTCTGATAAACAAAAGAGGCTGTCCATAAAGACAGCCTCTTTTGTTTATACTTATTGTTGACTAAGGTTGATTGTTCTTTGGACCTTGTCCACGATTTCTGTTATTTCTGTTTCGGTTTTTGTTGCGATTATTATTTCTGTTCTGACCAGAATTCTGATTTTGGTTGTTCTGGCGATTTTCCGGATTTTGTCTTTCCGGATTGGTAGCATCAGGGCGGTTACCCGGTTTGAAACTTTTACCTTTTTTGAAATTCTTTTGCTTGGGCTTATCCAAACGGGTTAAACTGCCTTCTCCAATATCATCGGCTTCCCCATATCCTTTAAGTTTTTCAACCTGAACAACTTCAATCTTCTCCGTCAGATATTCCGGAATTTCATTGCGGCGGTTCATCGCAATGATCTCATTCACTCTTTCAATGGGAACAGCATGCCATTCTGAGCTATGTGGATAGCTGAACCACATGAGACGTTTTAGAATGTCGGTTTTCTGAGAAGTGGCCAATCCCGCACTGGTCTCTATTTTTACCACCTCTGCCTTAGGAAACTCGGATAATGCTTCTAAGTAAGCATCCAGCTCATAATTCAGACAACATTTTAATCTTCCACATTGTCCGCTGAGTTTCAACATATTGATGGAAAGATTCTGCTGTTTTGCCGTTTGAATGCTCACGTGTTTATAATCTTTCAACCACGTTGAACAACACAACACCCGGCCACAGCTCCCTATGCCACCCAGGCGTGAAGCTTCTTCGCGGTATCCAACCTGTCTCATTTCTATGCGACATTTGAATTCATTCGCATATCTCTTAATCAATTCTCTAAAATCGACCCTTCCTTCACTCGTATAAAAGAAAATCACTTTTCTGCCATCGCCCTGAAACTCAATATCACTGAGTTTCATCTCCAATTTCATCTGCATGGCAATGGTTCTGGCTTTTTCAAGGGTAGAAGCTTCTTTGCCCTTTAATTCTTCATGCAGCGCCAGGTCCTTTTCTGTGGCTTTGCGATATATTTTTCGAAAGTTTCGATTCGACTCATCAATTCCATTTTTTTTGAGCTGTAGTCGAACCAATTCTCCACTTAAGGAGATAAAAGCCAAATCATGGCCCCCATCGGTTTCCAATACTACGGCATCACCGGTATACAAGTCCAAACCTTCGGAATTTTTAAAAAACTCCTTTCGGTTACCCTTATATGCCACCTCCACGATATCGAAAGGTTTGTAGTTGTATGGATATACCATATCCTTCAACCAATCGTATGTATTGATGCGATTACAACCTCCGGTTCCGCAATTTCCATTATTGCCGCAACCGGATGTCGAACAACTTCCACTACTGCATGATCCGCAACTCATATATTTATCTCAGTTCGTTTTTTAGCTCCTTCAAAAATATCCTGAATTTTCAAAGATAGTTCAAAGAGCATGATTTTTGGGTTGGCATTTCTTTCAGACTCATAAATTCCATTGTTCAGTAATTTGTATAGTTGATCGATGCCTTCCGGGTCAATAATCTTAGAGAATTTCTTCACGAAATCTGCCTGACCTTGAGGAATACGCGTTTGATATTCAGTTAGTTGACTAAACATCAGGCTTTCTCTCAAAATGTGCAGTCCATTGACCATGAAAAACTGAAGGGTTTCACGGGTCAGGGTCGCAAGTTCTTGTACATTGTTCATAATCAATGACATATCGCGTCGATAACAGGCCAGCATCCAATTTCTGAACAGAGGGGCATATTGTTCATTCTCTTCTTCGAGTATCTCCAGCAATTTGGCAGCATTTCCATCCGCCATAAATATCGCTTCTGCCACCGTCTCGCTATCCGATTCTATTTGATCCGGTACCAGTTTTTCCAATTCTTCTGCCTTAAAAGGTGGAACTTGTATCATTTGGCATCTGGATCGAATGGTGGGTAGAATCTGGTCCACAGAATCTGAAACCAAAATAAAGTACGTATTGGCAGGCGGCTCCTCCAGAATTTTAAGCAAGTGATTTCCTTCCTTGCCCAGAAATTCCGGCAACCAAATGATCAGGATTTTGTTTTTCCCGTTAAATGCGCGCAGCGATAGTCTGGAAATAATACTACGGCATTCTTCACGTCCGATATTCCCTGATTTATTTTCTTTATTTATCCTGTTCATCCATTGCGGATAATCCAGGTATGCGCTTTCTTGCAAAGCTTCTCGCCAAGGGGTGTAAAAATCAGTGCAAACAGGCTTGTCGTTCGACTTTCTGGGTATAATCGGAAAGCTGAAATGTATGTCGGGATGGGTGAAATTTGATGACAAATGACAACTGGGACATTCGCCACAACTATCTGATTCTGTAGGATTTTGACAATTTAAGTATTGGGCTGTTGACAAGGCCAATGCCAATTTTGCGTTACCCGCCGGACCTGAAAGTATAAGTGCGTGAGGAAACTTCTGATTGACCGCCATTTGCAGTAGACTGGCCTTTACGTTTTCATTTCCGGGGATGTCGGTATACTTCATTTCTTAAGCAAGATGGAATGGATCAAATTTACCCAAACGATTCGGATGTGACTTAATATGGTGGGTATAATTCCAAAATGTGTATACATCACGGTAAACCTTTCCCTTAGACTTGCGAATCTGTTTTGACCGGAATAACCCTGTACTTCAAAACCACAAATGGGATCGGGTAAGAAAATGATCTTCTGTGCGGATTTTACTACTTTAATCATCCAGTCGTAATCGGCTACATGCTTGATATTGAGATTGTAAGGAATACATATAGATCTTTTACATATGAAGGATTGGTGAGAGACGACCATTCCTCTGAGAAATGATGTTGGTATTAAATTTTTTGGAATTTTTCGGGTAGTTTGTTCGGAGCGCAACCCCAAATTTTGTCCTTCCGGACTGTACAGAACCGTGTCACTCCACAAAACATCGGCTTCCTGATTCAAATAGTCAAGTAAGTGGGAAGGATTCAAAGAATCAGAAAAAATATCTCCGGCATTCAGAAACCAGACGTACTGCCCTGAACTCCTTTCCAATCCCTTGTTCATGGCATCATATATTCCGGAATCCGGCTCACTTTTCCAGTTGGCATCCGAAAGAGACTCCAAGAATTCCCGGGTGCCATCATTGGATGAACCATCCACAACAACCCATTCCACCTTGCCGGATTTGAGCAGGGTCTGTATGGAGGCAGAGGTGCGTTTTAGTCCATTGAGGTTATTTCTCGTAATGGTGATGATACTTAACCAAGGACGTTGGATCATGCCAAGGGTTCTTCGTCTTTCTTGCGGTAAAACATGTAGATGGCCGTAGGCAAGAGCAATACAATGAACAAAGAACTGAAAAACTCAATCATGTGATCTTGTTCAGCAGATCTGTCTTCAAACACAAACTTAATCTCATGGTTGCCCGACGGAACCTGCATGGCCCTTAAAAGGTAATTCACCCGGCCATGATCTACTTTCTTGTTGTCAATATAAGATGTCCATCCGGGTTGGTAATATATTTCTGAAAATACGGCCATTCCGGGATTTGAATTTACAGACTTATAAATCATTGTATCCGGGTGGTAATGAACGAGTTGTATGTTGGCTGCACTATCTTTTTGGAAGGAAGTTTGTTTACCCAATTCATTTTCAAATTTTACATCTGCAATGGCTTCATTCATTGCGTTAAATGAATTGAGTGCATCAATTTCTTCTCTGGGTGACTTAACCCACTTCAGAGTAGAAATGAACCAGGCATTTCCTAAAGCTGACGGACGTTGTTGTGCAATTTCCATTTCACTGTTTTCAGGTTTGCCAATCAGATACTTTGTATTCAACATGTCCAGCACCTGCTGATTTTGCTTGGCAATATGATTCGAAATCAAATCCTGATATCGGCTTAATTTGGCCGGGTGGTAACCTCCGATTAATTTGTGAAAAGCCGCGGACGTATTGTCATTAAAGGGATCTCTTGCCAAATCGAAAACACGATAGTGTAAATCTTTATCCTGCTTAATTTGCTGATCTGCAGCAGACGCCTGCAAATCCTGATTGATATTTTTATCCGCAAATTTGAACTCATCCCAAGGCAGATAACGTTTGGCAACTCCACCTAAATCAGCCACCAATAACACGATTATTGCCGCATAAAATATAGGCTGACTAATTTTCTTCTGGAAAAAAGCCCAAATTGCTCCGAAAGTCAGACCAATATAAATCAGTGATCTGAATGCATCCATTCTCAGAATGGAGCCTCTTTCTGCAATAAGTGCATCTACGATAACCTGATTGCCAATGCGGGCATCGTTTTCACTTCCAAAATCATAGAAAAAGGAAAACAAGACTCCAAAAACAAAAATGACTCCCCCGGTAATATACAAAGCCAGTTTCAGGTCTTTCATTTTTTGTGCAGGTAGTCGGGTATCATTCAACAAGCGGTGCAATCCCATCATACCCAACAAAGGCATGGCAAATTGCGCGATAGCCAGGGCCATCATGGGTGTCCTGAATTTGTTGTAATAAGGCAAATATTCAAACAACAGGTTATTGATAAAACCCATGTTTTTACCCCAGCTGAGAATCAATGAGGTGATCACCAGGGCGATGATTGGCCATTTAATCCAGTCTTTAACCAGGATAATACCCAGCACAAAAAGGAAGGCCAGTATGGCCCCAAAGTAAACAGGTCCCGAGGTCATGGGCATGGCTCCATGGTACATGGGCAAGGGTTGCTTCGACAATCGGGTGGCATCTCCAACCGGAACGCCATTGGCGGTCAGACTTTTGTACAATGCAGAATTTTTACCAACGGTTTCGGAGGTGCTTCCCCCGGAGAATCCCGGAATAATGGTCGTAAATGTTTCTCCAATTCCATAGCTCCATGAAAAGGCATAATCTACTGAAAGACCTTCAGAGGTTACATTGTTTTGGTTCTCGGCATTTGTGGTGGTTTCGGCCAATTCTGAACCACCTCGCATAGAGGTTTTGGCGTATTCCATGGTTGACCTTAATTGGCCAATATCGGTGAGAAAGCCCGCGCCTATACCTACAACACTTAATACAAAAACATATGCTAAATGCTTGATTTCCTTGTTTTTAATCGCTTGAAATGCGAATACCAATCCAAAAATAAGCAGAGAAATCAGGGTATAATAGGAAATCTGATAGTGATAAAATCGGGTTTGTATGGCCAAATGGAATGCTAAAATGAACAAGCCCGTCAAATATTTTTTCTGAATGAGTAAATAGAAACCTCCGATCACTGCAGGCATCATTCCCATGGCCAGTACTTTGGTGTAATGTGCAGCTTCAATACTGGAAATGGAGTAAGTAGCCAACGCATATGCAATGGAAGCACCAATACTCAGCCACGAATCGATCTTAAAACAAAGCAACAGGATATAAAACCCTATCATGTTTATAAATATGATTTTAAAAGGATATTTGGTCCAACTATCAAATGGCGTAAGGTAATTGGCCTTGGCAATCAAACTGTTGGAAGTTTTACCGACCATAATCTGCGTAGGCATACCTGAAAATATGGCGTTGGTCCAGTTTGGAAATTTTCCTTCCTCTTTTTTGTATGCATTGATTTCCGTTGACGCCGCATTGAATTGACTCATATCCGACTCACTGTGATTTTTATGTTGAAAGTTCGGATAGAAGAAAATATAAGACGCAATAAAAAATACAACGATGGCCAGAACCGGCCCCTTTAAATTTTTAAAATCAATCGATTTCATAAAATACTATTTGGTTTTCGAAAATACGGATTTCAGAATCGGTTCAGCACGTCTATCACATGTAAAATTTGCTCTTCGCTGTGAATGGTACTGACCGGTAAGCTTAGTTCGGTTTTATGAATTTCTTTGGCAATCGTAAAATCATCCCAAGGGATGCTCCATCCTTTTTGCTTGTAAACATCCTGAATCGATTTCTGGTTGCAGGGAGGAATCGGGTAATGGATTTCAGTTTTAATATTGTTTTCTAAAAGGTATGCTTTGAGTTTATCCCTTTCCGGATGTCGTATGTTGTAAATATGATATACATGTCTATACCCGTCAGGTTCAATGGGCTTGATGTATTTTGACTTGTCCAGATATTGCTCATACAAAGCGGCTAACTTTCGTTTGTGAGCCGTAATTTGTTCCAGATTTCTCAATTTTATCCTTAAAAAGGCAGCCTGAATTTCGTCCAATCGGGAGTTATCACCTATATATTCGTTCTGATATTTGATGTGGCTGCCATAGTTGCGAAATGCTTTCACTTTTTGGTATAGCTCTTCTGAAGACATGGAAATTCCTCCGGCATCTCCCAGAGCACCTAAATTCTTGGTTGGATAAAAGCTGAATGCGCCAAAAGTTCCAAAGGTTCCTGTGTGTTTTCCGCGAAAGGTAGCGCCATGGCTTTGGGCGCAATCTTCAATCAGGTACAATCCCCGTTTTCTGCATATTTCGCTGATTTTATCCATTTCACAACTCAGGCCATATAAATGCACAACCATCAATGCCCTGACATTGTCATTTATTTTTTCTTCTATCCGGTTGGCATCTATCAGACAGGTTATGGGATCAGGTTCAACAAAAATGGGAATATGTCCGGTTTGAATGATGGAATTAACCGTTGCGATATAAGTATTACTCGGAACAATGATTCCTGAACCCGGGGGCAGGTCAAGGACTTTCAAAGAAATTTCAAGCGCATCTAAACCGCTTGCCAATCCAAGAAAATGATTCGAATCCATGTACCGGGCAAATTCCTGTTCGAAAGCCGAAACTTGCTCACCTAATATATACCAGCCTTTTTGAAGCAAAAGGTCAAAGGTTTCGCGATATTCCTTTTCATAAGGAAGATTCAGATAATGTAAATTCTCGTATTCAATCATGCGTAAGGTGCGTCAATGTAGTCGTTCACATCATAGGGCGTTGAAGCCAGTACCAACAAGATGCTGTCTTTGGAAAACGATTTCATGATGTGCCAGTCCTCAGGTTCAACGAGCAAAGCCCGATCCGGAGTATTGAGTGTGATTTCCGATTCAACTTTTCCGTCATTCAAATAAATGGTACATGAACCATGCAGACAAATTAACACTTGTCTGGCGGTTTTATGCCGGTGTCCACCCCGATCTTCGCCAGGTACTCCGTGTATATAGTAAACACGTTTTATATCATAGGGGATAATGGTCTCCAACACATGAAGCGATCCTCTGTGATCGGAAAATGAAGGAACAGTTAAAAGCGCTGCCATGCAACAAAAATACATGACCTGAAGCCAAAAGCATCAATGACTAAAATTGATTTTTGAACAGCCAATATTTCCAGTTTCTTCGAATATTCGCAATGTGTCCTTTAAACAGGTAATCCTTCAGATATTCTTTCAGAGTTCCTGTTCCCATGCCATCGAAATGGAGTGTATTCTGGTGATTCAACAATTCCCGGCAGTAGGGTTCATAATACATTTTTCGCAAGCCGGAAGAAAACGTATAGGAGCGGGGAGCATAAACAAATCGTTCGGCCCCATAGTATTTTACGCCGTGGAAATGATAGAACACAACAGGAAATTCTTCATGGTTCTCCCGGGTTGCCCGATGCTGATCCAGTAATTTAAATTGCTGCACGTTCCATGGGGCAAGAGCACCTTTGTGTTCCATTTCATGCACTACCTGAAACCGGGTAGTCCAGTCATCCAAATACTTCTGGTCTCCGAATTTTCCATCTTCATGTCTGTTGTAACACCATTCTATGCAGCGATCTCTCCACCATTTGAGAATTTCAAGCGCAGCAGGGGTATTTCTAAAGAACATAAATTGCACACAATACTTTCCCGATCGTGCACTTTGATCGTATCGGGCTGTATATTGATGGGATGTAATCAAGACATCTTTATCCTTCGGAATTTCATTCAGCAATATTTCCGGACTATGGTAAAAATACAGATCCGCATCAACATAGGTACAATGTGATTCTCCAAAATGATGGAGCACATAAAGCAATGTAGATGAAGTGGAGGTCCAGCAATATTCTGCAAAACTTCGGTCGTTCTTAACGCTCAGTAACTGAGGGTCTTCGAATTGTTTCAGACTGACAGGAATTAAATGTGTATCATCCAATTGCAGCAGATAGTTATAGGTAACGTCATCAAAGGCAAACACATATAAACGGGCATCCGGACAAACACCTCTCAGACTTTTGTACATGGCAAGTCCGCGGGTGAGATATCTCGAATTAAATAATGTGCAGAAGACCGTATTCAATTTTTTCTGGCGAGGATAATATTGTCGAGGTAAAGATCGTCATTTCTGAGTGGGATCAACGAAATCAGGCTGGTAAGTAAATTAACGGGAGCTATGATTAAGAAAGTCAGCAGTAGTCTTTGATACTTGTTTCCACCTCCAAATTTCTTGAAAATGAACATGTCAAACAATTGAACTACCGCGCGCAAATCGTTGACACTTTTTACCTGTTTAATCACCTCAAATCCGTGTTTTTCGAGCAAAAATTTCAGCGCAAATGAAGAATAACGCGCGTAATCGTAAGGTTGTTCATGCTCATCCCACGCAAAGGGAACCGATAACAATAAATTTCCTCCACTTTTCAGTACTCGGCTTAATTCGGAAAGGAATTCCTCAGGGTTAAATACATGTTCAAACACCTGATTGCACAAAATACTGTCAAAATGGTTGGCTTCGAATGGAAATGTATGGCCATCATAATAAATATCGATGTCCTCATTTTCATGACTATGGCCACTTTGTTCAATATCCATGCCTGTGTACGAGTCAACAGTAAATAAATTGCGATAGGGCTTGCTACCACACCCAACATCGAGTAGCCGGCCTTTCAAAGAAGGAGCCAGGTCCCTGATATGTCTAAACAATCCGCGACGAGCAAAAAAGAAAGGATTAAAAATAATGGCCAACCCTCCGGGCTGAAAGTCATTTTTCTTTTTAAAATTTTTAAATTTCTGAATCAGAGACACGGTCTTCAAATTTACTTCCTTCTAAATAAAATGCCGTCATAGGAGCTGGGGATGTTCACCATATCCTGTTCTTTTTGTTCCATAACAGGTTCATAATTATCGCTCATAAATTCAAGCATTTTTTGTTTGTTAAAGAACCATGCGGGATAAGACGAATCAATAATGGAAGTTGGTACTTTTTGTATGCAGATTCGATCTTTTCCTTCGATAAAGGGATTCTTATCTATCATGATAAAGGCAGGACAAAGTGACTTTGCTTCTTCAAGAATTTGATAGGGAAACTCCAGATACGGCAACACACATCTGAACAGAATCAAGTCTGCAGCATGTGCCTGAGAGGCTTCTTTCATGGTTGGAAAAAAATCCAATTGTCCGTTTGCAATTTCTTTTTTCCCTGTTTCAACGAATGAAGCCTGTTCCACCACCATCCAATGTAAATGTGGAATATCTTTAATCAGATTTTTGTGTTGAAAATATATGCTTCCCAAGGCACCTCCAAAGTCAATGACATGGAGTGTTTTTTGCTGATTTTGCACATAAAACAAGCAACTCAGCATGAACCAATCATAGGAAGGTTCGGTGAATGCGACGCCATCTCTTTCGTAAGCTGCTTTACCTTCGATAACATCGCGGGTTGCGCTCAACACTTGTTGTAAAATTTTAGTGTCATCGTATCCCTTACAATGTGATTTTGCCTCCTGCCAACTGTTGAAATCACCCCTGAATCCATAGGGTTTAATCTGAAGACTTTTGCGTTTAAGCCAATGGCTAAGCTGATCTATCAAAGGCATTTTATCTGTTAAATGGGGTATATAGTTTTTTGAGCCACGATTGTTGATCTTTAAAGAAATGACAGACAGCGTCAAAAGCAACAGGATCAGGTTTTATCTCAGATGGAAACGCCGGCATTTTCATCAAGAGACTTTCATGGATATATTGTCTATCTGTTCCGCTATGAGTCCCGCTTGAGTCGAGGCCAATATTTTGTACCAGCGATTTCCCGGGATATAAAGTGAGCTTGTTTTGCAGAAAAGCGGAAGCGTAAAATCGAATCGCCCAAGAATCGTTTTCGCCCGAAATTTGCTTTTCGAGCATTTTGCTGTAACCATAATATCCGCCGAAATCGAATTCTTTCTTTTCACCACTTTTTTCAAGTAAAGACATGAGCTTTTTTCCATCCGGTTCATATAAATCCCATCCCCGTTTCCAGGTTGCCCATCCCCAGCAATCGGCTCCCCTTAAAAAATAACTTTCCGGCAACTTGTCTTTAATCGGGTAGTTATAGCCATGTATGCTGATCACTTCTTCATTGAAGGCATAGGTGTCTAAAGCCTTGTTCATGTAGCTCAAAAACATCGGGGAAGTAACCATGTCGTCTTCCAGTACGATGACCTTTTCAAACTTCGCTACCTGTTCCTTTACTCCCTCGGTAATCGATCGGCTCAATCCTTCATTGGAAGTTTTTTCTATCCATGTTACAGATTTAAATCCGCGCACCTTGTTCTTTAATGCTCTTACAAACTGAACACCTTCCTCCGCTTCAGAATTTTTCGGAGCATCTGAATAAATGATTAAATCCGTTTCTTCTGCCCCGGCATTTTGGCTGAGTGCGGCAATTGTCATCAGGCTATGAACCGGCCTTTGGTAAACGAACAATATTACCGGAGCCGTTTTCATCAACTCCTTTGATCTTTGTATATCAGGGTATTCACGGTTTTTGCGTAAAGGACGTAATCAATGGAAGTCAAATATTGATGACTTTCCAAATCCTTCAGCACTTCAAAACTGTTAGACAAGCTTTCTACCAAGAGCAAGGTCGGGCGATATCGTTCCCAGTCATTGGATCGAAGCACCTCTAAATCTTTGCCTTCCACATCAATGCTCATGAAATCTATCCATTGTCCCGCCGGTAAGTGCTGATCCAAAATCATGCTTAACGGAAAGGTAGGAATCTCAACTTTACGGGTCACGTAATAGCGTTTCCCTTCGCGTTCTTCACTTAGATTTTGGTGAAATCCGTTCAACGCGGGGTCATTGAACATATAAAAAGTCAGGGTTTCCTGTTTGCCCGAAACGCCAATCTCCAGATTGATATCATTTTTTCGCCAGATATTGAACAACTTCATGCTACCGGGAGTTGCGTCAATGTTTATTCCTGACCATCCCTGTCGATAAAATCTATAGGTGTTCGAAAATCTCTTGGGGTGATGAGCGCCAACGTCCACAAAGAATCTTCCCTTAGGTGTTTCACCTTCAAAATATCTTTTTACAATCATGTCTTCTCCTTCCTGCGAATAACAGTCATTTTTAAAATGCCAGAAATTGAAGAGAATACGGTTTTTAAAATCTCTGAAGTTCATAAATTATATCAGGGAGGCTTCAAATATAGGAAGCAAGCACCATTATGATTGACCTTTTTTTAACAGTCTGGTATCGATGAGCTCATTCAAGTCTTTTGAAAGCTTCAATTGATAAGTTCCAAAAAGAAAGAAAATACCCAGAATACTGCTTCGAATCAAAATATCTAACCACACATTCTGAAGAAATGGAATCAAATAATTGAGCCCGAGTAAAAGCCCCAACATGGCAATATTCATCAGCACTTCTTTGTTTACCGGAGAGAATTTCATACGATAAATCACAAAAAGATGCATGAGCAAATGAACGATGAATGTTGAAATTAACGTGGCAATAGCAGCACCGGTAATGCTGTATTTAGGGATAAAATACAGGTTTGTAACGATCATCAGCACAGAAATAAGCAGCGTTATAAACAACCCGAATTTATAATGCCTGAAACCTATTAGCGGACTATTTAACCCTGAAATCATTTCAATAAGTTTTGTAATACCTATAAATATCACCACAAACTTTCCGGCAGCATATTCTGAGCCATGTGGCATAATGGAAAAGAAATTATCAATATTGGCAATGATCAGAAGAAAAAGAAAGGATGCAATCAGAAATTGATTGACGGAGGTGCGGGTAGAAATGTCTTTGATTTTAACAAAGTCATTTTTGTTAATGGCTTCCGACAGTATAGGCATGGCAATGGTAATCAATGCCCGATGCGGTGTTTCTATGAATAAGGCAATAAAAAAAGAGATAGAATATATACCGGTATTGGCCAAACCTTCCATAGATCCGATCATGATCGTATCGATTTTTGCCACAATGATGCTGCTCAAACTCCCGACAACGGTGAACAAGCTGTAAATAACCACATCACGGGTGAAAGCAGGCGTAAAAAGACTGAAATCCGGCTTAAGACGTATGGGTATCAGGCGGTTTGCGTAGAACAGGTTCACCACGACGGCTACTACATAAATTAATACTTGTGAAATCACAAGCATATTAAAATCTATCCAGCCGAAATAATAAATAAAGAGGGAGCCGATGACCAAAATGCGAATCAATACTTCACGAATGAATTTTGGAACAGCAATTCGATTCACCAGGGATGATGTAGTTTCCAGATACACCATAAACAATATGCTCAGGGCAAAGGGAAAGATATAGTTAAAGAAATCCAGAATTAATGGAGAATTGGCCGCGTAATAGGATAGAATCTGGTCTTTAAACAGCAATACCATTAAGCTGGTTATTATGAATCCTACGATGGGCTGCAGTAAAGTAAAAAAGAAAAATCCATGGTGGTTTTTCTCATCATTTTTAAATGCCGGGAAAAACTTAATCATATTCACGCTAATCCCGAATTGTGCCACACTGGAGAACAGAAGCGCAATATCTGAAAGCAGGCGAATCAGTCCTATTTCTGTAGAGGTGAGTACTAGTGGAAATAAGAAAAGGGTATTAAATGCACCCAGAATCACCCCGATGTAATTTACAATGGTGGCTTTAAAGCTTTGGCGGATGATGACTCCCATGGTTTGCAAAAATATTCTGCCCGGCGATTCAAATCATCAAATACTTTTTAATAGATAATAACATTCGACCAAACCCTGATTTTGGTCAATTTCAAGGGCCTGAAACGTTCAGATAACGGGATTTTATTAATTTCGTCGGATTAATTTGCAACGACATGACGGCATTTCCCGTAATCGACTACAGCCAACATCCGGCTTTTAGCAATTTACATGCTGATCCGAATGATTTGAGCGCTCGACTTTTACCTGTTTTTCAGGAAATTGATGCCAAAGTAATGGCATTTGATGATGAAAAGAGGACCTATTCCGATGATGAAATACGCGCATTTTACCAACAGGTATTGGCACCATATATTGAGCAAAACCTGACCCGGGTAATCTCGGATGAGTATACCTTTAATGTGGATGCCAGGCAAATTATGCTTACTTCCATACAAGGCCTTATTCATAAATTAACCGATCAGAGTCTGTATAAAAACGTAAAAAAGAGCAATCATTTTTCGGGTCTTTCCACAGCTGCACAAAGGGTTCTTGGCGATTTGAATGAAAAGGGAATCACCACAGGTCGGATTGATCAAAAAGTCATAGACACCATAAACAAAGACATCGCGCCTTATCGTGAGGAAGTTGAAAGGATGGAAAAATCGAATCCTCACGGGAGAAATTACATCGCCATACCAAAAAGAAGCCGGCATTGGAGATTGATTGAAGACAATTTGAATAAATCCGGTTTTATGGCCGGAGCCAGTGCTTTTTATGGCAGCAATCTGGTGGTTACCGGTTGCGGACTCGAGTTGAGTACTGAAAGGCAAACTTGGTGGAGAGATTGTTACAGCGATTGTAATATTCCCACCGTTCCCTGCGCCTATATGCACAATGATTATGACTACGATGATGTGAAATCACTGGTGTATGTATCGGAGGTTGAAAAAGAGCAGGGCCCGTTTTCTTATATACCGGAAAGCCATAAATGGACCCGGGAGCATTCTCTGTCCTTTTTTATCAAGGAAACGGAAATGAATACAAATCTGTATTTCAAAGAAAAGGGATTAGGAAAACCCAATTATTATCGCAGAGCCATGGGAATTGAAGAGGGCAGAAAAGTATTTTATGCCTTGCCGAAACTCTTTCAGCAGTTGAGTCATTTTGGAGACGATATTATGCCTGATTCTCCTTTGAACGATCAATTGATGTCCAGGGAGTTCAGCCTGACCAGTGATCA
>CAZTGZ010000031.1:0-18989 GCA_964613385.1 uncultured Chitinophagaceae bacterium
CACATTGCATTCCCATATTTTTACAATTCGCCGCAATGTTAGAATAAAGCGAGGGATAATACCAATTTAATACCTCAGTATGCTCGAATTTATGGGATATTCAGATATTTATGCGTTTGCACAGACATTCGCCAGGCGGGATTACTTTGGATGAAGTGGATCATATCCTCCGTTACCAACTCCCGTTTATCCCATTCAGGTTGTATCCATAACAAACAATCTTTATTCACCAGATTCTGATATTTCATCGCCCATTCAAAGTCAGATTTGTTAAATACGATCACTTTTAATTCGTGTGCGTTTTGTGCCACTTCATTCAAGGGAGTTTTGAATTTTTTGGGTGAAAAGGTAATCCAGTCAATTTGACCCGTCAACGGATACACACCACTTGTTTCTATATGTATTCTAAAATTATGTGATTTTAATGCCTTGCACAATTCACTCAGGTCATACATGGCAGGTTCTCCGCCGGTAATGACCACCAATCTGGATGGAAAAGATGCAGCTGCATCAGCCAGTTCCCAAACGTCAATTTTGGGATGATTGTCTGCGTTCCAACTTTCTTTCACGTCGCACCATACACATCCGACATCACAACCTCCCAGACGTATAAAATAGGCAGCCTGTCCGGCAAATGCGCCTTCTCCCTGCAGCGTGTAAAAGTGCTCCATAACCGGAAGCAAACGGCTCATGCGTGATGGATTTGATATGCTTTCAGCGTGTTCTGTAAAAGCCCGGCTATGGTCATCGGTCCTACTCCGCCCGGGACAGGAGTAATCCAGCCGGCTACCGCAGATGCACTTTCAAAATGAACATCGCCTTTTATGGAATATCCTTTGGGATTATTTTCATCAGGAACCCGGGTAATTCCTACGTCAATAACTACTGCACCCGGTTTTACCATATCTCCGGTAACAAACTCTGCTTTTCCAAGTGCTACTATTAAAATGTCGGCCATGCGCGTAAAATGTGCCAAATCGGGTGTGCGACTATGGCAAAGCGTTACGGTGCAATTTCCCCAGGGTTTATTTAAACTCATCAGAATGCTCATCGGCCTGCCAACAATATTGCTTCTGCCAATAACTACACAGTGTTTCCCGGCAGTTTCAATGCCACTTTTCTCAATCAGTTGTATGATTCCGTATGGGGTTGCCGGAATAAAAGTGTCTTGTCCCAAAGTTAATCTGCCTGTGTTTATGGTATGAAATCCATCTACATCTTTGGAAGGGTCTATGGTGGCAATAATGGTGTCTTCAGAAATGTGTTTGGGAAGCGGAAGCTGAACAATCAAACCGTCTATTCCCGGATCTGCATTGATTTTTCTCACTTCTTCAACCAGTTGTTCCTCACTAATTTCAGGAGACAATCTCAGTATTGTTGAATCAAACCCACTGGCTTTACATGCCTTTTCTTTACTGGCAATATAGGTTTTACTCGCACCATCCTCCCCAACTAAAATGGCTGCCAGATGTGGCCTGCGTCCTCCCTTTGCAATAATGTCTTCTACTTCAGTCTGAATTTTGGCCGAAATTTCTTTTGATGTTAAAACGCCGTCAAGTATCATAATGACTGCAATAATAGTCATACCGCCATGATTGTGCATGATAACTGAAGGAAATCATTTAGATGAAATGTATCTTCGTGTCAATGAAACACCTGTGGTTATTCATACCCTTATGTTCGTTGCTGGCTTGTGAGAAAAATACACTCGCACCCGTGGATGAGAAAAATGGGGCTATTTATTGCCCGCTCGATTCCGGTATGAAATTCATATATCGGGTAGATTCAATTGTTTACAATTCTTTTAATTCTGACCCCTTGGGCGATACTTTTACTTATTGGGTGATGTATGAGATAGTGGAGAAACTGAATCTCGACACAACCGAACAAATTCGGAGGATGGTACGATCGATTTCTTCAGACACAGGAAGGACCTGGCAGTACGATAAGAACTTCATTGTCAGCCGAAACTCAGCCAGATTAATTACGCATGAGTCAGGAGCCCCGGTGGTTGAAATGAGTTTTCCAATCGCCCTCTTTAAACGTTGGAATGGCAATATGTTTAATCCGAATACGAGCCTTGATTATATTTATGAAAACATTAGTTTTTCTTTGAAACCCGACACAGTAGTATTTCAGAATGTGGTGCAAGTATTGAGACGGGATATTCGCAACCAGATTCGGGTGGACTATAATACCGCCTATTACGCTCCGGGCAAAGGAATGATACAACAGGAGATTGAAGACATAACCTATAAAGACCTGGGGCAAACCAAGGCCGATGGAAGGAAAGTGAAGTATTCTGTTATCAATTGATCTTAAGCTTTATCCGACATTGTTCATATTCTATCGATTCATCATACACACGGGACAAAGGTTTCGTTCTATTTTTACGCAATAAATGAGAACATTGATTTTGATGAGTCTGATTTTGACTCAATTGAACGTATTCGCCAGTGTACAGGCCAAAGACACCTTTCAGCGCGAATACCAATATTTGATACTGTTTAAAGATAAAAGATTCAATTATGTAGATGTTGGGAATCCATCTGCCTATATGAGTGCTGCAGCTTTGCAGCGACGGAAGGCTATGGGAATCAAAATTGATTCATTTGATCACCCTGTTTCATCTACGTATATACAGAATATTTCCAATGAAGGTGTAAAGGTGAGATATGCGACCAAATGGCTGAATGGCATTGTGATTGGCGTGAAGGATCCCGAAACTGCCAATAGACAAAAGCTCAAATTTTATGTGGCTTCCGTTCATTATCTGGGATATATTGACAGAGCTTATATGAAGGGATCATCCGGCCAGAGTTTTGAAGAATTGCAAAGCGAAATGACGGGGAGCTCGGATGGATATAAATTGAAAGGAAAAGTGAATGATGGTTATGGACAAAGTTACACCCAGAACCACATGGTGGGCGCCGTACAAATGCACAAGCAGGGTTATACAGGAAAAGGTGTAAACATTGCCGTAGTGGATGCCGGATTCTTTAAGGCCGACAAACTGAGCGCTTTTAAACATTTATATAGTGAGTCAAGAGTGAAGATGACCCTTGATTTGGTAGACGATGAAGCCGATGTTTACGATGATGATGATCATGGTTTGCATGTGCTGTCTTGTATGGCTGCCAAGGCAGAGAACCAAATGATAGGAACAGCTCCGGATGCCAATTACTTTCTTTTCCGGACCGAAATGGCGGCAACAGAATATTTGATTGAAGAATTGAATTGGATTCGGGCCGTTGAAATGGCTGATAGTTTAGGGGTTGATATTGTGAATTCATCGCTCGGTTATACAACGTTTGATGATGAAAAAATGAACCACAACCATGCTCAGCTGGATGGAAAAACAACTTGGATCAGCAGGGCAGCTGAAATCGCTGCGTCGAGAGGTATGCTCATCGTTAATTCGGGTGGCAATGACGGTGAAGATGCCTGGAAAAAAATCAGCTTCCCGTCGGATGTGGCGTCCGTTTTGGCTATCGGAGCTGTAGATTCAGATGGAAGCCATATCCCATTTAGTTCTTGCGGACCAACCGCTGACCGAAGAATCAAACCCGATGTCTGCGCAATGGGTTTTGCAACAACGGTTGCTTCATCATATGGTACTTTTTATCCGGGAAACGGCACTTCGTATGCCGCACCCGTATTAACCGGCGCCATTGCCTGCATGTATCAGGGCGGGATGTCGTTGCTTCCGGAATCTGTAATTCAAGCGATTAAAATGAGCGGAAGCCACAGCCTTTTTCCGGATTCATGTTACGGATATGGGGTTCCAAACGTATACCTCGCGAAGATTTTTACACATACTGCTCCCAATTTTAATTACAAAGAAGCTGGATTGGCCTTTCCACTGGATGATACGTTGCGTAACACCTTATCGGTTCATTATTTCGCACACCATTACCCGTTTATCAAGTATACGCTTACCAAAGAATCGAGGTTCCTTGGCTTGTTTAAATATCAAAAAAAGGTAGATGATCGCAAAGTGCCTGTTCGTCCGGATCAATTCAATCAGTACCAGATTCTTTTGAATAAATCGATTTTTAAAGGAAAAATGATGCTTAAAATTGAAGGAGTTTCCTTAAACGGCAAGGAAGAATTGCTGTCAACGCACCGTTTCCATTCTATCTGAACGCATTTTACGCGACCAGAAGATAATCCAGGGTGTTAAGATGATTGTTGGCAGTGTCCACAAAATCCAGGGATAGATGTCAAGGTTTTGAAGCCATTTATTAACCACCAAAAAAGCCGTAAAAGAACTGATACAGGCACTGCACATCTTTTGAAGATGTAGCACAATTCTGGGTGCATCTTTCTGAAAGTTTCTCAGGTCAAGAAAAAACATGAACGCAGCGATGGCTATGAAAAAATATAAAATAGCCCTATCAGAAGATATTAATAAGGAAACAAATGCATATGAGAGTAAAACGCCGGAACTGATTACGTTGAGCTTGTGATAAAGCTGTCTGGAATGAATGCGTATGGCCAATTTACCACTGATGGCAAAATAAAGGGTGAGCATGGAAATGAATCTCAATAATTCATTGGGATGATATAAGGTGATTGAAAAAGCCGAAATACTGCACAGACACATAGCATAGAAGAACACATTTCCCATCATTCGGTGCTGTTTGGTACCTTTTTTTAAAACGAGGTTCAGCAAACCCGTGCTAAGTCCGGTTGTACCTGTTAGAATATGCAGCCACAACAACAGCGTAGAAAATTCCATCAACCCAGACCTACGTCGAGTACCATCATAATTGAAAATCCTAACATGGCACCTATGGATGAAAAATCCGATTCGTTGCCAGTTTGAGATTCGGGAATGATTTCTTCGACCACTACAAAAATCATGGCACCGGCGGCAAAAGAAAGTGCGTAGGGCAGAAGGGGAGTCATATAAGAAACCAGCAAGGCACCAATAACGCCGGCAATGGGCTCAACTATGGCGGATAGCTGGCCGTAAAAGAAAGCCTTTCTTCTCGATAAACCTTCGCGCCTGAGTGGAATAGAAACAGCTGCTCCTTCCGGAAAATTTTGAAGTCCTATGCCAATGGCAAGGGTGATGGCACTCATTAATACCGCTGTGTCTGCCTGATTAAACAATGCGCCAAATGCGACACCAATGGCTAATCCTTCAGGAATATTGTGCAACGTTATCGCCGTGATCAGCAATACACTGCGCTCCCAGGAAGTTTTCAATCCTTCGCTTTTATCCTGGGGATACCTGAAATGCACGTGAGGTAAAATCTGATCGACCAACAATAAAAAACCGCCACCTGCCAAAAAACCTACCACCGCCGGTATCCAGGCCGTTTCACCTTTGGCTTCCGTCATTTCAATGGCCGGAGCGAGTAAAGACCAAAAACTGGCAGCGATCATGACTCCCGCAGAAAATCCCAGCATGGCATTGAGCATCTTTCGGTTGATGGTCTTAAAAAAGAATACAAATGCTGCTCCCAATGCGGTAACTGCCCAGGTAAATAGCGTCGCTCCTAAAGCAAGCCATACCGGGTTAATTTTAAGTAACTCTTGTAGATAGGCATCCATATTGATGAGGTAAAAATAATGGAATAGGCACAATTTTAAGCACGTTGTACATCAAGTCTCATTGAATTCGAGCAAATTCATTTTTTTTAAGACGATTTTAGTTTGGAAATGCTCAGTGGGAGGAAGGATGATGCCGATAAGGTTTCACATTTAGTAATCCAAACATCATGACCAAAGCTGTTAAGATGATGATCTGTATCAATAAAGATTCGTTAATCAAAGGAATTCTGTCTTGTGATTCAATCGACAGCAATAACAGAATATTAATTAATCCCCGGGGAGCGACAAAAAGCAAAGGTGAAATTTTAAATTCTGAAAAATATAATTGCACTGCTCGGATGATAAAAATTGCAGCCGTTATTCCTCCTGCCCATATCAGGGTTTGTGTATTGAGCACATCTTCAACCTCTATGAGAAACCCAAATAACAGGAAAAATAGCGATCGCACTAAAAAAGTGGCTTCTGCAGTGAGTTCATGAAACTTCTTCACTTCACGTTTCAATACCTCGGGCTTAAATCTCTCAATAATTTTGAATTGCTTCAGTTCGTCAATATTTCGGATGAATAATCCAAAGATAAGTATGAAAATTAAGCCTGGCAGATGAATTTGTTTGGTTATGGTGTAAACAAGTATCATGATTAAAATAATCGGCAAATATTTTACATGATGCTTTATCTTACTTAATAACAATGCCAGCACAATAGTGGCACCAAATGAAATCAAGGTGATTAAGATGAGTTGCCAACCGAATTGAAGAAAAGCAAAGAAGTCGATGACTGCATTTACAGTAACGAAGTTAAAAATGAGTACACCTAAAATATCGGAAACACTGCTTTCGTAAATAACGAATTCTTTTTGATTGGGATGAAAAAACCTTGCGCTGGGAATGGCTATGGCACTGCTGATGACACAGAGTGGAACAACATTGGTGAAGGCGGTCTTAAATGAGTAAGGCTCTATCCAATAAATGATTCCTGAAATCCCAAAGGCCAGAATAAACATTGGAATGATGGCGCCCAATAAAGACTGTTTAATAATCCCAAATTTATTTCGATTTAAATCTACCTCCAGGGATCCTTCCAGCACAATCAGTATTAGACCTATGGTTCCCAAGATGGGTAGAAATGGACGAAAATCAGGTAGTTCGAGCCCGATAAATCGTGTGGCTTGCTGAACGGAAAATCCTAATAACAAAAGCAGAACAACACTGGGAATTCTGGTTTTGGCCGCAGTTACATCAAAAATATAAGCGAATAATAAAAGGGCACAAAAGGTGAATAAAACCGCAGTAGTCATTGGCTATTTCAATCTTTTCAAAAATAATCATCCCAACTGCAATTCAGCCTATACCAAATGTATTTATTCAATTAATGTCTTCCTGTTCTGCCGGTAAGAGTTTATATGCGGACTTATATGGCCAATCGAATATGACACCGAATTGAATCATGTCCCTACCGGTTTCATCGAGAATTTTATAGTCAAATTGATGAACGAACCCTAAAAGCAGGTTACAGTGTTCGGTTAGATGATAGTGAATATCTGCGGTCACCCGGTTTCTTTCAAAATATGGAGCCCGATTTCCAAAGAAAATTTCATCTCCTAACAACAAAGTTATTAAGTGATTTTCCGGGGATTTGTTTACAAGAGGAATATATAATCCCAGTTTGTAGCGGGTTCTGAACAGATAACCCAGATTAGAAAATCTGAATTCAGTTCTATATCTATGCTCAATTTTACATATACCTAATTTGCTTTGCAGACTTATCTGGGGCCAAATGCGAATTTCATCTTTGTTTTTGGGCGTAACAAAGTTGCCTCCTTCGGCATATGTATCATACATTCCTCCTCCCAGTGTAATTTTCAACTGTTTATTGGCCTGATATTGTATGCCTGCTTTGGCTTCATAGTAATGGAAGTGGTCAAATAGCTTCAATGATCTCAGCTGAGCTTCACTGAATACAGACCACTGCGAATCCAGGCCTATGCGCATCTGAACTTGTTGCCAGGTGCCAAGATTCCGGTTTTGAGCCGAGCCCGAACATGGGATACCAAACAAAACTAAATACAATAACTTTTTAATAAAAGGCATTAATTTTTCAATAGTCGACATGAATAGGATGCTTTATCATCATTTACGATCACATAATACACACCGGAAGTCCAGCCACCGGTATCAACGGATTCTCCGTTGCGCAAAGTAGTTTCCATTACTTGCTGTCCGAATGTATTGTAAATCAATATTTTACACGGAGATTTTGAAGGAAAACTCAAGGTGACACTTTGATGGGCGGGATTGGGATGAAGCGATAAACTCGAAACGGATGGCGCTTCTATACCGGTTGGCAATCCAAAGGCACAATATCCTAAAGTGTCCAATGCATATTTTACTACATAAGCATCCGTAAATCCTTGACTTTGAAGTATTTGATTTCCAAATATTGGATCCACATCGGCACTTCCCTGACCGAATTCCCCGGTAACGACGAAATTCCCATTGCTCAAAGTCGAAACCCCTCGTCCCATTTGGAAATTAGGACTGTTTGCCGCGATGGAATAGGCGCATATTGGAATGGAATCCGTGGTGTATAAGGCAACGAATGCATCCTGATTTCCTTTCGCCGGTATTATAAATTGACCAGCACCCGGGGCGAAATCCACCGGACCACCCATCGTTCCGGTTAATACAAGAACTTGTATATTTCCGGGTACAATAGGAGGAAGTGGAAGGGCAGGTGTGATGGCTATTTCAGAAGGAAGCACTCCGAAAGCAGAGCCTTCGATTGGAAATCCCCAGACATATTGCCCGCTTGATTGGTACTTTAGCAAGAACGTAGAAACTGAATTCGAAGTCATCACTACATTCATTCCATATGGATCAAAATCCGTATTTTGATGGAAATTGCCGGTTACATAGACGTTTCCACTCTGATCCGTAGTAATATCAATGGTGTTGTTGTTGATTCCGTTGTTGGAAGGTTTAAAAACCTTGGACCATTGGAATTGGCCGGCTGTATCATATTGACAAAAGAAACCGGTATTTACAAATCCAAATCCCTGAGTAAATGTAGCTGGACCCGGATCCACATCCAACACTCCGTAAAAAGAGCCTCCAATATATAAATGACTGGAATCGTCCAGATGAAGGGTATGTGCATGTTCGTCGCCACCACCTCCTCCAATTTGCTGTTTCCAGATAAGTTGCCCTGCAACATTATATTTCGCCAGAAACAAATCGTGATGGTCCATTGAATTTAAATATGACGTACCGGAGCCGGGGTCAAAATCAATAGAACTGTGAAAAGAGCCTGAGATATAAAAGCTGCCATCCGGGCCTGTTTCAATGTCACGGATTATGCTGGATGCGTAAAATGGATCCGCATTGGGATTATATAAACTGAATCCCCACATATATTGACCATTTGCATTGTATTTGGCAACAAACCCTGTCTGAATGTTGCCCGGTACTCTGTGAATTCCAGAACCGAAGTCGAGATCTACAGAATCATTCGTAATAAAGCCGCAAACTAAAATTTCGCCATTTGAATGGATGGCAATTTCCATGGGAGTGATAAATCCGGTTGCATAGTTTTCATAACTATAACCCCAAATAAATTGACCCTGAGCGTTGTATTTTGCTAAAAAAGCACCAGCCGCGCCGGGAACCGCATGAACGCCTGCCCCGGGATCCAAATCCAACGAATCCGAAAGTATGCCTGTTACAATTACATTGCCCTGTGCATCGGTTTCAATATCCATCGGACGCGTTAACTGTGACTTCCCCAATGCAAATGACCATTGATGCAACTGAGCATAAACCGGTTTGGTAAACCATAACAACCCAAATATCAGGAAGAATGAAAAAGGTAGTCTTTTCATATCGTATTGATTACATTAAAAAACCATTTACATCTGTAATCGGGGGTGGAATATCACTGTCATTCAACATTTCCCTCAAATCAATCTCTATAGCTCTTGAAATGGAGGTTATGGGAACATCGTTATAAGTTCCTTCAAAAGGGTTCTCCGAATAATCACCAATCTTTTCCATGAGAAAAAATACCCAAATCAATAATCCGGATAAAAATGGAACACTAATTAATTTCCAAAGTGATTTTTCTTCCATGACATCAAACAAACCAAAAGGCACAAAAACAGAAAAAATTACTGTAATCCACAATGCCACAGAAGCATACTGCCTGGGAAACGGGAAGTTCTTTATACGTTCGCACATGCCCTGATCGGTATAACACATTTCAATAAAACGACTGAGTTCCATGTGCCTGAAATCCTCATAGTAGCCCTGGTCTCTTAATTCCTGTAATCTCTGACTCTGAATCTTCAACAGTTGTGTGGCCTTGTTGCTCTTTCCTTCTATGGCCGACATATCTTGCTCTGATAAGAATGGCTTCAATTCCTGATTGAGTTTGTGGTGGTAGTCTTCACACACATTGGGAACGTACAAGCCACGGATTCTGTCTTCAACATGTTCCCATGATCTACTCAGTCTCAACTGATGTCTTAAGGCCGTAATCCAGGCTAAATGTCTGTAAATGAGCTCTCTTTTGATGTCCGTGGCACCTTCGCCTTGCACAAAGGCATGCACCGATGCTGCAAATGAGCGGCTGTGATTGACAATGGCACCCCAAATTTTACGTGCTTCCCAGGTTCTGTCGTATGAACTGTTGTTCTTAAAACCCAGATAAAATGCTACAGCTACACCAATTACTCCTAACGGACCCCAGGGAATAAAAATCACATAAGGAGAAAACTCATTAAACAAGGTGATGATTAAACCATAAATGCTTCCGTAAATAAATGGTTTCTTAGACCAATTCAGGGTCATCCAGAAGCCGTATTGTCTCTTTATATACATTTAATTGATTCTGACGGAGTAATTAAATGTGCTAATTTAATCAGATTTTGGATATCAAAACTTCTGACAAAAATTCAAGAGCTCATGGAAGTTGGCACTGTCTGATAGAACACTACGGGCTAATTTATTTTTGCCCTTTGTATTTGTCATGAAATCCCTCGCCATTCAATATCTTAGGAATGCATTGATCTACCCGCTTCATTCTTGAAATACTCTGTTTGGCTTGTGATATGTAAATTTTATAACCTCTTTGTTTACCGGGAGTAAGTTGATAAAATGATTGCTTCAAAGCCGGTATTTCTTCCATTCGTGTCATAAGTTCTTCAGGTACCGGCTCCGGATTTGGAATCGTCTCCACTTTCAGTCCTGATTTCTCAATGTTTATAGCCTGCTGTATAAATGAGAGCAGGTTTTCTTTATGATCCAGTACTTCCAGTCCCGTTGTAAATTTATATAGTTTGGTATGCTGTGAATTTTCTCCTGGGCTCGATAACAAGGCATCCGGATCAGAAAGCAATGCGCCTTTAAAGAAACTGACGAAGCAATAATCTTTGAAGGCGCTGAGCATCAATATATTTTTGCCATTCAACGTATAGCAGGGTACGCCCCATTTGCATTCTTCTTTGAGTCCGGTTTCATGAATGATACCGCGCAGCAAAAGTAACGGATCTATCCATTGATGCACCTTGCATCGCGGTGTTCCGCCCAGGTTGCATCGCATGCATCCGACAACAAAATACTCATCTGCACTTTTGGTCATCATGATATTACTGGTCTTCTGTTTTATTAAATCTTTGAGTTTTTACCGCTGAATAACCACTTTACCTTTATGAACTTCACCATTGGAATATACATTTAAATAATAAACACCCTGAGGTATATGATTGACATTCAAACTATTACTTTCCGGATTTAAATGAATGCATATAACTCTTCCGTTCAGGTCGCAAAGCTCCACTTTTTCAGGCTTTTGAGCATAATTAAAATACAGCATTCCGGTTGATGGATTTGGATAAACGTTTAATGGTTTGATATGTGTTTTTGTTCCTGAGCTCTGTTCGAAAGCGAAATCATACCGGATCAGGAATAAGTCATTATCTGCAAAATAATAGGGTCCGGTGGAATCTGTTTGGAGAAAATATACATCTTTCGAGAGATCCGCATCTAATTTCTTTTGAAATGTTCCATAGGCGACGATGCCATCATCTAAAATTTCTATACCAGTGGCATATTCGTTGGCCAGGTTGCCATCGAGCAGCCAGGCTCCACCAAATGCGCCGGTTTTGGTATAACGAACCAGGCATATACCTAACCCGTTGTCGATGGTCCGAAGTATGGAATCGTTTGCAGAACCATCGAAATCAGCGCCACCATTCAAAGAGCCAATAAGTACGATTTGATCGCCGGAAATGACCATATCCAGAAAGTTTACATCTGCATTTCCTGAAATGGATGGATGTCCGCCGGCTTCTTGTATCCATTGGATGCTTCCGCTGGTGTCGTACTGAATTAAAAATCCATCCGGCGATTGTGAGCCGGTTGCAGCAGTTTTAACCCAAACACCGGGATTTTGGTCCGGGTCAAAATCTGAGGTCCATGTAAACCAACCGGCAGCGTACAATTTTCCATCCGAACCGATACTCAGGTGATTAATTACGTCCCATCCATCGGGAGCTGAAGTAGGTTTGTCTCCGAATACTTTGTGCCAGACATAGTTGTAATCCGATGTGTATTTCACCAATACAGCATCATATCCTGAGTGCGAGGTGTCCGGGAGATTTTTGGATTTCAGATCCAGATTGAATATTCCATCTATGGACGCACCAATGTATACGCAATCTGAAGCATCAATGGCCAGGCCCAGGTTATTATTGAATGAAGTAGGTGTAGGTATACTATAAGCATATAAGACATCACCATTACCGGCGAATTCAACCACAAAAACGCCTTTATCAATTTTACTGGTAGCTCCACCTTTTAAAATTGCGGTAGATGAATCTTGTGTTCTGCCAATCACCACAATATTTCCATTACGCTTAAAGCCCATTTTTACGGGTTCACCGTCAATACTGGTATGACCAACCCAAACCAATTCTCCATCTTTGTTGAGTTTCTGAATATAAACCGATCCTGAACCGACCGTTACCATTTGAGTTCCTGTGCCCGGATCAAAGTCGATGGATCCTGAAAATCGACCACATGCAAATACCTGATCTGAATTGTCAATCGATAGAATACGGGTTCTATATAGATTTCCACCTCCGGGATGTTCTTTTACCCATTGAATCTCTCCGTTGTGGTTGTACATGGCTACAACATGTGAAGTGCCATTATAGGTAGTATTACCTTCTTTGAAATCATAACTAATGTTTTGTTTCACGCTGGCATTTATAACGCAAAACCTGCCATTACTTGCAATGGCATTCGCACTGTTTTGAACCGAATTGTCTTTAATACTATATGCCCAATCTAACTGCTGGCCTTGGGAAATACCTGTTAGGAGCAATCCGAATATAAAGGAAATGGTTGTTTTCATGATTCGAAAATAAAAAAGGAAACTAAGAATTTAAAAGATGGGTGGTAATAGAATATGGGGGTCAGTCAAGTTTTTTCAATATCAGGGAATGGATATCCGGGCTGCAATGCCCACTCGTAATGGTACGATGCTCATAAATATATTTGTTCCCAATATCCATTTTCAAGGAGTCAAGTTCTGATTTTTTGGCATATCCGCTGAACTCATTGCTATAATAAAGCGTATCAGGCTGTTCGAATTTAAGTACTGCAAAAACCACTTCAAAGTAGCTGGAATCCTGATTGGTAGGATAGATGTCAATAATGGTTGCCGGTGTGGTGTCGCTTTGGTATCCGCAGGGTCCGCCGGCAACATTTTGATTGGGGCTGGGATTGCAACTAAACAAGATAATGCTCATATATGCGCCAATCAGGGATATGTGCCTGATTTCAATTGGGTGAAAGGGATTTATATTCATCGTAACAATTTTTAGCAAGTTAATACCGATCGAGTCTATTTCGTAAGCGGATTATTTCCGGAAAGTAAGATAATATAAAACTGAATGAAGGTTAATTACAAATGGTTATTTATTTTGTTTAATATTGAATGTTATTTACGATAATTTAATAAAAATAGTATGAAAACTATCAAAATGTTAGCGTTGTTAATGACTTCAATTGCGGGAGTCACAACCTCTTGCAAAGATGAGGCCTCAACAACACCAGATCCTCAAATTACCAATCATGCCTATATGGGCACCTGGCAGGGTACTTTTTCAGGCGATGATTCAGGAACATGGGATATGATTGCCGATAAAAATGGAAAATTCGTGGGAGAAATGTATTCAGAAAACAGCAAGCAGTCCTATCCACTTACAGGAAGCATTGATAACAATGGAAAATTTGATGCGCTGATTATTGTGAGTGGAGACACCATAAATTTTGATGGGCAGGGTAGTGGTGGTACCTCGGCCAGTGGGACTTGGGAGAATCCGTCATTTATGATCAGCGGAACCTGGGTAGGAGCGAAGGATATCTAAAATATCTTACTTCCTTGTATGGCAGTTGTCTATTAGAAAAATAGCGTTGTAAACCCCGGCTATTGATCCGATTCTTCAGTGTTCTTTCACAAATTTGTGTTTAAAAATAAATGCGCGCAAGTGTTAGAATTCAGGGGTTTCTCAATAAAATCTGTCACCCTGAAATGGTCTGAGGCTAATTGTGAATCCCTGGGATCTACAGAAGAGGAAAGAATATAAATGGTGAAGAGATTCTTAATGTCTGTATCACACTTTTCAAACTCATCTAAAACTTCCCATCCATTTAAAACAGGCATATTGATGTCGAGCAACAAGATAAAGTGACCATGGTTCGGGTCAATTTTGATGTTTTTAATGTAATCTAAACCTTCCTCCGGTTTCGTGAATTCTATCACTAAAGGGTTTCCCAATGTTTTATGAATAATTCTTTTACTGATCATGTTGTTGATGGGGTCATCATCTATCAACAGAAATATAACTTGTTGCTCATTCATGACTGCGGAAATTCTAAAACGTATTCTAATCCTTTTCCCATTTCACTTTTAACTTCAATATGGCCTCCCAGCGATTCAATTTGTGTTTTTACCATAAATAATCCCATTCCTTTTCCTTCAACATGGTCATGAAATCTTTTGTATAACCCGAAAATTTTGTTGGCATTCTTATTTAAATCAATTCCGAGTCCATTGTCTTTATAATAAATGCAAATTTTATTGTTGATCAATTTGCTATTTATTTCGATACAAGGCCAGATGTCAGGTTTTCGGTATTTGATGCTGTTGCTTACCAGATTATAAAAAACACTATGTAGATAACCGCGCAATGAAAATATTGTGTTGATTTCAGTGAAATCTAAAATCAGTTTAACCTGATGTTGGTCAATTAAGTTTTTAATCAAAATAAAAATGTCATTCAATAGGTCTGTCAGATTTATCCACTCTTTTTTGTCGTTGATTTCTCTTTTGACCTGTAAGATGTCATTGATATCTTTAATGATCATGTCTAATCTCGTAACCGAAGTGGAGAGATCCTTAATAAATAAGTCTCTTTCTGATTGTGTTAATTCTGGATCCTGTAAATTCTCTGTGATCCCTAAAATATTAGCCGTAGGAGCCCGCAGATTATGTGAGATGATGTAGGCGAATTGTTCAAGATCTCTGTTTTTTTGGATTAAATCCGCAATCATCAGGTCGCGTTCTTCTTCAGCCAGCTTTCTTTCGGTTATATCAATTACGACCCCATAAATGCGCAGTGGCTTCTTTTCTTCGTTAAATTCAAACCGTGCAATCGCATGTCCGTATCTCAACGTTCCATCATTGCGGATGAATCGAAAATCGAAAGATGAAGGAATTAAGGTGTCAAAAACCCGTTGAACCTCATTTTTGGTAAATTCCAGGTCATCGGGATGCATAAAAGACAAGAACAATTCAGTACTCGGAACCACGTCTTGCTCCTGAATTCCATATATATGAAATAGTTCTTTTGACCAGGTTTGCTCCTGGGTAGTAAAATCAATTTCCCAATTGCCAAATCCTGCTATGGATTGGGCCTCATTCAGTCTGTCCTGATTTCTGATTAAATCCTCTAAAAATTTTTTTTGAGTTAGCAACAATTGTCGCTTCTCAAATGAATTGTTAATCGCGTTCGGTAGACGCTGTAAACGATCTTTAAATACATAGTCAGATGCGCCTAATCTCATAACATCCACTGCAAACTCTTCAGAAATGGTCGCGGTAACCAGAATGAATGGAGTCAAGGGGGATTTTTCCTTCAAAGTCATCAACGCTCTGATCGAATCAAAGGAAGGAACGGAATGATCAGATAAAACAATGTCGGGTTCAAATTGGCCTATGCTCAGTTCGTAGTCCTCACGGCTCGAAACAACCTGAATTTCATATTCAATTCCGGAGCGTTTAATTTCTCTTTCAATCAGCTCTGCATCGGTGTCCAGATCTTCAAGATGTAATATTTTAATTTTAGCAGACATCAGCCGAAATCAAATTGGGGGTTGGTTTAACATGAGCCAATAAATGCCCAATTCATTCACAATTTTTCGAAAGCTCTCAAAATCAACCGGTTTTACAATATAGCTGTTCGCCCCCAAGTGATACGATTTTTCAACGTCCGGATGCTCTTTAGAAGATGTAAGGACCACAACGGGAATTTGTCGGGTTTGTTCGTTGGACTTAATTTTCTCCAGGACCTCTATTCCGTTTACTTTTGGCATTTTTAGATCCAACAATATCACCTTTGGCTTTTGCTGTATATTTCTTTCGGCATATCGCCCGGTCCCAAATAAAAATTCCAAAGCTTCAGCACCATCTTTTATATGGGTGATGTGATTTGCGATGTTATTTTTACGAAGGGCGCGAATGGCTAATTCGGCATCACTTGGATTGTCTTCTATCAATAATATTTCTAACTCTGAATTTTCCATCTTTTATATACTTATTTATGCAGGTAAACTAAAGTAAAATGTAGCTCCATGGCCAACCTCAGATTCAGCCCATATTTTTCCATTGTGTTTGGTGATAATTCGATGAACGATAGCCAACCCAACTCCGGTACCTTCGAACTCGTCCGGAGCATGAAGCCGTTGAAATACTCCAAATAATTTATGCGCATACTGCATGTCAAATCCTGCGCCGTTATCTGAAATTTTGTAAATAATCTGATCGCCTTTTTTTCTTGAACTAATGGTGATCATCGGATGAATGGCTTTACTCGAATATTTGAGTGCATTGGAGATGAGATTTGTCCAAACCTGGGTTATAAGGGGTTGGTCGGCCATGGTTGGAAGGAGCTTTAAAATTTTGATTTTGGGCTCCGTTTGATAACTTCTACTTAAATCAACCCATATGCTTTCAACAATTAACTTCATATTGGTCAAAGATTTATTGACCGGCTTTTTTCCCAATCTGGAAAATGCCAGCAAATCATCAATTAAAATGCCCATTCTTTTGGCATTATCCTGAATAACATGTAATAATCTTTTTCCTTCCTCATCCAATTGCCATTCATAATCTTCTTCCAATATCCGGGCATAACCGTTCACGGCACGCAGAGGAGCCCGGAGGTCGTGTGAAATAGAATAAGAAAAGGCTTCCATTTCTTCGGTTCGTTGTTTAACTTTTAATTCAAGGTCTTCGTTTAATTTAAGATTCTCTTCTTCGGCTATTTTCTTACCGGTGATATCGGCTCTGATGGCGATGTATTGGTATGGCTTACCTAATTCATTCAAAAAGGGAACTATGGTTGTATCCACCCAATAAAAAGTACCATCCTTGGCTTTGTTCTTAATTTCTCCTCTCCAAATTCTACCGTTGGCAATCGTTGTCCAGATATTTTTGATAAAGTCTTTGCTGTGGTGCCCGGAATTAATGATTCGATGGTCTTTACCGATAAGTTCTTCTCTGGAATATTTAGATATCCGACAGAAGTTGTCATTCGCGTGTTTGATTATTCCTTTATGGTCGGTAACGGCAACAATACAACTTTCATCAAGCGCATATTTATAATCTGCAACCTCTTTGAGACTCTTTTGTAAAGCTAATTCAGTGTTCAATAAACTGGCATTTTGGGTTGAAAATACGTTTCATTGAAGATAAGTTCGAAACAGATGTTGGTGGGTACAATGGTATAATTGAAGGATACATATCAGGGATTATCTGAAACGTATAAATGCAATTATTCTTAAAGATAAATTGAGCAAATGGATACAATTTATCTCTACATAAACGTTGGTCTATGCAAGTGTTGATTGTTGGCATCAAAACGAATTCAAAATTATTGAGTAAAAATCAACTCATTTATGATTCGCGGTCATATTCAGCTAATTATATCAAATTTCTTTTAGAAAAGTCATTCGATAGATAAGATTTTCAGGTGATTTATTCGCTTATAGGTTTTTGGGATTTGAGACTCGAAAATGATCACTTGTATATTTTTATTTTACAAAATAAAGTGCCTCATATAGTGATTATGTTTAGTAATATAAAAAATGACATCATTTAAAAAGTGAAATCGCATTTTATAATATAATACAGATAAATGAATGATAAACCGTAGCATGAAACACGGGAAACGAACATTTAGCTGGTCACTCATACGATGTGAATCTGATTTCAAATAACTTGGAATTAAATATTCAATAGATCCGGGAGAGTCAATATCACTCTGTTCCAAATGTTTCTAATCTATCCAATTACCATATATCAATTTCCTTACCACACATTTGTAGTTTTCGCTATGCGAAAATTTGGAGTAACAAACCATTTCTTGGAACAATACCATTTTATTTTCTGCGAAACTCCATCGATAATAGAATGATTGACGGGTTTTTTCATCGGTTCTGATGTTATAATATCCTATGAGTGTTTTATTGATTAAATTGTAATCAAAATGTTCGAATTTGCTGAGCAAGGTATCTTTCTCAAATGATACTGTATTTGGGTTATAAATAAACACATCTCAGGCTGAAGGATTTTTTTTATTCTGTTGTCTTTTAGTTAGTTGATAACCTAGGTAGCTTCCAAGAAATTTTGCCGTATTGGCAATGGCAAAAATTAAAATGAAGTCAGACCATTTGACACCGGAAGCTGTTATAATAATAATTTCCAATAGAACGTAAATGATGGGATAAAGCATGGCCAATTTGAATACATTCGGGTATTCTCTTTTCTTCCAGTACATTGCAACAAGAAAGAAAACGATAAACCCGAAAATACCTGAAATATAAGGGGCAGATAAATTAGCGTGTGTGTCATAAACGCTTTGTTCTTGACCGGGATTTATCAGATAAGAATAAATCGCAACTTCAATGAATGAAATAATAACCAAGAGTATCATCGTCAGTAGTGCAAGTCCGATTAATTTTAAGACGATAAATTTTTTCATGGTGGATTTTCTATTTTAAGTTGCAAGAACATTCGTGGTGCTCGCTGATATATATAATTGATTCAAAGCAAAGTTCTTTTAATACAGATATGTTGATGTCTGA
>CAZTGZ010000031.1:18999-19240 GCA_964613385.1 uncultured Chitinophagaceae bacterium
TTCTGTGTCAGAATATACATAAAGTGTCAGTGCTGGTTTTCTTGGTGAAAATCCAAGAACTGGGGCATCTCCTTCGTGTCCGCTTGCGTATTTATAATGATAATTACCAAAACCAATAATACTCGGCCCCCACATTTTAGGTTCAGAATCAGACCACTCTTGCATGAGTTCAATCAGTCGAAAACTGTCAGCTTTTTTTTGTTCGTTGTCAACATAAGAGTGTATAAAGTCTGTAACGTCA
>CAZTGZ010000031.1:19250-27262 GCA_964613385.1 uncultured Chitinophagaceae bacterium
CCGGTGTATGTTGTTTTATTATCTGCCATATTTAATTATTGAAACATTAAACTGTTATTATTGAGTGGTCGATTTTTACAATGATCGCTAACGGTTTTGCATACAGGTTTTTTCAATAGTTATTGGGATCGGAACACAAAACTCTCAACCGTACAGGAACTTTATTAGAAGCACAATCCCAAAATCTTTCGCGATGATCTAACCACTCATACGACACTTTCGCCAGGTTCTCGATAGCAGATGTGTTTTTTTGTCTTTAAAACTGCCACATTCATATTTGTCTTTTTAAATATAAGAATATTTCATTGTCAAGAATTTTCTATAATATCGGTCGCAGTTTTAGTACTGAGTGGTTCAGCTAATCCAATAAGAATTCCTTCTATCCCACGAATGTAGCACAGGCGATAAATGTTCTCATAATTAACTATTTCACCTATGAGTTCGGCCCCATGTTTAATAAGTCGTGATACTAGTTCGTCAATATTGTCAACAGCGAACATTATGCGTAAATAACCGAGGGAGTTTACAGGAGCAGTTCTATGGTCGGAAATAGTGGCTGGGGTTAGAAACCGCGATAGTTCAAGCCGGCTGTGTCCGTCAGGTGTCACCATCATTGCAATCTCTACTGACTGATTTCCTAGTCCCGTTACTCGTCCTGCCCATTCACCTTCAACCATGGCTCGACCTTCAAGATTCAATCCTAATACTTCGAAAAATGAAATGGCGTTGTCGAGGGATTCTACTACAATGCCCACATTGTGCATTTGTAGTATTTTACTTTTCGTCATAAACTATTAGCTTTATTTAGTTTCTGTGAATGTTGTCTTTTCTTCGTGTCTTGTTGTTAAAGTTGAAGCTATCGATTTGCAAATGAGATGTCAGGTAATGCACATAACTTAACATAAAGGTGAAACGTTAGTACTGAACTATAGGGTATCTCATGACATTCTGGCGAAGACCCAGGCCCGTCTATTGCCAATGTGTTGTTAGCGGCTGTTTTTCTGGGATCTTTCAAACTATTTCGCATTTTCGGTGATATTATTTTCTTATATAAAAATTACCCTTAAGAACATAAATACCATTGGGTGAACAAGGTGGGATTCTATCTTCAGAATCAATTACATTTCCTTCAAATTCCGACAAATAATCACTGACGATTAAACCTCCTAATTCAAATTTTAAATTGCAGGAACATCTCAATTCAAAATTGTCGAGATTTTCATTATTGGACCATCTTCTCTGCTGGTAGTTTGACATAACATTAAGAATGACATAATTAGAATCATAATTAATAACTTTTAGGTTGGATTGAGATTCTGTCCAACCACTACCGTCACTTGTAAAAAAGGAGTTCCAATTCGGTGAACTAAATATAAATATTTCCGGATTACCCTTACCATCGGCATTTATGGAATGTACACTGTCAATTTCTATAAAATAATCCTGATAAACTTTCCAACGATTATTTGTATATATACAGATAATGCCAGTAATAACTCTCTCCCCCAAGCTATCCCATACTTTTCTGTCAACGTTTGGATTGACCATATATTTGAATTTAAAATCCGGAAAGTCCCTGAAATAGTGTAGTTTAAAATCGTTGTTTTCAAAAAATGTCAATGAAGTAAACTCTCCAATCCATTCACATTTTTCATGACTAAGGGTGTCTAAACGATAATTACTATCATTGGCTTGCCAATGGTTTATTGATGAAATTCTACCAACAGTTTGAACTTCATTATTCATTTCAGTTCCAATGTTGAAGTTCGCATCCTGTCCAATTGTATAATTCGTGAACATTGTAACAAAAAGTAATAATATGTGGTATTTTCTCATAAAATTCGACCAACACCCTGCGGCTGCATTCAGTGTGAGATTTTTACTACACACGTTGCACTAGGGAATAATTTGAAAAACCAAAAACTGACTTTGTAACAAGAAACCGCACTATTTGAGCATAGGCCGTTAACACTCAGTGTTTCTAATGCGGCATTTCTAATATTTCATTTTTTGTCTAATGTCCAACTTCCTAAAAGCCAATATAAAATTGCTCCACTTAGTCCGTTATGCTTATAAGTTCTTTTCTCGCCGCAGGCATCAAAAGTAATGCGTTTTGGTAAATGTCTACATTGTTTGGAGTAGAAAACTGTGTAATATTCGTCAATCGTATAAGTCAATTTGTCTTTGGAACAGCCTGTTTCTTCACTAACTCGAGTCATAAAGTTGTCCATTTTGTTAATAATTGATTTCTTGTTTGATTTGCTGAAACAAGTCCCAAAGTCGTGTGTTTGTGATTGAGCTGCAACCCAAATTGTGCTTATCAGAAGCATAATTGTAAAAATAATTTTTTTCATTTTTCAATTTTCGTTTGTCCTACTTGTTTGGCTTTTGAGATTCTGCCCATTTTTTAATAAAGTTTTTAATCTCCCCAATTTAATTCATTTTCGTCACAGAATTCAGGTATGCAATTTGTTAATTTGCGTAACTTTACTTCTGTATAGATTGTCGATTTGCATCAATGGCAACGTTCTACGGCCATTCGTCCGTTATTTGCTAATTCCAAATATAATATTTAATCGGCCCGGCGCAAAATATTGGTGAGAGAAACCTGTTAGAGGGCGTTTTTTCTTTCATCAAGGGCTACCAATTTGAACCGTCTGGATTTTGTGAAATGATATTAATGAATGAGGGTCGAACAATTAGTTTAAAAGCAAAAGTTGGATAAACTAGTTCAAATTTAAATTTATGATTATAGAACAGTCCTATCGAACATAGGTCATTAAAACCCAAACCTATTCCTAAAGCAGGAATTACTCCCCAGAGATCCTTGTCTTGAAAAACGTCAGTCGAATAGGATACAACTAATAATTCATTCGAATAAGAAATTGTCGAATTAAACCCTATTCTGTTGAAATTTGTCCATATATCATTGTCAAAAGTGATTAGTCTATGCCGCTTTATGTCAACAATGTCGAAATAATAACCGGCAAGCAGTTCGTTATTTCTACTATCCATTCCTGCTCTGTAGCCAATATTTACCCCTTTACTTAAAATTTCTAAATTCTTCGATTTGTTTTTAATCGTGTCGCTCGAAATATTCTGTCCTGATGTCAAAGTAACTTGATATAGTCCGAGTAATATTGTCAGCTTAATTCTTCTCATTATGTAATTTGGTATGTCCTATAATGCCCTATAAAAGTTTGAGTATTCCCGATGGCGGGGATTAGAATCACTTGCGTACTAGACGATGCAAATGTATAAAAAGGGACTGACGTTCATCATTGCAAGTCAGCCTTCATTGCGGCAATTCCATGTTAGTGGCTCGGGCATTTTGTCATCAGTATTTTTTTTTAGATTACGGCTTGATGGCATATCCCATATAGCCTACATTCAAATCGTTGCTTTCTATCATTTTCACTTTTTTGCCAAACTCTGCAAAAGTCAGTTTTCCTTTGGCCCTTTGTCGTAACAAGCTAATCAACTTAAATGGATTTACGTTTGGTGACATCCCTCTTAGTTGCTTTACTTCCATACCATAAGCATACGAAATTTCCTTTATTTCGTTTGGTCTAATAAACATTTCGTAAACGTGCAGGCCCGGTTGCACCAATGCGGTTGATTTCCATTCCTGCCATAATTTAATGATGATGAGTTTACTTAATGGTGTTCGGTTGATGGTGTCAAAAAAGAACATTCCGCCTCGTTTTAAAACACGGCTGATTTCTGAAATGGCTTTATTCAAATCCCCAACGTGTTCCAAGACATCGCAACAATATACAACGTCAAAACTGTTGTCGGGATAAGGCAAATTTTCTGCGGTTCCTGTTTCGTAGCGAATGATTAAGCCGTTTTGTTTGGCGTGGTTTTTTGCTGTTCTTATAGAATTTTCCGATGGGTCAATTCCTGTAACTTGAAATCCTGCGGCTGCAAATTCTTCTGCAAGAATGCCGCCACCGCAACCAACATCCAAGGCTGTTTTGCCATTTACAGATTGTTTTAATGTATCGGTGTAGTGTTTTAGAAAATAGCCAAAACGGCAAGGGTTGAATGAAGTTTTCAGTAAGCTCAAAAACTCGTTTTCGTTCCACCAAATGTCTTTTTCAGAATTGTAAAATTGGTTGTCAATGCGATGGTGAAATTTGTTTGAAATAGATTGCATATCCTTTAATTTTAAATGATGATGCAAAACAAAATTCAGGTAAAAGTTAATTTGATTAACTGAGGTTAAGAAAATTATTTGTTGTCAAAAATTCGCTTTCTCAAACGACTTAACGATTGCGGTTCAACACCCAAATACGCAGCAATGTATTGTTGTGGCACTCGTTGTAAGGTCTGCGGTTGTCGCTGAATAAGGTCTAAATATCTTTCCTCTACCGACATAAAGCGAATTTCCTGAATACGGCTCATCATTGCTGCGTGGCTCTTTCGTACCAAATGGATATGTCCGTCTTTGAATTTAGGATACTGTTCCATAAGATTGAAAAAGTCGTTACGTTTAATAACGTTGATGGTGCTGTCTTCAATCGCTTGAATGTTGTAAACGGTAGGGGTTTGATTTTCCAAACTGTGCAGGTCGGCAAGCCACCAATCTTCAAAACCGAAATGCGTTACGCTTTCGTGCAGGTTATCGTCTACTGTATAGTTGCGAAAACAACCTTGCTCCACATAAGCCACCTGTTTGCAAATTTCGCCCTCGTGTAAAAAATGTTCTTTGCGTTTCAGGTCAATCGTGTTAAAATATGATAATAAGTCATTCAGTTCGCTGTCTGTAAACCAACCTGTTGATTGTAAAAAAATTCTAAGTCGTGTCATCTATTAATTGCTTGTCTGCACCATTGTTTTAGCCTGACCGCTCACGTTTTACAGTTACGGGAATGTGACAATTTTGAAGCAGTAAACTGTCTGTCACAACTGAATTTGATAAGAAGCACAACGCTTCAATTAACATCTGAATCTCAAATTCTTGTAAGTGTTTTTGTGTGCTGGTATTTTGTAATTCACAGGATTCATTTTTGAATAGTTTTTACCAATACTACCGTGTCTTCATATTCTGGTACAAAGTTGTCAGGAAGATTTTCAGTTTCCATAAAACCTGCTTTTTTATATGCATTCATTGCAATTGAATTTCGTCTTGACGGAGCAATGTAAATTGTTTCACAGGCAAACATTTTGTTAAGATAGTTGCATAAAATTTTTATGGCTTCAGTTCCAAGTCCTTTACCTCTATACGCTTGGTCCGCCAACCAAATATCAATTTCAGTGGATTTTGTGATACTGTCTATTTCGTTGTAGTTTATTTGTCCGATTTCTTGCCCATTATGAATCATTATGAAGCAATGTCCTTTTAAAGGTTGTGAGCTATCAAAGTAATGGTCTAAATAGTCTTCGTTAAACTCATCCCAAGTCGGAATAGGATTGTCAGAAAATTTTGGTGGTCCTAGCATTTCACTTGTCAAATTGGAACTTGTCAGCCAATAGAAAATTTTTCTTTTGTCCCGTAAAGTTGCCGGCTTAAGTGTCAATATTTCAGTTGTTAAAAGTTCAGCCATTTGATAATCGATATTATGGGAGGAGGTCAAATGCTGTTGAGTTTTAAAGAGGGAATGCAGCCATTCGGAGGGCGGGACTTTCCCCATTCTCGATGGCTATCGGGATGTCTTTGGAACACGAAACCCTACCAATTGGGTAGGTGCTGTTAGCTGTTCGTGTTTTTCGGTTTGTCAATGCGATTGCCATTACTGTTCAAGTTGCATTTTCAGTCCGAGCAAGTCAACTTCGTTCCAAGATTTTGCAAATCGTCCGTTCTCCACTTTATGAATGACAATTCCTGTGATATTAACTTTTTTTCCTGTTGCAGGAATACCCATTAAAGTTCCTTTATGTGTCGCTGTTGCCACAAAACGAAAGGTCACATAATCAGAGTCGGCAATGAGGTGAGTTATGTTGAACTGAATGTCAGGTAATGCGTTGCGGTATTGATCTACAAAATACATAGCACCTTCAATTCCTTTTGGCTGGTCAGGAAAAGTTGGGTTGCCGTCCACCCAGTCCTGTGCAAAAACCTGGTCAACCACTTCTTTGTTACGGTTGTTGTTCCACCCGTCCAAAATCCAAAGTCGGACGAGTTGTTTGTTTGCCTCAATTTTTTGATTTACGATGTCCATATTTGTGTCGATTTTTGTTTTTTGTTTTGATTTGTCTGAATTGTTACAAGCTGTCAGTAGAAAGCAACTTGCGGTTAGAATTGTCGTCAAAAAGTTGAGTTGTTTTTTCATTTCTATTTCAGTCTTTTCAAGATTGCACTGTCGTCGTAGCATGACCGATAACGGTTAAGGCTATACGAGGTGGGGTCCCGAAAGTTTCAGGACCGAAGCGATTCTCTGTCAACCAAGCACAAACTTTGATCCCGATAGCTATCGGATGATTTAACCACTGAACGGTCTCTTTAGGGTAGGTGCTGTGAATGGCTGTGGTTTTATTCTGTAACATTATAAATTTCAGTAATCCAAAGTAATTCTCCTGTAACAGCATCAAGATGATAAACTTTATTCAGCATTTTCTGGTCGTTACTTCGGGCAATATAAATAAATCCATTTTCCCAATTTTCACCAGCTTTAGTTTCCTTTAATAATCTGTATCCCGGATATCTATTCAATTTATCTTCTCCATCTTTGAATTCCGGTTGCTTTACACGATCATTTGAATATCTCAGAGCATTGCCAAAAGGCAGAATCTCTAAACTATCTTGAGGAAATTTATTTGTGATGATTTTTTGAATCTCAGAAATGGATAGTAATTTTTGCTTTTCAATGGCTATTTTATTTTTGCCATATGGGTTGTTTTCAATGTTCACAAAGTTTCCGTTTTCCTTCATAGTGATTAACATTTTCACAGTAAGTGGGACATTTTTACTTATGAAACTATAAGTAATAATTGCTTCTTTACAGTTATCTTGAGGTTCGGTAGAACAAGGCTTATTAGATTCAAAAATATTTGCATACAAATACCCTTTTTCACAAGGATTTTGAAGGCAAGACATTGTGAAGTTTTTTGAAAATCCCGTTTCTCCGAAAATACTTTTCATGGTACTGTCAGCCAAATATTTAAGACGGATATTGTAATCTGTTAGCGTTTGATTATCAACCACTGAATAACTTTCTGAATTATTTGCTTTGGACATTAATTCCTTCCATGTTTCGAGTTTTTCCGTTTCTGAATGAATTATAAACCCACCACTGACAATGGGTACATATTTTCTTGTGACAAGATTTTTTGAAGGCATTGCAGCTTCAATTATTACCCTATGGTAGCCCTTGGTTAAGTTTTTCAATAATTCCACGTAGGCGTATTGGATGTCGCCTTCTGATGCCGAGAAATCTACTGGGTCTAGGTCAAAGAAAAAGGTAAATAATCCAGAATCTGCTTGATTTTTTTCAAAATGGTGATATGCTGTTGAAACCTTTGTTCCGTCAATGTAAAGATTGAATCGTATACCAATCCAAAAGTCGTGGGTGTAATTGAAGTCTCCTTTTTTGTGCTGATTACTATTCTCTATGTCTTTCCAGATTTTATTGATTCCTGAAGGAATATGTAATTTGCATTTAATGTGATCCATCAGGTTAAAGCCATATTGATGGGCTTCTACAGCATAATTTGCAAAATCATTTTCATCAGCTACACAATCCAAAAATGGTTGTGAGTAGGCAGATTGATTTATGAATATATTTTTATCACCAGGTTGTGAAAACAGGTTAATTGCTTGAGATATGAATACGAAAACGATTAGAATCTTAGTCATTGGTTATTTTGTTGTTTTACCATTGCCACTCACGTTTTAGGGTAAGCGAAGAGGGAGATTTTTAACACAAAGGTTCAAACGAAGCACACACGTCAAATATAGCATAAATGTTTCTACGAAGAACGTCACCCGCCATTACGCCAAACCGCTGTGCCTGTCGCACAACTCGATGTACAATAATACAAAAGTAGCTGTTGATTTTATTGTTTAGTTG
>CAZTGZ010000032.1:0-18504 GCA_964613385.1 uncultured Chitinophagaceae bacterium
GAAAGGCCTTGAGGGCCTTGAGACGACCAGATTGTCGACGGGCCTAACCGGGCCAGGTTTTAAAACTGCGCGCATCATTCCGGCCCAGTCGACCTGTGCTTCGTTTTGCGCAGCTTTGGCCATGATTTCCCGCATTTTGTAATACATTTCTAATATGGTGCTTACCCCTGTGTTTTCGTAGTATCCACCGTCCAGCAAGTTGCCTTTAACATTGCCTTTCGCATCCAATAGTGTGGCCGGGGGCGTTATAAAGGGGAATCTTGCACTGGCTCCAATGGCTGTGCTGATGGGCAAATCGCGTTGAAGCACATCGAAAACATCCGTTCCATCGTAAAAAACAGTAGAATCTGTGCGGATGTTGCTGATAAAAGCGCGGTTTCCCTTTTCGGCAAGCGTTGAATTGAAAATTACTACCGGTAGGCGATGTCGGTTTAAATCCAGTTGTTCCAGGAATCCCTGGCGCAGGAAATCTGCATCCCCGGAATGGTGAATCTTATTCTCCCAGCTTTGCTCCCATGAGTATTCCAGAGCCCGGGCCCGATCGAACGAGGGAACCGGAAACGGCAGGAACTTCTGCAATATATCGGGAAATACCAGCCAGGATGTGACGGGACTCAGAAAATCATCGCTGAGAATTTTTTGTGCGATTTTTCGCGGGTATTTAGTTTCATCCTGATATAATAATCCCACGGAAAGGGCATTGCCCAGGCTTCCTCCGGAGACACCGGTCAGGCAAAAAATCTGATCTTTAAACTCCGGATTTCGCTCCTGAATTCCGGTCAAAATGGAACTGGACCAATAAGCTGCCCGAATGCCTCCCCCTTCAGTTGCCACCAGATAAATGGGTTTCGCGGGATCATGCGATTGCATCCATTTTTTGAAATAGGTTTCGAGGTCCGGTCTCGGCTGAACGCTGAGTTTCCGGGTTCGCAGTTTGTGATTATTGTTGAAATAGCTGAACACGATGGCCCAAACCAACAGGGTCGGAAAAACCGGGAGTCTGACCAATTTCCCGAGCATGATGAACACTCCGGCAAGAACCAACCAGGTTCCGAAAGCCCACATGATCAAGGCAGCACTTCCGGCAAATCTGGACAGATAAACCGGTTCAGAGATGACCAGAACAAATGTGGCCGATGTAATCATGAGTCTGAGTACGAGCCAGAGACTCTGCTTTTTAAACACAAATTTCACCGGATAGGAACCATTTTTTATTGGGGTATAGTCGGGAATAAAATTTCGTAAAACGGGGCGTTTGCTGCGGAGCCAAACCACCAGTTCCCTTCGGTAATGCAGAAAGATGTACAACCACAGGGCGGAACTCAGGTACAGGGCTATTTGAGGGTCAAAGTTTCCTTTGGCTTTGTACAGCGCATAGGAAATGATGAAGAGCGGAACCGTTGCCAGCAATCTGGGTACCAGCACCTGGGAGCCCAGTGCGTATCCGGGACTCCAGTTCCAGAAATTAAAATACGAGAGGTGTAGCTGGATGCGGGCAGCGCGATAGCTTTGCCATCCCCACCAAAGCGCGGTGATCCACATGAGCCAACTTTGGCGTATGATATTGTGATCACCCTGGTGCAACGACATTTCACGAAGTATATCTTGTCCCTGAGCAAATTTAACCAGTGCAAAAAAGCCGATGCAATGGAAGAGCAAAACGAGCCAGCAAGTTCTGAAAACCAGGTAGTAGTTGTACAGGCTTTTCATTGAGACTTGGGATTAAATGGCTCTCTCATGGATAGAACGCGGAATTGTACAAAAATATTGAATTAGCGATGAGGTTGGTGGAGGGAAATTACGGAAAAAGGAGGTTGAGGTTGAAAGCCATAAGGGGATTACATTATAATCTTAACAGAAAAGAATTCCTTCTTGATATAGCTTCCTTCAGGTAGTGCTTACATCAGACAAATTATAACTCTAGCTTCAAAACGTTTCCTCAACCAATTGAGCGTTCACCACCGCTCCGGTGAGATTTCCCGTATATACTGCATTGGCAACCGAGCGCATCATATTCGTATTGTCACCACAGGCAAATACCCCACTGATATTGGTCTCTTGAAAGGGACTCACCTGGATATGGCCTAAATCCGTCAGTTCACATCCCAAAGATGCCGGAATGTTTGAATGTTGGGTGAATGGCAGAGCTGCATAGAGTACATCAAACTTATTCTTATTTCCATCCGAAAAAACAACCTGCTCGATATTGCCATGTTGATGTTGAACTTCCAATATCGGAGTTTCAATGATCTGGATGTTGCGTTTTTTGAGTCTGACTATTTGTTCTTCATTAAAATCGGCTTTACCGTTGGTGAGTAATGTAACCTCATTGGAGAGATTATGCACTAAGGAAGCCAAATGAAATCCCTTTGCACCATTGGCAAAGATGCCGGTGGCCTTATTTCGGAATTCATATCCGTGACAATACGGGCAATGAACTACTGAAATTCCCCAACATTCAGTAAAACCTTTTATGTCGGGCATTGTGTCTCTTATTCCCGTGGCAAAAATCAATTTCTTTGTGCTGAAAAGGTCGCCTTTATCGGTGCTGATTTCAAAACCATACGCCGTTTTCGCACCGGTTGTTGCAAGTCCATGATAAAATTTTACCGTTTCGTATTTTTCGACTTGTTTCTTCGCTGCAGATGAAATTTCATCAGGTGTTTTTCCGTCCTGGGTTAAAAAATTATGTGAATGTGGTGTTTGAATATTACAGGGTTTCCCACTATCAATAATGAGTACCTTTCGCAAGGATCGTCCAAGAGCCAATGCTGCAGAAAGACCTGCATAACTGCCGCCGATGATGATTACCTCAAAATTTTTATGGTCTGTCATTGGGTTATATTTTGTCAATGCTGTCAAAGGTAATGGTAATGTCAATTCTTAAAATACAAGTCCGCTTTGTTTCCTAGGTTGACGCCTTTTTATTCCATATTTTTTATGGTTTGTATAAGTATTGGGTTAGGTAAATGTTTATATAAAGAAATTGAAGTGACAAAATGATTGGTTCATAAATTCGGCGCAAGGACTACTAAAAAATAATTCATTTTTCAAGTGTTCAGGATATGATTTTTTTGTTGTTTCTGTATATGGCTAACAGTTCAAGAAATTGTTATTTTCAACATAATCACTGTCAATGAGCTTTAAGGCGATGTCGCCCTGTGTCGCGCCTGCCGCAAGGCTAATTTGCTTGCACGTTGTCATAGCCAGAGCCTATTCGGTGATTACAGTTCCAGTGTCAATTTTAAGTGTCCGCCCAGACCTTGCTGAATTATTTTCATTAGAGTTGAAAGTCTTATGTCCGAAGAGTTGTTCTCGATGCGTGAAATATAAGATTTGTTTGTCCCACATTTTTCTGCGAGTTCCTCTTGGGTCATGCCTAGCTTTGTTCTTGCTTCTTCCAACAAAACACCAAGTCTAAACGCTTCAAATTGTTGCTCCCATAGTTCGCGTTTTGGCTTTCCCCTCTTTCCATATTTTTTGTCAAGTATTTCGTCTAGCGTTGTGATATTACTTTTTGGTTTCATTTTTATATTCTTCCATTATTTTAAGTGCTTTTTCTAATTCTTGTTTTGGTGTCTTTGGTGTTTTCTTTTGATAAGCGTTTCCTAAAACTACCAAATTTCCATTATCGAAAAAGGAGAAGATGCGATAAATGTTGCTTCTGACCTCAACTCGAATTTCATATAGTCCTTTTGTGCCTTCTAAATGCTTAAAATACTTTTCTGGAACTTGTCGAGTTACCCGAATTAAATTTAATGTCCACTCAATTTTTGTTTGAACGTTATCGGTAGTTTCTCGTAAAAGTCGAGAAAGAAGTTCTTATAAGCGATTACTTGCCTTTCATAAGTCAAGACACAAAGTTAACTATTCAGACAACTATTTCCAATTTTATTTTTGATGTAAAATCGAACTGTTGTGGAAGATACGCATTGGGAACACCTTTTATATACCCGCATCCCCCTCAATAAACATTCCCCAACCTCTCCAAAATTTCTAACGCTTGTTCCCGCGGCTTGCGCAACGAAGCATTCACCGTTAGCTTAAACAAGCCCTCCTCATCCAGTCCCGGCTCGAATTGATAACCCGCCGAAGCAAAAATTCTGCCCTTGCGGTAATTGAGCGCTGCGGAAACCAGTTTCTGATTTTCTACACTGGCGAAGTTGCCTACCAGGGTATATTCCTTAAAATTCAATCCCAATCCCGCCTGCAACAACATATTGCCGTCGTATAGCCTGAAAATTCCGGACGGAATCACAACCAATTTATGCCTCTTTAAGGTTGCACACCCCTGCGCATCTAATTGAATGGGTAGCCTTTGTTTGACTTCGGAGCTGATGCTCTGGGCAGGCATCAGTAAATTCCTGCCATTGGCTCCCAATAATACCCGTTTGCCCAAATAAGCAAACCCAAATCCTATGTCGCCATACACCTTCGGATCTGAATAAAACGCAGATGACAAGGAGTCGTATCTGTATTCGCGGCCATCGAAATCGGAAAAGTTAAACTGCACATCGTCGGCACTTCTGAAAAACGACTTCTGTACATATTCACCCTGTATCGCGATTTTCATCACCGATTCATTCTTAAATTTAATATCCCGGCTATACGTTCCATATACTTTTTGTCGGCGGATATGACTCAGTGAAACCTGCTGGAATCCACCCCCGATATAATGCTTGCTTTTGAACACCTTGCTCTCCAATCCAATGTTCAAATCCGCGCCCCTATTGCTCGCCAGCAACCGCAGTCTTTCCAAAATTCCAGTGTATGCCGGATTGATCCTGGCCAATTGGTCGAATTCCCGCTGACTAAAAAAATCATACCCCTGACCATACGAACTCATCGCCCCCAATATGGCAATCGACAAAACAATGATTTTATTCATATTTCTTTATAAGTATTTCTAACTGACCCAATACATCTTCCGGGCAGGTACTCAAAACTCCGTGCTTCCGTGCGGCCAGCGAACCGGCTTCGGCATGTAACCATGTTCCCAGCAAAGCAGCTTCTTTCACAGGCAAACCCTGTCCTAAGAACGCAGTTGAATATGTAGTACACAGCGCCATCCGGCATACTTACCGTGCTCACGCCGCCCTTGAGTACGATGGTCAAGCCCGTTTTCCGACTCCAGTTACGTTGAGTTTGTATTCGCTCCCAATGGCTGTTGTGTTTTCTGGTGAGGCGATCAAATTCCCCGGGATGCGGGGTGATGATCATCTGTTCCGTCCAGGCTGAGAATTCAGATTCTGCCAGTAAATTCAGCGCATCTGCATCTAAAACGGTGGGAATATTCCCATTCATAGCCAAGGTTCTTTCCAGTGCTTTTCCGGTTTCAGGATGTGTCCCCAATCCCGGACCGGCGGCCAAAACTGAGCCCGGATTCAACTTGGGCAGCGGATGTGTCCATACCTGTTCGCCCAATCCAAAAAGGGTCATGGCCGAAGGAAGATTTACCTGATAGGTTTGTGCACAAAAATCAGATGCCGCCAGGGTGACCCAACCGGCTCCGCATCTCAAAGCCGCGCTGCCACTCAGAAAACCGGCTCCACATTTTCCCCGGCTGCCCGCGGCTATCACCACATGACCACAATGTCCTTTATGTGAAAATCGCTTTCGAACGGGAAGTAACCCGGATATTTCCGACTCATGAAGCCAGAATTCACTCGTTTCTTCACGCGCCAACGCTGTTTCAGCCCATCCGATATCGATTACCTTGATGCAATCAGCCACATATCCGGTTTCTTCAATCAATAAACTCTTTTTAGGTGCCGCCACACAATAGGTAATTTCAGAATGTATAATGGGTCCTTTCCCGGGAATTACCTGATCTGCATTCAATCCCGAATTGATATCAATGGACACGATATGCTTATAACCGGCATTGATGCGTATGATTAAATCCTGCAATTCCGGCTTCACTTCACCTTTCAACCCTGTGCCCAACAAAGCGTCAATGGCGACAGTATTTTCATGTATTTCGAAATCGGACCATTCTGAAAACTCCCTATTGGTTTCATTCTCAAGCCATTGCAATGCTTGTTTAAACTCTTCACTGCCTTGTTCGGGATTTGGGGATACCACGATTTGTACTTCTTTCCCATTCTGAATTAAAATCCGGCTGATTACCAGACCATCTCCCCCATTATTTCCGTTGCCGCAGAATACCGTGAAATGTGTATAATCAGCAAAATCCCTTAATATGGCCTCTGCCAGCCTTGTTCCCGCTCTGTTCATCAAATCAAATGAACGGATGGGTTCAGAGCGCATGGTTTCCAAATCCATCTTCCTTGTTTGATCAGCGCTGAGTACTTTCACACAGGCAAATTAGCAAGAATTTTACAGACCGCGTTCAACGGTGTAAATTTGCAAAGTGAAAGAGCATTTGCAATTGCCCATTTTTAAGATTGTTTCCGATTCTGCAGCCCGTTTGGGCATGCCGGTTTGGGTGGTTGGAGGTTTTGTGAGAGATCTTTTGCTCCAACGCCCGTCTAAAGATATTGATTTTGTAACCATCGGAGATAGTATAGAGCTCGCCGGAGAAGTTGCAAAATTACTCCCGGGAAATCCACAGGTGAATTTTTTCCGAACCTTCGGAACTGCACAGATCAGCAGTTCTGACTGGGATTATGAATTCGTAGGTGCCCGCAAGGAATCATATATACCGGAAAGCAGAAAGCCTGAGGTAAGCGCCGGCACACTGGAAGATGACCAAAACAGAAGAGACTTCACCATCAATGCGCTGGCGTTAAGCCTGAATAAAGAGAATTTTGGAGAACTGACCGATCCGTTCGGCGGATTGCAGCATTTGCATGACGGCGTCATCCAAACGCCCAGAGACCCTGACATTACGTTTAGTGATGATCCATTGCGAATGCTTCGGGCCATCCGATTTGCTGCTCAATTGAATTTTGAAATTGAACCGGAAACTTTCGAAGGCATCCGGAGAAATGCAGCCAGAATAGACATCGTTTCGCCTGAACGCATCAGTGACGAAATGAATAAAATGATTACCTCTCCCAACCCGGGCAAGGCATTCAGTCTCATGTTCGACGCTCAGCTGTTGCAGAGGTTTTTTCCCGAACTCACTGCCCTTCAAGGAGTTGAATACCATCAGGGCAAAGGCCATAAAGACAATTTTTACCATACCTTACAAGTATTGAACCAGGTGGCTGAATTAAGCGATGATCTTTGGTTGCGATGGGCTGCAATTTTGCACGACATCGCGAAGCCTTTGACCAAACGTTATATTCCGGGTGAAGGATGGACCTTTCACGGACACGAGGAAAGAGGCGCACGAATGGTGAAGGGCATATTCAGAAGATTGAGGTTGCCGTTGAATGAGAAGATGAAATTCGTAGAAAATCTGGTTCGCCTGCACCTGCGTCCGATTTCACTCACCAAAGAAAATATTACGGACAGTGCCGTCCGTCGTTTAATATTTGATGCCGGAGAAGATCTGGAAGCGCTGATGCTCTTGTGTCGAAGTGACATAACTTCCAAAAATGAAGCCAAGGTGAAGCGCTTTCGCGAAAACCTTCAATTGGTGGAACAACGCATCAAAGATGTTGAAGATCGCGACCGGATCCGCAATTGGCAACCGCCCATAGATGGTTTGGCCATCATGGAATTGTTCAATATCACGGCCGGTAAAGAGGTGGGGATTCTGAAAAATGCGCTAAAAGAAGCAATTTTAGAGGGTGAAATTGCAAATAATTTGGAGGAAGCACGCAATTTTGTAATTAAGAAAGGTGAGTCCCTGGGACTTGTCGTACAACAGCATACATGATTTCATATACATTTAAAATTACTTTTGACGACATAGATGATGTACAACGCATTGTTGAAATTCTGTCGTCTCAAACTTTTGAAGATTTACATCAGGCCATTCAGCAGGCCATTGGATTTGATGCGAGCAAGGGAGCGGCATTTTATTCTGCCACCGACAATTGGAGGAAAGTTAAGGAACTGAATCATTCTGAGAAAGAAGGGGCGCCAGCTTTGTCGTCGGGAAAACTGAGTGATTACATTTACGATCCGCATCAAAAATTCATCTATGTCAGCGACTTTGAGGCCGAATGGACCTTGTTGGTTGAATTGATGAAAATTCAAAAAAGTGATGCCACCAAAACTTACCCTGTTTTGATTAAGAAAGTTGGAGAAGCTCCCAAGCAATACGAAAATCTAAATAAATACATACAGGCCAGCAGCGAATTTGACGCGATGGCAGATGAACTCATCGCAGACAGAATGCACGACGAAGATGGAGAGTTCCTGGATGGTGAAACCAGTGAAGACAAAGAGTCGATGGACTTTTTATCCGATCCGGAGCAGGGGGCATCCGATCCGGATGAATTCTAAAAACAAATTAATTGTCATTTCCGGCCCTACGGCTTCCGGAAAATCTTCCCTCGCCATAGAATTGGCCGCTCGACTGAATACAGTCGTTATTTCTGCCGATTCGAGACAGTTTTACCGCGAAATTCCCATTGGAACTGCACAAGTACCTTTAGAAGAACAAAGGGGTATTACCCATTTTTTTATGGGAGACCGGAGTCTGCATCAAGAACTCAATGCCGGCAGCTTCGCCGAAGAAGCCAGAAAAAAGATTGATCTGCTCTTCAATGACCATGAAATTGTATTGGTATGTGGAGGCTCCGGCTTGTATATAAAATCATTGCTTTTTGGTATGGATGCCTTGCCGGAGGCAGACCCGGAAATCAGAAATCAACTCAATCAACAATGGGAAAATGGGGAAAAAGACCAACTCATCAAACAACTGAGAGCATTAGACCCCGATTACAGCGCACAAGCCGATCTCAATAACCCGCAACGCGTTATCCGTGCATTGGAGGTTTGTCTGATCACCGGTCAGGCGTACAGCCAATTGCTCAGTTCTCAGAAAACGGAATCTTACTTTCCTTACAAACATTTTTGTCTCATGCCGGAAAGGCAAAAACTCTATGAAAACATACAAACCCGCACAGAAATCATGTTTGAACAAGGAATGGTGTCAGAAGCCCGATCCGTGTATCCATTTAGAGAACTCAACACCTTGAAAACCGTCGGATATAAGGAACTATTTCAATATTTTGAAGGCAGCCTGAGTCTGGAAAAGGCCAGGGAACTCATCATTCAACATACACGCAATTATGCCAAAAGACAGGTCACCTGGTTCAAAAATCAACTGCCTTCAACATTTATCGCACCCGAAAGTGCCGATTTAATCATGAAGGAGATTTCCGAAAATTAAGAAATAGATTACTTGGTTTCGTCCTTATCTCGTCCTATGGTGAAGCCCATACCAAAACGCACATTGAAAAGTCGTGCGTCTCTCAGGCTGAAGGCATTGTACACATTATCAGAAACAAAGTAGGTCTGAAATCCTCCTCCATTGATGCTAAAACCCAGTCCCAGATTGGTGAAACTGTTGTTTACCATGGTATAGGTTAACGAACCCGAGAAGAAGCGGGTTAGTTTCGAATTCCAGCTCAGGGTCATACCCGGATACAATTTCTTATTGTGAAAATTGCCATATACCAGAATACCGGCATTGTGGTTCTTGGTCAGATGATAATTTCCACCCAGATAAAATCTGGTGAACAGCGTGCGTGTGTACGATCCCTGTTTGGTCACAAGGCCGAGCTGATCTGACAGACTATCGACCATTTCCATCAGCGTTTCCTCATAATCAACCGAATCTCTGTAAAACTTTCCGAAATCGACCCCGTTAAACTGCACGGTAGATCCCGGATTTTTGCTTTCAAATGTCGTGGCGTAGCTGTTCCATTTGATAAATCCCAAATCAATGATGCTGGCTGAAACAGAAATCTTCTTGCGGATATAATACTGCGCCCCCAGATCAATACCCAAACCGTTGTTTTTAAACCCAGTAAGTCCGGATAAAAAGTCCTTATCATCCTCGAGATTGGCCGGATCTAACCAGGTAAATGAGGTATTCAGCTTGATGTCTGATGTCAAATTCAGGGCAAAATCTTCCGGGTCTGTTCGGAAGCTGATATCCCCTTTTTCGAGCCAGATATTGCTGATTCCCTGCAAATACTTCAACCGACCGCCAAAAGTGAGTTTTTCGCTGTGTTCTCTTCCATACCACACACCAAATTCTATGTATTGCTGCATGTCGAAACCCACACTCAAATCGAGGGGTACGTCCAGGTTTTGTCCTCCGTTACCTTCCAGCAATAGCTTGAACAAATCGCCCGGATATGAAATCATCGATTGGGTCTTCAGTGTGGTATTAAATCCAAACAGATTATTGCCGAACTTCATGCCAAGGTTCAGAATGTCCATATCATAGGCCGTATTGATATAGTTCCTTTTGCCAAATACATCTGACAGCTTACTCACATTAATAAAAAACGAATCATTCCCCTGTGGTTCAAATACGGAATTCAGCACATCTAAATTCAACCGGTTGTTGGCCAGATTAAAATACTGTGAACCCAAAACGGGAATGCCGATATAGATTTTGGCATCCGGCAGCAACCCCGGATTTACATAGGTTCTCTGATATATAGATCTCATATTGTACAGGGTCCCGTTTTGTTGGGTGAAGCCTGTAAACGTGCACAAAATGAGCAGAAATGCGATGGTTAATTTGAATTTCATATCAGAAGGTTTCATTAAATTTAACCTTGGCCTGTATGCCCAATTTCACGCCCATTCCATAATCCGAATAAATCTTAACCGGTACAGCTATTCCACCAACTTTAGAAGTATTGAGCAGTGCTTTCACCCTGATTTTCTTCGTTCGATCCAATATATCAATGCGCGCTTTTGAATACGTAATATCGGTAATGCTCTTGGAACCGGAGACTACTTTGCCGGTGCTCGCATCCACCATGGCTGCCGGAATAAACGACGATGCATTCACCAGCATTGAATCCAGAATCACCTCAGCCGTGTCCATCAGATAGACCTGCACATCGGCACCCATCGGAAAACCATTGTCCAGAACCAACCGCACATCTACCCTTTCCAGGAATTCAATATCCTCTCCCAGATCAAAATCCATATCCATGGTTTCGTCCAGGGTAATATCCGTCATGGATCCATGCAGCGGAATCTCGACATCTATTTCAAAAGTGATCTTACTGGTGTCTAAAATAAAATTTCGAATTGTCTCGCCTTTGGGGTTACAAGTGACATCAAACCCATAAATAAATCGCTTGGGCCTATTATTGAGTATCGTGGCGATATTGCTTGTTTGCTTGTTGAGGACAACGCTGTCACTGACAACTAATCCAATTTGCGACATGGTCGGAACCGGAATCGGCAAGGGATTTGGAACTCCTGTCAAAGGAATAGTTCCCGCATCTCCACTGCCCTTGAGTTCCAGCACCTTGGCTTCAATGGGAATACCCAATGAGTTGTGAATGATTAATTTAAACCTAGGGTCTTCGAGGGAAAATCCACCTGATTTCAACTTTTCGAGAACATCAAAATTGAAAGAATCTATGTCAGAAAGGAAATTTTCCTTGCCAACATATCCGTACAATTTGCTGAACTCATTGTAAAACATGAACATATTTGCGGTAACCTGATCGGTTGGCAACACCGGGTTTCCGGGCTTGTAGGTAATTTTCAGGTTCATATCCACCCTCACCTGGCTGTGGGATTTAAGTCCTGTACTCATATCAAACCGATACCCGCTCATGTTGGCATTATCGCTTACATCTATGGGGCTGCCGTTGTAGCTTTGAACAAAAGTCTTCTTAAAGGCTATGCCGTTTTTGGTAACATCCGGAAGCACAAAGCTAAACTCCAGATCATGTTGAAAGCTGCTTCTGACCCTCAATTGATTCGAACAAACTTTCAACCACATGCTGTCAATTTCCATAGAGTTTAAGTTGTAGTCCATATACTCCACAAATTGCAGGTTAATACTTCCATTGGAAATCAGGAATGCCTGTTGCGAAGGGCTCAGTGTCAGGATGGATTGAAAAGTCTGGTTCTCAATTTCTACAAACTCCTCTGCACTTTGTGAAAATATTTCACCCTTGTAAGCCAGCATCAGCAAATTGTCCTGATCTTTCTTAATGTAGGCCGAATTGGTCTGTTCAATTACATCATCCAAAGTTAATCTGGTATTAATCAAGGGAATAGCCAGTTCCGGATCCCAAATAGCTCCATTGGTCCGATTCACTTTGTCGATGAATTCATCCACATCTTTCATGCAGGAAACGGCACCAAACACAAGCAAAAACAGCACACACACTCCGACAATTTTTCGGGTTATTTTCATAGAACAAATATGCAGAATTAAAGGGATTTGCCGAGCATTGCAGAATGAAAGTTCGTCTAATTCATGCATTTGGTGCCCTGGCTTGTATGTTGGCCGTCATTTTGGGAGCCATGGGAGCTCACATGCTCGAATCCCGCTTCGATGAGCATCAGCTGAGCACTTTTGAAACTGCTGTTCGCTATCTGTTTTTTCATGGATTGGCTCTGTTGGTTTTGCCATTATTGCCCATCAAACCCGGCTCCATGAATTGGATTTCTTACTTGTTTCTGGCAGGTATCGTATTGTTTTCGGGAGCTTTGTTTATTTGGTGTTTTTTAGATGCCTCGGGACATAGTTTAGCCAAACCCATGGGGATGATTGCTCCATTCGGAGGAATGTCTTTGATCCTGGGCTGGGCCTTAACCGGATATACATTACTTAAATCATGAAAACCATCACCTTTATCAGACATGCCAAGTCTGACCATTCCTTCACGTTAACGGATCAAAAAAGACCTCTGAATGAACGCGGCAGAAGAGAGGCTAAAATGATGGGCCTGTTTCTTCAGAACAAGCTTCCGAAACCGGATGTAATGCTGTGTTCCATTGCGGTCAGGGCCCGGGAGACCTTCGAAATCATGCGGAACTCCGGCCTCTTCCCGAATACCCCTTTTTACATAGAAACTGATTTATACACCTTTGAAGGGGACGAAGTATTGCAATTTTTAAGAAGGCAGGACGACACCTGGAGCCATGTAATCATATTCGGGCATAATCCAGCTTTCTCTGAAGCGTCCGGCCACCTGTTGGGAGATCATTCCATACAACTCAAAACCTCTGCCGTTCAATCCATCCAATTAGATATTGAACATTGGGATCAAATAGGCCAAAAAAAAGGGGTGAGCCTATTGAAAGCCCACCCCTCTAAATAAATCATCCGTATTATTTCACCTTGAAAATGGTCTTTTTACCGTTTATTTCAGCTTCCGCAAATGCATCACAAGCTTCATTTTTGTACGGGTCATAATCTACCTTTATTTCTTTTCCGGAACCGGTAACAGTCAGGCGGATCAATCCTTTCACAAATGTTTTGGCACAACCTGTCTCCAATTTTTTGATTAAAGGTTCATCAATATTCACCGTGAAGTTCTCATTGTTTCTGTTTACACCGTTTCCGCTTCCGGTTACGCTGAAATGATCGTTCCAGATTCCGGGACCGGCATCATGGGTGCGTTCTACCTCTCCGTTTGAATTCCAGCGGATCACCTGATCCATATCCCAAATTTCCATATTCATTACCTGAATGGCCAATTTGTTCAATTCTGTGCGGGTAATTTTCTTCGTACCTATGATTCTGAACATGTCCACGCCGTTTCCACTATAAAATGAATCCGGAATACCCACATTGATCAACAATTCAGCTCCTAATTCTGTGTAAGGCTTGCTCAGTGTGAAATTCAGGCGGCCGCTGCGGTATTTTCCATCCTGACACAACAATCCATGAGGGGCCGCAGCGCCTTTTGGACCAAAGTCAATAAAGAATTCCTTGCCGTCTCCATCGGTCCAAAGACTATCGGTTATGCCCAATATGGCGCCGGATGGCAAAATGGATCCGGAAGTTTTGTTCAGCCTGGCATCGCTGGAAGCAATGTCATCTGCAATATCAAATACCCCATTGAGCTGAGTTTCAGCCATGGAATAATCTTCAGCACTCGTAATGCTTTCTTTCAATTCTTCAACCGCATCGGTACAGGCATAAAATCCGGCTGTAATGAGTAATACGGGGATAATTAGCTTTTTCATAATAGAATAATGTCTCTGTTAAATGGTTTAGTACAATCTTTCACAAAAATATGCGCAATTTTTATCTTTGAGCCAAATCGAAGTGTTAAATTACTGCCACTATTTCACTTTTCCTTGAATTCAGACGAAAGAAAGACATTTTTTGCTGAGGTAATCCTGCCTCTGTCGGTGCCGGGTACTTTTACGTATCGCGTTCCACACGACATGAATTCAAGTCTCGAAAAAGGTATGCGGGTGGTTGTTCCCTTTGGAAAAAAGCGTCATTATGTGGGCATACTCCTCTCCTTTCATGAGCAGGCCCCACGAGAATACACCGCCAAATATATCTCCTACGCCCTGGATCCCTGGCCTTTGTTGCAGGAAGTTCATCTCCAATTTTGGCTATGGATTTCTTCCTATTACCTCTGCTATCCGGGTGATGTGATGCAAGCCGCCTTGCCCTCCGGATTAAAACTTCAAAGTGAAAGTAAAATTGCCTTTCACCCGGACCGAGCATTGTATGAGGGTGAAATGGATACCAAAGAGCTGCGCATCCTGGAAATATTGGAAGAAGCCGGTGAAGTTCCTGTCAGTCGCATTGTAGAAGATGACAATATTCCGAATGCTTATAAATACCTGAATTCGCTCTACAAAAAGAACCAGATTTTATTTGTTGAAAGCCTGGAGGAAAGCTACAAGCCGCTGAATATAAGAATATTAGAGATTACAGAACCTTACCGCAACGACGAAGCCATGGGTGAGTTGTTCAATCAACTGGAAAAAAAGGCCAAAACACAATTGGAAGTGCTCATCCGCATGTTGAGCCAGACCGGATTAGAAGGTCGCATCGGGAGGCAAAAGCTGTTGAACAGTGAGGAAGTCTCTGCCTCTGCCCTCAATGCACTGATCAAAAAAGGTATCATACACGAATATCTCGAACAAAAGTCGCGGCTCAATCTGGTGGACGAGCAGCACCTGGCACATGTAGCGCTGAGCCCCGCTCAACAGGATGCCTATCAGCAAATTGTAGCCCATCCCAATGCCCCGGTATTGCTTTCCGGGATTACATCCAGCGGTAAAACGCATGTCTATTTTAAACTGATCGAAGAAACGGTTTCCGGTGGTGGACAAGTGCTGTTTATGGTGCCTGAAATCGCGCTGACCACACAATTGATTTCCAGAATTACCCAACATTTTGGCAATCGGGTGGTCATCTGGCATTCGAGGTATAATCTTCACGAAAAAGTGGAGATTTTTCAAGCGGTTACTTCCGGTCAGGCGGATATCATACTGGGAGCCCGAAGTGCCATTTTTCTGCCCTTTTGCAACCTGCAGCTGGTGATCATAGACGAAGAACACGAGAATGCTTACAAACAATTCGATCCTGCTCCGCGATACCATGCCCGCGATGCCGGAATTATGCTGGCGCACATGCATGGAGCTCGTTGCGTATTGGGGAGCGCAACACCATCCATGGAATCGCTTTGGAACGCACATCAGAAAAAATATCAGAAAGTCATGCTCACCGAACGATACGGCGGAATTCAATTGCCCGAAATCGAATTGGTGAATATGGCTGAAGCCCGCAAAAGCAAACAGGTGAATGGTATTTTCTCCTTTCAATTGTTGAATGAAATCAAGGAAACCCTGGAAAGAAAGGAGCAGGTGATTCTTTTCCTGAACCGAAAAGGCTATGTGCCCATTACCGAATGCGCCGAATGTGGATGGCACCCTGTATGTGAAAATTGCGATATTTCACTCACCTATTACAAAAATGGGAATATGTTGAAATGCCATTACTGTGGTTTTCGTCGGGAACCCTATGCGCATTGTCCGTCCTGCAAAAGCCGGCACCTCGAAATGTCGGGTTACGGAACAGAACGGGCGGAAGATGAACTTCAAAACCTGTTGCCGGAGGCTGTGATCCGCAGGTTTGATTATGAAACCACCAGAAGTCGCGCTGCCTACGAGCAAATCATTCACGATTTCGAAGTTGGAAAAACCCAGATTCTCATTGGTACACAAATGGTCGCCAAAGGACTCGATTTTCAATTTGTGAGCCTGGTCGGTATTTTACATGCCGATCAAATGTTGAATTTCCCCGATTTCAGGTCATCCGAAAGAGCGGTACAAATGATGATACAAGTTGCGGGAAGAGCCGGTCGGCGCGATGTGAGGGGAAAGGTGCTCATTCAGAGTTCACGCCCCGAACACGCTGTTTTTCAATATATTATGAACAACCAATACGAAGATTTTTATGTTCATGAACTCGAGGAACGGAACACCTTCAGGTACCCGCCGGCCACCCGAATGATCCGTCTGGTTTGCCGTCACAAGCAACGCGATATCGCCATGCAGGGAGCCGCCGAATTGTATCAAAAACTCACCGAATTCCTCGGTCAGCGGGTGCTTCGTCCACAGTCCCCCGCTGTTTCCCGCATTCGCAACTTATTTTTACAAGAGATGATCATTCGTCTCGAAGGCAGTCCCCGGGAAATGAATACGCTCAAAACCGCTATCCGAAGAGAAATGGATAAGCTCATGGATCAGAAAGCTTTTAAAGGAATTTATGTACACGCCGATGTCGATCCTGCATAAATTTCCCCGGACAACGTTTTCCATAGATTTAGGCTCAATATTTGTAAGATGAAAATCATGATTCGAAATATGTTCTTTTTGCTGCTGCTCCTCATTTCCCATGGAAGTGCGAATGCTCAGGCCAATTCATTTTTTGATACCCTTCAATACAACTTCGGCGTTTTGTACGAAGGCGATAGCGCGGTTCATGATTTTAGCTTCATCAACAAAAGCGAAACGCCCCTAATTATTTCTGACGTAAAAACGACCTGTTCCTGCACCGCTTCTGAATATCCGAAGAAACCTGTCGCTCCCGGCGAAAAGTCATTTATCCGGGTGGTTTTTGATACCAAAGACAAAGAAGGTCAGTATGCCAAGGGCGTGAATCTGAGCACCAATTTGGGTGAAATTAACATCATCATCTTCGCAGAAGTGCACAAAAAGGAAGCACCTCCCTCACTTACCCCTGCCCTGAATCATGATTAATGCCGTGTAAATCAGGATTTTAAAATCGAGCGCCAAACTCATGTTTTCGATATATAGCAAATCAAATTTCAGGCGCTGTATCATTTGGTCCACATTTTCTGCATAGCCGTATTTTACCTGACCCCATGAGGTAATGCCGGGTCTAACCTTATGCAATCTTTTGTAATGCGGCGCCTGCTCAACAATCTTCTGTATGAAATACTGACGCTCCGGACGAGGTCCCACCAGACTCATTTCCCCTTTCAGCACATTATAAAACTGGGGCAATTCATCCAATCGAACCTTGCGCAAAAATCTGCCGAATCGCGTTATCCTCGGATCTGATTCACTGGAAAGCTGCGGTCCTTTCTCCTCGGCATTCACATACATGGTTCTGAACTTGATGATTTTAAAGGGCACCCCATGCCATCCTATGCGCTCCTGAAGGAAGAATACCGGTCCCTTTGAGCCCATTTTTACCATGATACCGATAAACAAAAACAAGGGAAGGCAGATAATCAAAGCCATGAATGAAAAAACTACATCCATCAATCGCTTCACAGAACGCTGCCAGGGCGGCATAATTTCCGTCGAAATTTCAATGAGCACTGCCCCCATGATATTGCTCATACGCACGCTTCCGGAGAGGATATCGTACATGTCAGGAATGATTTTTACCACCAGCGAGCTTTCTTCCAACAAAGACAATATCTGATTGATTTTGCTGTGTTCGGATGTCTCTATGGCGATGATAACTTCTTCTATTTCCTGTGATTCGATCACCGAACTCAATTGATCCAATTTGCCCAAACAGGGGAAATCATTGGGAAAAAGGTCTCTGCTTTCGCCGTTTACCGTTATAAATCCAACCAGGGTATGACCTTCGGATTCTTTGGCCTGCGTGAGTTCCTGATACAGGTTCAGGGCATTCTCGTTGGAGCCGATCAGCAAAGTTTTAAAACCTATTTTTCTCTGCTTAATCATGCGGCTGATACGGGTCGACCATATCATGCGCAATCCCGCAGTCCATAGAAAATGCAATCCAAAAAGTACGGCAAAAGATGAATAATACGTCGTATAGTTCTCTACCTGATCATCCAGCAACAAGGTAAAAAAGATGAGGATACAGCCAAAAAACGAGGTAATCAGTACTTGGGATAATTCCTTGAGTCTTGATTTTCTGAATACACTGCGATACATGCCATAGGCCAGATAAACGATAATCCAGCACATGGGAATCAAGAGCAATCCCAGGATTAGGTTGGGATCGCCGATGGATTCTTTGAGCAGGCTGTGTTCCAGATAGGCCTTACGATAAGCATAAAACAACAACCAGGCCAGCGCGGCTGCTAAAAAATCTGATACCAGGTAGAGGAAAAGCGCTTTACGACGATTCAAAAATGTATGAGTTTTAAATTGTCAATAAATAGTGTTGGC
>CAZTGZ010000032.1:18514-18855 GCA_964613385.1 uncultured Chitinophagaceae bacterium
ATAGTTTCTTCCAGTTGTTCGTCGGAAATGCCGTTAGTACCGGTATTTTCAAGGTGCTGCTTCCCTCGGCATAAAATCCAAATTGAACATTCACATCACTTTTGTAATTCAATTCGAGAAAAACATCCGAGGCTTTGGGAATGATGTGGGAACTGATGCCTGCATGCGAAAAAGTACCGGTTTTATACAGTACCGCCTCCCCTGAATATTTATTTCCGACGCCGTCGTATTCGAAAACCTGCAAAGGGTCCGAATTCAATACCAGGCTATCAATATTTCCGACATTGCCGTATGCCGCAAGGCTAAGTCCCTGATCCTCAAAATCTTCTATCCATTTAAAC
>CAZTGZ010000032.1:18865-26126 GCA_964613385.1 uncultured Chitinophagaceae bacterium
GCGCCCTCCTTATAGTTCACTTTCGGAAAAAGGGTATCAATGTTTCCGGCTTCCAAATCAACCTGACTTACATATGCGGTATAAAACGGATAGGTAACGCGATCTGAAAATCTCCCGTTCTTGCGTATCCCTGCAAACACGGTAATTTCCGTACTACCTGTTTTAAGTATGGGCAGTGTAACCGGCATCTGAAATACCCCGATGAGCTTCTTATCTGCATAAACCCAGGCATCCGTAATGTCATGTGCATCGCTTCCTTGCGTTCCATCCTGCTTTACTTCCAATGAAATGGACGAAATATGGATATACGACGGGACAGGTTCATCCTCCGCAAGGGTGCAGCCACCTAAGGTTGTACTCAATACTATGAGCCAGAATAGCATTCTGACTCCAGTTGGGTCATTCATCTTTTTCTGAAATTCCTTTCCAATTGGTCAATAATCTGGTCTGCCACCAATCGGGTATTCAAATACTCCCCAACATTGGCCACAGGCAAACTTTTATCCATTATACAACGATAAAAGGTCTCCAGTTCGCGTGCAAAGATATCGCTGTTTTGCGAAGTATCGCTTTCCTCCGGCTTATAAATCCACTCCTCATTGTCACTCCCATTCCGGAGCATGGATACACTCTGATCCAAAAAGTTTAAAGAATAATATGAATTGTTCTGATAAAATCTCGATTTATGCACTTCTTTTCCGGAGATTTTACTGGCATTTAAGGTAGCAATACAGCCATTATAGAATTCAATTCTGGCATTCACCACATCCGGATCATCAAACATCACCCCCACTCCGGTGGCATTGATGGATTTTACCGGCGACCCGGCCAAATTCAGCGCTACGTCAATATCCTGAAGCATCAGGTCGCTGATTACCGATATATGAGTCGTCTTATCGCTGAATTTAATTTGTCGGTTACAATCTATGATTCTGGGACGAATGTCGAATTCCTTAATGACCCTGAATCCTTCTGCGTACCGATGTTTCAGGCCCAATTGTACCACAACACCTGCTTCCAGAGCCAGATTCTCCAACCTGCGTATCTCTCCGTTGCTCAACAAATAGGGATGTTCCAGATATACATGTCGGGTGGACCGAATCAGGTCAGATATGGTCTGAAAATCCGACCAGGCCAGGTCTGCCACCACAATGGCTTCGGCTTGTGTAATGAATTCCTCAAACTCCTCGGTTCCGGTTTCATCATCGGCATGTGTCCCAAAATAGCCCGTCCATTCGAAAATTTTACGTCGATTAATCGAGGCAGGAATCGGGCGCGCACCCAGTAATCCGGTTTTGATAATTTTCGAATGCTTTTGCATCAGGCTTTACTGCGAAATAAGTGCATATTCGCGTCCTGCTAAAATATTGTTATCTATAATACGTATTCAAAAAGCTACACACTGAAAGACTCATACAAATATCAGGGACAAAGAAAACGGCTGGCAGAATTGCTGCAGGAGAAGGGAATACAGGACAAAAAGGTGCTGGAAGCCATTGCTGCCGTGCCCCGACATCTCTTTTTTATCCCGTCGCTGATCGACAAAGCCTATATCGATCAGGCCTATCCCATCGAAGAAGGACAAACCATATCACAACCTTATACCGTGGCCTTTATGACCGCCTTACTGCAACCCTATCCGGGTATGAAAGTGCTCGAAATAGGCACAGGAAGTGGTTACCAGGCAGCCATACTGTCCTACATGGGTGCGGTGGTATATTCCATCGAAAGGCATGAAATCCTCTATCGCAAGGCCTGTGAAATTTTCAAAGACATGAATCTCCCCATTCATGCCATTTGGGGCGATGGCTCTGAAGGTCTGTTGAAATACGCGCCTTATGACGGCATCATCGTCACGGCCGCAGCTCCCCCTTTGGCCGAAAAATTGAAAGAACAACTGGCTCCGGGTGGAAAGCTGGTGATGCCCGTGGGCAATCTGGAGTCACAAACCATGACCCTGATCCATCGGAAATCTGACCTCTCTTTTGGTACAGAAGAACACGGCACCTTTAAGTTTGTTCCACTCCTGGGCAAAGGCGGATTCAAGTAATCCTACATATTTCGGCGATACTGCCCGCCTACCTCGAACATGGCATCCGTCAGCTGACCCAATGAGCAGGATTTAACCGCTTCCATCAGAGCTTCAAATACATTCTGATTGTGCAGGGCTGCTGCCTGGGTATTTTTAAGCGCCTCCGGCGAGCGATCCGCATTGGCTTTGTGCAGATGGTTTAAAGTCAGAATCTGATTCTCTTTTTCTTCCTCGGTAGCGCGAATCACCTCTTTCGGCAAAATGGTCGGTGAACCTTTGGAGCTCAAAAAGGTATTCACCCCGATCAGGGGATATTCTCCCGTATGCTTCAAGGTCTCGTAATAAAGGCTCTCTTCCTGGATTTTACTGCGCTGATACATGGTTTCCATGGCGCCCAATACACCTCCCCGCTCTGTAATGCGGTCAAATTCGGCCAAAACAGCTTCTTCCACCAAATCGGTGAGTTCTTCAATGATGAAGGACCCTTGCAGGGGATTTTCGTTCTTGGCCAGGCCCAATTCGCGATTGATGATCAACTGTATGGCCATGGCCCGGCGCACCGATTCTTCTGTTGGGGTGGTGATGGCCTCATCATAGGCATTGGTATGCAGACTGTTGCAATTGTCGTAAATGGCATACAAGGCCTGTAGCGTGGTTCTGATGTCGTTGAAATCAATTTCCTGGGCATGCAGCGAGCGTCCGGATGTCTGGATATGATACTTCAGCATCTGGGTTCGGGCATCCGCTCCATAGCGATGCTTCATGGCCTTGGCCCAGATACGTCGGGCTACCCTACCGATAACCGCATATTCCGGATCGATGCCGTTGGAGAAGAAAAAGGACAAATTCGGACCGAACTGGTTGATGTCCATGCCCCGGCTCAGGTAATATTCCACAAAGGTGAATCCATTGGCCAGGGTAAAAGCCAATTGAGATATCGGATTGGCGCCCGCTTCTGCGATATGATATCCGCTGATGGATACCGAATAAAAGTTCCGTACCTGCTTCTGAATAAAATACTCCTGTACATCTCCCATCAGTCGGAGCGCATATTCGGTACTGAAAATACAGGTATTCTGCGCCTGATCTTCCTTCAGAATATCCGCCTGCACCGTGCCTCTAACCACACTCAGGGTTTCGGCCTTGATGCGGGCATATACCTCCGGACTCAATACTTCATCCCCGGTAACACCCAAGAGCATCAATCCTAAACCGTCATTGCCTTCGGGCAAATCCCCGTAGTATCTCGGTCTTTCCAGGCCCTTGTCTTCGTATTTGCCCCGTTTATAGGCTTCTACCTTGTCCTGTAAGCCTTCTTTGATGATATACTTCTCACATTGCTGATCGATGGCTGCATTCATAAAAAAGGCCAGTATCATCGGTGCCGGACCGTTAATGGTCATGGAAACAGATGTTTTGGGATCAGCCAGGTCAAAACCGCTGTACAGCTTCTTGGCATCGTCGAGACAACATACGGAAACTCCGCTATTGCCAATCTTTCCATAAATATCGGGACGATGATCCGGGTCGTTGCCGTAAAGGGTCACCGAATCGAAAGCCGTAGACAAACGCTTGGCGGGCATGCCCAGACTCACATAGTGAAAACGGCGGTTGGTTCTTTCCGGTCCGCCTTCCCCGGCAAACATACGGGTTGGGTCTTCTCCTTCGCGTTTAAAGGGGTAAATACCGGCCGTATAGGGAAATTCACCCGGAACGTTTTCCTGCAACTGCCATTTCAGAATATCTCCCCAGGATTCATACGATGGGGTGACCACTTTGGGTATGGACAGGTGCGAAAGGGATTCGGTATGGGTCTGAATTTTGAGCTCTTTGTCGCGGACTTTAAAGCTGTACACCTCGTTTTTGTACAGTGCCCGTTTTTCTTTCCAGTTTTCGAGCAGTTTGAGATTTTTAGGTTCCAGATCTTCCAGCAATTCGGAATATTTTTTCTGAAGCGCCTCCCCTGCCGGATTGCCATCTCCGATAATTTCCATGCTCTTCTTTAAGGCATAGATCTGAGATGCGATGTCCGACTGTCGGGCCGCCCAGGCATCGTAGTTGCGGTTGTTTTCGCTGATTTCGCTGAGATAGCGCACCTTGGAGGGCGGAATGATGAAGGTCTTTTCAGACATCCCTTCCGCTGCCTGAAAATTGGATTTCCAACCCAGGTTTTTCTTGTTTATGATGAGGGAAATCAGTCTTTTGTACAGCGAATTGGTTCCCGGATCGTTGAACTGGGAGGCGATGGTGCCGAATACCGGCAATTCCGATTCCGGCATTTCAAAGGCCTGATGGTTGCGGCGGTACTGCTTTTTCACATCCCTCAGGGCATCCATGGCACCGCGCTTGTCGAATTTGTTGATGGCGATGATGTCGGCAAAATCGAGCATGTCTATTTTCTCGAGTTGACTGGCCGCTCCGTATTCCGGGGTCATCACATACAGGCTGCAATCGCTGTGGTCGGCTATTTCCGTATCGCTTTGGCCGATGCCCGATGTTTCCAGAATAATCAGGTCGTATCCCGCTACTTTTAAGATGGCGATGGCGTCGTCGATATGGCGGCTCAGGGCCAGATTGGCCTGACGGGTGGCCAGCGAGCGCATGTAAACGCGAGGGTCGTCAATGGCGTTCATGCGGATGCGATCGCCGAGCAGGGCGCCTCCGGTTTTCCGTTTGGTCGGATCCACCGAAATGATGGCAATATGTTTATCGTCAAAATCGAGCAGAAAGCGGCGAACCAGTTCATCCACCAGACTGCTTTTTCCGGCTCCTCCCGTTCCGGTGATGCCCAAAACCGGGGTGCCGATTTGCTTCGAATTCTCCCGGATTTCGTTCAGGGCTCCTTCGTGTTTGTCCGAATAGTTTTCCGCGGCCGAAATCAAACGGGCGATGGCGGTTTTGTCGCGGTTTGAGATATGCTTCAGTTCTCCGTTCAGCTGTTCGCCGATGGGGAAATCGCTCTGTTGCACCAAATCGTTGATCATACCCTGCAAACCCATAGCGCGGCCGTCATCGGGGTGATAAATGCGGGTGATGCCGTATTGCTGGAGGTCGCGGATTTCTTCGGGCAGTATGGTACCGCCTCCTCCGCCGAATATTTTGATATGGGGAGCTCCTTTTTCCCGGAGCAGGTCGTACATGTATTTGAAGTACTCGTTATGGCCGCCCTGGTAGCTGGTAAGGGCGATGGCATTGGCATCTTCCTGTATGGCGGTTTCCACCACATCTTCGGCGCTGCGGTCGTGTCCGAGATGGATTACCTCGCATCCGGTTGACTGTATGATGCGGCGCATAATATTAATGGCGGCGTCGTGTCCGTCGAACAGCGCAGCGGCGGTCACGATACGGACTTTGTTCTTTGGAATATAAGCTTGTACTTCAGATGTCATAAAGGTGGCAAAGTTAAAACTTTTGCATTGGGTATGGAATATGGGGGTATGGGGAAATGTTGGGGAGGGGGGAGTGAAGGGGTAAAAGGTGGAAATTGGGTTTGGGTTGTGTTGGATAAATGAGGGTTTTTGTTGATATTTCGGATGAGATAATGAAGGGGGGATTTGGTAAGTTTGTTTAGAGAGGAAGTTTCGGGTATAAAATAAATATGTTATATGCAAGCTTAAAAAGACAACGAAAATGCTAAAAAGATTTTTTGAATATATTAAAAAATGTGATAATACAATTTCACTGACTTTGGGAGAAATCAAATTGTTAAAAAACCTTGGACAGGGTGGAAATGGAATTGTTTATTGCGGTAAAATATTGGATAAAAATATTGCTCTGAAATTTTTGATATCCGATGCAACAGGCAATACTTTAAAAACCAAAACTAAGCGATTTTTAGCTGAGTACTTCAATGTCGTTACAGTTGACAACTCAGACGGTATCGTAAAGTACATTGACTACGACACTTTAAAATTAAATGATTCAGGTGGTGATGTGATTATTCCAGTAATTCTAATGAAAGAATACAAATCATCACTTAATAAAATATCACCGATAAAGGATAGTCAAGATTTTATTGCTGTATTTAATTTCCTAATTGATACAGTAGAAAAGATTCATAATTACGGAATTATACATCGAGACATAAAACCTGAAAATATTTTGGTTGATGATAATAATAATTTCGTACTAGCTGACTTCGGTATAGCAAGCTACAACCCTGAAATTTTTAGCATTAGAGCCGAAACTGGTAAAAGAAAGAATAGGAAATAGACTCTTTTCTGCACCCGAGCAAGAAGCATCTGGCATTGATGCTCACACAACAATGGATATTTATGCAATCGGACAAATATTGCATTGGTTAATTTATTCGGAAACTCATCGTGGAACGAATAGAAAGCAGATATCTAGTATTTTCCCTGATTTAGAAAAGTATGATTACATAATCGAAAGATGCTTATCAAACGATTATCAGAATAGATATCAATCAATTAATGAAATAAGGGAACATTTAAAGAGTTTGCATTCACGAGAAAAAGACATTTGGCAATACATATACAAATTTGGAAACATCCTGGCAGAAAATTACCCAAAGAATGAGTTTGGAATAGTGCACTCAAACAATCTGAAAAGAATTGACAAACTATTTCAATCGCTGAAAGATTGTGAAGAAGAGTTTGAAAATCATTTGTGGTGGCATAATGGTTCTAGTAATATTTATTTCAAATTAACTCAGAAAGGAGAAGGAATATGGCTTCTCAATCAAAGAGAAATAAACATTGAAGAAATTTGGATTCATTATGATTTAAGTTTTTTCAACGACTTCATTATAGTTCACTTCAAAAAAGGAGAGCCATTTATTATAGAAGGTAAAGAGCAGTATTATAATATTTTCGTTGATGATAGACACGAAATAACTTATAGTGAATACGAAAATAAAAGAGCAGAAATAAATGACGAAATAATAAACTTAAATGACCATAAAGTTGAGTTTATTGAAAGGGCAAAGGAAGAAGGATTTTTAATAATCTCTACAAGATTTCATTGCGCACTACGGGCTGCAAACGACAAGACTGTGAGAGAATTTATGGAAAGACTAAAATCAACTAACGGAAAAATTGATCTTGAAGAATTTCAAGAATTTGAATTAAAAATAAGAGTTCATAAACATAGTAAAGTAGAAATGGACCTATAAAGCCTGCATATAACAGCACCTACCCAAAAGTGGCGGTTCAGTGGTTAAATCAAGCTTTGTGCTTCTATCAAAGTTTCTGCTTGGTTGACAGTGAA
>CAZTGZ010000033.1:0-2293 GCA_964613385.1 uncultured Chitinophagaceae bacterium
TCCAGGGTTTCTTCTACGGCTTCTTGTAAATAAGTAGGCATATCGTCTTCAAGCCATGGATGTGATGAACCAAAAACATGATTTGCACCTTCCAGTTCAATCATAATGGCATGTTGAACAAAATTAAACATAGTTCGCGATTCTTCTATCGGGGTGGTTTCATCATGGGTTCCGTGAACAATGAACAAGGGCTTATCGAATTTAGCTATGTTTCTTTTGGTATCATAGGCTGCTTCATGCTCCAGATAATCAGTAACAAAGCTGTAATTCAATTTCCACTTCAATCCGGTTCTTTGGTTAAGAATCCATCTATAACCACTTTTTTGCCACTCCGCTTGCGGATCATCTATAAATCGACTAAAATCCGCTGCCGGTGCCCACATCGCCAAGGCGTGTATCCGGCTGTCACTTAAGGTCTTTATCAAAAGGGTAGTGGCACCCCGGCTATGCCCGATGGCAAATATTTTGCCGTTAAAATTTTCACCCAAACCCTCCGGCTTTTCGTCGATCCAGGTCAATACCCGTTCAATGTCGTTTAATTCATAACTGATGGTGTTTTGGGCAAATGATTCTTCATCACTCAGATCGTCCGGATTGCCGGCAGAAACACCGTTATGGCTAAAATTCATCTTCAGACAAATAAAACCCTGAGCAGCAATAAAATGCGCCATTTGATTCCAGGCGCCATAATCTTTAAATCCTTTGAAACCATGACAAAATAGAACAAGCGGTTGAGCCTGCTTCATCACCACCATGGTTATATCAAAAGATATCTGCTTTTGGTTCGGGCCTTTGATGTTGTATTGGGTTTGTATCGGAAGGATATCCATTTGTTTTATTGTTGGTTAAAGTAACGTTGATATGGCTTTCTTCTGGCTAAAATGGATAACCAGATTATCGGGAAATAGATGATATCGAGTAAATAAAACCTGCTTTTGAAGTGGATTTCATCACAAATGCTGCTTCCATTGGCTTGTGCATACACATGATGCAGATGTTTCCATTTTGTTAATCCAAAGGGCAACACCAATCCTTCATCTACAAAATATGCATGATTTTCAGATACGACAACTTCAGTAATGACCACATGCATAGAGGCTTTCACCGGAAATTTAAATGTGACATGAACCTCATCTCCCACTTTGTTTCCGCCATATTTGGTCACTTCAACCAGATTTGACGGGGGCAGCAGATAATTAAATAAACGATGGTCGAATCTGGAAAATACCTCCTGAAATTCACCTCTGACGGATGTGTTCAGAGTAAAATGAGGCATCACTTATACGTATTGAATTCAACAACCGGGTCGTATTTTTTTACTTTTTTACCCACACGAATGATGAATACACGTTTGATAACATCACCCTTGTCGATGGAATTAACCACATCCTGACCTTTGACAACTTCTCCGAATACACTGTGACGACCATCTAACCATGGAGTGGGTACATGTGTAATAAAAAATTGACTGCCATTTGTATTAGGGCCTGAATTCGCCATGGATACGATACCGGCTTTGTTATGTTTTAACTTATTGCTGATTTCATCTTTAAAGGTATATCCAGGTCCACCGCTGCCGTTACCTGCCGGGTCACCACCCTGAATCATGAAATCCGGAGATACCCTGTGAAATGTGAGGCCATCATAAAAAGGCTTCCCTTCGGCTTTTACCTTTGTGCTGATTTTACCCTCAGCCAGACCTACGAAATTTGCAACCGTGAGCGGGGCACTTTCGTAGTGTAATTTGATATAAATATCCCCTTTGTCTGTTACTATTCCGGCGTATAAACCGTCTTCAAGCTTCAGTTCTTTGATTAGTTTTTTATAAGGTCCGCCGCATGAGAACATGGCAATGGCTAAAAAATATATTGCGATTTTTTTCATAATCTGCTTCATCACCCGGCAAAAATAAGCCAAGTACTCCGTTGAATCTGCAAAAGATTAACTTTGCCGACCTTTTTAACTATGTCAATCCTATCAGAAATCAGTCGTCGTAAAACATTTGGAATTATCAGCCACCCGGATGCCGGAAAAACCACGCTCACTGAAAAGCTCTTGTTATTTGGGGGAGCCATTCAGGTTGCAGGTGCTGTAAAAAGCAATAAAATCAGCAAAACTGCCACTTCTGATTTCATGGAAATTGAGAAGCAAAGGGGGATTTCTGTAGCAACCTCTGTAATGACCTTCCATTATGCAGATAAAATTGTGAATATTCTGGATACGCCGGGTCACAAAGATTTCGCGGAAGATACATACCGGACCTTGACCGCTGTTGATAGTGTAATTCTGGTCA
>CAZTGZ010000033.1:2303-9634 GCA_964613385.1 uncultured Chitinophagaceae bacterium
TGTAAAAGGGGTCGAAGAGCAAACCAGAAAGTTGATGCAGGTGTGCCGTATGCGCAATACGCCGGTGATTGTTTTTATCAATAAACTGGACCGGGAGGGAAGGGATCCATTCGACTTATTGGAAGAATTGGAAAAGGAGCTTTCTATTTCGGTAAGACCTTTAAGCTGGCCGATTGGCATGGGGAAAAATCTGCATGGCGTGTACTTGTTGTACAATCAAAGCCTGAATTTATTTGAAGTAAACAAAACCAAAAAGGCCAAGGATATCATCTCTCTTAAGGGGTTGGATGATGCGCAACTGGATGAATTTGTCGGGGAAAAGGCAGCCGCTAAATTGAGGGAGGATGTTGAACTGGTAGAAGGAGTTTACGAGCCATTTGACGTGAATCTGTATCAGGAAGGTCTGTTGGCACCTGTTTTTTTTGGTTCTGCCATCAACAATTTCGGAATTCAGGAAATGCTGGACACGTTCGTTGAAATTGCCCCCGGCCCTAGATTCAGAGAAACCACAGCAAGAGAAATCAATCCCGCAGAAGATAAATTCAGCGGATTTGTATTCAAAATTCACGCAAATCTTGATCCCAATCATCGCGATAGAATAGCATTTTTAAGGGTGTGCTCCGGGAAATTTGAGCGCAATAAATTCTATCACCATGTGCGCCTCGATAAAAATTTGAGATTCAACAATCCCTATAACTTCATGGCCCAAAGCAAAAATGTGATCGAAGAGGCATTCCCGGGAGATGTTGTGGGATTATATGATACCGGTAATTTTAAAATTGGTGATACGCTTACGGAAGGAGAAGAGCTAATGTTTAAGGGGATACCCAGTTTTTCGCCTGAAATTTTCAAGGAAGTAATCAATACCGATCCAATGAAAACAAAGCAGTTGGAAAAAGGAATTGAACAGTTAACTGATGAGGGTGTGGCACAGCTGTTCAGACAACAGCCGGGAAACAGAAAATATATCGGAACTGTCGGAGAATTGCAGTTCGAAGTTATACAATACCGTTTGAAACATGAATATGGAGCGAGCTGCAGGTTTGACAATGTGCCTTTTCACAAAGCTTGCTGGATGACCGGAAAACCTGAAGCCATAGATGAATTCTGTAAGTATAAACAAAAAGAAATCGTTTGGGACAAAGATGGGAACAGGGTGTTTTTAGCCGCTTCAGCCTTTGTGTTGAAGATGTCGCGTGAAAATAATCCGGATATCACTTTTCACGAGAATTCGAATTTTAAGCTTGAATTGAACGACTAATTCAACGGGATTTTATAAATATTCAGGGTTCCTTTCCGCGATTCGAGAAATTCGAAAACCAATGCCCTTTTTGATGAAACTACCATAAAATTATACGCCCGGTCCGATGGGTCTGATTTGTATTGATGACTGAGCTTCAGAATAAATGCAACGATGTCGGAGTGCCTGTTTGCCTTATATTTGATATCATCCAGAAAATTGGTGGAATAATATCTCCAATCGTCATTCATCAATCGAACCCTCAGCTTTCTTCCGGTATTCCGAACCCCTCTTTTATTGTAATCAAAGAAGTTGTATTCAGAAAGTCCGGTTATCACGAATTCAAATCCCCCGACCTCATTGATTTCAAACAGATAACTGTTAAAAGCAACTACATTGGGTATTTCACTAAACTGAACAAATAATCTGTTTTTTTCATCTTCCTTGTAATCGATAAAAACAGATTTGGATATAACGCCGTGGGCAATTACATCTGAACACTGCGCAAATGGCTGTTCAGTGAAATAATCCAAGGAAAGTTGATTCGACAGACGCGCAATCCAAAATCCAAGGCACCCTTCTGTGGATGAATTGGCCTTATAGGTTCCGCTGCTTTCCATGTCTAATTTTCCCAATAAATACCATCCTTTGGATGAAGGAACGGCATGAAAAAGATTCGGATCTAAATGGGAATTTGGCGCAAATGCGTTGTCTTTGGTTTTAAAGGTATGGATCACTTCAGATGTTTGTTCACCCGATAGAGAAAACGACATCATCCGCACATCTAAACTTTTGTGGTCCAGACTTTTCAGATAAGTATATCCGATGAGCTGGGATTGATGAAATCCGACCGGAAAAATTAAAGTTTTCTGAGCCCCTAAAGGGTCGAATTTAACGAGATTATCCCTACTGGTTTCCCCTGACTCGGGATTGAGTTCTATGATTCTGGTGCCGGACTTTTCCTGACGTGCTATTAACAACCGTCTACTCCATATGCCCAAAATGGGATCAATGGACGCATAGTTCCAGTCCATTACCTTGTGCTCTTCTTTGATCAATTCTCCGTCGAAAAGTCGAAAAATAGCTACTCGTATATCCTTGCCGGTAAAATGTACCGCATAAACAAACAGAGAATCATTCAAAAGCCACATTTTGCTGATGCTTCCCAATTTGCGATGCATCAGTTTGTATTCAGATTGCCATGCAAACTTTCCGCTGGTATCGGCCAAAATGAGCTGAGCTTTGCTTTTGCCATTGGAGGTCAGGAACAAAGCACCTTCATTGCCCATTTGTTTCATGCCGATCAAATTCACCTTTTTTAAGCTGAGCATGGGCATAGACTTCTGGGCATGAAGTCCCATGGAAATAAAAATGCTAATAACTAAAACGACGATTCTCAAGAAATACAAAAATCGTCATTTATTTTCAGTAGATATAGAAACTCATAAATTGCTTGCCGCCACTCGGAGAAACACCCTCAATTCTAACTTGCCCGGTAATGCCCTCCAAAAGTTCAACAAATTCCTCCACAGTTTCTTCTGTTTGCCTGTTCACAGAAGTGAAAATGAATCCTTCTTCAATGTTCATTTTGCGCAATTTTCCATTTCGGATATTACTAACTTTGTAACCCATAGAAATTCCATAAAGGTCCTTTTCAATTTTAGAAATGGGTTCAAAATCAGCACCGAGGTTTTCGGAAGAATAGACATTTCTTTTTAGAAAATCAGTATTCCCTTCCTGATTAACCAGTTTCAGATCCCGTTCGATTTTTGAACCTTCCCTCAGAATAACCAAATGGATAATATCACCTGGACGATGGTAAGCCAATTGCTCGTCATAAATGGCTTTGCTGCCAATTTCTGTATTGTCAATTTTTAAAATTACGTCCCCGGCTTTCAGGGCTTTTTTAGCATCGGAGTTGTTCTCGTTTACTTTGGTCACATAGACGCCATTCTGGATATTGTCTCCAATTTTAGCGGCAATTTTTTCATCGATGTCAACCACATCCACACCTGCAAAACCTCGTTGTGTTTGTCCGAATTCTTTGAGGTCCTGCACAATTTTCGAAACAATATTCGCGGGAATGGCAAATCCGTAACCAACATACGATCCTGTTTTTGAGGCAATGGCCGTATTTACACCAATCAATTGACCTTTCAGATTAACCAGCGCTCCTCCGCTGTTACCCGGATTGATGGCCGCGTCGGTTTGTATGAATGATTCAATGGGGAAATTATTGTCCACTACATGAATATTTCTTCCTTTTGCACTCACAATACCGGCTGTAACAGTTGAAGTCAGATTGAAAGGATTTCCCACGGCCAATACCCATTCTCCGATTTGCACCTGGTCTGAGTTGGCAACTTCAACGAATGGGAGATTTTTGGCTTCGATCTTTAGCAAGGCCAAATCGGTGCTGGGATCTGAACCCACGAGTTTTGCCGCATAACTTGTTTTCCGCTGATTTAAGACCACCTCAATTTTATCAGCATTTTTAACCACATGATAATTGGTTACGATATATCCATCAGAACTCAGAATAACACCGGAACCGGTGCTGCTCACTCTGCCAATTTGTCCGAATGGGTCAAAATCAAAGAACCAAAATGAGCTTCTCACCTGCATTTCCGATTCTGTCTTAATAAATACGACCGAAGGAGTGCTAATCCTGGAGGCCTCGATAAAATCTGGTTCCTTTAAACTATAGGAACCGGAATTGGTTAGCCTTACCGGAGGAGCTGCTGTAATGATTTCAGATTGACTTTTGCTCCTGATTCCCTGGAAAATCATGCTTCCAGCCATTCCACCCAAAATGGTCAATAAAATAAATCCAACATTTTTCTTCCACATAGCCATTAATTTTTAACGATGACATCAAAAAAAATACCAATCAGTGATGATCAGAAACCACTGCGGTCACTACTATTTGAGTAACGGGATTCACAGGGTCGTTCGTATAAAATGTGATGGCTTTGGTTTGTTTGCCGGATTTGAAAACGGAGTCGAATTCAACCTGAACTTCGATAGATTCACCGGGCGCGAGTTCCTTTTTTAAATTTCCGAGAACTGTGCAACTGCATACGGCATATGTCTTATGAATCACCAAAGTTGTTTTTCCCTTGTTGGTAAGGGTGAAACTTCCTGTTTTTTTGGCACCGCTTTTTATGTTTCCAAAGTCTACTGAAGTTTTATCAAAATGAATAACCGCTGCTTTTTTCTTCTGTGATTTGCTGAGTTTTGAAAAATCGTCCATCGCATTCACGATCACGAAGATTTCTTTATAAAAATAGAATTTATCGTCGGTTTTAATATACAAGCTGCTGCTCACATCGCCCCAATCATTGATTTTGGAAGCATCTAACTCTGCGTGTATGACCAAAGTGTCGCCGGGAGCAATGACTCCTGATTCAGGCCAGAGTTTAAGCCACGGAGAGGCATCTTTATATCCGGTCAGATGGAAACTGTCGGCTCCGTCATTGACCATAAACAAACTCTTGCTATATGTGCTTCCTTTCAGCACATTGCCAAAATCCAGTTTGTCATTCAACATTCGCAGGTAGCCTTTTTGACCGGCTATGTACATTTGTTCTCCGAAGCGGTAACTGAATATTTTTCCCTTTATTTCTAAAATTCTGGCTACATCGTCTTTGAAATTTCCGTATACCATCACGGATTTAAAAGCTTCACCTCGCATTCCTGTTGGATTGAAAATGGCTTTCACATAGCCTTTTCCCCCCGGTTTTATAGGCTTATTTGACCATTCAGGTGTTGTACAGCCGCAAGATGCCTGCACATCTCTTATGATAAAATCCTGATCACTTTTGTTGGTAAAAGTGAACAAATGTTCCAAACTTCCCTTGGCCTCATCTACTTCGCCAAAATCCCAGGTGGTATGATCGAATTCTATAAGTTTCGAGTCGATTTGACCGAAGCTCAGGACGGAATTGAACAGGATAAATATCAGGAAATTAATTCTCATGTGACCTATTATGCAAAAATACAGCCACAAAGATGGCCTTGTTTCAAAGATGCAAAATTTTGATGCCGGTTGCCCGATGTATATAAAATCGTGGGCGTGTTTAATGATTCTGTTATTTTTGAAGGGTGAATCCAAATTTGAACCCCGACAGCGATGGTCTGAACAGCCGTGAAAAGGAAATTGAAAATGTCCTGAGGCCTTCGGAATTCGATGACTTCACCGGGCAACTTCATATTATGGATAATCTGAAGGTGTTTGTCAAGGCGGCCCGCATGAGGGGAGAGGCCCTGGATCACGTGCTTTTGCACGGACCTCCGGGTTTAGGTAAAACCACCCTTTCTCACATCATCGCGCATGAACTTCAATCGGGCATAAAACTAACTTCCGGTCCTGTTCTCGAGAAGCCGGGCGATTTGGCCGGTTTACTGACCAGTCTGGAAGAAACAGATGTCTTATTTATAGATGAAATCCATCGGTTAAGTCCCGTCGTAGAAGAATATCTTTATTCGGCAATGGAGGACTATCGTATTGATATTATGATCGATACAGGTCCGAATGCGCGTTCCGTACAAATAGGTATCAAACCATTTACACTCATTGGCGCAACAACCCGAAGCGGATTACTCACATCACCATTGAGGGCCAGATTTGGCATCACATTCAGATTGGAATATTACGATGCCAAAACCTTGCAACGCATTGTCATAAGATCTGCCAATATATTAAAGTCACATATACAAGATGATGCGGCTTTTGAAATTGCCAGAAGAAGCAGGGGAACCCCTCGAATTGCAAATGCCTTACTGCGAAGGACAAGGGATTTTGCTCAAATTAAGGGAGATGGTGTAATTACCCTTGAAATCGCAAAGATGGCGCTGGCTGCACTCAATGTAGATGCGCGGGGGTTGGATGACATGGACAATCGCATTTTAACCACCATCATAGAGAAATTTAAAGGTGGACCTGTTGGTATTGGCACCATTGCAACGGCAGTGGGAGAGGAAGCGGGAACCATTGAAGAGGTATATGAGCCGTTTTTAATTCAGGAAGGCTATATTCAAAGAACTGCGAGAGGAAGGGAAGCTACTGCTTTGGCCTATGAGCATATTGGCAAAATACCTCCTTCCCGCATCAACACCCTTTTTTAATGATGCATCAAGCTGCCCACAACAGCAGGATTGTTAAGGAATTGGCCGCCCAATGCGGATTTTCATTTTGTGGTATTTCTAAAGCTGAATTTTTACAAGAAGATGCCCGCAGATTGGAAAATTGGCTCAAATCAAAACTCCATGCTGAAATGCAGTATATGGAAAATCACTTTGATAAGCGATTAGACCCAACCCTGCTCGTTCCGGGAGCAAAATCCGTGATTAGCCTAATGTATAATTATTTTCCTGAGCAAGCAGACCTTTCGCAGGGGAAATACAAAATATCCAGATACGCTTATGGCCGGGACTATCACAATGTTATAAAAGATCAACTCTTTAAGTTGAGTGAGAGGATACAACAAGAGATAGGCAGCATTCAGGGCCGGGTATTTGTTGATTCTGCACCCGTGCTCGAACGTTCATGGGCTGCCAGATCCGGTTTGGGATGGGTGGGTAAAAACAGTATGCTCATCAATAAACAGCATGGCTCGTATTTCTTTTTGGCAGAAGTCATTTGCGATCTGGAATTGGAGCCCGATGGTCCCATAAAAGATTACTGCGGCACCTGCACAGCTTGTATTGATGCTTGCCCGACAGATGCCATCATTGAAAATCGCACAGTGGATAGCAACCGATGCATCAGTTACCTGACCATAGAATTGAGAAATGCCATTCCTAATTCCTTCCAAACGCAAATGTCTGACTGGATATTCGGATGCGATATATGTCAGGAAGTTTGTCCCTGGAACCGGTTTGCCATACCTCATCATGAGCCACGCTTTGAGCCGGAAATCCTCAAGGATTTTGATCCGGAAGAATGGCTTGAAATGACTGAAGAGGTATTCAAATCTCAATTCGGACCATCTGCCATCAGCCGCACCGGACTCGACGGCATCCAAAGGAATGTGAAATTTGTGAATACCAAAGGGATAAGTAGTTGATTATATTTCGGTTACAGTTGTTT
>CAZTGZ010000033.1:9644-25962 GCA_964613385.1 uncultured Chitinophagaceae bacterium
GGACATGACGAAATTCTGTATTTCAACACCATCAATCACTTTGACCTGATTTTTTTCCATCACAAATCCCATTTTATGAAAAAAAGGCTGTGCGGTAATGCTTACTTCTGACTTAAGCTGCTTTTGTTCAGTCATGATGGCCTGCTTTTCCAATTGCTGATAGATCGATAATGCTATGCCCTTTCTGACAAAAAGGGGATGGACAAATAAAAAATCCAGGTAATCGTGATCCAGAGAACCGAATCCGGCCATCTGATCACCGACAAAGGCAATGACGAAATATTGGTTTTGAATGGCGCTTAACCACCGATCTGTCCGAAGTGATCCTCTAAGCCATATTTTGATTTGTTCAGGCGGATAATCAGATTGGCAAAGTCCTAGAACCGAAGCTTTAAATAATTCGAGAATTTCGGTTAAATCGGATTCCTGTGCAGGGCGAATAAAAAATTGACCTTCCTCAATCTTCAAGGGGAACAATTTCTATGAAGTCTTTTACAATAAAGACCGATTCGTATTCCGTTTCAATTTGCTTCAATAAAGGCTGTGCATCAATTTCTCTGTAATAGTTGCCCACCCGTATTTTCCAATAAGGTTTCTCGTATTTTCGATATACCTCATTGGCAAAATCGGGATATTCCTGCATGAATTTCTCCTTTACTTCATCTGCCTTATACATGTCACTTCCGAAATAAATCTGAATTCTAAAACCTTGAATTTGAGATGTATCTATGTTGGCAGCCCGCTGACTCATCCATTCCGTGATCTCCGGCTCCTCGATAACTCTGATTTTTTCCGGTTGTGCCAATAGAGACAATGGCAGAACCAAACAAAGCATTAAAATAAGCTTAGATATCCTGTCCATGGCACTTTTTAAATTTCTTACCGCTACCACAAGGACAAGGATCATTCCTTCCTACAGTTTTTTCAGAAATTAATGGTGCCTTTTGCACCTCTCTCGTGTCTCTTTGTTCAGGAGCTACCTCGGTGCGACTGGTTCTGAGTGCGGGTTCCTGCCTTCTTGGCTGTTGTGCAATCGCCACATTTTCTTGTCCCTGAATATGACCTCTGAACAGTATGGATAACATTTCAGTGTTCAATTCTGAGATCATGCTTTTGAACAGATTAAAAGACTCAAGTTTATAGATCAACAGTGGGTCCTTCTGTTCATAGCTCGCATTGTTCGCCGCTTGTTTCAAGTCATCCAGTTCCCGCAAATGTTCCTTCCAACGATCATCAATCATAGCCAATACAGCGTATCTTTCAAAACTGTGGATGATTTCATGGCCATTTGTATCCAACGCTTTTTTCATTGGAACCAAAACATTTAATCCTTTGCTTCCATCAGAAAATGGCACAACTACATTTTCAACCTGCTCACCTTTGTCGATACGTATACGTCTGAAATTATCCAGCGCATTTTCACGAATATGATTGGATTTACGTTGATAAAAGTCGCTTAATTCTTCAAATAAGGTCTGAACCAGATCATTCTCTTTAAGACTTGAGAAGTTCTCTTCACTTAAATTGGGTTCATAGGCCAAATGCCGCAAACAGTGCAATTGGAATTCCTGATAATCACCACTATCTCTGAAATTCTGAACCGTTTCTTCACACCAATCGTAAATGGCATTCGAAATATCTGCGCTCAGTCGATCTCCGAAAAGTGCATTTTTACGTCGGGTATAAATCACCACCCGCTGCTTATTCATTACATCATCGTACTCCAATAAGCGCTTACGGATTCCGAAGTTATTTTGTTCAACTTTTTTCTGCGATCTTTCAATGGTCTTGGTGATCATAGAGTGCTGTATCATATCACCTTCGGTATGTCCCAAACGATCCATGATACCGGCCACCCGGTCAGAACCAAATAATCTCATCAGATCGTCTTCGAGCGAAACAAAGAACTGTGACGAACCCGGATCTCCCTGACGTCCTGCCCGACCTCTCAACTGTCTGTCAACACGCCTGCTTTCATGCCTTTCTGTACCAATAATGGCCAAACCGCCTTTTTCTTTCACACCGGGTCCCAGTTTGATGTCTGTTCCCCTACCTGCCATGTTGGTAGCAATGGTTACAGCACCGGAAATACCCGCTTCGGCAACGATATCTGCTTCCCTCTGATGTTGTTTGGCGTTCAGCACATTGTGCTTGATTTTTCTCAGTTGAAGCATGCGGCTCAATGTTTCCGAGACTTCAACAGATGTAGTACCAACCAATATGGGCCTTCCTTCACCTTGTAACCTCAGAATTTCATCAATTACCGCATTGTATTTTTCGCGTTTGGTTTTATAAACCTTGTCTTCTTCATCTTTCCGAATAATGGCGCGATTCGTTGGAATCACCACCACATCAAGTTTATAGATTTCCCAGAACTCTCCTGCTTCTGTTTCCGCAGTACCGGTCATACCTGCCAATTTGTGGTACATTCTGAAGAAATTTTGAAGAGTAATGGTGGCAAATGTTTGTGTGGCTGCCTCTACTTTTACATTCTCCTTTGCTTCAATGGCCTGATGAAGACCGTCGGAATAACGGCGTCCATCCATAACACGTCCTGTTTGTTCATCAACAATTTTGATCTTATTGTCTTGAACAATGTATTCTACATCCCGCTCAAACATTGTGTATGCCTTGAGCAATTGGTTAACCGAGTGTATGCGCTCTGATTTAGTGGAAAACTCACGCATCAACTCTTCTTTTCTTATTTTTTTCTCCTCGTCGCTTAGTTGCCTTTTTTCAAGTTCAGCAATCTCCGAACCTACATCCGGCATGATGAAGAAGTTTTTTTCCTCACCCGATTTGGTAATCAATTCAATTCCCTTTTCGGTCAATTCAACCTGATTGATTTTCTCGTCTATGGTGAAATACAATTCTGCATCTACCTTATGCATTTCCTTTTGTTGGTCCTGCATGTAGTGGTTTTCTGTTTTAATCAACAGGGCTTTCATGCCGGGCTCCCCTAGAAACTTGATCAATGCCTTGTTTTTGGGCAAACCGCGGTGCGCTCTCAACAACATGAGTCCACCTTCTTTGTCTTTACCTTCTGATATCAATCTTTTGGCTTCCAGCAAAGCAGTATTGGCGTATTTCTTTTGAGTATCAACGAGTTTCTCGATTCGTGGCTTCAGGTCGTGAAATTCATGTTGGTCTCCTTTGGGAATCGGACCTGAAATGATCAATGGTGTTCTGGCATCATCCACCAACACACTATCCACCTCATCCACCATGGCATAATGCAACTTACCCTGAACCAATTCATCACGGGTATGTGCCATATTGTCACGTAAGTAATCGAAACCAAATTCATTGTTGGTACCGTAGGTAATGTCTGCCTGATAAGCCTTTTTGCGCTCTTCGGTATGCGGGCGGTAATTTTCTATGCAATCAACCTTAAGTCCGTGAAATTGAAATAAAGGAGCATTCCATTCCGAGTCACGACGTGCGAGATAATCGTTGACGGTTACAATATGTACACCGCGTCCACCGAGTGCATTCAGGTAAGCGGGTAGGGTAGAAACCAATGTTTTTCCTTCTCCCGTTGCCATTTCAGAAATTTTCCCCTGATGCAAAACCATACCACCGATAAGTTGCACATCATAATGCACCATATTCCACTGTATGGTAGAACCCGCAGCTTCCCATGAATTGTGATAATAAGCCCGATCGCCTTGTATTTCGATATGCGGACGTTTTACAGCCAGCTCGCGGTCCATGTCGGTTGCGCGAACCTCAATTTTTTCATTTTCCGTAAAACGGCGGGCAGTCTCTTTAACTACAGCAAACGCTTCAGGAAGCAACTCGTTCAGAATTTCTTCCAATTCTGTGTCGCGTTTTTTTTCTAATTGATCAATGCGATCAAATAAATCCTCTTTTTCAGAGATCGAATTTTCCGATAAGGCGTTTATCTGTTCGCGGAAATCTGAAATCTGATCATCAATTTCTTTCAGATGTACGGCAATTCTTCCTTTGAATTCTTTGGTTTTGTCGCGCAACTGATCGTGAGTAAGTGCGGCATAGGATTGAAAATATTCATTGATTTCCTGAACAACAGGCAGCAGCGCTTTGGTATCTTTCTCAGATTTATTGCTGAATAGGCCTGAAATTCCTTTAATGAGCGTATTTAACATGTCGGGTTTAGAAATTGCTTCAAATGTAATTCAAAAAGTGGCAGCCTAAAAGCTACCCACGCATTGAGTTATCCAAACCTGTGCCAAGCTAATGGACAATATGAAATAGACAGAATGTCAGCCTTTTCTTCTGAAGGTTCTCTTTCCGCCTTCTTTTTTATCCTGATCGCGGTTACCGGTGTTTCTGTTTCGGTCATCGCGCCGATCTCCTCTTCTTTCTTCCCTTCGCCCTCCGAAGTCTCTGGAGCCCTGCACTTTTTCAATTTTGGCGGCTACTCCGTCAATGCTGGTGTTTTTAAAGGCTTCCTGAACCTCATTTTCCCAGGATTGGCCTACCTCAAAATAGGTAACCTTACCGGAGACGTCGATTCGTCCAATGCGCACATTTCGGTGACCTACTTTTTCGTTGATTACACCCATCATTCGGGCTGCATTCATATGTTGATATTTACCCAGATTCAGGGCAAATTTCACGTAGCGTTCACCTTTGCCGCCACGGTCGCGTCCTCCCCCCGGTTTGTCCTTTGGGCCGTTTTCCATAGGTGCCTCTGTGTTCAGATCACGGGCATTTCTGTAGTAAGCGAGAAATCTGTTGAACTCAACCGAAATAAACCTTTTGAGCAATTCTTCCCGGTTCATGGAGCTGAATCTCTCTTCAATGGCAGGCATAAATCCGGAAATTTCTGATTCATTGATGGTGGTTTGTTCCACTTTTTCAACCAGTTTCCACAATTGCACCTCACAAGTCTGACGGCCATCCGGTACCGGCTTGCGATTGAACTTCTGTCCGACCATTTTTTCGAGATCGCGCAATTTGCGATTTTCTCTTGAATGTAAAATGGAAATAGAAATTCCGTTTTTACCGGCTCGGCCTGTTCTTCCGCTTCGGTGGATATACACTTCCAGTTCGTCCGGTAAGTCGTAATTAATTACGTGCGTAATGTCCTGAACATCAATACCTCTGGCAGCCACGTCGGTAGCTACCAACATTTGAAGCTGACGATTTCTGAATCTGCCCATCACATGATCGCGCTGAGCCTGACTCAAATCACCATACAAAGCATCTGCATTGTATCCATCCGCCATCAGCCTGTCGGCAATCTCTTTGGTTTCCTTTCTGGTTCTGCAGAACACGATTCCATAGATATCTGGATTCATATCTGCAATTCGCTTCAATACTTCATAGCGAAATTTGGCCTGAACCATATAATAGTCATGCTGAATGGTGCGGGCACCTTCATTTCTGGCGCCAACTTCAATGGTGTCGGGTTCGTGCATGTATTTTTTGGCAATACGCGCAATTTCCGGAGGCATGGTAGCCGAAAAAAGTAAGGTTTGTTTCTCTTCAGGAGTTTCCGACAGAATACTGTCCAAATCTTCCTGGAACCCCATATTCAGCATCTCATCGGCTTCATCCAAAACCAGCCATTTAATCTGACCGAGATGTAAAACATTGCGGCGAATCAGATCCAGCATACGCCCGGGAGTTCCAACCACCATCTGACAACCGCTTTTTATATCGCGGATTTGTTGTGTGATACTGGCACCACCGTACACGGCAACGGCCCTGAAACCCGGCAGGTATTTCGAAAATTTAGCCACGTCGTTGGTAATCTGTATACACAGTTCCCGGGTAGGGCATAATACCAGACTTTGAATTTGCTTGTTGCGAATGTCTGCTACTTCCAATATGGGAAGTGCAAATGATGCGGTTTTACCGGTACCTGTTTGTGCAAGTGCCACCAGGTCGCATGCTTTACTTAAAATAGCCGGAATTGCCCGCGCTTGAATAGGAGTAGGTTGTACAAAACCTAGTTCGTCAAGAGCCTGCAGAATTTCTGCTTTCAGGCCCAGTTCATGAAATGTTTGCATAAATTAGCTTTTACGTTCAGGCAACCAACGACGTAAAGCCAATTTCGTCACGGGAAGGCACTGAGAATTTTTGCAAAGGTCGTGTTAATATTCAGTAAATCCTACTATGATCTAATAAATATCCATGAACTCAGCAGAATCAAATATTTCTATTTTGACTTCAGCCCAATAATTCTGAAATAAAAGTGATCCTCTTGCAACCTGAAGTATCAAGAAGAAAAAAACTCCCGAACCCCTATTCCGTATCCTTCATCGTAAACAAAGTGGCATAGTTGTCGCCGCCCTGTGAAGATCTGAACGTAATCTGATGATCACCAATCGTAACAAAAACATTTTTGTATTTGCTGTTGGTATAATCCGTGATGCTCATGGTGTCTCCATTGTTCGACCAGGCCCAGGTGCCATCCAGTGATTTGTTGATGCGGTAAATACCTCCCGTTTTATACTCGATGTTTACACCTCCGGAAGAGATGGTAGGATACCAGATTTTATCCACCAATTTCTTTTTATCTGCATCGCTGAGTTTACCGGTTGAACTTCCTTTGTCATCTGTCGCGTCATCTTTGCAAGAAAAAGTACTGAAGGCAATCACCCCGGCCAATGCGAATAAAATTGATCTGATTTTCATTTTAGTTTTTTTTTATGGCGCCGAAAATATCGATTTCAATGTAATATTTCTATGATTTGAAAATTTTATCTGATCACAATGGTTGCTCTGCTGTAAACACCCTGCTTAAATAATAAGACCTGATAACTTCCGCATGGCAAATCAGGTATGCTCATGGTATGATTAAAAGCGCTGTGCAGCACTTCTGCTCCTTTGGCATCGTAAATCCTGATTCTTTCCCCATCGCCTTCAATGGTAATGGATCCGGCGGATGGGTTAGGATATACCCGTAAAGTTGAAGCATTGAGTTGCATCAATCCGGCACTGCGGTACTGACAAATCCAATAATTGAGCTTTCTCGACATGGAGTCTTCAAGTGCTGCCATATCATGCACAGTATGAGCTGCACCATTATAGAGTATGGTTTGATTATCAGGCGCATCACTTCCCAGGTTTTTCAAACGCTTTTCAATCTCACAACTACCATAAACATAGGGGTAATTGTCGGGAATTCCCAATCCAACTCCGTGATAGGGCCTGTTATATCCGCATGGAACTACCGGGTCACTGATTTGATGATATTGAAAGATATGAGCGGATCCCTTTTTGATTAAACTGGTGTCAAACAAGGCTCCAAAAAAATTAACAATACCCTGAATGCGCAGGTTCTTATTGCTCAAATTTCCGGAACCGGTCGGAGATCCTAAATCAGGTCTGGCAAATGTTCCATTGAAGTTTTGGGCATTGCCTATGGATTTACAGGCAGATGGAACCTGCGTTGAATCGAGATACGTCACGCTCAAGGCAAGGATGGCGCCCGCACTGAATCCACAAGCGTATAACAACTCGGGATTGGTGGAATCAGCTTGATGTCTTCCATTAATATATCTGGTAGCGCTCATAGCGTCCTGCTGTGCCCTGTAAGCAGCGCGAATCACTTCTGCCTGATCAAAAGTATATGGATAATCTAAAGCGAGCGGTCTGACAAATCCCAGCCGGTAACTGATGGAATAGCAAACATAACCTCTGGCTGCAAATGCCATGGCCGTATTTTTCACCTCTTTGCGATTTCCACCTACAAATCCGCCGCCGTGTATAATCAATAATATAGGCTTCCTGGTGGAAGTATCTCCGGTTGGATAATAAATGTCCATTTTTAATGTGTCTTTTCCACCGTGCCAGGCCGTGGCAACATCATAGGTCAGGTCGTTTTCAATGCGTACGCCATATTTCTTTTGGGTATAATCGCATTGTGCCATCAAAAGTTCTGCACAGCACATACAGAACCAAAACAATCTAATTCTATTGAATAAAGCTTGGTATTTTTGCATCATGTCAAAAGTACATAAAATTCTGGTGATTGGAGGAGGAGGTCGAGAGCATGTTTTGGTTTGGAAGTTGTCGGAGACCATGAATCCGAATCAAATATATGTAGTGCCCGGAAATGCCGGAATGAAACAAATTGCCACTTGTATTGATTTGAAAATTAACGACTTCGAATCATTATCGGCATTGTGCATCAAAGAAGATATTCAGGTGGTTTTACCCGGAGGTGAGGATACGCTTGTTGCCGGCATACGGGACTATTTTGAACAAAAGGATGAATTAAAACACATCTATGTTTTTGGACCGGATAGGCAGGCATCCATGCTCGAAGGAAGCAAGGCTTACTGCAAATCATTTCTGATGAGACATCAAATTCCGACCGCCGCGTATCGTTCATTTACAGCCCGTGAAATAAATGAAGCCAGGGAATTTCTGATGACCTTACATCCACCGTATGTGTTAAAAGCAGACGGATTAGCGGCCGGCAAAGGGGTCTTGATCCTTCCTACATTGGAAATGGCTTTTCAGGAAATTGAAGCCATGTTACAAGGTAAATTCGGTCAGGCGAGTGAAACGGTTGTGATAGAAGAATTTCTGGACGGAATAGAGTTTTCCATGTTTGTCATGACCGATGGCGAAGGCTATGTGATTCTGCCGGAAGCCAAAGATTACAAAAGGATAGGCGAAGGTGATGAAGGATTGAATACAGGTGGAATGGGGGCCATTTCTCCGGTTGATTTCGTGGATACTGAATTGATGGAGAGGGTAAAAAGAGAAATTATTCATCCAACCATGAAGGGATTGAAAGAGGAAAATATGGACTATCGCGGTTTTCTGTTTTTTGGCCTCATCAATTGTCAGGGTATACCTAAAGTTATTGAATACAATGTGAGGATGGGCGATCCCGAAACGGAAGTGGTATTTCCCAGGGTACAAAATACGTTGCAATCACTGTTGGAAGCGGCTATGGACAAGAGAATTCAACATGAAAACATACAATTGGAGCCCGGGTATAGGAGCGCCGTTTTCCTGGTGTCGGGAGGATATCCGGAAGCATACGAAAAAGGAAAAAAAATAAGCATTCAGCCCGAAATTTCAGCTGAGGTATTTCACGCAGGTACCGCATTCAGCCATGGCGAAGTGGTTAGCAACGGAGGCCGGGTTATCGCCGTTAGTGCTTCGGCTCTCACACTCAGAGAAGCTTTGCTTAAAACCTATGACAATGTCGGAAAAATCAATTTTTCGGGCATGTTTTATCGTCGGGACATCGGTCAGGATTTGTTGAAACTTCAATCGAGATAATCATGAACATATTTAAAAAGATTTGGATGTATCTGAGTTTTAAAAAAGATAAAAACACAGGCTCAAATGTGAATTTAAAGTTAATGCACGGAATCAATCGAATATCATTATTGATGTTTTTGGTTGCAGTTATTGTGCTGATTAAACGATGCCTGACATAATGTCAATGGTATTATATTTGTAATGAATCGCTTAAATTGAAACAATTATGTTAGGAGCATATGTTATTGGTATTGTAATATTCGCTGTGAGTTGGTTGGTGAGCATGCGTTTAAAATATAAATTCAAGAAATATTCAGAAACTCCGCTGAGGTCTAATTTAAGCGGACGGGAAATCGCAGAAAGAATGCTGGCAGATCACGGAATACACGATGTAAAAGTCATTTCGGTAGAAGGACATCTGACCGATCACTACAATCCAACCGAGAAAACCGTCAATTTGAGTCAGGCTGTGTATCAGGAGAGAAACGCTGCCGCCGCTGCCGTTGCCGCACACGAATGCGGTCACGCGGTACAACATGCTAAGGCATACGCATTCCTGAATATGCGCAGTCAATTGGTACCTATGGTCAGTTTTGCTTCGAGATGGATGCAATGGGTGATTCTGATTGGCATTGTGTTATTGAATCAATTCCCTTATTTGTTGTTGGCTGGTATCGTTTTGTTCGCCTTTACTACGATTTTTAGTTTTATCACCTTGCCGGTTGAATTCGATGCAAGCCGTCGCGCGTTGCTTTGGATACAAAACAACAATATTGTCTCATCTCAGGAATATTCCATGGCCAAAGATGCTTTAAAATGGGCCGCACTGACCTATGTGGTGGCTGCCATCGGCTCTCTGGCAACGTTGTTATATTACCTCAGTGTATTTCTAAATCGCCGTTAATCCATGCGAATCGTTTTCGCAGGAGTTCTACTTCTTATCACCCAAATTTCAATTGCCCAAAAAGGGTCTGAAGTTCAATTGAGCAATCTGGAAAGGGTTGAAGATGAGCAGTTTAAAAAATCTATGGCCATAGTGCCTGTGTACAAATACACCTCTTCGAGTATTGAGCCCTATATCATGTTTGGCGTAGACCCACCGGAGAATCTGCAGGATTTGCAAATAAAGAAGATGCCAAATATGCAGGGAATGACGGATACCGGGTATTCATTTATTTATTTCTCCGGTGCAGATAATGCTGCTAATCAAGGATATATTCTCACGATTCTCGGCAATTACCGGAGATCCATGCGCACGATTTACTTTTTCACCGATAAAAATAACAATCTCGATTTTTCTGATGATGGCCCGGCCGACAGTTTGAAATATCGCGACTTCGAAATGGTCATCAGCATTCCCAATCCAATTGTGCCGGAAGCGTATTATCAGGTAAAACTGAGTAGACTGGAATATGGCGATAATGTAATGTACAAAAATCTGCTAACGGAGCATTACAAAAAGCACAGTGGAAAGAAAACCTTCACAGATATTAATTATTGCTTCAGGGAGCAGAGATACAATGTACTGGCGGCGGATTACATTCAAGGCGAAGATAGTTTCAGGTTTGCCGTGAAAGATCTGAATACCAATGGTTTGTTTAATGAGCCATGCATCGACAAAGTATTTATCGGGCCATATGGAAATCAGGTTACAACGGAAGAAATGCAGTTTATTCTCCCCAATGTTCAGAAAACCCGGTTTGAATGGAATCGAAAGGTCTATTATCTGAAAGACATAAGCGCCTCCGGCGGGCAGATTAAATTGAGCGTTAGCGCCGAGGAAAAAACAAACTATCAACTACCCAAGGGGAAGAAAATACCTGCTTTTAGCTATAAACCGACCCATGGAAAAAAGAAAATATCCATACGAAGTTATAAAGGAAAGGATGTGTACCTCTATTTTTGGGATAAGGATAAGCTCAGTTCAGAAGACACCCTTTATCTCGGAAAGCTGATGCGGGAATATGCATCGGAACTCAATCTGGTTACACTCAATCATGGAGATGCACCCAAGAGTGTGTATTTGGTTCAACATTACGATAAGCTCTCATTTCCCATCGGATTTAGCAGCACCAAAATTGGTAAAGCCTATTTTATTCAGGAAACGCCCGATGGCTTTCTGGCTGATTCGAAACAGAAGCTGATTCAGGACCGAATGTCTCCTAAACAGGTTTATGAACGGTACTCGTCCAAAGATATAAAGAAAGGAACATGATATCGTTCAAGTCTCTGGCTGCACGTGCTTTTGCCAAATTTGTCCATCAGAAGGTTGACAAATGGAAATCTAACCCTGTAGCTGCGCAGGAAAGGACATTTAAGGCTCTGATGAAGGGATTGTCGACTACAGAATTCGGACGTCAACATGAGATTTCTGCCCATTGCACACCGGAAGAATTCAGAGCCAAAGTACCGGTTCGCGACTATGAAGGTTTGAAATTCTGGTTTGACGAAATCAGTTCCGGAAAGGAAAATATCTGTTGGCCGGGCAAGCCGATTTATCTGGCTAAAACTTCAGGAACGACTTCCGGAGCTAAGTACATTCCGATTACGAAAGATTCGATTGCGAATCACATACGATCCGCTCGCAACGCCCTGCTCAATTACATTTATCAAACGGGGAACAGCGGCTTCATCGACGGAAAACTTATTTTTTTGTCAGGTAGCCCGGTGCTGGATAAAAAAAATGGAATTTTGACCGGGAGGTTGTCCGGAATCGTAAACCACCATGTGCCGGCGTATTTGCGCACCAATCAAATGCCATCCTGGGAAACCAATTGTATGGAAGACTGGGAAGAGAAAGTTCGCACCATTGTGAAAGAAACTTCCTCGGAAAAGATGACCCTCATCAGTGGGATTCCGCCCTGGGTGCAGATGTATTTCGATTTGCTGACCGAACAACAACCGGGCAAAACGGTCGGAGAGATTTTTCAGGATTTCTCCATTTTCGTGTACGGAGGAGTGAATATAGAACCTTATCGCAAGAAGCTGAGCGACAGCATCGGTCGTCGGGTAGATATGTTGGAATTATTCCCTGCCTCAGAAGGATTTTTTGCCTATCAGGATGCATTCCCTTCACAAGGTCTGCTGCTTTTGGTGGATGAAGGGATCTATTATGAATTTGTTCCGGCGGACCGATATTTCGAAGAAAATCCGCCAAGATTGGATATTTCGCAGGTTGAATTGGGTGTGAATTATGCCTTGATTGTGAATTCCAATGCCGGATTATGGGGTTATAGCATAGGGGATACTGTGCGATTTGTAAGCCTTTTTCCGCACCGTATTGTCGTTACAGGTAGAATAAAACACTTCATTTCTGCTTTTGGAGAACATGTGATCGGGGAGGAAGTAGACTATGCCATGAACAAGGTTGCAGCGGAACATGGCGTTTCCGTGACAGAATTTACCGTGGCTCCCATGGTGAATCCACCGGAAGGACTTCCACATCACGAATGGCTGGTTGAGTTTAAAGATGCGCCGGTGGATCCGGTAAGGTTTGCGGCTGATTTAGACGAGGCCATGCAAACCAAAAATATTTATTATCGTGATCTGATTTCAGGAAGCGTACTGCAGCCATTGGTTATACGTTCGCTTCAGCCGCAGGCGTTTATTCAATATATGAAATCTCAGGGCAAGCTGGGCGGGCAAAATAAGGTGCCGCGATTATCGAATGATCGGAAGATTGCCGATGAAATGTTGCGTTTCACCTTATAATTCGTTAACTTATAGACGCAGAACGTATTTTCGCACTTTAATATTAAAAAACAAATATGGGAACTTTTATCATGGCCGGGCAGTTGATTTTGGCGTTGGCAATTTTGGTGACGCTGCATGAACTCGGACACTTTTTAACGGCCAGGGCTTTCGGCATTCGCGTAGAGAAATTTTATCTTTTTTTCGATGCCTGGGGTGTGAAATTGTTCTCATTTAAAAGGGGTGATACAGAATATGGTATTGGTTGGCTTCCATTAGGCGGATATGTGAAAATAGCAGGTATGATCGACGAGTCCTTAGATAAGGATCAGATGAGCAGCGAACCGCAATCCTGGGAATTTCGCAGCAAACCGGCCTGGCAGAGACTGATTGTGATGATTGGTGGGGTGACCGTGAACTTTTTATTGGGTATCCTGATTTTTGCTGGTTCACTTTTCTATTATGGAGAGAAATATCTGCCGAATGAAGCCGTCATCAAAGGAAATGGAATCATGGTTGAGGAGCTGGGAAAATATGCCGGTCTTCAACACGGAGATAAAATACTGAGGGTGAACGGGAAAGAGCTGCTTAAGTTTACCGACATCTACAGTGCCGATGTGGTGCTGGCCGATCAGATAAAAATGGAGATTATTCGAAATGGTCAGGACACCGTTCTGAATTTGCCATCTGATTTCACCAGAAGATTCACCAGTTCCCGGGGTAAAGGATTTATAACCTATCGTTTTGCGCCGGTAGTAGCTAAAGTTGAAAAAGGAAGCGGTGCCGAAAAAGCAGGTCTAAAGAAATTGGACAGGATATCCAGCATTCAGGGTCAGCAGGTGAACTTTTTTGATGAACTGGCGCCTATTTTGGCTCAACATAAAAATAAGGAAATCGAAATAGGTTATGTCAGGGATAACAAAGCACAAACAGCTAAGGTAAAGCTGGATACCGCGGGTAAATTGGGCTTTTATCCAACGGATGAATTGGAATACAAAGATCAGTTGGTCACCGTGAAATACGGACTGCTTGAAGCATTTCCGGCAGGTACAGAAAAGGGGATGAAGGCAATTGTTACACAGATTCAGGCCTTTGGTCAAATGTTCAGCGGTAAAATCGATCCGACAAAATCCATGATGGGCCCATTTCAATTGGCAACTGTTTTCGGAGACCAATGGGAATGGCAGAGATTCTGGGCTATAACAGGCTTATTGTCTTTATTGCTCGCATTTATGAATTTATTGCCGATACCGGCTCTGGATGGTGGCCATGTATTGTTCTTGCTGGTTGAAATGGTGATTCGCAGGCCATTGAGCGAAAAATTCATGTATGTGATGCAGGTGATAGGCATGGTGATATTGATCGCCCTGATGGTATTTATCTTTGGTAACGACATTTGGCAATTGATTTTTAATAGGTGAACCCGTTTGAGATATTAAAAGCAGAACCGAAGTTACAATTAGATTCTTCCGAACTTAGAAGTCTGTATTTACAGGCAATACGGGCCGAACATCCCGATAAATATATGGGGAACCCCGAGTTATTGCAGAACGCTGAGGCTCGAAGCGCGATGATACATCAAGCGTACGCGATGTTATTGGATCCCTGGCAGCGACTTTCCGTCATTTTGGAAATGAACAATTTCCCGGCATCAGAGCAGCTTTCGCCGGATTTTTTGATGGAAATGATGGATCTGAACGAAAAAGTATCTGATTCAGATGGATCTGATTCGGCAGATTTGCTGGAAGAAATTGCCGAACAGGAAAAGCAAATCCTGGAAAAGTACGAGCAGGCCGCCCTTTTATATGATGGTGGAGAAAAGACTGTATTGTCAGAATTGACAGATTTGAGAGGAAGGATGAAATATATTTTGCGTTTAAAAGAACGTATTACTAAATTCGCATCCCGTTTCTGAGCCCAGGTGGCGGAATTGGTAGACGCGTTGGTCTCAAACACCAATGAGGTAACACTCGTATCGGTTCGACTCCGATCCCGGGCACAAAGGCTGCTTCTTTAGAGAGGCAGCCTTTTTTTATCTCGTATCCATATTTGTTATATATTTGATTATGAAAAAGTTAATCGCTTTTGGTCTCGTACTTTGCTCGTTTCAAACCATGGGTGCCATTTGGAGAGTTGGACCCACGCAGACGTATCAATTTTGTAGTCAGGTGGTTGCTAAGGTCGGTAACGGGGATACGGTTTGGATTGATGCGGCAACCTATGAAAATGATGCTCAGGTCAGGTGGACCGCAAACAATCTTTTGATCCAGGGAGTAGGAGGAAGACCCGTGTTAAAGGCTGGCAGTAAAATTGCTTCGGACCCAAGCAACGGCAAAGGCATATTTGTCATTGGAGGGCGAAATATAACCATTGAGAATCTCACTTTTCGGGATGCTGTGGTTCAGAGTCATAACGGAGCCGGAATCCGGGCCGAAGGTCCCAATTTAACCGTGAGACATTGCCGTTTCGAGGGGAACGAAATGGGCATATTGCAAGGCGGAACCATCGCCAATTGCACCATTTTGGTTGAATTCTGCATCTTCCTCCAAAACGGAAGTAAAGCCGACCCCGGATTTCAACACAATATTTATATCAATCATATCGATACCTTTATTTTCAGGTACAACTATACCTATGATGCATCCGATCAGGGACATGAGTTGAAAAGCAGAGCCACGAACAATTATATCCTCTATAACCGCATTGCCAATTTCAGTTCAATTGACAGCCGAAACATAGATTTGCCGAATGGTGGACAGGCCTTATTGCTCGGAAACATCATTGAGCAGGGACAAAATTCCGCGAACTCCAACATTATCGGATACGGACTGGAAGGATTGAGCAATCCCGGTCCGCATAATTTATTCTTATTACACAATACCGTTGTGAACTATAAAGACAAGGGTTCATTCATTCAGTTAGCGGGCGGCACAGACAGTCTGACGATGATTAACAACGTGTTTTGCGGGGCGAAAACGGCGGGTTTGTTGATTGGAAGTCCTTCATTCTTAGACTCTTCCAATAATTTTATCCATGACAACCCGGCTCAGGCAGGATTTGTAGCGGCCAATTTGGGCGACTACACCCCTCAGTTGAACTCACCGCTGCGCGATCGGGCAAAAGTCTTAAGTGGAACCGTGATGGGAGTTTCGAAGACTCCGGTTGTACAATATTCAGATTCGGCCAATGTGGAAACCAGGCCGCCTGCACAAAAAGCGGATATAGGTGCCATAGAAGCTCCGGAAGCTGCCGGAATCCGTGCGCAGGTTCTCCTACCACTTTTTCCCAATCCGGTGAGTGAACGACTGTTTTTTTCGGGTGTTGATGTGAAAACAGAAGTGCGTATGTATAATGCTTCCGGGGTATTGGTTAAAACCGTAATGGGAGATGGGAGTGAAAGTGGCCGTCTTTT
>CAZTGZ010000034.1:0-291 GCA_964613385.1 uncultured Chitinophagaceae bacterium
CAAAATCCAGGTAAGCTCCCCAAAAACGCGTCGAATTGCTGAGCAACAGAAGCTCCACTAATCCAATGCCTTAACGAGTTCAATATTGAATATCAACACCGCGAAAGGCGGTAGGGTATTTCCAGGACCTCTGCCACTTCCGTATGCTAAATCTGCCGGTAAAACAATTTCCCATTGCGCACCCACAGGCATTAACTTAAGCGCTTCTGTCCATCCCGGAATCACTTCGTTTACATTGATTTCAACAGCTTCACCTCCTTGAGTGGAATCGAATATTTTACCATCGGTTAA
>CAZTGZ010000034.1:301-25220 GCA_964613385.1 uncultured Chitinophagaceae bacterium
TAATTTACCGGTGTAATGCACCAATACTTTCTGTCGGTTCCCAAGTTTCTCGCTTCCCCCGGGATTGATCACTTTGTATTGCAATCCGCTCGGAAGAACATTCACTCCCGGTTTCGACTTATTGGAATTCAGATACGCATCGCCGCTTTCTCTCAGTTTGGCAGATTGCTCCATCTGCTTCTTCATGAAATAAGACTCTAATACCATGTTCACCGTATTTTTATTCAACAATGGGCTGGTATCTCCGGAACCATATACCTGATTAAAGGCCGTATTCACAGCATCGAGGTTTAGGGTGTCGATCTCCATCGCTTTCAAACGACTGGCCACATCATATGCCAAAGCATAGCTGATGGAGTCGTTTTCATTTTTAAGATCTGAGGATTTCAAATTGTTGCTGCCATTTTTGTTGCAGGCACTGAATAAAATGCCTGATAAGGCAATGATCATTACTTTTTTCATTGAATTGAATTTCTATCTGTTTAATGTAATTCCGTAAAGTTGTTCTCTGCGCAGTCGTATATCTTCATCATCGAGGTAGGTGTCAAAATCCGTTTTCTTATCGATACTGCCCTGAGGTGCTATTTCAATAACTCTGTCGGCAAGGGTTTGACAGAATTCATGATCGTGAGATTGAAAAAGCAAGGTGCCTTTAAAATCATTCAAGCCATTGTTAAATGCAGTGATGGACTCAAGGTCTAAATGGTTGGTAGGCTGATCCAACACCAGGCAGTTTGGCTGTGCCAGCATCAATCTGGAAATCATGCATCGCACTTTTTCACCCCCTGAAAGCACATTCGACATCTTGAATACTTCTTCTCCGCTGAATAGCATTTTTCCTAAAAATCCACGGATATAGGTTTCGTCCTTTTCAGTCGAGTATTGTCTCAACCAATCAATCAGATTCAGATCTCCGGTAAAATAGGATTCATTGTCATTGGGTAAATAGGCATTCTGGATGGTGATTCCCCATTCAAATTTACCGCTATCCGGAGTCAGTTCACCCATAATAACTCTGAAGAAATTGGTTACCGAAAGACTCTCCCTCGACAAAAAAGTAACTTTTTCTCCTTTGTATAAGCTGAATGAAATATCCTTGAAATAAGGCATCAAAGTCAAATGTTCCACGTTGAGTATCTGATCTCCGGCTTCTCTCTCCTGTTGGAAAATGATGGCCGGATATTTCCGGTTTGACGGTTTTATTTCATCGACATTGAGCTTTTCCAGAATTTTCTTCCTGCTGGTTGCCTGTTTTGATTTTTTTACGTTTGCACTGAATCGCTGAATGAACTCCATCAGCTCTTTACGGCGTTCTTCGTTCTTTTTGTTGCGGTCCTGGCTTTGTTTTAATGCTAATTGACTCGACTCATACCAGAATGTATAGTTTCCGGCGTATGTATTGATTCTTCCAAAATCAATATCGGCCACATGGGTACACACGCTATCCAGAAAATGTCGATCGTGGGATACAACCAGAATTATATTTTTTGATTCCGCCAGATAATTTTCTAACCAGGCGATGGTTTCAACATCCAGACCGTTGGTAGGTTCATCAAGTAACAAAATATCGGGGTCTCCAAATAAAGCCTGTGCCAACAGCACCCGTACTTTGAGGTTATTGCTCAATTCGCTCATTTTGAGGTGATGCATACTTTCATCCACTCCCAGAGCATTGAGCAATTCACCGGCCTCACTTTCTGCCATCCATCCATTCATCTCAGCAAACTTCTCTTCCAGTTCGCTGGCACGGATTCCGTCCGCATCGCTAAAATCTTCTTTCAGATATATTTCATCTTTCTCTTCCATCAGGGCTTGAAGTTCCTTGTGGCCCATAATGACTGTTTCCAGTGCTTCGAGTTGATCGTAAGCAAAGTGATCCTGTTTTAGCACCGCAATGCGTTTCCCCGGAGTGACAAAAACCTGACCGGTGGTGGGCTCTATTTCTTTTGAAATGATTTTTAAGAAAGTAGATTTACCCGCACCATTGGCACCAATGATTCCGTAGCAATTCCCTTCGGTAAATTTAACGGCCACATCCTCGAACAATACTCTTTTACCGTACCTTAAGGAAAGATTAGAAATTTCTATCATGAATTAAAAAAATGTCTGCAAATTTAGCGCCTTTCCTCTACTTCACCACGTATTATTTAATCTTGTTCAAGGTCAATTAGTTTATTCAACCAGGTTTCTGAATTTCCCGAACCCAACTTCAGATGCAATGCTTCGTCAAGAGGAATATTCGTTTGCACTTTGTCGCGAAACCAATGGAAATATCGGAGTATTTTAAAGCCATTCAAATATTGCCATACCGCTTTTTCTAAGGCGCCCTGGTTATTCCCGAAATTCTTAAATATTCTTCTTAAGTCTTCCAGTCCATTTTCAGATTCCAGGAAATGGTAAAAAGGTCCTGAATTGGTAAATATGTGATGAATATTTTCCTGGGCATTTTGTATAAAACCCTGCAGAGCTGTGAATCCATCAGGGTGGTATGTGTACCTCTTCTGATTCTTATACTTCAGAGCTTCCTGCATGGCGCGCCCCGTTCCAAAAGGTACTTTATCGGAAATTCGGTCAGAGAGTAAATTCACTGCTTGCGAAATGGTAATCGTTTTGGCAACCGGCATCAACTTATGCATGAAATAGAAATCCTCACCGGCTTTTCGAGTGTTCATGCCCCCATATTTGATATAAGTTCCGGCTCTGACCGCCATGCAGGAGCCGATGGTTTGATGCCAGAAGGGATATCCGGCCAATTTCAGTCCAATGCTGTAGTACCTGAGAAATAGATCATATTGGAGTATATGCTGGTTTTCAAATAAGTTCTGATGTCGGAAGCCAATGGCCGCACAATCACAATTTGAAGTATTGAATGCCTTCGAAATTATGGACAGATAATTCGGTGATGCCTCGCAATCAGCGTCATAGCAAACGATGACTTCTAAATCAGAAGCCAATGCTGCGGCTTTGTCCATCCCTATTTTTCTGGCCAGGCCTACCCCGGCTTTGGCGGGCTCTTTAAAGACATCAGATATTATTTCGAGCTTATAGCCTAAAGGCAACCGATTTTGCAATTCAGACAATTCGGTCAGGGTCAATTTGTTTTGCGCATGTATATGGGGTGCATCGTCAGCATTCGAATTGACAACTACTAAGATATACACCTCCAATCCAATGGTTTCATCGAATAAGGAACGAATGGCGCGCTCTATTTGAGTTTCTGATTTACAGGGAATAACGACAAAAATTCTCAAGACTCCGGCGTTTACGGACTTAAGCGGCTAATTTCCCAAAAATTGCCTACCAGTGTATATAATATACGATCATGGAGTCTATCCGGTCGTCCTTTCCAAAATTCAACGGATATAGGAGAAACTCCATATCCACCCCAATGCTCAGGTTTGGGAACATGGCCACTTTTGTATTTTTCTATGTAGTGTTGAAGCTTTTCTTCGAGGACTTCTCTGCCCGAAATTGTCTGACTTTGTTCCGAAACCCAGGCCCCAATCTGGGAGCCAAATGGGCGGGAATTGAAATATTCGTTCGAATCTTCTACCGAAATTTTGTCAATTGTACCTACAATTTTGACCTGCCTTTGTAGCTCGAGCCATACAAATAACAAAGATACCTTTGGGTTTTGTTCGATTTGTTTTGCCTTGTCGCTGCGGTAATTGGTAAAAAATACAAACTTCTGATCCTTCATTTCCTTGAGCAAAACCGTTCTGCTATGAGGAAAACCATTTGAATCTGTGGTGCTTAATACCATGGCATTTGGTTCTATGAGCTTTGCATTCATCGCTTCATCGAACCATGCTTTGAATTGAAGATATGGATTCTCGAGCACCGATTTTTCATCCAGGGGTTCATGGCTATAGTTTTCGCGCAGATGTCTCAAATCCATGTAGCAAATTTAGGCTTTGATAACAACAAAAAAAGAGGCTTTTGCCTAATGGTCAAAAGCCTCTGTTCGAGATTATCCAAAGAGGATATTTATAATTTCTTTAAATCTTGTATTAATGCGCAAATTTCGACGTCATTGTATACTTAACACCTGTTTGCCCGCCAATATCTTCTCCGTCTATGGTCATTTTAAGTACCATTGACGTAGCAGTCAATTCCACAATGTCATAAGAATCCCCATCCCAGGTCAGCTTAGTTTCGGTTAAATCAAAAGTCCAAGTCGAAGGCCAGGACTGAGGGTCTGAAGGATCACATTTCGTCGGGCCTTCATCACCCAATGCAGTTTTATTCGATTCAAATTTGTACAAATCATCTTTAGTACAATTCTCGAATTGAGAAAACCAGTCAGTAATTTGGGTTCCTCCAACGTCAATAGCCGGATCGATGGTGATTGCAGTCGCTTTCCATGGTGAAGCGCAAATTAATTCTGTTTTAGTTTTAGTTTGTGCAACAGGTGTAGGATCTTCCGTTGTGTCATCGCCACAACTGTAAAGAAATGGCAACACAGAAATTGCTAAAATGAGTACTTTGTTTTTCATGCTTTATTCGTTGAACAGTAAAAATAAAAAAACCGTCTAAAATTTCTTTTAGACGGTTTTCAATGTTTCTTTAATTGTATTAATCAGTAATGAATACCCTTCCGGTATAATAACCCGATTGGCTCATGATTCTGATCTGATACAAACCTTCGGCGGCATCGCTCAGATCCATCTTCATCTCTTTTCCTATCATCTCTGCACTTCTAACCACTCTTCCGGCTGCATCCATCACTTCTACCTTAGCTCCTGTTTCTGCTTCCTTATCCATTGCGATGGTGATCATACCATTGGATGGGTTTGGATATATCTGAACCCCTCCTTTTTGCAAGCCTTCTACTCCTACTCCCCAATCGGTGGTGATATAGTTGCTTGAATCGATACAATCGCATCCATCCGGAGTTGTTACAGTCAACATTACTCTGTATCTGGTATTCACATAATCAAAGGTATGGGTGGCAACGACATCCGTGCTTTGTCCACTTCCTTCAAATATCCAGATATAAGCACCTGATCCGTAAGTAGTATTGTTCGGAGTGAAAGTCCATCTCGCTCTGTTGTTCGGATCTTTTACTGCTGTAAATCCGCAGGTTGGCGTTTCTCTGATGTCTACCGTTTTGGTGATAACATCGGTACACCCTCCATTTACACCTGCCTGCAATACCGCAGTATAGGTCGCTGCTCCTGATGGGTTGTACACCTTAATCGGGGCTGTTACTCCTGAGCTGTCTCCATCTCCAAAATACCATTTGTACACAATCTCACCTGCAGATACTTTAGACTTGTTTACAAACTGAAGCGGCTCTCCTGAACATCCATTCTGTACGGTAAAGTCTGCTACCGGTTGTACCAATACTTCTACTTGTTTGCTGATGTCTGTGAAACAGCCATTTGAACCTGTTGCTACCATATTGATTACTTTAGGTCCAAGTGTATTGTATTTGTGGGTTGGGTTCTTAACCGTTGAGATGCCTCCATCTCCAAATGTCCAGCTATAGATGGTTGTTATTCCACTTGGCTCATTCGATGTATTGGTGAAGTTCACAGGATCCACATCGCATACCTTGTCATAGGTGAAATCTGCAACCGGTGATGGTTTCACAATTACATTCTTAGAGATTGAATCGGTACATCCAAACTGTGAAATCGCATACAGCTTCACGCTCTTGGTTCCGCTGGTTAGGAATGTATGACGGTTCAATACCACTGTTCCACGATCACCATCTCCAAAGTTCCACATTGTTCCTATCTTCTCTCCCAAGGCTATGGTTGAGGTATTGGTAAACACCATCTCTTTCAAGGCACATTCTCCGGTATAGGTGAAATTGGCCTTTGGTTTTGCGAACTGTGCCGCATTTTTAGTCAGACTGTTTGAACATCCATTGGCAGACGCGTCCAGGGTTACTTTATAACCTCCTGCCTGTGCATATAAGTGCGTTGGGCTCTGAGCCGTGCTGCTTTGTCCGTCGCCAAATGTCCATTTGAAGGCCAGGGTTCCTGATGATATCGTCGTCTTATTGGTAAATCTTACCGCTGTTCCTTCGCATGAGTTCAATACGTCAAATTTCACATCCGGAATCTCGAATACTTCTATATCAATTATAGTGTCTTTAGAGATACCAAGATTCGATGTGGCTGTCAATTTTACTTTGTATTTGCCGTGGTTGGCATAATTGTGAATCGGGCTTTCGAAATCTGAAGAGTTGCCATCTCCAAAATCCCACTTATACGTTACAAATCCGCTGCTGATGGTGGTTTTGTTGAAAAATTCCAATGGAGTTCCCAAGCAGCCATTCTTCACCTCGAAGCTGGTTCTTGGTGTAGGTGCGATGAATATATATCTTACCAAAGTTGTATCGCATCCGGTGGATACATCAAACAAATTAACCACTATGCGAATGGTGCTATCTGCCCATCCCCATGATGGTGTGTATGACATCTTTCCATTGCTTGCCCCCGGCATCGACATGGTTGTATCTCCGGTTGGAATTGGGGTACCGTTGATGGTTCCCATACTCAAAGAGCTGATATACCACTTGGTACCAAACTCGCTGTTGGTGAATTTGGTAGGTGGTTGAAGTTCATAACTGATGGTTCTGCCTTCAGAAGCATAATCCGGTCCGGGTTCAGTACCTGCACGATAAACACCGTTAAAGGTTGAGCCCTGATTCAGATTCGCTCCGGTTGCCAAAGGAACAATTTCCACATCCAATTTGGTACGTCCGCTGGATGGGCAGGTCTTGCGATATCCGGCACGAACGTCGATAGACCAGGTGGTATAGGTTCCAATGCTTCCAAATAAGCCCCAATGGCAGGTAGTTGCATCAAAAGTCATATCTCCGTTGGTATAGGAAGTATTTCCGGAATTCAGATAAATATCATTACCGGTGGTTGGTTCAGTGGTAAAATAGAATCCATACACCGTATTGGGTTTTAATATGAGCTTCAAATTCTCAATGGTCAGAATATTGCCTTCGGTTGCGATATGGCAATTACCTGCACCGCCGGCCAGCTTGGTCCATGCGGTAGAATTGGTCGTATAACCGGTATACCCTCCTTCTCTGATATATAATTCATATGTAGTTCCCGGAACATGCTGCCACATTCTGAAAGACATACTATCCAACAATAAAGTGGATACTCCGGTTGTCATATCGAACATCGCACCGTTATAGGTAGACATATCTCCTGTTACAATCGTTCCTCCGTTAAATCCATTTTTGTGAGTACTTACCTGTCCGCCCCTGATTGATTCTGCATAAAAGGATGCATTCTGATAAAGGAAAGGAGATTTAATGGTATGACCTTCGCCTATGGAGTTTCCACCGGACGATTTATCCCACCAGAGAATGATATCCTTACTATCTCCGGGCGTAGCTTTTAAATCTACTTGTCCGACTCCACATTTCCGAACATTCGTTGTGGTCGGATTTTTGGGTGAACCTAAAAATCTTAAAGTAGTTTTTAGTGTGTCATCACTTGGCACGGTATCTACTTTGCCATTTGGCATCGAGGACCAAAACACGAAATTATAGTCCGTATAATCGTTCAGCGTAAACGAAGAATTCAACGTAACATTTTTAAATCCTCCAGTGGTCAGTGTATCACTCAATTTGAAATTTGGATACATATTGTAATAGTATGGACTTTGAGCCACACCATTAATGGTGTAATTTACAATAGCAGAATCAATGCGGATCAGACCATTATTGGATAAAGTAGCCACAATAGTTTGTGGTGAAGAACAAGCATTGGAAGGAGAACTCATGAATGATATACCCGTAGTTAAACCGGTAGGTGCATCATAGATTTCAATTTCCCGGTAATTCATGTTGCTGTTTTGCCCGGTTCCGGCTACAAACTTGGCAATACGCATTCTATCTCCGACAAACACAGGAAACTTCACAGTATTTTCACAATTTGACTGATTCAGGCTGCTGAATGTATAGTGGTCAACCCAGGTACTTCCATTCCATTTTTGAATGGTGCCTCCTGTTAAAAATCTACCAGTAGTTTGCGCATGAAATATTTGAATACTTCCGATGGCGTATGGTCTTGTCCAGGTGAATTCCATCCATTCTGAACCATTGGCTGGACCGGTTGTCCAGATAAAAGCCTGTTGGCTTCCACATGATCCTAAATCTTTATCGTTGATGCGATTCCAGTTCCAACAATAAGGTGTGATGGTACCTGAGCCCTGACAATTCGTTTGTGCCAATGGCGCAATGTTGTTTTGGGCTATTAATGATTGGCCGAAAAACAGCAAAAATCCGAACGTCAAAGCTTTAGTCATCCATGTGTAAATTCTTTTTTCCATAATTCTAACTTAATAAGTCGGTAAAATTAGCAATTTTTACTTTTTCGTGATGATCGAAAAGTCATATGTTTAAAAATCGTGGAAATTTGACCATTTCAAGTGATTATGACATAAAAAAGGAGGCTTTCCGTAAAAAGCCTCCTTTACAAACAAACAAATTAAACAATATCAGTTTCGGATAAATATTCTACCCGTTGAAATAGAGGTTGCGCTTATTACCCTTACTTGATACAAACCTTCGGCGGCATCGCTCAGATCCATCTTCATCTCTTTTCCAATCATCTCTGCACTTCTAACCACTCTTCCGGCTGCATCCATCACTTCTACCTTAGCTCCTGTTTCTGCTTCCTTATCCATTGCGATGGTGATCATACCATTGGATGGGTTTGGATATATCTGAACCCCTCCTTTTTGCAAGCCTTCTACTCCTACTCCCCAATCGGTGGTGATATAGTTGCTTGAATCGATACAATCGCATCCATCCGGAGTTGTTACAGTCAACATTACTCTGTATCTGGTATTCACATAATCAAAGGTATGGGTGGCAACGACATCCGTGCTTTGTCCACTTCCTTCAAATATCCAGATATAAGCACCTGATCCGTAAGTAGTATTGTTCGGAGTGAAAGTCCATCTCGCTCTGTTGTTCGGATCTTTTACTGCTGTAAATCCGCAGGTTGGCGTTTCTCTGATGTCTACCGTTTTGGTGATAACATCGGTACACCCTCCATTTACACCTGCCTGCAATACCGCAGTATAGGTCGCTGCTCCTGATGGGTTGTACACCTTAATCGGGGCTGTTACTCCTGAGCTGTCTCCATCTCCAAAATACCATTTGTACACAATCTCACCTGCAGATACTTTAGACTTGTTTACAAACTGAAGCGGCTCTCCTGAACATCCATTCTGTACGGTAAAGTCTGCTACCGGTTGTACCAATACTTCTACTTGTTTGCTGATGTCTGTGAAACAGCCATTTGAACCTGTTGCTACCATATTGATTACTTTAGGTCCAAGTGTATTGTATTTGTGGGTTGGGTTCTTAACCGTTGAGATGCCTCCATCTCCAAATGTCCAGCTATAGATGGTTGTTATTCCACTTGGCTCATTCGATGTATTGGTGAAGTTCACAGGATCCACATCGCATACCTTGTCATAGGTGAAATCTGCAACCGGTGATGGTTTCACAATTACATTCTTAGAGATTGAATCGGTACATCCAAACTGTGAAATCGCATACAGCTTCACGCTCTTGGTTCCGCTGGTTAGGAATGTATGACGGTTCAATACCACTGTTCCACGATCACCATCTCCAAAGTTCCACATTGTTCCTATCTTCTCTCCCAAGGCTATGGTTGAGGTATTGGTAAACACCATCTCTTTCAAGGCACATTCTCCGGTATAGGTGAAATTGGCCTTTGGTTTTGCGAACTGTGCCGCATTTTTAGTCAGACTGTTTGAACATCCATTGGCAGACGCGTCCAGGGTTACTTTATAACCTCCTGCCTGTGCATATAAGTGCGTTGGGCTCTGAGCCGTGCTGCTTTGTCCGTCGCCAAATGTCCATTTGAAGGCCAGGGTTCCTGATGATATCGTCGTCTTATTGGTAAATCTTACCGCTGTTCCTTCGCATGAGTTCAATACGTCAAATTTCACATCCGGAATCTCGAATACTTCTATATCAATTATAGTGTCTTTAGAGATACCAAGATTCGATGTGGCTGTCAATTTTACTTTGTATTTGCCGTGGTTGGCATAATTGTGAATCGGGCTTTCGAAATCTGAAGAGTTGCCATCTCCAAAATCCCACTTATACGTTACAAATCCGCTGCTGATGGTGGTTTTGTTGAAAAATTCCAATGGAGTTCCCAAGCAGCCATTCTTCACCTCGAAGCTGGTTCTTGGTGTAGGTGCGATGAATATATATCTTACCAAAGTTGTATCGCATCCGGTGGATACATCAAACAAATTAACCACTATGCGAATGGTGCTATCTGCCCATCCCCATGATGGTGTGTATGACATCTTTCCATTGCTTGCCCCCGGCATCGACATGGTTGTATCTCCGGTTGGAATTGGGGTACCGTTGATGGTTCCCATACTCAAAGAGCTGATATACCACTTGGTACCAAACTCGCTGTTGGTGAATTTGGTAGGTGGTTGAAGTTCATAACTGATGGTTCTGCCTTCAGAAGCATAATCCGGTCCGGGTTCAGTACCTGCACGATAAACACCGTTAAAGGTTGAGCCCTGATTCAGATTCGCTCCGGTTGCCAAAGGAACAATTTCCACATCCAATTTGGTACGTCCGCTGGATGGGCAGGTCTTGCGATATCCGGCACGAACGTCGATAGACCAGGTGGTATAGGTTCCAACACTTCCAAATAAGCCCCAATGACAAGTTCCACCCTGGAATGACATATCCCCATTGTTATAGGCAGTATTTCCGGAATTCAGATATATATCATTACCGGTTGTTGGTTCGGTGGTGAAATAGAATCCATACACGGTATTGGGTTTTAAGATCATTTTAAGGTTTTCCACCGTTAAAATATTACCTTCCGTTGCCAGGTGGAATTTGCCCACCCCACTTGACAATTTAGTCCAGGCTGACGCATTTGTGGTGTACCCATTGAATCCACCTTCTCTATAATAAAGTTCGTAGGTTGATCCAGTGATATTCTGCCATAAGCGGAAAGATAAGCTATCTAACAATAAGGCTGATACCCCGGTTGTCAAATCGAACATGGCACCATTATAGGTAGTTAAATCTCCGGTAACAATTGTTCCGCCATTGAATCCATTTTTGTGCGTTGTTACTTGACCTCCCCGAATCGCTTCGGCATAATAGGTTGTATTTTGATACAAAAATGGTGACTTAATCGTATGGCCTTCTCCGATGGAAGTTCCTCCTGACGATTTATCCCACCAAAGAATGATATCCTTACTGTCTCCGGGCGTAGCCTTTAGATCTACTACCCCAACTCCACATCGGCGGATATCCGTGGTAGTCGGATTTTTCGGAGAGCCCATAAACTTGAGTATGGAGCGCAGTGTGTCATCCTGATTTACGGTATCAGCTTTGCCATTGGGCATGGATGACCAAAATTTAAAATTATAATCGGTATAATCTGCCAAAGTCATACTGGCATTAAATACAATGGCCTTCGATTGTCCGGCAGCCAGTGTATCTGATAATTTAAAATTAGGATATTTATTATAAGCTACCGGTGTTTGGGCAGTTCCGTTAACTTCCCAGTAAACCATGGCAGAATCAATACGGTTGGTACCGGCATTGATTAATGATGCCTCCACTCTTTGTGGGCTGGAGCAGATGTTACTTGGTTGGGTCATCATGGACATAGCCGCATTTAGAGGTGCTGAAATTTCATAAATTTCAATTTCTCTGAAATTCGGATTGCTATATTGACCAACGCTGGCTAAGGTCCAGGTGGTAATTCTCATTTTTGAAGCGGACAAAGCCGGAAAACTGATGGTATTCTCGCATTGAACGGTTAATGAACCAAATGTATAATGAGAAACCCAGGCAGAACCCGTCCATCTTTCAATGGTGGCTCCGTTTAAAAAACGCCCTGTGGTCTGACCATGGTAAATGATCATTTTATTCACAGTCTTTACTGTTCCCCAATCCCACTCCAGATAAGGATTTACACCTCCAGGTGCCCAGTTGAACCAGGTTTCCTGGGTACCACAAGTATTGATAATCTTGTTGTTCGTACCTTCAGGAGGATAGGTTGTATTTGAAAACACATTCGTCGCCAGGGTTGCCAATGGCGCGATGTTCTTTTGTCCGAATGCACTGATTGCCCCAAAAGAACATATCAAAACAAACAGTACTTTAAAGAATTTTTTTGGTAATAAATGATTCATAACTACTAAATTTAGAGCAAATTATAAAAATCATTTTGGTAAATCAAACTTCCATGAAAAATCTTACATGCAGGTTAAATTAGGATTTTAACAGGATTTCTGAAAATCTTACCGAATCGTCTGAATCAAAAAGCAAAATCCAGTCTAAATTAAAGTTCAGAATTGCCAATGTTTACGGCATAAGCGATTAATAAACACTTCGTTGGATTTGATTTTCAGGAGATTTTTCGTAAATACTAAAGTATCTTCAGGGGAATATTCAGGCGACTATTGTCCGTCGATTGATTAAACTACTTGGTATTTTTTTACAAAACAATGACAATCATCCAAAAGGCATTTTACCCAACCCCATTCCTCTCATTTTATTCATGGATTTCATCATTTTTTGCATCTCTTCAAATTGCTTGATTAATTTATTTACTTCTGTAACCGTAGTTCCACTTCCATCCGCAATTCTCTTCCTTCGCGAACCGTTCAAAATCTCCGGCTTTTGTCTTTCCTGAGGTGTCATGGAGCCAATGATAGCTTCTACCCCTTTAAAGGCATCATCACTGATATCTATATCTTTAATGGCTTTGCCAACACCTGGGATCATTCCCATCAAATCCTTCAGGTTACCCATTTTCTTAATCTGCTGGAGTTGCTTGTGAAAATCTTCAAAATTGAATTCATTCCGATTGAATTTTCGCTGCATCCTCTCCGCTTCTTCCCGATCATAATTGGCTTGAGCTTTTTCTACCAGGCTCACGATATCACCCATACCCAGGATACGGTTTGCCATTCTGTCCGGATGAAAAACGGTGATGGCATCCAGTTTTTCACCATTACTGATAAACTTAACCGGCCTGTCGACTACAGCTTTTACTGAAAGGGCCGCTCCACCGCGGGTATCACCATCCATTTTGGTAAGTACAACGCCGCTAAAATTCAATACATCATTGAAAGCTTTGGCTGTATTCACAGCATCCTGACCGGTCATGGCATCTACTACAAACAAAATTTCCGAAGGATCAACAGCAGATTTAACCTGACTGATTTCCTTCATCATTTGCTCATCTATGCTCAATCGCCCTGCCGTATCAATAATTACCGTATCAAGATTCTGAGATTTGGCCTGCGAAATGGCTTTTCTGGCTATATCGACCGGATTTTTGTTCTCAGACTCTGCATAAACCGGAACTTCTATTTGAGTTCCTAACACTTTAAGCTGATCGATAGCCGCCGGCCGGTAAACATCCCCTGCTACCAGAAGTGGCTTTCTACCTTTACTTTTGAGATGTGCTGCCAGCTTTCCACTAAAAGTTGTCTTTCCTGAACCCTGGAGTCCGGCCATTAAAATAATGCAGGGATTACCCTTTAGATTGATCTCGGCAGCCGTTCCACCCAATAATGTAACGAGTTCATCGTGGACAATTTTGGTCATTAACTGTCCCGGCGAAATGCTGCTCATTACATTTTGGCCCAGGGCCTTTTCTTTCACTTCATTGGTAAAGTCCTTGGCAACCTTGTAGCTAACATCCGCATCCAAAAGGGCTTTACGGATTTCCTTTACGGTCTCCGCAACATTGATTTCTGAAATTTTACCCTGCCCTTTGAGGGTTTTAAACGCTTTGTCGAGCTTGACCTGAAGATTTTCGAACATGGAGTGGAAATTTCCTGCGAATTTAACGATTCAGTCAAATTCCCTTATGACTTCTCCTTGATCGAACGCAATTTCCGGCCTGAAATCAGATATATTACCAATAATGTCAGCATTTCTTATCTAATTATGGTTACGGAACCGCCTATTTTATATGTCTTGTTGTCTGCACCCGCCGCTCTCACTGTGTACATATATTGTCCTTCCTGAACCGGTTTACCCATATAGTTTCCATCCCATCCTTCATCCATATTGTGAGTCAAAAACATGAGTTCTCCCCAACGATTATATACCCTGAAGTCATAGTCCTTAAAATTCACCTCTGAAAGCGTATGCACAAATAGCATACTCGGTTTAAATACCTCATTCAAATCATTGCCATTTGGGGTAAATGCATTGGGAATATGAACCTGAGAAGCACCGAACAAACAAATTTCATTCGAATAGCTTGTGTCCTGTAAATCTCCGGAAACAGCCCTGATCCGATAGCAATACGCACCTTTAATTTCCGGATGGATCTCTTTATCCAACATAAAACTATCCTCCGCTCTCAATACTGCTAAATCTCTGAACTCTTCGCCCGGCTGACGAATTTGTACCTGATAGCTTTTTACACCCGTCGACCAGTCCTGATAAGTATTCCAACTCAACGCTGCCTGGTAATTCTGATAGCTTCCATCGAGCAGTATGGTTTTGCCGATTCTACCTTTTTCACTCGAATAACCGCAACGGTCTATTTCCTGAACTTCATAGATATAGGCGTGTTTATCGACCTCTACTTCATCATCCACAAAATAATGACCCTGGACGGTAAATGTCTTTTTCTTTAAGGTATTATCAGCCGTGAATTTGGTGATGCGGTATGATCCAAAATTTTCATTCAGAGAACTTCTCAATGTTAACTCGATCTGATTTCCATTCACGCTCACATTTCGCACATCGGTCATCTCTGTATTGAAGGTGTAACGAACCGTTTTTATTTCTGAGTTACTCCTACTGATGGCACCGGTATTTTCATTCACCGCTTGTACAAAATATTGATAGGTTTGATTGCATAATGGGGAATCGAGAAATTCAGTTATATAACCAGGCAGGGTGGCTATCTTTTTTACAGGTTCGTTCTCTCTTCCCTTATAAATTTCATAGCGGTAATTATCCGTCCAGCCTTTATATTCAGACCATTTGAGGGATATTTTGAACAATTGCTGATTGTCTGCTTTCAAAAGAATCTGACAATGTTCTCTTCCTTTTTCGCCCTGAAAACCACATACATCGGTTAATGTCATCGAATAGCAAAGTGCAGCGGTCTCCTGGCTTACATCAATTTTGTCATAAAAGGATGCGGCGCCCGGATTTGAAGATTCAAAGACCGGAGAAGATTCATTACCTCTATAGACATTCAGACCTGAAAAACGAGGATAGTTGATTTGATCAAATTTTACTTCAACGGTTTGATTATCCAAAACAGAAACCACGTCTATCTGCGGTCTGTCTACATTCATGGGATCAAATACTTGCACATATATACTGCTTGAATCCATGCAGCCCAATTCATTCGTAACCTGAAGCTTAATTACTTTGTTCCCGGGTTTGGTAAATGTGATATTCAATGGAGTTCCGGAATAATTCTTAGTATCGAGGTCTTCCTGAACCATCCACTGATAAGGCAATACGGTTGTGTCTGAAACAACCAAAGGAGCAATCACAAAGGCCTGATTCAAACAAGGATCTGAAATTTTTGGAAGGCTTATTTCCGGCACCTGATAAGCTTTGAAAATTTTATAGGTTGTATCGAAACAGCCAAAATTATTGCCGGTGATGAAGCTAAATTCGAATTCACCTTTGTGATCAGCCACATAATTTCCATTCATACCTGTTCCAACCACTTTGCCATTCACCAACCATTCAGCCGTTTCAATTCCGCTTCCATTACCTGCATAGTTGATTTGCGCTGGCACACAACCGATGTCCTGATTCAATTGGAAACCAGACTGAGGTTTAGATTTAACTCGAATGGTATCAGACAATACATATACCGCCGCACATCCAATGCTGTCAACCGTGAAAATGGATGGAACAAATTCCTGGATACCCGTATAGTTGGTTACTTTGTATTGGTGACTCCCCATAAAAGTTGAATCCAATAAACTTCCATCATTGTAATTCAGGAAAGAATAATGCGCATCCACGCTTTCATTTACAAAGTTTACCGTCAATGGGTCGCAACCCTGGGTTTTATCAACGGTAAAATTAGGTACCGGCCCTCTTACTTTTACCATACTCGAATAATATGTAGTATCCGAGCAACCTTCCACGCTCCTCGCCGTTAATGCGATGTCGAAGCCCTTTCCCCACCCGCTGTTCTTTTCATAAATATTGGCAACCTGAGCATCAATTGTCTTAAGTTCATTGCCATCACCAAAACTCCAGATCAGTGTATCGGCATTTTGACTCGAAGAATGAAACTGACCCAATGCCGGAGCACAATCGAGCACAGAATCGGATACAATTGCACTGGCAACGACTTTGATAATTTCGAAATTCCGAACGATAGAATCTGAGCATCGTCCGAATTTATTGGCCACCAGTTTCAATCCAAATTTTCCTTCCGGCAAATTGCTTAAATCACAATTAAACCCTTTGGATGTGCTGGACTCAGCAGATCCGCTCACCAGTTTCCATTGATATCCGGTCGGGTTTAACACACTCTTATTCAAGGCGTTAATGTCATCTCCCAAACAGACTTTTTCATCTATAAATTCGAAATTTGCCTGTAAGCCGGCAGTGATCGTTTCGCTCGTGGTTGAAAAAAAGCATCCCACTGAATTGAAGACCTCCAACTGAAGTTTGTAATCACCTCTGGAAAAAATCTTCAGATTGATTTCTTCACTATTCCAGTCCGAACAAACTATGGTTCCACTACCGATAATACTCCATTTATATTGTAAGGTATCAGAAGTATTGCCTTTATGTATATTGAAAAGGGTTTTGGCTTTTGCCTTAACACTCATTGGAACACAGCCATTTAAAGAGTCTATTTCAATTTGAACGCCAATTCCATTCACTGTTATCCTGCTCTTATCGGTCAATGAATCTCGGCAGCCATTATATATATTGTGCTGATAAAAGACATCATAATTACCCGGAACTTTGAAGTCTTGCAGGAACCAGGTTGTATCTGTTTGATATTTTAGATTGCTGTCGACATGACTAATCGCCCACCGATTGCTGAATACCGCTCTGGAAGGGCTTGAATTTTGTTCAAATTGAATGATTTCACCGGCACAAATGATGCTGTCAGAAATTTTATACCCGAGTTTGGGTTTCACAATTTCTATGAAGTTAAGGTTTTGAACAGAGTCCTGGCATCCCAATTTATTGCCTATATGGATGGTAACTCCATAAAATCCGGTGTCGGAATACGAATGACTGGGATTTTGTTCCCGGCTAATTTTAAAAATATCTCCCTTTTTATCATAAAATTTCCAATAAATGGTATCGGGAGAGATATAGGAACTTCGAGGTGTGCCATTGAGAAATTTAATTTCCTGGCCAACGCATCCAACCTGTGGTATTGCATTAATGGTGGGTCTGATGGGCTCCAAATACATGAATCCCCATTTGCGCAGCGTATCGCGGCAACCATTGGTGTGACGCGCAATGAGTTCGACCGTATATCTGCCCCATTTATCAATCAGAATCGAATCATTCACCCTATAGGATGTGCGCTGTAATACCGTGTCTTTGTCGTAATATTTCCAGATAAAGGTAAATGACCCGCTATCCGAACTTATAGACCTGTTTTGATAGTGCACATTGTGTGGCAAAGCGCAATGAAAGTAATCATTGGAACTAAAATCGGCCTGTACTGTTTTAATATAAACAGCTTTCGAATAGAACCGTTCGCTAAAGCACATGTTGTCATTGTATTTCAGACCAACATCAAAATATCCGGAATTACCGTATGAAACTTTCCTTTGATTGGATTTTGAAGTATCCAGAATGTCAGCATCCGGCAAGAGCCATTGATATACGCCGGGAAGTGCATTGTCTGTATAAACATGCAGAGGTTCCCCAACACAAACTTCTTTAGAGGTGAACTTGACGTCGATCTTAATGGAATCCCCAAATTTCAGATAGTCAACATAATTGGAAGTATGAATACATCCCTTGTCGGTTTCTACTTCCAACTGGACATCGTACTGGCCTTTTTGATGATAATTTCTTGGAAGCGGGTTCTCATTTAAATCCTCACTCAAAATGTGCTTTGGAAAACTCCACTTATATCGGGTAATTTTCTCACCCGAACTTTGAATAAAAGGTTGAAACTGAACTTTTTGAGGAACACAACCCTGACGATTGTCAGCCTGAAATTCAACTTTCACATCGGGATAGACCTGAACAACTTTGTCCATTTCTGTAACACCCCTGCAGCCAAAATTGTCGATAACGTATAAAGAGATCTTCTTGGATCCCGTCGTTTTAAAATAATGTGTTATTTCAGACTTGTCATTGTAATAGTTAGTTCCATCCACTACCCAATTATATTGTGAAGCATTGGGAGTATAGCTGATAATTCTGATGCTATCAGGTCCGTCGCACAAAATATTTCTGGAAACCTGAAATACCGGAGTAGGAACTTTGCGGATTTCACAAACATCCTGGAAACTCTTCGTACAAATCGTGTTATCCGGAAATTTGATTTGAACTTTTACCTGCACAAACTGACTGGCCAGAAAAAAATGGTAGAATGTATCACTTCCGGGTATTAAACCGGAGCCAATATCCCAATAAACCACCGATCCGGCTGGCACTTTGTGTAGCACAAATTGAACTTTTGAAGGTGCGCATGCTTGTTTTTTGTCGCAAGAAAGGCTGACATCAGTGCACTGAGCCTCACTTTGTAAACAAGCCAGCAACATCAGGGAAGCGGCCAATAATTTCATAAAGTTTAGTATCTTAGTAGTGTAGTAGTAGTGGTACAAATGTACTACTTATTCACACAATACCAACAAGCATGATAAAAATCAGTTAAAAAATATAGGTTAAACTTAACTTCGCAGGCAAATGAAAAATCGCATTTCCTCAATTATAACGAGTTTAACGTGCATTGCGTTGATATTTAGCGCTTGCAGCCAAAAATCCCCTTCTAATGGAGAGAAAAACAGACAATTGCGTCTTTTTGAAAAAGCCCGGGAAAACAAAGACATCCTCACGGCTATCGGAGCGCTGAATGCCTATTTGTTGGATGACACCATACCCGGTCCTTATCACGATACGCTGGCGACGATGTATTTTATGACCGGAAACTTTGCCAGTGGCGTGGCCGTGGGCGAATTGGTACTCGGTAAAAATCCGGATAATAAACAATTGATGGAATTAATGAGTGAAGGTTATCAAAAGACAGATAACTATCCGAAAGCCATCGAGTTAATGACGAAGCTGTTTACTTCAACCAATGATTTCAGATACAAATACCAGGTAGCGACCTTACAATTTGAAGATCAGCAAATTGAACCTTGCCTGCAAACAATACAGGAGATTCTGAAAAGCGGTATTGATTCCAGCACCACCATCGAAATGGCTCCCGGTGGATTGAGCGATGTTGTGCCCATTGAAGCAGCTTGTTATAATCTGCTTGCCATGATAGAAGATCAGGTTAACAATGACCCTAAAACTTCTATGAAATACTTCGCCAAAGCCCTGGAGATATACCCTGATTTCAAATTTCCCAAGGCCTATATACGCGAAAAACAATATCGTCAGTATATGAATCCCTGACCGGGTTTAACCTGGTATCCAGGCGGTTTCAGAATCACCCCGCAAATGGGTGATATATCTGGCAACCACGAAAAGATAGTCTGACAGGCGATTGAGATATTTAAGTATCACCGGATCAACGCTGAATTGATCAGATAGAGAAACAACCTCTCTTTCCGCCCTTCTGCAAATGCAACGGCATATGTGGGCCGTGGCATTGGTCTGTCCATCTCCCGGTAACAAAAAGTTCTTTAAAGGAGGCAATACCGATTCCATTGAATCGATGTTTTGTTCAAGAGAAGAAATATCACTTTCCGTTAATTCGGGTAACGAAAACTGACTTTTATCAGGATCATTCGCCAAATGCGAACCGATCACAAAAAGTCTGTCCTGAATCCGGAGCAATTCCCGGCTTATGGATTTCGTGTCATCCGCTGCTCGCAGTGCTCCGATAAAACTGTTGAGTTCGTCGATGGTTCCGTAAGCTGCTATGCGAAGATGATCTTTGGGCACCCGGGTTCCACCCAATAACCCAGTCTCTCCTGCATCACCCTTTTTCGTGTAAATCTTCATCCCTTTTTGATGAATTTCGGAACCCTGAAATAATCAGTATCCGCCAATGGTGCATTTTTCAATGCCGTTTCATGTGCCAATGTGTTTTGAGCCACATCTTCTCTCAGTTGATGCTCATGATCTGTGAGATAAATCAAGGGCTCGATTCCTTCGGTATTTACTTCATTCAACTGCTCACAAAAAAGCAATATCCTGTTTAAATCCGACATGATTTCTTTCTTTTGATCTTCAGAAAACTCCAATCTGCACAGGTGTGCCAATTCGTTTATTGTATTTTCTTGTATGGCCATACAGTCGCAAATTTAAACATTACCGTGCTTACTGCGTTCAATGGCCAAAGGACCGTCAATAATGGCGTGTACTTTTTTCTGAAGATCCGGTATATCTTCCAGTGTCAATCCGCTCACATCAATGGGCTTATGCACGATTACCCTCATTCTTCCGGGCGTTCCTCCATCCGCAAGTCCCCCACTCCTCATGCGTTTATGATTATCCAAAATAGAAATAGGAACCAGGGGAATATTGTTTTCAATGGCCAGTCGAAAAGCACCTACTTTAAAATGGCTCATTTCCGGAACAGCTTTTCCGATTCCTCCTTCGGGGAAAATCAGCATACTTGTGCCAGACTTCAGTCGTTCAGCAGCTTCTTTGAACGCCCGATGCGATCCTGTTGGACTTTTGCGGTCAACCGGTATATCTATGGTTCTAAAGAAAATACCGAAAACAGGAATTTGTCCCAAATCCGACTTGGCCATAAAGTTGAAATAAACCGGCAATAACACATTAACCGTGACAATATCGAGATATGAAAAATGGTTGGGCGCCAATACATAGGTTCCTTTCCGTTTTAGCTTTTCTTCAAATTTTACCGATGGAAATATTCCGGTCAAAATCATGAGTATTCCACCCCAGATTCCTCTTAGCCTGTGCGCTTTGGGATACCATTTGGGATTGGACAGGAACACCAAAAAAAATGGATAGAAAAGCAGAAAGAAAACAACAAAACAAATCAGAAAATATACCGCCCACGCAAAGCGCAGGATTTTGAATAAAAACCCTTTCAATTGCTTTGAAAATGAATCTTGAGTTTATGGACCTGAGTTTCTGCAAATTCTTTGAGAAACCCACTTGCCATCATTTTCATCATCATGTTTAAATCGGCCGTTATGATCAATTTGGCCATGCAGAACTGATCTGATTGAGTAATGTTCCAGATCAGGTGGAAATCGAATGGTTTTTTGCCCACAGGAATAATTTTTATCTCCGAATCAACTTCGGTTTCTTCCATCTTCAGGGTTAAATCTCCGAGTCCCTGGATATTTAAAATGGCACATTCATTTTCGACCCGAAACGAACGTACCGCGGATGGCATTAATATGCGATAATTTTCTGGATTTTTCAGAAAGGACAATACATCCGACTGCATTGCCTGTATCTTTTCTGCTGGACTTTCAATGATCGTCATGAGGGTATAATATTTCTTTTAGCGATGATCAATCCGAGAAAAACTCCCGTAAACACGGCCACAAAAAAACCTCCCGCTAAGGCAAATTTAGGGTAACCAACCAGAGAAAATTGCGCTTCTATTTCAGCTTTCTTCTTCTGTTTGCCACTGATTGTTTTATCTTCTTCTTTCATCATTTCCAGGCTCTTTTCATAGGCATATTTCCTGGCGGGCTCGAATCTCTCGCCATCAGGCCAATACATTAATAAGAATCCTCCACAGAGCACAGCGCTTCTAACCAAAGAAACCAAAACGGAAATAAACATAACCCTGGCCAGACTAACGCCTCCCTGCATTTTCTTGTACAAAATTCCTGCGAAAACAATACAAATGACTAAGGTGAGAAGTTTGAATAATCTGACCCCACCGAAATCGTCAAATGACAGAACCCCGCTATAGACTAAATATTCGGAAACAGAGGCCAAGAGACCACTGATGCCGCCAAAAATCCAGATGTATTTATTCATGAAACCGGGTTTTATTCATCTGAATCGCTATCCGGACGGTTCCGGGTAAACTCTTCAAAATCATACTCCGGCATCAACTCATGTTTCACATGATTGATGGTTTCCGTGAAAGCATCCATAAATTTATTGAAATCTTCCTTGTACAGAAAAATCTTGTGCTTCACATAATTTCCGTCTTCAAATTGGCGCTTGCTTTCGGTAATGGTGATGAAATAATCGCTGCCCCTGGTAGACTTTACGTCAAAAAAATAGGTGCGCTTCCCTGCTTTCACTCTCTTAGAAAATACTTCCCTGCTGTCGTTGTTATAATCCTGCATTTCTATTCGGGCTATTGATATATTGGTCAAAAAAACAATATTATCCTGATATTAACAAGTTATGCACTCAATTTCACGTTTAGCCCACCACTTTAACCTCAGAAGATAGCTGTTTCAAATACAAGGTGTTATACATTCCATTTTGATTCTTTAACTGCGCCGGAGTGCCTGACTCCACCATTTTACCCTGGTCCAGAACCAAGATAAAATCCGCATCCTCTACGACACTCACCCGATGGCTGATATAAATGGCGGTCCCCTCCTTCATTCGCTTAGAAATATTAGCCTTAATGGTGCTTTCCGTTTGGGTATCCACGGCAGACAAACTATCATCCAACAATAATATCTGCGGATCCCTGATCAGCGCTCTGGCAATGGCCACACGCTGTTTTTGTCCACCAGATAAGGTGATACCCCGTTCTCCTAAAACTGTTTCAAACTGGTGCTCAAATTCCATGATATCCTTTAAGACATCGGCATCATCTGCAGCTTCTTTAATTCTTGCGTTCCTTGCTTCTTTTTCCTCTTCCGATTTTAAACCAAAAGAAATATTCGCCGAAATGGATTCAGAGAACAGAAAAACATCCTGCGGCATATATCCAAAAAGCGAACGATATTGGGCCAGATCATATTCACGAATATTTACGCCATCCAGCAGAATCTCACCGGATTGTACATCATAAAGGCGCATCAACAGGCGGGCCAGGGTTGATTTGCCACTGCCTGTTAAACCAATGATACCCAGTTTCTGACCCCGGCGCAGCGTGAAACTAATATTTGATAAAGCCTCATTCCGGAGACCATCATATCCGAAGCTCACATTTCTAAATTCAAGGCTTTCCTTAAACTCCGGTATGCGATTTCCTTCTGAAACAATATCAGGCTGGATAGATAAAAATTCATTAATCCGCTGTTGAGAGGCTTCCGCTCTTTGCACCAATGAAGTCACCCAACCCAATGTCGCCATAGGCCAGGTCAACATGTTTACATATATGATGAACTCAGCAATATTGCCCAACGTAAAATTGCCTTCTATTACGCCTTTCCCTCCAACCCAAACCGTTAAAATTACACTGAGACCTACCAACATCAACATTAATGGGAAAAACAAGGCATTCACGCGCGCCAGCCCCATGGAGTGAGCCATATAATCCCGGGTCTCATGTTTAAACTCTTTTTCTATATGCTCTTCCAGCGCAAAAGACTTAATCACGCGAATCCCTGAAAAAGCCTCCTGAACAAATGATGTCAAATCACTTAGTTTAGATTGGATTCCATCACTTCTTCTATTGATGATATCACTTACATAATAAATGGAGATGCTGAGCAGTGGCAATGGAATGAGCACAAATAAGGTAATTCTCGGATGTATGGCAACCATCACAGAAATCACCATAATGAACATGAAAATCAAATTAACGGTATACATAATGGCCGGCCCCAGGTACATCCTCACCCTGCTCACATCTTCACTGATGCGGTTCATTAAATCACCTGTAAAGTTTTTACTGTAAAAAGAGGCACTTAGCTTCTGATACTGAGCGTAAATGTCATTTTTTAAGTCAAACTCTATATGTCTGGAAACGACAATAATCGTTTGACGCATGAAATACATGAATATGCCTTTAATAATGGCACTGATAAGCACCAATGCGGCAAACAGCAAGCTGTAATTGGTAAATAAGTCAATCACTTCCTTGTTCAGATCAAATTCATTGAAATGGGTAAAAATTACCAGGCCATCCGAAACGGTATCCACCGCCATTCGAACAATGGGCGCCAGCACAATGGCAAATAGGTTAGATAATACAATGAAAACAGCCCCTGCAAACAGGGTCCATTTATATCTCAACAGATAGACATTCAGGTACTTTAGTGCTCCCACTTTGTTTGATAAAAAATTGGCTAATTTTGCAGCCGGAAAAATAAGCCTAATTCGAGAATCTTTACATAAAAAACTCTTCGCATGATAGACACATCTTCAGCTTCAACAGCCACCCAGTTCGATTTGTTTGCCAAACTGGGACAATTTGACCATGAACAGGTAATGGTTTGTAACGACAATAGTACCGGTCTTAAAGCCATCATCGCTATCCACAACACTGTGCTTGGTCCGGGATTGGGCGGCACGCGTATGTGGCATTACAATACAGAAGCCGAAGCCATGCAGGACGCTTTGAGATTGAGTAGAGGAATGACCTATAAAGCGGCAATTTCCGGATTGAATCTGGGAGGTGCCAAGGCGGTTATTATCGGTGATCCCCGAAAAATGAAGTCAGAAGCATTGATGAGAAAGTTTGGAAGATTTGTAGAAAATCTCGGTGGAAAATACATTACGGCAGAAGATGTGGGAACCACTACGCTGGATATGGAATACGTAAATATGGAAACGGATTCTGTAGTTGGACTGCCGGAAAGTCGCGGAGGTGGTGGAGATCCTTCTCCGGTTACTGCCTAT
>CAZTGZ010000035.1:0-16133 GCA_964613385.1 uncultured Chitinophagaceae bacterium
CAGCCTGAGCGACGATGTGTACAAATACAATGGTACAGTAACCTTGCTGAGGTAAGGGAACTAAGTGTCATTTGGGTTTAAATTCGTATCTTGCTAAAGATTTGAACATTTTCCGTGTATTTGCGGTACTTCTGTTCATGGTTCCAACCATGGCATCAGCCTCTCATATTTTGGGAGGAGAAATCACTTACAGCCATATTTCCGGTAAGAAGTATAACATTCAAACCGTAATTTACAGAGACTGTAATGGGTGTAAACTGATGGGAGCGGGTGGAGGAGAGAGTACGCAGGATTGTGGTAATTTCGATTTGTTTCTCGCCACTTCGCAGTACTCGGGATGCGGCAGAAATAACATAGCAAGACTCACGTTAACCCGAACCGGAATTAAGGAAATTCTGCCAGTTTGCAGCACCTACAAAAGCAAGTGCAATGCAAACGCTAACCTGCCATTCGGAGTAGAGGCCCATTACTTCCAAACAACCATCGATTTTGATAATTATAGTTCCTATACAGGATGTGCATTTGAAATATACACGCAAATAAGTTGGCGCACGAGCGGCATTTCAACCATAGATGACGACCAACCGTTTTACAATTTCACCTACATAAATCCCTGGGAAGGCGCCCATCATTCTCCCAAATTTAACAGTGAAATTAGACCGGTGCTCTATGCGCAGCAACCTGTTTATTACACACATGGCGTAAATGATTTGGATCAGGATTCCATATCTTTCCATTTGGTATCAGCATTATCTGATTATGATAAGTTCATCAATTATAAAGGAGGGTATTCACCTCAGTACCCGTTAGATGCATATTGTCCGGGAGGTGGGAAATGCAGTCCGAATTCGGATGCCTATCCACCGATTGGATTCTGGTTTGATTCGCTAAGAGGAAATTTCGCTTTTACCCCGGTTCAGAATGGGCAGACAGCTGTAATTGTAATGGAAGCCAGAAAGTGGAGAAATACTGGAGGTAAAATGACGGTGATAAGTTCGGTTCGCCGGGATTTACAATACATTATCCTTTCCCATGCAGAAAATCATCCACCCAGGTTTGTAGGGAGTGATGATGTGGTTGAAGTGTGTGCAGGTGAAAAACTGAATCTTGAATTATTATTCCATGACGAACCATACCGGAGAGCTGATAGCAGCATCGTAAAGGTTGATTCATTGGTACTTAGCTGGGATTCAACCATCGCCAATGCCAAATTTTCCTATGAAAAATCAGCAGGTCCGGGAAACTTTAAAGCCAAGTTGGAATGGCAAACAAGTGATTCGGATGTTCAGGCCACACCTTATCGAATTACCGTATTTGCTAATGACGGATTTTGCCCTTTAAATGCCATCACCTCGCATTCTTTTCAAATTCTTGTCAAACCCGTTCCAAAGGTGCAATTTTCCGGCACCCAATATGAGTGCGGCTACATAAACCTTAAGGAAATAAACGGGGCGATTGCGAGCGATATTCAATGGAAAATTACTGCACCGGATACCAGCTATCCGGTGTTCTTATCCAACTTAGATAGTGCTTTATACCAAGCGAATAGAATTGGGCTACATCAGGTACAACTGACTGGAAAGGCTGCAAATTCCTGCCTGGTAAAGGCGGAGTCTGGTTTTTTAGTAAAAACCGAAGATCTCAAAAGGCTTGAATTAAAATGGACCGGCAATATCCGTGCATGTTATGGTGATACTTTGGATTTAACCGCCTCTGTATCTGCATCATCTGAATCAACACAATGGAGTTGGAGTCAAGGGTCGAAGCTCTTTTCCGACTCTAATCGAATGGTTATCAGTTCAGGTAGAATTTCCGGAAGCCCATATTTGCGATTATTGGCTTCCCGCACAACACAAGGACGAATTTGTATTGACAGCGCCACCATTGTACCCCAGATTTATCCTTTACCGGGTATTACAGGTTTAAAGGAAGTATATTCCTGCGATCAAACTACAGAATTAAGCTCTCTTTTCAATTATCCAGTCCAGGGAGAGTGGCGAAGCTTAACGGAAGGGGTTCATGTGGTTAACCGAAGATTAAATGGACTCACACCTTCATATCAATACGACCAGGAAGTATGGTTGGAGTATTCTTCTGCTCCGGGCGACCACGGTTGTATCAATAAAGATACCGTGCGATTTGTATGGCTGAAGAACCCGGAGTTTGAAATTTCAGACCAAGTAATCTGTAAAGGAGCCGGTAATTTTTATATAGATAATTTGTTGCGAAGACCAGCATCTAAAACAGGTCTTAATATTCAATACTTTTTTGATTCTATACCTTTAAAAGTGGGCATTGACCCCATAAATGGAAGATTGTTTACACCGGCCTCTTTGCTCACCAATGGCAAATATCCTGTTTGGATCGTTCATCAGGGAGAAAATGGATGCACACTGGCAGATACTGGATTCATTGAAGTGATTGATACCCTTAAAGTAACTTATAGTTTGCCCGGTAATCTATGTGGAAATGACACTTTGGATTTAGACAAAATATATCAGATTTCTCCTGATGGAGGTGGTTGGTACAGTGTAACACATAATGAAAACGTCGTCGAAGGTAAGTGGTTGGTGAATGCATGTGGGTTGGTGGAATTGTCGTATACCTATGACATCAATAGTTGTTATGATCGCGCTTTTGTTTCATTAAATTTGGAATGCATACCGGATATAGAGTGGACAAATTCATTTGAAGAAGTTTGTGAAAATCATCCGGCGATTAAACTGAATGCAACACCTTCCGGTGGCTCATGGACAGGTTCCGGAATGAGTGGTGACATTTATACCCCTGCCAATTCTGATACTATTTCGAACTTAAAGTATACGGTCAACGGTATTTTATGTGCACGTGAGGCAGAATTTCCAATTCGGGTAATAAAAGCACCTTCATTTGAAATCGCGCAATTGAAAGAAGTTATATGTGAGGGGGACCTATGGGATTTGTCCGGATTGATGTTAACATCAGATAGTTTTCAATCTATCGGTTCAGGATTAATACAATTCGACACAAGGGGTATGCCTGTTCAATACAGCTATTCCGATGCGGAGAGACAAATTGGGGAGGCCAGGCTTCAGTTTATTCTGACCAATGATGGTAAATGTGCACCATTAGACACCACGATCAGAGCAAAGGTTGCCATTAAGCCGGAGGTAAAAATCGGTCAGATTCAGGGATGTATACCCTGGATGCACAGACTGATACCTGTTTATACGATTGGAAATGATCCTTTGGAAGCATTGAGATGGAGCCTAATTGATTCGTCAGGTATCATTCAATACACTGGATCCAATCCTACTCTAAGCATCACGAATCAGGGTAAAGCAGATTTGGACCTGGAATTAATTACGAAATCAGGATGTCAATATTCATATAGCTTTCCGGAGATTATTGATGCGTTTCCATCTCCCAATGCAAGTTTTTTAATTGCCCCTTCAAAATATGCATCTCAACTGGATCCGGTATTTCATTTCACGAATAAAACTACGCCCGATCACAACAATGTCTATCAATGGAATTTTGGAAATGGCAGAATCAGCGATCAGACACATATGGTTTTAAAATACGGATTTGATACGGGCAAGTACATGGTAACTTTGACCGCAACCAATGCCTATGGATGTACCGATATGGCAGTAGACTGGGTTGAGGTTGGACCAGATATTAAAGTATACATCCCCAATGCCTTTTCACCGGATGGCATTGGACCGGAGCAAAATGCAAGATTTAGGGTTGTTGCCAGCCAGTATCAAACATTTCATATGACCATTGTTAACCGTCTGGGTGTCATTGTGCATCAAAGCAGCAATCCGGATTTGGGTTGGGACGGATTTTATGCAGGAAAGAAGGCCTTGCCCGGGGTCTATGTCTATCAGATCAGGATGGTAAGTAAAACAGGTAAGGACTATCTTTATCAGGGAACTGTTACACTTCTGCGGTAATCTGTAAATCCATTAAGACAGGATTGAAAAAAGCAATAATTCAATTCCAGGACTGTCTTGATTGCCTGATCAAAAATGTAGATTTGAGCCATTCATAAATTCCATGATATCAAATAGAAATTGAGGGTTTGAATACGATGGCAAAATATTATAAGAATATTCTATTTTGGTTGGCGTTGAATTTTTTAGTTCATCTTTTTTTTATCCAAACCCCACCAGCAGAACCTGCGCACGCCTGGCGGCAATGTTTGACGAATATGATGGCCAGGAATTTTGTTCAGGAGAATGCAGGCTTTTTTTACCCGCAAATCGATATTGCCGGCGAACATCTTGGGGTTATTGGATCCGAATTTCCGCTTTATCAGTATTTATTATCCATTTTGTATCGGATTTTTGGGTTTGAAGCCTGGTGCGGTAGATTATTGGCCCTGATATTTACAACTTTAGGCATTTGGTTTTTCTATAAATTAACTCTGTTGTTCTTCAGAAATCCGGGCTTTTCATTTCTGGCATCTTGTTTCTTGATGTGTTCGCTCTGGTTCAGTTTTTCATGGAAAAGCATGCCGGATATTTTTTGTGTAACCCTCGCATTGATCTCGGTATATTATTTCCTGAGGTTCAGATCAGAGCAAAAATGGACTTTAATGGGTGCGGGTGTCCTATTTGCCATGTTGGGAATTTTGAGCAAAATACCGGCGGCATTGGTGCTTTCACCATTGGTTTTGTTGGTATTTGAAAAACATACATCCGGAAGGATTAAATTGGCGTATTTACTGTCGGGTATCGTTGTGCTCATTCCGGTTTATTTATGGTATGGGAAATGGGTTCCGCATCTCGTGAGCACCTATCATTTTGAATTGTATTTTCCGAGAAGTTTCAGACAGGGACTTGAAGAGTTGGGTTCCTTAATTCCGGAGTTGATGAAGCAATTCTTATATCAGGGATTTTCTTCTGTTATTTTTTCAATGTTGGCATTTGGAGGAGTTGTTTTCGCGATTGTTCAAAGAAAGAAATTAGCCCTATCCATTATTGGAGTTGTTGGAATCATCGGTGCTGTATATATCATAAAAACAGGATTGGTATTCCCAACACACAGTTATTACCTCATCCCTTTTGGGCCATTTTTGGCTTTATCAGCAGCTTGGTTTGTTCAGAAATATTTACTCAAATTCCGATCTTTTGCCCATGTAGTTTTGGCACTCGGATGTATGGAATGTGTTGGCTTTCAATGGAATGATTTTTTTGTTCGTTCCAATAAAAAGTACCTCTACAGTCTTGAAAAACAGTGTAATACATTTTCTAACCGCCGGGATAAAATTGTATGTAACGGAAGTCCAAATCCTCAGCTCATGTATTTCCTTAATCGCAAGGGATGGTCATTGTCGCACGAACAGATGATGAATCAATCGCAAAAAGAGGAAGTTATGCGCCATGAACCGGCATTTATAATATTTGATAAACACAGAGATGGATTTGAAGACGAAATTAAAGTTTGGAGTGATAGGGGGAGTTGGATATTTGAGTCAGAAGATTTGAAAGTATTTAAGCCCTTGTATCAATGAACCACTTGAATGGTGCCGGAATAGAAATAGACCTGATGACTGTAGGTTGTCACTCTTATATGATAAACATAAATTCCGCTCATGACGTTTTCTCCTTTGTATTTGCCATCCCAAAAATTTTCTGCTCCTGAGCCAGAGAATACACATTCACCCCACCGATTATAAATATTCATTTCTGAATGTAGTATGCCGGTTCCATTGATGCCAAAATAGTCGTTTTGCCCATCATTGTTTGGTGAAAAGGCGTTCGGAAAATACGGAATGTATTTATAATGGACGAAAATATCGCGCGACAAGCTATCTCGGCATGTATGTTCTGAAGTAACAAATTGCATGACCGAATACCAACCGCTGTCATTAAAACTATGTGTAAAATCTCGACTTTGATAAGATGCACCGTCAGAAATTGTATACGAAATTTCTGTGGCCAATAAACTCTTATCCACTACCTGAATTTCAGATTTAAAAATATCAAGGGGTTCACCAAATACGTCGAATCCGGGAATGGGTTTCGGATATATCTCTACGCTTTTTTCGGTTGAATACGCACAGCCGGCATTATTTTTTATTTCGAGCTTGACAAGATACTGTCCAGAATTTTTGTAGGATTTTATCGGGGATTTCACCGCAAAAGTACTTCCATCCCCAAAATCCCATAAATAGGTGGTAATAACAGATTCCCCCGGATCAGACAAGTCCACGGGCGTGGCTTCAACATCAACACACATGGAAGTAAAGTCGAATTTAGGCACAACAGGCTTTAAGGGGTCTAACCAGACACTCATGGTGTCCATACAATCCATATTGGTTTTCGCTTCGAGCAACATGAGCGACCCATTCGGGTTTAATCGGGCTGAGTAATGTTGTTGCACCGAGACCAAATTACCATCCAGAAACCATTGAAATCTGTCAGCGCCGATGCTCCTATTGAGGATGGAGACACTGTCGTCGTTGCAAGGATAGGATGCCTCGAACATTGGAACAGGTAACGGATAAATGTGGAACGTACTGTCTTTATGATACAGACATCCTTCTAAGGTGCTCACATTCAATTTAACCGAAACATCGCCGGCAGTCGTTTTAAAATTGAAATACTTGCCGGATGCTGTTGTAGAACCATTTGTCCATTGAATACTTGCAGCAGAGGTACCACGATACAGACTTGCATCTGTCAATTGAATCGTATCGGATTCACAAACTCCTGAAATGCCAAAGGTTGGTTCCATGGATGGATGTACAGCGATGGTTTTGGAAAGGCTATCTCTGCAACCTATGTCCGAAATGGCAATCAGTTTGGCCTCATAAATCCCGCTATCGGCAAATTGTACTACAATGTTTGAATCTGTACTGCTATATCCTGAGCTGATTACCCAGTTGAATTGTTGAATATGTCCTGTGGGTATAAAACTTTGATTCAGACTTACAAAAGAGTCATATAAACAAATCGTATCACCGGAGAAATTTATGGTTGGGAGCGGATGAACCGGAACGTTAACTGCCAAGGTGTCAGAGCAAATTTTACTAAACGCAATTACTCTTACGTGAATGGTGTCGGTTTGGACTTGGTTCAATTGCAATGAGCTGTCGTAATAATGATGCGAAAGCCATTCCCATCGATTCGAATCTCGCGGTATATCGGTCTTCAACAGCAGAATCAAAGAATCCCCATAACAAATAGTAGGGATGTCAACATCTATTTGAGGTTTTGGGAGAAGAGATAATATAGAATCTACAACCACATGACATCCGGAATCTGTTTCTGCATATAAAGTAATTGGTTGATTTATCGGTGTTTTGGAGTATAAGATGATTGATTTGTCTTTGAAAGTATCAGCATTTACGATCCAAAAAGATGTATCGAATTTCCCTTTTGGTATCACGGCGCTGAAGGAAACCTCTACTTCTCTCTCTGCGCAAGGAATATCTGCGACAAGTTTTATGTTACCTTTTGGAAAAACGGAATAGCTTACTTCCGATGAATCCTTGCATCCAGCCTGGTTTTCAATAACCAGTTTCACGGACCCCTGAGCAGGGTAATTCAGCATCAGGGTTCCATTCTGGATGTCCGTCCCATAATGACTCCATTGTTGAATGACATAACCTGGCCAGTTTGAAATACTTTGATCCTGCCAGGTCAATGGTTCTGATTCGCAGGGAGGTAAAATTGTAAATTGACTTTTCGGTTTTGGAAATGATAGTATTTTAATGGAATCCACTATCGAACAACCGGCATCATCGTTCACCTTTACCCGGAAATATTTCGGACTATTCGGAAATACATTCGCCAAAGGACCTGATAATGCAATCAAATCAGAATCCGAACTCCAGCTATAATGTAAATTTCCAGTACCCATATAAGCCGGATTACCAATAATCAGGGAATCTCCTGAACAAATGATGGAACTATCCTTTAAACTGAACTGAATTGCCGGCAATACATGAATAACTGTGTCTTCCGATTGACACTGACCCCGATTGGTTCCTAAAATGAATCGGAAAGTTTGTGTGTCCGAAGCATGATTGTTATACGTAAAATTTGGGTTAGAAATGGTGTCGAAGCTCAGGAGATGGGGGAAATTCCACTGATATTCATATCCTTTTACAAACGATTGACCGAGTTGCAACAGATTTCCTGAACAAATTACAGTATCGATTCCTGCATTTTTTAAAGGAATGTCTCTGATTTTTAGCAAATTAACAGAACACTCGCAGTTTGAAGAATCGGTGAGAATAACAAGGTTGCATATGTCCTCTTTCAGAACTATCTGGCTGAATTTCAAATATTTTTTGTTTCCGTACAAGAAGCTGTCAAAGGAATGAACAGCATATAGGGAATCATTTACATCGAATTTTTGGTTGTTGTTCCGATCGGAAATCAAGTAAATTTTACTCGTCCAATTGAGGATATGATCGGAGGTATTTTCACTTAAAACTTCAATTTTTACTTTTTCAGATACGCTGTCATTTACCTGTGCTGAGGCGCTGAGGATTTGCAAATTGATGTTTCCTTTTATGACTGGCTTTTCCTGATATTGAGATCCGGTTTGAACGTAAATACTGCAGAAAGTGCTATCCTTAACACATAGCGCATCCTGACTTACGGCCGTTTGGGCTAGAATACCTGTTGCTCCGCATTGACTAAATGGCTTTACGGGTTTCAATTGTAGTGCAAAAAGACTGGAATCTCCCGGCAAAATTCCGAAAGGAAGTGACCATTCCACCCATTGAATACCATTGTAATCCATATTTTTATGGGATGATAAAGGTGACTGGTAAATATGCTGATAAGAAACGGAGTCATATGCATATCCTGAAGGCAGGAATAAGCGGAATTTATCGGAGGAGTCCGTCTTTTGTGGACCGAGAAAAATCAGTCGGAAGGATAAAGGTAATTTTTCCGAACAAGGCTTTAAGGTGTCGGTTACCATGCGAACATCACAATAGTACGGCTCAACTATATTTTTAATTCGTATGGGAGGACTCAAAGCAATTCCGGCTTTAACGGGAAGCCCACATTTAATTTTTGCCGATGGCAGTGCCCGGATAAAGGACCCGGAAGTAAAATCACAATTGGTTTCTACAATCATTCGCAATTTGATTTTATTTCTCAGGGTGTCCGCAATCCCTTTGAATCCGGATGATAGTCCAGGAATACTCTGATCGAGTTGAAAAACCCATTGATTACCAGATTTTTGAGTAGGATATGATAGTTTTCGATAGGTAGAATCTTTATGCCATTTATATTCCAGGGCTGAATCTAATATTGTCATACCCGGGGTCAATTGAAGGCTAAGGCTCAGTTCGTAAGCATTGGGTTCATCTGTATTGGTGACGGTGATTTCAATGGGAATTTGGCTGCATAAATCCTTTGCTGTTGAGGGTAAAGTTAAGGTAGTTTGAAGAAGTGTTGGCGTTGGTTCCAGGTACAGCCAGGTTTTGGAAGGAGGACAGGGATATAGCGACGTTGTGTCAGGATATTTCTGGCAATCCCAACCGCTGAAAACTTCAAGACTATCATAAAAGCAAGAGGAGTAAACCGCCCTTATAAGAAAGTCAGTGCTTGAATTGGCATTAACGCTTCCACACGCCCAAACGCCTCGTTGGTTTGATGACCATACTCCGGTTTTCAGATTTTTGATGCCGGTAACCTGAATGTTGTATTGTTTCCCAAAGTATAGCCAGGTATAGGATGCATCTGAGTTGGCAGAAGAATTGGTGAGTCTGACAACCCATTCCACCGTATCTCTTGAAGCTTGTATTTTATTGGTTACCGCCGTTATGTTGATGTTCGGACGGTTGTAAATAATTTGATCGGAATTGGCGCCTGAAGCCATTGTCTCCGGAGTTGAAAAGCCAAGTCCCTCCCGATTAAAAGTCATATCATAGTTCACGGGTTGGGCATAAGTAGTCAGCGCTTCACAGTCTGCTTTTACTTTTATATACAAGTAGCCCATAAAGCCGTCATCTGAAGGGTAAAAGACTCCGCCCGAGTCGACATAAAGTTTGCTCATGTCGAATATGAGCGTATCATTTGTGGGGTCAACCGGATGAATGGAGGCCAGATAATCATACTTATAATTTAGGGTGCCTGCTGTCCGAAAATAATAGGTATAGGCACCTTGATAATGAAAACCTTTCGGAATGATTACTTTGACTTCTGAAATTCTGGCCCAGTTCCGGTACTCATATCGAAAAATATTGCCTCCGGCATAATTTCCACAACATGGACCAACACTCAGATAATAATTTTGATTCAGCGTTAGTTCTGTGCAACCAGAAAGGGTATAATTACCGGCACCGTAATTCGTAAAGTAATATCCCGTGAGCACAATATTCCCGTTAAACGTATCACATTGAAGTCTTTGATTCCCGCTTGGATTGCTTGTTATGCCCAAATAGTAATCGTTGCTAAACTGACATTCTAAACTCGTTCCCCCGGTATTATTGTTGACTTCATAAAGCACTTTTAAACATACGGAATCACCGGTGGCTAAACGGTAACTACTGGCCCCGGTGCATCCTTTTGTAGCGATTGCAGTTCGGCTAAAGTCGAATGAAAACGTTCCATAATTGCCTGAGTATGAGCTCAAATATGGCACCGAATCACAAATAAACCTTCGGGTTGGGCCCCGATAAATTTCGAGAGTAGCTTTTACAATTTTGAGATAATTACCGTACAACACCGTTGATTTGGCGTAACCATAATCCCAAAAGTAGGTAGAACCACTTTGTGTAACCGTTCCTGAAAACACTGCCTGAATAGTGTCTGAATACATAGCAATGTACTTCTTGATTTTTTGGTGATCCAATGTTCCGGTTGTATCAGGCAGACCGTCGTCATTGTTGTCGGGCAAGCCATAACTTACCCTATCAACGGAAAAATTCTTAAAATTCATTCCGCCTTTGCATTGAACCGGACAATGAACCCGTATGGAACCGGAAGTGCAGAAAACCTGTTGCTTGCACAACACTTTACAGGCTGAATTCGGCAAATAATAAAGGTTTAATGTGTAAGGCAATTGGCTTGTTTTGCCGGATGATGGACAAGAACCACTTAGAACAATTCTGATTTCTGCCTGTGAATAGTTGATGTTGAGGTATTTAAAATAGGCTCTGATGGTATCTCCATTTTTTGTAATGGATTGGGGCTTCCAAAGTGTACCGTTGGCAGCTTCTACCAAAAAATCATCTGTATTCAGGCTATGGTTTAATCCAGGTTTTAATACCAATTCAAATTCAAACGTCGAATTAGTTCCTAAACCCCAGAATCCGGCACTACTTATCGTATAAATGATGGTTTTGCGCTGTCCATCGGCTATATCGCTCGGGACAAAGGAAGTGGCTGCAAAATATTGACTTAAGCCACTCCAGGCAATGGTCTCAGGAATATTGGTCACCTGATCACATTGATCTTTATAATGACCGGCAAATTTCCATCCGGCCATATATTTGGTTGAATTACACTGACTCACACAACAGGTTACCACATTCCAGGTAATGATGACTGTATCTCCGGCATTTATGTCACCTGCTTCCCATGTAAAGGCATTTAACGGATTGTTGCCCAGGCATGAATAAATTCCATCATTCCTGTTGTATAGTTGTCCCTTGGCCACATAATGCTGGAATGTTCCGTTTTCTCCCTTTTTAAATCTGATAGAGGATGAGTCGATTCGACTAAAAAGATAATTAATATACGTGAAGTTGACTGATTGACTTAAATCAATCAATGTAGATCTGGCCTTATCGTTTCCCTTGTTGATGACTTTTAATGACATCTCAAAAACAGAATCGGTTCCAAAACAAGCATGTGATTTTATACTCGGAACGAAGATTAAATTAGGCGCGATGGCCTTTATGATTACATTGCCGATATCTGTTTTAGAACTGCAGCTTTTAGCGTTACATCCCCAGGTGAGCCAGTAGTTGGACAATAAGTTGGCACAAGCAGCAATGCGAAGTGTGTCATATATAAAAAACGATTCCCCCGGGTCCAGCCAACCATCATTATTTCCGATTTTGGTTAATGAAAGGCTGTCGATTTTATGAAAAATGCTGTCCGCTTTTTGGGTAATTTGGCCCCCTCTCACACCCAAAATGGAGAGCCCGCTTCCATTTTTCTGACCAAACTGAATCATATTAATAGGTCCATTACCAAAATTTTTTATTTCGATGATGCGTGTGAACATTTCACCCATGGCTCCGCTAAAACTCTTATTGGTAATGGATTGTATGATAACAGAAGGGATTCGGGCGGTGAATCCTGTACTATTTCCGGCATCCCAACCTCCGGTGTAATTGGCTTTCGAGCTAAAAGTTAAAGATCCGCCACTACCAATTACAGCAAGAACCTGGCAATCAGCTTTTACCAGAATTTTCAGAACTGAACTCTGTGTGATGCTCAGATCTGCAATGCGAAATACCGGCTTCTGAAGGTTGCTTACATTCAATTCAGTAGCCGTGCCTGAAATCAGACTGCCAGGTACATAGGTTAAACCTGCCGGCAATGTTACTTCAGCCGTAATGCCGGCCACAGTTTGTATGCTGATGTTCCTGAATTCCAGGCGCAAAGTATCTGCCTTTCCGCAAACCTCTAATTGCGTTGGTGCTGAATTGGTTACCTTAATCCTGTTTTGCTGACCCAGGACCAATAAACTACAAAGACAAAGGACCAAGGTCAGCCATTTGCCATGAATAAACATCAATGTTTCTTTCGCTTTGGAGGTTGCAATTTACAATTTATTGACATAGTATGTTAATTCTAGTCACAAATTGCAAGATTTTGATATGTTTTTGCATTGGCTATGATCGATCTTTCATGTAAAGACCATTCTGAGTATATTTTCAATTAAAATTCATGATCAAATTCCCATCCACTAATTTGACAACCATATTAGGCGTTACTTCAACTATTCCCTGAAAAGAGGTAATTTCGAATCGGCGAGAGGCCGTGCTTTGTACAGAAATGGAAATTGATTTAGAAGCCGAGAAAAAAGAAATTGTAAAGCGCTACCGACAATTGCTTAAAGTGTCGAAGTGGTCGCGTGAAAAGGGAGACGTTAAGCTCATACGGGATGCTTTCGAACTTTCGCTTGATGCGCATAAGAATATGCGTAGAAAATCCGGTGAACCTTACATCTATCATCCTTTGGCCGTGGCGAGAATTGCCGCAGAAGAAATTGGATTGGGAACCACCTCCATTGTCTGTTCCTTGCTCCATGATGTTGTAGAAGACAGTCAGGTGGAGTTAGAAACCATACGCGCTCAGTTTGGTGATAAAGTAGCCCGGATTATTGATGGGCTGACGAAAATTTCGGGAGTTTTTGATCAGGAAACCACTTCTCCACAAGCTGAGAATTTTCGTAAAATGCTGCTCACATTAAGCGAAGACGTCAGGGTAATTCTAATTAAGCTGTGTGATCGTTTGCACAATATGCGCACGCTTGACCATATGTCGGTTAAAGGACAATTGAAAATTGCTTCTGAAACGCAGTATTTATATGCGCCATTGGCCCACCGTCTCGGTCTTTATGCCATAAAAACGGAGCTCGAGGATTTGGCTCTGAAATACACGGATCCCGGTGAATTCAACTTTATCAAGCAAAAACTTGCCAGCAGCAAAGAGAACCGAAATAGATACATCCGGAAGTTTATCACGCCTTTAAAAACCGAATTGGATCAACTTGGGATTCCTTACGAGATAAAAGGTAGACCCAAATCCATTTATTCCATCCTGAACAAAATAAAAACTCAGCATGTTCCCTTTGAAGAAGTATACGATTTATTCGCAATTAGGATTATAACGGATAGTTTGCCCGAAAGAGAAAAAATCGATTGCTGGAACGTCTACTCCCTGGTAACCAATATTTATTATCCAAATCCCGACAGATTGCGAGATTGGGTTTCCACCCCCAAAAGTAACGGATATGAATCGCTGCATACCACCGTTATGGGGCCGGGTGGTAAATGGGTAGAAGTGCAAATCAGAACACGCCGGATGGATGAGATAGCTGAAAAAGGCTATGCCGCTCACTGGAAATATAAGGAAGATGCAGAAGAGGCCAGCAACCTGGATCAGTGGTTGATGAAGATCAGGGAAATACTTGAAAATCCACAAGATAACGCGATTGACTTTCTGGATGAGTTTAAACTGAGCTTGTATGCAGAAGAAGTATTCGTATTTACCCCCAAAGGTGAATTAAGAAAATTACCCCTTCAATCGACAGTCCTGGATTTCGCTTTTGATATTCACTCTGAAGTTGGAGCAACCTGTATCGGCGCAAAAGTGAACAATAAGCTCGTGCCCATTAGTCATGTTTTACAAAATGGAGATCAGGTAGAAATCATCACCAGTGCTAAACAAAAACCGAATCGAGGTTGGCTGGACTTTGCGGTAACCGCCAAAGCAAAAGGAAAAATCAAGCAACTGCTCAGAGAAGACAAACGACAAAAAGCGGAAGAAGGGAAGGAGATACTCCAAAGAAAATTCCGAAATGCAAAGCTGGAAATGAGTCGTGACAATCTGCGAATACTCTGTCATGTATTGAAAGTACCCAGTGAATCGGACTTGTATTATCTGATTCAGATTGGCAATATTGAGAAGGAATCCCTCAAAATTCGCGAATTATTAAAGTCATACCAGGTACCAAAAGATCATGTGAAGGGGAAAGGGGAGAAAAAGGAAGTTCTTCCCAAAGACGATACCATCATTTTAGGTGAATCTGAAACCAGTTTTGATTACACATTTGCCAAATGTTGTACACCAATACCCGGAGATGAAGTTGTCGGATTTGTGACCGTTGGCGAAGGAATTAGAATTCACAGAACTAACTGCAAAAATGCCCAAAGTCTGATGAGCAATTACGGGTACCGAATCATCAAGGCGAGATGGGCCAATCAGCCCATACATGATTATCCTTATGAAGTAGGTATCGTTATTAGCGGAATTGACACGATAGGTTTGGTAAGCGCCATTACGGATATTGTCTCTAAACAGCTGAATCTCAACATGAAATCAATATCATTCGATTCGCACAATGGTACGTTTACGGGACATATGGTTTTGTACATAACGAGTACAAGGCATTTGGATGAATTGATGGATAAAATTCGCGAAATCAACGAATTTATCAACGTTCGGCGAGAGGATGTACCCAATTAACGCGCCATCATAAACATTTGAATACTTTTGTAGATTCATTTGAATAATAGGTTCATGACCACTCAGGAAAATCTGAAACTCAGGGAAGAAGTTAAACAGGTATTTACCAGCTATCTGGAACAAAAAGGGCAAAGAAAAACGCCTGAACGCTATGCGATTCTGGATGAAATCTACAGCAAAAAATCTCATTTTGATGTGGATACTCTTTATATTCAAATGAAAAACCGCAATTACCAGGTGAGCAGAGCAACGGTGTACAACACACTTGATCTCCTACTCGATTGCGGTTTGGTAGTCAAGCATCAATTTGGTCAGAATATGAGCCAGTTCGAGCAGAGCTTCGGATTCAGACAACACGACCATATGATTTGTACGGTTTGTGGTAAGGTAACAGAATTCTGCGATCCCAGATTACAACAGACCAGAGAACTCATCGGGAATATGATGAATATGGATATTACCCATCATTCTATGAATATGTATGGAAAGCCAAGACTTGACGAAAATGGTCTGTGTTTAAATTGTCACAATCAGGTATCTGAAGATTGATTAAGTAAAGATGATAGATGTAATATTAGGATTGCAGTGGGGAGACGAGGGCAAAGGGAAAATTGCCGATTTTTTGTCGCCATCCTACGATGTGGTAGCAAGATTTCAGGGAGGTCCGAATGCCGGTCACTCTCTGGAAATGAATGGTAAAAAGCACGTATTAAATACCATACCGAGCGGAATTTTCCACGAAAAGTGTATCAATTTGATTGGAAATGGAGTAGTCATAGATCCATCGCGTCTCAGAGAAGAAATCATACGGACGGAAGTGGCCGGAGCCCCGGTTCACGATAATCTGTATATTTCTAAAAGAGCGCACTTGATTTTACCTTGTCATAAAATACTGGATGCTGCTTCGGAGGCAGACAAAGGTGCCAATAAAATCGGCAGCACCTTAAGAGGAATCGGTCCGACTTACCGCGA
>CAZTGZ010000035.1:16174-25208 GCA_964613385.1 uncultured Chitinophagaceae bacterium
GGGTTTTGAAGACTTTGATCTCCAACAGCTTGAAAATGAGTTTTTTGAGAGTGTTGAATACTTACGCGGTTTCAAATTCGTAAATAGTGAATATTTCATCCATAATTTGATGTCCAATGGAAAGAAAGTTCTGGCTGAAGGCGCACAGGGCAGTATGTTGGACATAGATTTTGGGTCGTATCCTTATGTGACTTCTTCCAATACCATCAGTGGTGGGGTTTGCACAGGATTAGGTGTTGCGCCGGGATATATACGACAAGTAAAAGGTATTTTCAAGGCCTATTGTACACGTGTAGGCGGAGGACCTTTCCCCACCGAACTAAACGATCATACGGGCGAATTGCTCAGAGAAAAAGGAAAGGAATTTGGAGCTACCACAGGCCGCCCGAGAAGAACCGGTTGGCTCGATTTGGTCGCGCTTAAATATGCCATCATGCTGAATGGTGTGGATGAGTTGATTATGATGAAAAGTGATGTTCTCAGCGGGATGGATGAAATCAAAGTTGCCGAAGCATATAGTCTGAATGGCGTGTCATCTTCGGAGGTGCCCTTTGATGTTTGCAATCCGGATTTAAAACCTGAATATACAACATACCCCGGATGGACCGATGATCTCAGCTCCATGAGAGCGTTTAGTGAGATTCCGGAGAATTTCAAACGTTATGTCGAATCTGTTGAACAGAAATTATCAACGCAGATTCATTTGATTTCCGTTGGACCCGATCGAATTCAAACCATCTGGAAAGATCATGTCTCCTAAACGCGAACTTGTCGTTTTTATAGCCATGAGTCTGGATGGATATATCGCTGACTCTAAGGACGATATATCTTTTCTCGATAGAATGGATAATGGAAAAGATGATTACGGATACCATGAGTTTATCGAAACCGTAGATACCGTGATTCTGGGTTATCGCACGTATGAAAAAGTCATGACTCTGGTGTCGGAATTTCCACACAAAGACCGGACAAGTTACGTAATCACCCATCGACAATTAGAGAATAATACACATTTTAATACGTACTCCGGCTCGATCAAAGATCTAATTGATCAAATCAGATCAAAGGAAGGAAAGAATATTTTTTGCGATGGTGGAGGAAATCTTGTTCAGCAACTGATTCGCGAGAATCTCGTCGATCGTCTCATCGTATCTGTAATTCCCGTGATTTTGGGAAATGGTATTTCTCTGTTCGGACCAACCGATCATCGTTTATTGGAATTGCTTGAGGTGAAGAGTTTTGACACAGGTCTGGTGCAATTGCACTACAAGTTTTTGCATTGATACAGGTATTTTCCTGATTCCTCCTTTCCAATTTATGCCGATTGGCTATTTTTGCCGCAAATTCAATATCCATGAACATTCACGAATATCAGGCCAAAGAAATCCTCAAATCTTACGGAGTAACAGTACAAGAGGGAGAAGTTATAGATCAAAAATCAGATGCTCTGTCAGCTGCCCGAAGATTGCGCGATAAAACCGGAACTTCCTGGATAGTGATAAAAGCGCAGATTCATGCCGGCGGTCGCGGAAAAGGTGGGGGAGTGAAGCTTGCAAAAAATGATGCCGAAGTACAGGAAAGAGTAGATCAGATATTGGGAATGACGCTGATAACGCCTCAAACCGGACCTCAGGGCAAATTGGTGAATAAAGTGCTGTTGGCGCAGGATGTGTACTATCCCGGGGCCAATGAAACCAAAGAGTACTATATGAGTGTTCTGCTCGATCGTGCCAGCGGTAGAAATGTGATCATCTATACCACTGAAGGAGGGATGGATATTGAAGAAGTAGCGGAATCACACCCGGAAAAAATTCATCGCGAATGGATTGACCCTTCTGTTGGTCTGCAGGGATTTCAAGCCAGAAAGATTGCATTTAATCTTGGATTGGAAGGAATGGCTCATAAAGAAATGGTGAAATTTGTTACGGCACTTTATAAAGCTTATGAAGGAAGTGATGCTGCTTTATTCGAAATTAATCCGTTGCTAAAGACTTCAGATGATCGTATTCTGGCGGTAGATGCCAAAGTAAATATTGATGATAATGCCCTTTATCGTCAATCTGCTCTGGAAGCGCTTCGTGATGAAAGTGAAGAAGACGCAACCGAGGTGGAAGCAAAAAAATTCAATCTCAATTTCATAAAACTGGACGGTAATGTGGGTTGTATGGTGAATGGAGCAGGTTTGGCCATGGCTACGATGGATATCATCAAGTTGTCCGGTGGAGATCCTGCAAACTTCCTGGATGTGGGAGGAACAGCAAGTGCTGAAACGGTTGAAGCAGGGTTCAGAATCATTCTCAAAGATCCTGCGGTAAAAGCCATCCTGATCAATATATTCGGTGGAATTGTGCGTTGTGATCGTGTTGCTCAGGGTGTGGTGGATGCCTATAGAAATCTGGGCGAAGTGAACGTACCTATCATCGTAAGATTGCAGGGTACTAACGCTGAGGAGGCCAAAGCCATCATCGATCAAAGCGGCCTGAAAGTGCAAAGTGCCATATTACTTCAGGAAGCCGCCGACCTGGTTAAAGCGGTACTTTCCTGAATTTAATCGTGCTCCTCATCCATATCAGCCGGTGAGGGATGTTCCGGCTGAATGGTACCAATTTCAGTATGCCGGATTTTTCCACCCTCCATGCCGGTTATGACCATCATAAATAAGGTGAGTGCTATTATTGGAATGAGAAAGGCGTGAATTCTTCGTTCGAGTTTTTCGTTCTTTCCGAACCAGAGTGAAATCAAACAAATTAAGCCGGTAAGCTCCATGAAAAAAAATGCCTTCTTGGCATGATCCTCATGTTCCTCCAATGCTTCATTATTTGTGCCTGCCAGATGTTCAACCTTTTCTTCGGCTGGCTCTCCACTTAAATAAAGAGGTATCGAAATCAAACTGAGCAACACAATGCCTACCTTAACCGGTAAAAAAAGTTCGCGCTTTCTAAAAAAGTACGCGTAAGCGAATAATCCGAACAGTACCATCAATCCGATGATTGGAAAGTGATTCAACCTTAAATGAACAATGACAGGATCCATATTTAACTTTTTCTCAAAATTATGTGCTATTGGTTTCATTTAAACAACCTTAACAATCATTTAAAATTCCTCTAAAATGGACCATATAAAATTACTTCCTTTGTAGTCAGCATGTTCATAACCCTTTATCCCGAAAATCCCGACCATAGACAAATTCAGAAATTGACCCGAATGTTGCGGGAAGGTGAGGTAATTATCGTTCCAACCGATAGTATTTATGCACTTGTTTGCGACATCAGGAGAAATGATGCGATAGAACGACTTTGTAAAATATTGGGCAAAAAGCCTCAAAAGGCCAATTTAAGCTTACTGTGTAAAGATTTAAGCCATATTTCAAACTACTGTCTCCAAATCCCGAATCCGGTTTTCAAATTAATGAAACGCTTGATTCCGGGTCCTTTTACTTTTGTTCTACCCGCCAATACTCAGGTTCCCAGAATATTTAAAGCAAACCGAAAAACGGTAGGAATCCGCGTTCCGGACAATGGAATCGTTCAGGCATTGCTGGCTGAATTGGATTTTCCACTTGTATCCAGTTCCATACATTCAGAAGATGAAATTCAACAATACCTTACGGATGCAGAGGAAATTTATGAAGTATTTGGAAAAATAGTTGCAGCCGTTGTAGACGGAGGGGCCGGACATAACATCGGTTCCACAGTTTTAGACTGTACATCAGATAAAGTTGAAGTTATTAGGGAGGGATTGGGTGTAGAATTATTATAAAAAAAGCCGCTCCTGATAGAAACGGCGTTGGTTCATTTTAATGAAAATAAGGTCATGCCGGCCAAAATGTGATGATCATGGAGGCAATTAATAGACAGAGAAAATGGTAAGCAGTGTTAATACCAAATAGTTTCCAGGAATGCTTCGCCCAAACCGTGTTTCCAAGGTCATTGGGTAAGTAAAATCCCAGCCAGGTAAAAACTGATGCCATCATGGCAGAGCTAAAAGCACTCATTTCATCCATGTCAGGAACATACTTCCATGCTTCCATGTTGTGCGCAAATACCCAAGCCATCAAAAAGTTACCGACTACCATGTAAAGCATACCTCTGATCATGTCAGATTTTTCTGCTTTCATGTCATCCGGATAACCCATTTCTTTGGCCCACGCTTTTCCAAATAAAGGTGTAAACCATAGAAATCCGAAAATAAAGTTGGCTACCATAGCTACGGCAACCGCTGCAACGTTAATTTTAAATTCCATACAATGTTGGTTAGTGTTGGTCTTACTCTTCAGGATTTTCAGAAACTCCCCGATCGATTTTAATGGGTGTCGGCGCCCATTGTAAATCGAAAATATAGTAAGAAATTCAAATCTTCAACAACATTAACGTAATCGACTGATTCGCAACTCAATAATGTATGGACAATTAATTTTATCAATCAACAACGATTTCGCCTATCATATCTTCTGGTCTAACCCAGGCATCAAATTGCTCAGAAGTCAACAATCCCAATTCAATGGCTGCAGCTTTTAATGTTGTGTTTTCTGCATAAGCTTTCTTGGCAATTTTGGCAGCGTTGTCATAACCGATATGTGTATTCAACGCCGTCACCAGCATCAAACTGTTTTCGAGTTTTTGCTTGATTTCGGCATAATTTGGTTCTATACCTAAAGCACAATGGTCGTTAAACGACAGACAAGCTTGTCCCAACAATCTCGCACTTCTCAGCAAATTGCTGGCAATCAAGGGTTTAAATACATTTAGCTCAAAATGACCCTGACTTCCACCCACGGATACTGCTACATCGTTACCCATTACCTGTGCACAAACCATGGTAAGTGCTTCGCTTTGGGTAGGATTCACTTTGCCCGGCATAATAGATGAACCGGGTTCATTCGCAGGAATAATAATTTCTCCAATTCCAGATCTTGGCCCGCTGCTCAACAGACGGATGTCGTTGCCAATTTTCATGCAGGCCACTGCTCCGCGTTTTAATGCTCCATGAAGCTCAACCATTGCATCATGTGCGGCCAAAGCTTCAAATTTGTTTTTAGCAGTTACGAAGGGAAGACCGGTTTCTTCCGAAATCAGTTTGGCAACCAGCTTGTCGTATCCCTTGGGCGCATTTAATCCTGTGCCAACTGCAGTGCCACCCAAAGCCAATTCTGCAGCCGGAACCAAAGCACGTTCTATACAGGCCAAACTGTTTTCCAATTGCTGACGGTATCCTGAAAATTCCTGGCCCAATGTTAATGGTGTCGCATCCATCAAATGGGTACGACCGATTTTAACCACTTGTTTGAATTCTCTTGCCTTCTTTTTGAATGTATCGCTTAAAACCTGCAATCCGGGTATGGTATAGTCTACAACCTGACGATACACCGCAATGCTCATGGCAGTAGGAAAAGTGTCATTCGAGGATTGACTTTTGTTTACGTCATCATTAGGATGTAAAATTTTGGATTCATCATTGAGATCTCCGCCATTCAAAACGTGCGCCCGATTGGCAATTACCTCATTTACATTCATGTTGCTCTGAGTTCCGCTTCCTGTTTGCCAAATTACCAACGGAAACTGATCGTCGTGTTTACCTTCGCTGATTTCATCACAAACGCGGCCAATCAGATCACATTTTTCACGACTTAAAACGCCCAATTGGAAATTTGCAAGTGCCGCACACTTTTTCAATACAGCAAATGCACGTATAATTTCAACGGGCATCTTTTCATTTCCGATTTTAAAATTTTCAAGGGATCTCTGAGTTTGCGCGCCCCAGTATTTGTCAGCCGGCACATCAATGTACCCAATACTGTCTTTCTCTTTTCTGTAATTCATGATGGCGCAAAGTTAAAATACACTGCTCAAAGAAATGGATGATTTTTAATCGGATGTGGGTAAAATACCACCACAACATTTATAGGTAGAAAATTGGGAAGTATATGTTTGTCACAATATCAAAACCATGAAAAAGTTATTATTTATTGTTTTAACATGCCTAGCTCTCGACAGCGCAGCCCAGGGATTGACTAAGGCTGAGAAAAAAGCCTTAAAGCAAGAGATTAAAAATTATAAGAAATCGCCCGAGTCTTACAAGGCAATGAAAGATAAAAATACGGCTCAAATTGCTGATTTAGAAAAAGTAATAGAAGACTTGAGCAATCAATTGGCAGAAGCCCGAAAAGAACAAAACAATTTGAACGATTCTTTAAAAGCCTGCCATCAGATGGTAAATGAATGTATAGAAAGGGAAGAGAATAGAGGGCAGGTACCCATGGGAACGGTTTATCAGGTTCAAATTGGATTTTATGAAAAACTCGATCTGAAATCCTTTAATCGAGAAGGGATTATGGTAAAAGCCGAAGAAACAGGAAACAGCAAGCGATACGTAATTGGGCATTTTGCCAATCTCGACGATGCTAAAAGATTTAATCGGGATATTCAAAAACTCGGTGTTAAAGATTCATTTGTATCCAAATACGATGACGGTGTCAGAGATATGACATTTGACGCGGAAAAGGTGAAATAAAGGTATTCTGTTTCAAAATCCGGTTTGGATCGATCTTTTTCGAAAGGGGATAGAGCCTGTATCCAGGTTTTTATCTATTGGAATTATGAGGGAAATTTATAATTGAAGTAATTTCGCTCTAAATACCTGCAATACCTGTCTTGGAGCAACATTCAATTTTCATTTCATGATTTCATTTCAACCAACTGATGCTTTAGCCATTCTGCGCCAAACTCCGGGAACACTCATACATTTACTGGAGAATTTGCCTGAAAACTGGACCATGGTGAATGAGGGTGATGAAACCTGGAGTGCCTATGATGTAATGGGCCATCTGATTCATGGTGAACAAACCGATTGGTTGGAGCGAATGGAAATCATACTTCGGGAGAATGGAGATAAGAAATTCAAGCCTTTCGACCGATTTGCCCAGTTCAGAGAAAGTAAAGGAAAAACGATGCGTGATTTGCTCAGGGAATTCAAACAACTTAGAGAACATAACCTCGATAGGGTTCAGGAATTTGATTTGTCCGAAGAACAATTTTCAAAGGTGGGGATTCATCCGGTTTTTGGCGAGGTTACATTAAAGCAACTCATGTCGACCTGGGCTGTTCATGATTTAAACCATATCGCCCAAATCACGCGTGTCTTAGCCTCTCAATACAGAGAAGAAGTCGGTCCGTGGGTCGAATATCTGAGAATTTTAAAATGAGTCGACCGATGTTACGTTGATTTTTTAGCATGAACACAACAGTGCTAAAAGGATTTAACGAGCACAGTGTATTTTTCATCTTTCAATATCCTGTAATAAGCACCATAATGGTTTGTTAATACGATCAGAATATATTTGTATGAACAGCAATATGAAATACTATCTGAGTTTGATTATGATTTGTGCAGGATTGCACATCCATGCCCAAACGGGTCTTTATATTCCCGAACTGGCAAAATTTGATACGGCCATGCTGGATTTGATGAAACAATACAATGTTCCGGGAGGACAGTTGGCTATTTCAAAAGATGGAAAGCTTGTCTATAACAGAGCTTTTGGCCTCGCAAATGTTTCATCCGGTGATTCAGTCATTCCCTCTTCTAAGTTTCGCATCGCAAGTGTTTCAAAACCCATCACATCTGTAGCTTGTATGTATCTTTTTGAAAAGAGAAAACTCTCACTCGACGCCAGGGTGTTTGGAACCTCGGGCATACTGAATGATGCTCCATATCAAACGATGCTGGACCCGAGAGATACGCTAATCACGGTGAGAATGTTGCTGCAACACAACGGAGGGTGGAATAGCTCGGTTTCCGGTGATCCGATGTTTAGGGCATATCAGATCGCAACGGCCATGGGCACCAATTCGCCACCCGACGAAATAACCGTTATTTCATATGTACTAAAAAATCAAATGCTCGATTTTAAGCCGGGAACCCAATACCAATATTCCAATCTTGGATATTGCATTCTGGGCAGAGTGATTGAAAAAATTACTGGAAAATCCTATCGTGACTTTGTGCAGCAGGAAATTCTGGCACCGATGGGAATTTACGGAATGCAATTAGGAAAAAATTTGGAATCCAACCGCCTTCCTAACGAAGTACATTATTACGACTATCCCGGGGCAGCCCTGGCCAAGTCGGTATATAACAACACGGATATGGTTCCTTTTCCTTATGGTGGTTACAATTTAGAATATATGGATGCTCATGGGGGTTGGATTTCGAATGCAGAAGATTTGACCAGATTTATTTGCGCCATTGATCGTTTTTCGAACTTTCCGGATTTTTTAGAGAAAGCGACTATTGATAGCATGGTAAAACCGTCTGTTAACAATAAATTCTATGCCAATGGTTTTTCCGTTAATACGGCGAACAATTGGTGGCATAATGGCTCATTGCCCGGAACCACCGCAGAAATAGTGCGTTATGCCAATGGCGGTATGAATTGGACCATTTTGTTCAATACCAGAGACAGAAATTTTGACATTAACGAGGCAACAGATCAATTGGTTTGGTCAGTATTGCCATACATAAAATCCTGGCCTTCACATGACTTGTTCGGGAAAGCCACGGTTTCGGTTCAGAATAACGAGAAATTATTTCATATCACAGTGTTTCCTAATCCTGCCAACCAATTAGTGAATATATATATGCCTGAAAAGCTCGCGGATTGCACCATCCGGGTATTGGATATTTATGGTCATGCTTTACAGGAACTACATGCTAAAAACTGCCTGAATAAATCTATCTCCACCGCCAATCTCAAAATTGGGGTTTACTATATCGAAGTAAAAAGCCAGGGAAAACGCTGGGTGGAGAAGTTGATTGTTGAACGATAGCCTTATTTTCGTATTCATCTGAATGCACTTATATGTCATACAATTTCGAACTGGCAGAAAAAATACGTGAAGAGCTTTCATCTTCAGTTGAATTTGAAGAGAAGAAGATGATGGGAGGATTGACGTTTATGGTGGCTGACAAAATGTGTGTTGGCATCATCAAGGATGAATTGATGTGCAGAATCAACCCTGATTTTCATGCGGAAGCT
>CAZTGZ010000036.1:0-19862 GCA_964613385.1 uncultured Chitinophagaceae bacterium
TATCCGAAAATATGGTGAGACAAATGCGGCCTAAATCGCTCATCATAGATGTGAGCATAGATCAGGGTGGTTGTTTCGAAACTTCCAGGGTAACCAATCACAAAGACCCCGTTTTCGAGAAACATGGGGTTATTCATTATTGTGTACCAAACATTGCGTCCAGGGTTTCGAGAACGGCCAGCTATGCCTTAAGTAATATTTTCACGCCTTTGTTGTTAGAAATGGGTGAAAACGGAGGCTTTAATGAATTGTTATGGGCGAAAAAGGGACTGAGAAAAGGCGTTTACATCTATCGGGGTAATTTGACCAATACCAATTTAGGTGAACGTTTTAAAATTCAATCCAAAGAAATTGACTTTTTAATTTCGTTGAACCGGGTTTATGTTGTCATCCTAATGACTGCCTTTTCTTTTTTAAATGCCTGTGATCCGGTTGACCCGCCGATAACGCCTCAAAAGAATGAATTGAGCTTGCGTGTCAAACACGTTTTCTCCGATACTTCTACCCTATTTCAATTAAACCATGCCTATAAAGATCCTGTGAGCGGTGATTCGCTCATTCCGACCACATTACAGTACCATATCAATCATTTTGAGCTGAAAACTGAATCCGGGAAAACGATTAGTCTGTCACCAACCTATCTGATGTTTGACCTGGAGTCAGGACCGGATCAAATACTCCTTACTGCAAGACCTGAAACCGATGAAAAGATAACTGCCATATCCTTTATTCTGGGCGTAGAGGATTCAGCGGTGAATGCAAGTGGTTATCTGAACACTATTTTCACAGCGCCTATGTATTGGGGAATGATCAACGGATATATCCATTACAAATTTGAAGGAAACCTGATGTCTAATCCGCCGATTACTGTCGTTTTACACGCGGGAGGATACTTAGATCCTTATAAATTATCCAGGAAAATTACCATCCAACTGAAGCAGCCCGTGGATTTGAGCAATGCCAATCAGATGGTGACCTTTTATAGTGATTTTTCTAAATATCTGAAAGGAACGCACACGATAGACCTGAAAACCGTGAATCTAATTCACCAGCCGTCTGAGGATGCCAGAAAAATTGCGGATAATTGGCAGGGAATGTGTATTGACAATTCTACCCGGTCTTACTAACCTTTGCAGTAAGTTTCGATGGCTTCTGAAGCTTTTGAATATCTGAAACTCTTGGCCTTCTTAAAATCATCGCAGGCGGTGTCTATTTTATCCAGATTGGACTTTATAACGCCCAATGTTTTCTTTTCACTTTGGCCTCCGGCAATATCTGAAACTTCGTTTAACAAGGCATAACCCCGATAATAATAGCCTTCACCATTCATAGGACTCATTTGAATGGCCACATTAAAATCTTTAACTGCCAATTCTGTTTTACGCATTTCAGAATAGCAAATTCCCCTGTTGATAAAGGCATTATAATAATTGTTATCCAATCGGATTGCCTTGTCGAAATCTTCAATGGACAACTTATAATTTCCCAGTTTGTAATAGGCTACCCCGCGGTTATTATAGGCTTTTTCATCGTTCGGATCCAATTGAATGGCCTGAGAATAATCTTCGATGGCTCCCTGAAAATCGTTCATTTCCGCGCGTACCAATCCTCGGTTCAGGTAAGCGCTTTTATACTTGGGATCCAATAGCAGGCTTTGATCATAATCCAGAAGCGCAGGTTCGTACCTCAATAATTCTTTATAGGCATTGGCCCGGTTAAAATAGGCCATGGCAAATTTTGGATTCAGGCGGATGGCGTTGGAAAAATCTTCAATACAACCGTCAAATTCGTCCATCTTCGACTTTGCCACTCCCCTGTTATTGTACAAAACGGCTGAAGTACTGTCGATGGCGAGGGCTCTCGTGTATTCAGTTACAGCTCCGGCATAATCTTTCTGGTTAAATTTTTGAACCGCCCGGCGATAGTAGTCACCCGCAGTTTGAGCATTCATCCATCCGGAAGCCAACTGAAAAACTATTATGAATATAGTAGGCTTCATAAAACGTGGTAGTTAGTAGTATAGTAAATCGAAACAAAAGTAAGAAAAAATATTATTTTTTCCTTCCCGTGTTTGGATCGAGCCCACGTTTTTTCGCCATGTCTTCCAGCCTTTGCTGAAATGCAGATTTTTTAATCGGACCTTTTTTTGATTTGTTTTCCTTTAGTTGTTTGTGCAGCTTCTCTTCATCAACAAAAAATGATTTTATCAGCCAGTTCTGACCAAATGTGATCATGTTCGCCAAAAAGTAATAATAGCTCAAGCCGGAAGCATAACTATTAAACCAGAACAACAGCATCACGGGCATGATATAGGAAATAATCTTGAATTGATTTCCCATGGTACTCATTTGCTGGGTATTGCGAATGGTGTAAATGAAAGTTGAAATGGCCATCAACAATGTAAATAAACTCACATGGCTGCCGTAAAATGGAATTTCAAACCCGAGATTCAGGATAGAATCGTAGGTAGAAAGATCCTCAGCCCAAAGGAAAGGTTGTTGTCTTAATTCAATGGCTGCCGGAAAGAACCGGAACATTGCGATCAGTATCGGAAGTTGTATCAGTTGAGGCAAACATCCGCCAAAAGGATTTACTCCGGCTTTTCGATAAAGCTTCAGTTGCTCCTGCTGCATTTTCTGCATGTCGCCACCGGTTTTCTCCTTTATCTCATCCAATTCAGGCTTGAGCAAACGCATTTTAGCGGTACTCACATATATTTTATACATGAACGGAAAGAGAACCAGCTTGATCATGATGGTCAACAACAGAATTACCAATCCATAATTTGACAGGAAGGAACTCAAAAAATTGAAAATCGGGATCACCATGAACTTGTTTACCCATCCGAAAATGCCCCATCCTAAAGGAATTATCTTCTGAAGTCCAATATCTAAATCCTTTAGTTTGTTGTATTGATTCGGACCAAAATAGAATTTCAAATCATAATTGGCCGTTTCCGAAAAGGTGTATGGGAAATAAATGGTGCTTTCCAAAGACCGAACATCAATGCCATTTTCTAATTCGGGTGTCTTGGATTTGATCAAAATTCCATCTTCAGAAAATCCCTCAGGAGCAATAATGGTCGTGTTAAAGAACTTCTGTTTGTACGAAATCCAGTGTATGTTTCCTTTTAGTCTTTCTTCGTCATCTTTTCTTTCCGTGAGATAATCGGTGCCTGATTCGCTGAGATATTTGTACTCAATATTGGTAACCTGTCTTTCTTCTTCAATCGTTTTCTCCTGACCTTGAACGTTCAGCGACCAGTTTAATTCAAAATCTCTGTTTTTAGAGGCAATCAGTTTATTGAATCCGACCAGTTGCAAACGGTATCCCATTACAAACCCCTCCTTCTCAAGAGAATAAATCTGTCGGATTTTTCCTCCTTTAACATTTGATTCTACAATTAATTCGGATTTTCCATTGCTAACGACAACGGATTTTTTGTTGGATTGGAAGGATAAATCTGAAGTTTGGAGAATCCCATTGTGTATTGGGATGGTATAATCAAATCTCGATTTATCGGATGTAAACAGGATCAGATCACTTGAGTCATATCTTCGAAAGTCTTTCAGTTTTACAGACCCCAGTCGACCTCCTTTATTGCTAACAAAAATCTTTATATCGTCGTTTTCAATGGTAAAAAACTCCTCCCGGATCGTATCAACCACCACCGGAGAAGAATCCGCGTATTGAACCGTGGCTTCCTGTATGGTATCACCGGTGATGACGAGTGAATCCATTTGGGCTTCCTTTTTCTTTAAATCCTTCACATTGCGTTGTGTCAGAAAAAGATAACCTGCGAAAATGATCAGAATCAGTATGTAGCCTATGGTTGAACTTCTATCCATGGTGTTTAGGGCTGCAAAAGTAATAGAATATTATGGAAGCCAAGGCCAGATAATTGACAAATGCTCGCTTAATATAAAAAATAGGAAACTACAGATTCCATGAATGAATTTTTGCTTGCAGTTTTCACCGGGATTTTGGTTTGTCCGGCGAGTTCCGTCTTCATGCAATCGATCAATTTAGCCGCATTGCTCATTTCATGAAAAGCGGATAGAAGCACTGTTTCCCGGTTAAATTTCATGTCATCTGTAAATGGTTCGTTCCAGAGTTTATGTATGGCTTCTATATATTCAGTTCCGGTTTGAGCCGAAGTGCAGAGATCCTCAACACCTGTGTTATGAATCATTTCCTTGTTTCCAATACAATGCCGGCCCAGGAACAAGGCATTGATTAATTTCAGCTTAATTCCTGTAGCTTGTCCGGTGTGCAGTACGTTGATCTGCGATTCTAAAATCAGTTGATTGATGTCTTCAGCCGTAGTATCGCTGATTAATCGAATATTCTTGAACAGCGCAGCGGCATTTATCAATTCCCGGGAGGGATTATTCCCGGCGATAATGCAAGGGTAATCCAATTTAGAAAATACATGGTTTACCAAAAACAGCGCAGCTGCCTGATTTTCAGAAACGGATAAATTACCGTGATAAAGAACAAATTTCCCGGTGCCGGTGCCTGATTGAACCGTCGAATTTCCATGGAATGGCGGTAAGTGCACCACATGCTCGAATTTTTTCTGTAAATACTTCTCATCATTGGGACTGATGGCGAAAACCACATCGGCGAACTTCAAAATGTTCTGATACTTTTTTAGCCGCTCAGACTCTATTCTGAAAAAGTACTTCTTGAAGAAACTTCTTTCGGATTTTTCGAGACTCGAATAATAATTGTGTTCAATGTTGTGCATTCTCACCATTTTAAATCGGTGAGCTAAATCCGGATGGTTGAGGAAATAGGTGGTATGCAGTCCTTCGAACAAAATTGGCGCATGATCCTTCTTTAAATTCTCGAGCAATTGAGATGAACTGCGGCTGGAGACGATATAGGGTAACGAACCGTAGAACGGGTTTTTATAGGTGTTTCTTTTATAATAATTAACGCTCTTACAGATTTTCTTCAATTGTGCAGCACGCTCCCGACCATATTGAAAGCAATGCAAATGGATATCTACACCCGACTTTTTTAGCGCAAGCAGTTTGTAATAAATGTCAATTACGCCCCCGTAGTTTGCCGGAAAGGGAATATCAAATGCTACTATGTGGAGCGAAGGTGCCGTCATAACAGGCCAGAAGCTTTTTTTCTTCTATTTGCCAATTGTATACCTGGGCAGCAAGTAAACAATTTTTTCTTAAACGTTCATAAAAATCATTGTCAGATGTTAGCTTTTCTATCGCCATGGCAATGTCATCTTCAAGGCAATTTACCAGAATCATGGTTTCAAACTCGGCGTTTAGTCGCTGATATTCAATGAAATCATTGGTAATTGCCGGTATTCCGGCATGCAAATAATCAAATCCTTTATTGCTCAGTGCATATTGATAGCTCAATCCCAGAGGTTCACAAATATTGAGTCCAATGGACGCTTTTAAGGTAGTTTGTTTCAATTCATCGGGGCTGAGAAGTCCCAGGAATTCAATTTTGTCATACAGATTAAGGCTGTGCACCAATTGGCGCAACGCTAAAGACAAATCACCTTCGCCGGCTATCCATAAATGTGCGTCTACCTTTTGCATAGCCCTGATTATTTGTTCCAACCCTCTTCCTTTGTTCAGAGCACCCTGGTATATCAGTTGTTTCCTGTTCCTGGGTTCATTAGTCAATATGGGTTCATAATTCGGGGCATTACATACTACCTGAAAAGGTACCCGATACATTTTTGAATACGCTTCTGCAATAGATGGAGAAACCGTATAGGCGGCAGCACTACCGGGTATAAACATCCTTTCTACCCATTTCCAGATATACTTTTTAACCGGTTTCTGGTCTAATTCGGGCACCTCTGTGAAATATTCGTGTGCGTCATGAATAAGCTTTTTACCTCTAATTTTTGACATCATACCCAAAGCAGGCAAGGTATCTGCATCAATGGAATTGAGTATATCCATTTTTTTGAAACTCAGGAAAATAAAAAGCCGAAGATTGTATTCTATATAAAAAATCGCACCTCTACTAAAAAGGCAATGAATTCTATGTTGCTTAAATACCTTATTTTCAATGGGTTGCGAATGTTTCAGCCTCCTCCCGATGAGGGTCACGCTATATCCGTGTTGGGAGAGTGACCGACAAATCCTATGCATGCGTCGGTCATGATTCAAATCGTTGATAACGGCGCAATAAACTATCCTTTCCATTTCAATCGTTGATTCTTATCCGTGCTTAATATTCCTTCATCCATTAAAAACCTCAGGACTTTTAGAAGATTCTGCTCTTCTTCAAATTCGCAATGGGCAATCAGGTCCTTAACGGTTGTATCCTGAGATTGAATCTTTTCTTTGATACCTGCTTTGATCCGATCAAAATTGGACAATTTATGTGCATTTTTCACCTGAAGCCGGCAAAAATCACATTTGCCACAAGGTTGCGGATCTATTTCGTTGAAGTAGGACAATAGCATCCTGCTGCGACAAGAAAGCTTGTCATCACAAAATTGAATCAGCGCATTCAAGCGATCCATATTCACTTTTAACTGAGCTTGCAGTTGTTTATACTCAATTCCCGAATGCGTGTTTCTGTTCTGCAGCCAGGAAATGCGGGGTTCATGGCTTTTTTTAACGAAATCTATGACTTTGAGTTGATCCAGTTTCTGCAGATAATCTGTAATTTTTGTGGCATTCAGTTTAGCCCTTTGGGCCAGTAAATGCTCATCAATATTTACATAATGATCGAAGACCATACCTCCATAAGTTCTCAGTACTAACTTAATGAAAGGATCAAAACTTATATGTTCGACCTGAAATTTATATAATTCTGTATTTGAAAGAAGGATTCTGAATCGGGATGGAGAAAAAAGCGCTTCGTTTAATAAGAGCAATTCATGCCGGTGCAGGATTTCAAGCACTTTCATCACACGCAGCGGTTTCAGGGAGAACTTTTCACAAAAATCCTGCATCATAAAAGGATGATCCGTTCCCAGCCCACTCCCCGGAGCAATATTGCAATAATTGCCCAGCGCTTGATAGATTCGCTCGATTTCTTCCTGTTCCGGGAATGATTCAGTCAATTTCTTCCTGGCCTCTTCCCCATCCAGTTCATCCCACAGCATCACACAAAAACTATCCTTTCCGTCTCTGCCTGCTCTGCCTGCCTCCTGATAATAAGATTCAAGGCTATCGGGCAATTCGTAATGGATTACAATTCGAACATCGGGTTTGTCAATGCCCATTCCAAATGCATTGGTACAGACAATTACGGGCATTGAACCGGACTGCCATTCATTCAATTTCCGTATTTTCTCCTCATTGGGCGATCCGGCATGGTAATGCGTGGTTGTAAATCCAAGCTGATTTAGGGTTTCAGAAATTTCGAGGGTTCGTTTGCGACTTCGTACATAAATGAGGCCTGAACCTTTAATTTTCTGTAAGATCTGTTTGATTCGGGTTAGTTTATCCCTGGTGTGAAGTACGAGATAACTCAGGTTTGGCCGGTGAAAGCTCGAACGAAAAACATGTTTCCCATTAAAACCCAATCTCAACATGATGTCTTCGGCAACCGCGGTTGTCGCAGAGGCGGTTAATGCGATGATGGGACATGATATATGTTTCCGGATTTCGCCAATTCTCAGATACTCGGGTCTGAAATCGTAACCCCATTGACTGATACAATGCGCTTCATCCACCGCAATAAGTTGTATGTCTAATGAGCGTAAGTCGTCTCTAAAATCGGGATTACACAATCTTTCGGGACTGATATAGAGGAATTTATACTTTCCATTGCGACAATTATCCAGTTCATTTAAGACTTCTCTCCTGGTGAGTCCGGAATAAATGAGACAAGCCTGAATATCTCGTTTTTTCAGATTTTCGACCTGGTCTTTCATCAAGGCGATGAGCGGAGAAACAACCAGACAAATGCCATCAGAAGCCAAAGCAGGGACCTGAAAGCATATAGATTTCCCTCCGCCTGTTGGCAGCATGGCCAAGGTATCCTTTCCGGAGAGAACGGATTGAATAATTTCTTCCTGGTTATCTCTAAAAGCAGGAAATCCCCAATGCTTGAGTAAAATCGCATGAATGTCCCGGGACATAGTGCGAAAGTACAATGGAATCCATCATTTCAGGAGGGTCACTGCTCCGGCAATCTGCCGGTATTGCATATTCTCCGTTGTGATGAAGGTAATGATGTAAAAATACTGACCGGGTTGGCAAGCTTCCCCATTATAGGTACCATCCCAACCTTTTTCCGGATTCTGGGTTTGAAATACCATCTCACCCCAGCGATTGATAATTTTCAATTCATAGCCTTCATAGTTCACCAGGGTGGGTTTAAACACTTCATTCAGAAGATCGTTATTGGGTGTAAAAGCCGTAGGTATGTGATAGGAACTAATGCAATCGTTGCCGATCTTCAGCTCATCTTCGGTAGCACATCCAAAGGCATTTGTAACCCTAACCTTATAGGTGGTTTGCTGGTTGGCGTTGATCATTCGGGTTGTTTCATTCCCGGGACTCCAAACATAGGATATGCCATCACCTCCGGCATCTAAGGTCAAATTAAAATTGCCGCAAAGGACAGTATCTTCACCCAAATCCACCACAGGAAAATCGATGGCCATGATTTCCAGCGAATCCGTTGCAATTCCACATTGGTTTGTAATGGTTACGGTTACTTTTCCCGGGGTACCAAAAGTCGTTTTATTCAGTGTGGAATTATTACTCCAAAGATAGGTTTCCAGGTTATCAGGATCTCCCACAGTCAGTTCGGTAGGTAACACGCCTCCACAATAATGAACATCATTGCCTAATTCAACTTGTGGCGTTTTTATTAAATCGATATGGAAACTATCTTCAAAAATCCCACATCTGTTCTCGACTCTGATCTTTGACATCCCTTCAGTCGTAAAGATATGGCTGGGACCTCCCTGTAAACCATTCCAAAAATACCTGGTTTCGGCATCATTGATTGCAGCGGAAACCGCATAAGACACCGAATTACAGAAAATGGTATCATCAGGAATTGTGATCACTGGTTGGTGTTTTAATATGAGTAAAATACTATCCCTTACTTCGCCGCAGTAGTTGCGGATATTGGCCCAAATCCATCCGGGATTGTTAAAAAACGTAGAATCTGAGGTAGATGAATTGCTCCAAAGATACTGCTCCTGATTTTTGGGATTACCAATTCTGATTCCCTGCTCAACCTTATCGCAATACACGAGCGAATCGGGGAAATACAATTCAGGTATTTTCAAAGCGCTGATTTTGACCGAATCGGCAGCTACGCCGCATTTGTTTTCGATTTCGAGTTTAAAATATCCGGTAAAATCAACTTTCAGACTGTCATCTCCTCCATATAATATTTTGAGTAAGGCATCCGACCAATTGTAAATTTCATCATTTTGCTTGCGGCCGGCTTTCAGTGTCAGATCGAATGGGCCACAATAGGTAGAATCAGAAGGCAATTGAACCGCGGGTGTGTACAATTGCGATATTTTCATGGAATCTACTGCCGAACCGCATTTGTTTATGACCGTTATTCGATAAATACCAACGGTATCAAGGACAGTGCTTTGCAGAGAATCTCCGTGGCTCCATACATATACACTTTTATTCCAGCTATTGCCGGCATCCAGGGAAATATTCACGGAGTCGCAAAAAATACTGTCTTTGGGCAAATCAACCTTTGGCGTATGCAGTAAACTCAAATGAATACTATCTGATTTGGTGCCGCAATGTGGTGTCTGAATTTGAACTATATATAAACCGGTATCCGACACATTAATGGTTCGGGATGAATCCAGGGTACTCCATAAGTATTTTCTGTGTATGGTGTCGTTTTGAGCATCCAGGGTAAGTCCCGGGAAACTGTTGCAATAGATACTATCTGCGGGAAGTATTGGTACTGTAGGACTATAGTGTAACCTGATGTCTATGGTATCTCTAACCGTATCGCATCCATATGTTGCTTCAACCCAATATTCACCGGGCTTTTCGAGAATCACAAATCTGGATTTGGGACCATGGGACCATTTAAAATCAGCGCCCTGATTTTGGGCATCCAATATCTCAAATACCTTGTCGCACTCAACAACAGAATCTTGCAGTGTCAGAGAGATCAAATCGGTTTTTAAGGTATCTCTGAATTTGGAAACGAATCCGGAATATGTCCATCCCCAATTAGATTTTTTGGCTGTATCGCGGAATGAACCCGGGGAAGTTGGATAGTCTATACTTTGGGTTAACCCACCAAATACAATATTGGTCACACAGCCTGTTCGTTTAACCCTGATGCCACCCGGATATTCGATACGGCTACCTCCGTAATAGGATCCATACAATAATTTATCACCTGCCATACTGAGTTTGGCCATACATAAAGTTCCACCAAATCCCCAACTCACTGTATTGTTCACCGGTTGAATGGCATCCGTTGTAATGGGAAAATCTTTGGAACCGGTAATTCCACAAACAATTGCTTCTTCGCGGACATTGGCCGCAATTTTTATGGTGCTGAAATATGGGTAGTTGTATATGTATTCCTGACCTGTACCTCCTAAATACGTTGAGTATGTGACGTTGGTACCAGCAGAAAGAATTTTTACCACTACGAAATCGTAACCACCCCGATTTACCTTTTGATATGCATTGGTAGTCGTATAAAAATCGGATGAATTGGTATATCCACCTACATATAACTCGTCCTGTTCATTGATATACATCCCTTCGAAAACATCTTCCCCATTACCGCCCATGAGTTTCGCATAAATAATGTTAGAACCATCCGGTTTAAATTTGGCGAAAAACGCATCTGAAGTCCCTTTAACGAACGTATTGAAAATTTTGGAGCCGGGTGTCGTCGGGAAATTGGTGGATGCGGTGTATCCAACCACATAAATCTCCTCCTTTGAGCTCAGAATAACATCATAGGCCACGTCACCATTGGTTCCGCCGATAAAGGTCGAAAAAACGATGCCGCTTCCATCGGCTTTAAATTTGGTCAGAAATGCATCTCCTGAAAGATAATAGCTCGTTGAACTTCCCCCTTTATTGGTGGTTTGATAAGCTCCGCTGGTGACCGGAAAATCCGTACTGTTGGTATTACCTACGACAAATACTTCACCCGCTTTATTCATGGTCATACCACGAATCCAGTCAATATTCCAGCCGGAAGAAAAATTATCTCCACCCAAATAAGTCGAGTAAACCAGTCCCGTTCCGGTTTTATTGAATTTAGTGACAAACCCGGTGAGGCACCAGGTTGAGCTGCCACAATTTCGGGTAATCGTGTCAAAGGCATTTTTAGTAACCGGATAGTCCTTGGAATAGGTGATTCCTGAAATGACCGGTTCTTCATTCTCATTCACCGTCATGCTCAGCGAATATTCGTATGAATTCCCTCCGATATAACTGAAGAACAACATTGAATCCCCATCCTGAGTCATTTTGCATACAAATGCATCATAGAATCCGGCCAATGAAGTATCATACGCATTGGGAAAATATGGAAACCAGTCTGTGGTCATCCCGGTAACGTACACATGATCATTAAAATCTATATCTATGTCCAAAACCCAGGTCCATCGAAATGTTGTGGATGAATTCCAGCCTAAACCATAGAAATAGGTGCTCCAATCCAAATACACAGGATCAATAATAAGCTCATAATCAGGATTATATGACCCCGCTACATAGGACAAGGTATTGCCCACCACCTTGTAGGCAATGTCAATCATCATTTTTTTGCCCTGAATAATTTGCCAGGCTACCGGTTTATCTTCTTTATAGATGCCTTCGGTGGTTTCAATTTCCAATTGTCCATTCCGATTTACCTGCAAAGACTTGACACCTTTGTATTTCAGCTGAATTTGCTCTAAGGATGCCTTTGGTGCGACAACAAAATCATATTTCAATTCTGTGGCATCCGAGTTATAAAACACCATATCAATTCCATCCCACAATTGCTTGTATTTCAATTTGCGATACGATGGTATGCTGGCTCCATCCGGATTTGAAGGTCCGAAATAGTGAATATTGCTGTTTTTGAAATCTTCAGCTACGATTTGAACTTCCTGATTTGCATTTTCGAATCCGATCTCCCAAAAATGATAGTCGAGCTGTACCTCCTTGCCCGGTTCAGGAAAAAATCCCTTTTCCGCTGTTCTTTTTCCAAATGAAATTCCTTCTTTCAGGAAAGAGATATTCTGGTTACCCTGGTAGGTTCGATATAGAATTTCGTCCTGCCATTGCCCTCTGTTCGGTCTGAAAATAAATTCTTCTCCCTGGATATTTTTTACGACTGTATTTTGAAACTCCGCAGATTTGGATTGAATCAATTTATTGTCAGACTTTGTCTGAGCCGACACGAAATGGAAGGTAACGGTAAATATTATGATTAATTGTAGAAACTGTTTCACGATAATGTAAGATACGAATTTCGACAATTTTGTTGCAAGAGGGTTTCATTTTAAGTGTTTTATTTGTCAAATTATTATGACAAGGCTCAGATTCCTTTATCACATTGGATTAATTACTATCTTATGGCTTTGTCTATCCCTACCACAGTTCAGATATTTAGGTGAATTGCCCCGAGGGGTGCATGTTTGGGCTCAATCGGACCGGTATGCGCTGGCCTTGAATTATTTGGCCTATCCAAAATTCTCTGAACCCAGAACTCAAGCGCTCTATACAGAAAATGGCCGAGTTGGGGTTGAATTCCCTTTGATTCCATTTCTGTCTGCCAAATTGTCGAGTTTTACAAATACCCCGCATTTGTTGCCATTTTGGTTTCGACTGCTCACTTCATTGCTGTTGATTACCTGCTTATACGCCAGTGCAATGGTCTGCGGAATGAAGCCCATTATGGCATCGGCCGCTGTTTTCTTGGTCATGGCGTCACCCGTTATTTCGTTTTATGGCTATAATTTTTTACCGGATATTGGCGGACTGTCGTTTTCGGTACTTGCTTTGGCGCTGTACTGGAGATCGACCCGGCAAGGTAAATCGAGTGATTCAGATTTGGCATTGGTTTTTTCAGCTTTGGCCATGCTGCTTAAACTGAGTTCCGGTATATATTTTATGGCCATGGTTGCGCATCAATTCTTTATATCCCTCAAACTGACGCGTCAGCTAATTTTGCGAAAAGTACCTTTCTTTTTGTTCGCCCTTTTGTTGTTTTCTTGCATTGTTTGGTACAACTATTTTTACTTCATCCGTGTAAACAAGCTACTTTGGTCAGGTGTTTTTATGTCATCGGGCCAACCCATTACTTCCTTGCCCGAACTGGCAGAGGTGTTGAAGTCGATGTTCTATTGGCGGGGCGAATACCTGAGTAATCTGCAATACTTAGTGTTGATCATTTCGTCCATATTTTACGTCCATCGAATCAAAGGCAACCGTACTCTGCGCTATTTGATAGCAATTATTTTCCTGGGTTGGGTGGCATTTTTACTGGGATTGGGACAACAACTCAGGTATCACGATTATTATGTACTTGCCAGTTTCCTCCCTCTTTTGGTGTTTGGATTATTCCATTTTGTTTCTGATTTAGCCGGAAGATTGCCAGAACAAAAATTTCCTGCTTTGTACCTGCTTTGTTTCTTAATTTGGGTTTGTTCCATTCCACAGATAGCAGCCAGAAATCATCATATTTACCACCGAAACAAGGTTCATATCGACAGCGATATCAGATGGTTATCCGGAGCAAAAAATTGTGTTCAGGATTATATACCTGATAAAAATGCCACGCTTTTTGTGTTATATGAACAAGCACCCAACACATCGCTTATTTACCTGAATCACAAGGGCTTGGTATTTAATCACGAACAAATGGGACGCAAGGAAGCGCATTTAGAATATTGGATAGACCGCATAAAACCCAAGTACTTTATACTACAATCAAAATACAAAGCGGATTTGCAAAGAGATAAGCCATATTTGTTGGAGAAACACAGCATACTATGTAATGACGTCATTCTAATTATTAATTAAATGGATATAGAAGCCTTTCGCGAATATTGTCTGAAATTACCGGGATGCACAGAGTCACTTCCATTCGATGAAAACACATTGGTATTTAAAGTTGCCAATAAGATGTTCGCCTTGTGTGATATCACAAATTTTGAGTCGATCAATTTAAAATGTGATCCCGAAATGGCGATTGAATTGAGAGAGAAGTATGATGCCGTGAGACCCGGATATCATATGAACAAAAAACACTGGAATACTGTTGTGGTAAATTCCAGTGTTTCAGATGTTTTAATTTATGAATGGACGCTTCAGAGCTATCGTCTGGTTGTTGCGTCATTACCCCTTAAATTGAGGGCTACTTTAGGTGATATTATTTAGATAAAGCCTTATCAACGATGTGTAAAACGCCATTTATACACTGAACATCGGTGATGGTTACCGTAACTGTATCATTCAGAATGATTTTTCCTGCTGACAAAGTTACATTTAATGGATCACCCTGAGTGCTTAGTGAACCGGCAGTGATACCGGCAGCCAGTTTATTGGTGGATGCGATGATACCGTTGTTCAAAAATGCTCTTCTATCTGTTGGATTCATAGAAGAGAATTGTCTTTCCTTCGCTTTGGTGAAGGCATCTGTACCGGCGTTGTTTACAGCAAATACAGTGGTTAAAGCCGCCACATCTTTTAATGGTGCATTAATACCCGCTTCCAGATCCAAACCGGCTCTGTATTTTGACAAATCACTTGAGCTGAAAATCATTTCATATACTGTGAGTGGCTTTAACACACCTCCCAATTCATGAATAATTCCGTTAGTTCCTTTCGTAGTGGCCAGAACCTGTTTGTTGTTCGCATAGATCGTTTCGCTGGAAATGCGGATATTCAATTTAGGCTTAAGTCCTGATGGTCCCTGTGTATTCAGCGTATTCACGTAACCATATAAAGGAAGTGTTAAGGTAGTATGCTCACCTTCGATCATGTGATATTTTACAAAATTCTCTGCTTCTGTTTCTGTCATGCCATCAGCATTCATAATACCAGCTGCTACCAATTGATCATCGGTTGGCGCAAAAACTGTGTATTTAACGGTACCGCTGAACACACTTGAGAAGTTCGCTTTGTCGACAATGGCTTTAAAAATGGAATACTTCGCTTCAGAAAGTACTTCGAGCATATTTTTGGTAGGCGTAGGTGTATTGTTTGTAACCGGATCATCCTTACAGGAGTTCAAAGTACTAAAGGATATTAATACCAATCCGAGCAGACTAATTTTTAAAATTTTGGCAGTATTCATAATTTTTTGAGATAATTTCATGGCAATGATATTGAATCTCAATTAGAATTAAAAAAGTATTGGACGAATAAACTCAATTTTTACGCCATAAAGACCAAAATAAAACATCCGATTTCCATTGAATTCCTCCTACATATTTATGCTCTAATAATTCTGAATTCAACGTTTCAAACGTTTTACGTAAATCTATTCAACAAAATCACATTCATATTCATTTTCTTTTGAAAATATCGAGCAGGTGCTGTAACAGAGCCATCCGCCCTTTCGCAAAAAAGGCCATACATTTTGAATCATTTTCTCCTGCTGTTCAAAGAAGTTCTGGATGTTTTCCGGGTTGAAGGAATCAATATTTTCAGGGTTTCTTCCCCATGTTCCGGATCCTGTGCAGGGAACATCCAACAGTATAAAATCCAGAGATTCAGGCACCATGGTTTGATCCGAAACTTTAAATCCTGAGAAGTCAATTTGCGGAATTTGTACATTCAAATCCAATACAGCCCACCTATATGCCCGAATTCCGGCATTCAAAAATCGGAGCTTCAATTGATCCAATATTGTTTTTCGATTGTCAGACACCCATAACTTCACATCTGGAAACAATTTCATTACATGCAGAGATTTCCCACCTGAAGCAGCGCAGGCATCCCAAAAAGCTTCATTTCCTTTTAACGGCAGTGATCTGCACATGATTTGTGAAGAGAGATCCTGAACCTGAATGTTATTTTGGTCTGTATTAAGTTCTTTGCCCGCGGGCATTCCCTTTGCCCAGGGATATTGCTCCCAAACAAATGCTTCATCCTCGTTTACTTGTTGTGCTGATGTATTCCAAATCCAAACCAGCGGTTGGCTGAGGTAGAGCAAGTCAATCTGGTCTGCGGGGATGGCGTCAGACACCTCTGATTTAAACGGGTTTAGCTTCGTTTTTTCCCAATCCGGATATTTCTGATGGATTAGTTCCATCAAATGCTGCATGCTCTTGTCAGGTTGAGCATTCCATTGTTCGAGCAAGCTGTATGCATGAAAAATCTGGTCAGACAATTCATCTTTAAATGTACGTCCCAGCCTAAACCACGCATAGCACATCGATCGGATGATTCTTCTGTCGCGGCTGCCGGCCTTTCTCAGTTGCCTGAACTTTTCTTTCAGATGTAAATGAAAAGGTTGGGGATGCCTGTAACTTTTCAGTATTTCAGCGGAAATCCTTGTTTGTTGCTGCAGAATCTGATCATTCATCCAAAACAGGTATTAAGCGATGGTCCTGATACTTCAGCATCCATGCATGTCTATTGAATTTTGAACCTCTGTCAGAACTAAAATGGAAAGCCCAGCTTCCATATAAAAGTTTCTTATTGATGATAAAGTCAGGAAATGCATTACCAAACGTACTCAGGCAATCTAACACAAACGAAGTTTGAAAATACCCCGTACAGGCATATTCATCGGGATCAAGAACATAAAGAGATCTATGCAGCATTCTAAAATCTACCAATGTTGAATCTGACCAATCAATGTAGCTTCCCGCGAGCAAATGCACATTTAAATTTTCCCAATGTCTGAAATCATTATTCAACAAATCTGTCCATTTATAATCACCAATTACCGTCACCGGCTTCTTGGTAGCAAAAATGTTTCCCAGGGTTACACTAACCACATTTTTCTCAACGGATGGTACGTAGATAAGATTTTTTTCATTGTTCAGCAAAACATTCCAATTGTTTAAATTGGTGAAAGCCACTTTGTTATATGGTATTTTCTGCTTTTCGAGTTCTGCTATGAGTATGGGTACGAATTCCTTATCAAAAGGTTTGTTGTCTCGCACAATATACAATTTGGTGCCCGGATGCTGCTTTTTAATGAACTCTGCCAAATGAACTGCCTTTGACTTCAGGTCTGTATTTAAATTATAGAATTTAGGATTAGATGCGTTTAAGGTCGAAAATGGAGAAAATACAGGAATCCCATATTTGATGGCAAAAGCAGATACTTTGGTTAGAGCTTCATCACCCAGTGGACCTATGATGGCATCTGCTTTTTTAAGTTCCGGTTTATTTAGAATCCTGATCAGCGCTGAAGAATCCGAACCATTATCGTAAACCCTCAATACAAATGAAAAATCTCCATCTTCCCTCTGACTTAAGGCACATCGAACACCCTGATAGTAGCTGCTGATGATATTGGTGAGTCGGTTTTCAACCGGATTGGCTTCAGTTAGTCCGAAAGGCAAAATGAGCACGATTTCGTAGTTCTTCTTCCTTAGGGGCACCTGGAATTCTTCTCCATGAAAATAAACAGTTTCTGATGGTTTTAGAACTTCATTGGGAACTTCCTTGAATTCGGAAGGATTCGGGCGCTTAATAACTTCTTTTTTAGTATCCGGTTCTCCTATATCAGATACTGGTTTATTCCCTTGCAGTAAAGCACAGGAACTGAGCAATACAGAAAAGTATGCAATCAGATATATTTTATTATTCCCACTCAATGGTCGATGGTGGTTTGGAACTGATATCATAAACAACTCTGTTAATACCCTTTATACCATTAATGATTCGATTGGAAACGGTAGCAAGAAAATCATACGGCAAATGTGCCCAATCAGCTGTCATTCCGTCCACAGAAGTAACGGCTCTCAGACAAATTACGTTTTCGTAGGTTCTTTCATCACCCATAACTCCGACTGACTGAACAGGTAAGTAAATGGCACCTGCCTGCCAGACTTTGTCGTACAAATGATATTCTTTGAGTGCAGAGATGAAAACGTCATCTGCATCCTGTAAAATACTCACCTTTTCCGGCGTGATATCATCGATGATACGAATGGCCAGACCCGGACCTGGAAAAGGATGCCGACTCAATAGCTTCTGACTGATGTTTAATTCTGCTCCTATCCTTCTTACTTCATCTTTGAACAATAAACGCAATGGCTCAACCAATTTCATTTTCATGTCATCGGGTAATCCTCCAACATTGTGATGACTTTTGATGGTTACGGACGGTCCGTTAACGGATACAGATTCGATCACATCCGGGTAAATAGTCCCTTGTCCCAACCAGCGAGCGTCCTGAATTTGTGCTGCCTGACGATCAAATTCTTCAATAAAAATTCTTCCGATGATTTTTCTCTTTGTCTCCGGATCTTTAACACCTCTCAGATCTTCCATGAAATGATGTGCAGCCCGAACACCTTTGATATTCAATCCCAAAGACTGACAATGTTCCAAAACCTGCTCGAACTCTCCTTTTCTCAAAAGGCCATTGTCGATAAAAATACAATGCAAATGATCGCCTATGGCCCTGTGAATCAGGGTGGCTGCCACGGTAGAATCTACACCTCCGCTGAGGCCCATGATCACTTTGTCGTTACCCAATTTGCTTTTGAGTTCCCCTACCGTAGTTTCGATAAAATGCGCCGGCGTCCAGGTTTGTTTGCAACCGCATATGTCGACAGTAAAATTCCGCAACAATTCCTTTCCTTCCGTGGAATGCGTTACTTCCGGATGGAATTGAATTCCATATATGGATTTATTCTTGATTTTATAGGCGGCGTATTTAACCGATTCCGTTGATGCAAGTAATTCGGCCTCATCGGTCAATCGGATGATGGTATCGCCATGCGACATCCATATCTGTGATTTTGGGCTTAATTGGTTGAGCAGCTTGTCCTCACTGATTTGCAATAAATGAGCGCGTCCATATTCTCTATGTTTAGAGGCCTGCACTTCTCCTCCCATCTTTTTCGCCATTAACTGGGCCCCATAACAGATTCCCAATACCGGCACTTTTGATTGAAATACATCCCAACTGAGGTCAGGTGAATTCTCGTCGCGCACTGAACAGGGACTGCCGGACAGGATAATTCCTTTCACAGAATCATTGATTTCCGGTACCTTGTGGAATGGAATGATTTCCGAGTAAATATTGAGTTCCCTGACTCTTCTGGCGATCAATTGGGTATATTGAGAACCAAAGTCAAGGATTAAAATGCGTTCTTCCATGTTGAGCGTTGAGTTCGCGAATTTAGGATAAAGTAAGCCTATTCGGAACCTATACTTTTCAACGGTCAGGCATGAATAAACTTATATCCAACTCCTCTCAGCGACTTAAAATAAACTGGATTTTTAGGATCGGGTTCGAAATATTTTCGGAAAGCCAAAATGAAATTATCAATGGTTCTTGTGGAAGGATATACAGAGTATCCCCAAACGGTTTGCAGGATTTTCTCCCTGCTCACCACTTCATTTTTATTTTCTATGAGCAACTTCAATAGCAGGGCTTCTTTTTTGGTGAGTGAAAAGTTCCCTGAAACCCCTTTGGCCTCATACGAATCGAAATTCACATAATTCTCTCCGAACTCATAATCGAGATAAACCGTTTTGTTTTCCCCATCGTCTTTTCGGCTGAGCAACTTTCGGATTCTGAGCAACAACTCTTCGAGGTTGAATGGTTTTGTGAGGTAGTCGTCTCCCCCTTTTTTGAGACCGAGTATACGATCTTCTGCTGAACTTTTAGCAGATAAGAACATGATTGGAACCGTGGCATTGTGCAAACGTATGTTTTCGCATACGGCAATTCCATCGATGTTTGGAATCATAATATCCAGTATA
>CAZTGZ010000036.1:19872-25027 GCA_964613385.1 uncultured Chitinophagaceae bacterium
CAGGTCGAATTTCTGTTCTTTGAATTTATTAATGGCACTCAGTCCATCATGCACCAGAATCGGGTGATAATCTTCTATTTCCAGATTCAGTTTAATGGTCTCTGCAAGATGTTTTTCATCTTCTACCAGAAGAATTCGTTTTTTTTCAGGATCGGTCATGACATGTAATTGATTAGATTGAAACTATTTGGTAATTCAAAGATTCATTTAAATTGCCACGAAAATGTCATGCGCTCTTCATTTTTTAAAAGGAAGGCGAATTCTGAATATAGTTCCGATCGGTTCATTGTCATCAATTTCAATTTTACCTCCGTGTTCTTTAATGGCCTGACTGGCAATAAACAGACCCAATCCCGTGCCTTTGGTTTTCCGTGTATCTTCTTCTTCAACGCGATAAAATTTCTTAAATACTTTTTTGCGATGTTGTTTAGGTATGCCAGGACCTTCGTCGGCTACTTCTACAATTATTTCATCCTTTTCTGTAAACAATTTTACATGAACAGGGCGTCCACCTGAATATTTAAAGGCATTCTCTATAAGATTATTAATGGTAATCTTCAGGATAAAAGCATCTCCAACAAACTCAATATCCGGTTCTATGTCTGCATGAATTTCGCCCTTTATTTCGAATTGCAAGGCCAGATCATCCAGCATCTGACTCAATGAAAATGTCTCGTTACCATAATTATAACGATTATTCTCAATCTGCATGGCAGTGAGCATATTTTCCGTGAGTTCATTTAACCGATCAGCGTTTTCCAAAGCATTGGTCAATAGCTGAGTAGATTTTTCTTTATCAAGATTTCGTGAGAGAATGGTTTGCAGGATGAGTTTGATGGATGCTAAAGGTGTTTTGAATTCGTGGGTAACAGAAAGTAAAAAGTTATTCTGCTGTTTGTTCAGGTCGTATAAGAAACGAACTCCAAAATACACTCCAAATATTCCGGCGCCTACCAAAATCATCAAAACCACCGATTCGATGAGAAAAAATCTGGCATTCGTTCGCTTTTCTGTATCGAGTTCTTTTTTCTGAAGAGAAGAAACATCAATGGATATGACTTTTTTCTCCAACAAAACAGAATATCTGGCTTCAAAACTTCTGAAATATTCTTCTGTTAAATATTGATTTAATCGTGTGGTATCTACTTTGAGTTCAATTTGTCTTAAATAATACGTTTCTGCATCAGGACCTTCGAACCCGCCGGATTTGGCCTTTTCGATTACCTTGAGCATGCAGGCTTCGCGGCCGGCTTTCAAGATTTGATTTTTGAGTTTATACTCTCTATTGGTGAAATCGATCAGCGAGAAGGTAAGCCAACCAAAGGCCAGTAGAATGTACAATACGATAAAGGCAAAGAACAAGTTCAGTTTCATGCAAGCCTATTTCGTTCAAAAATAGGGATATCGAATCATAGGATGAACCCACATATTATTTTTGCCGCATGGATGAACCACTTCCTATAATAACCAAAAGAGCACTTTCTTTAAGAAATGGAGTGGATAAAATGGAGGTTTGGGTAGCGTATAAAGGTAAAGTTTACGATGTTGGATCGAGTCGATTGTGGTTCACCGGTAAGCACTATGAACATTGGGCGGGTCAGGATTTGACGGCTGAATTGCCGGATGCTCCTCATACCGAAGAAGTTTTTGACCGTTTTAGTTGTATTGGATTGCTTGAGGATTAAGGTGCAATTTTCTCCACTCTCTTTTGATGTCTGCCACCTTCGAAATTTGTACTTAAAAAGGTTTGTACCATCGCCATAGCCGTGTCGGTATCAATAAATCTGGCAGGTATACATAGAATATTGGCATTGTTGTGTTCTCTCGCCAATTGGCTCAACTCATTATTCCAACACAGAGCCGCCCGGATATTTTGATATTTATTGGCAGTCATACAAACGCCATTTCCGCTGCCACAAATGAGAATTCCGTATGCATGTTCGCCATTTGAAACAGCCTTTGCAAGCGGGTGAACGAAATCGGGATAATCGACAGAGGAATTGTCGTCAGTTCCATAATTTTCAAATACAAAATGACCGGACAATCTCTTCATGATTTCATTCTTGAGTTCCGTTCCGGCGTGGTCATTTGCGATGCCTATTGCTTTCATATTTTAAGATATTATGTCTCGTTTTTCTACTCTTTTAGCTACCATGATTCCAATTTCATATAAGAAATAAATCGGGACACCCATAAGAAGTTGACTGGCGACATCCGGAGGTGTAACCACGCCGGCGATTAATAGGGTTATCACGATGGAGTGTTTGCGATACTTTTTTAAGAAGGCTGATGTGATCAGGCCCAACTTAGACAAAAAGTAAATTAAAAGAGGCAGTTGAAAAACCAATCCCGTTGCCAGGGTCATCATGGTCACAAAAGAAATGTAAGACTCCAGAGTTACCTGATTCACAATGCGTTCGCTCACCTGATAGGTAAAAAGAAAATTCACTGAAATAGGTGTTAGAATGTAATATCCAAACAGGATTCCAATGATGAACAAAAGGCTGCTAATAAATACTATGCTGGTGGTTTTCCGCCGTTCTTCAGTCTTAAGCGCCGGTTTAACAAATTTCCATACTTCATGTAAAATATACGGGAAAGCGATAATCAATCCACCGATAAAGGCGACCACCAAATGTTGAATTAACTGACCGCTCAGGGAAATGTTCTGAACGGTGAATTTGAAGTTGCCAATGCACAATTTATCGGAATGGTACAGGGCATGTGACAAATTACAAATCTGACGATATGTCCAAAAGTCGCTCCGGGTTGGTCCGAAGATAATGTGGTCAAAAATGAAGGATCCATATACAAAACACAGGATGGTTCCAATACAAATCGCTATAACCGTCCGGACCAAATGCCAGCGCAATTCCTCAACATGATCGAAAAACGACATGTTTTTTTCGGAATGATTGTCTACATCAATCTGATCCAGTGCCATTTTACATCAACATTCCCCCGCAAACGTTAAATACCTGACCGGTGATATAGGTTGAAAGGTCAGAGGCCAAAAATACCGACAGATTGGCAACATCCTCGGGAGTTCCTGCTCTTTTCAAAGGTATATTTTCAACCCATCCCTTTACGGTATTTTCATCGAGTTGACCGGTCATCTCTGTGGCAATAAAACCGGGAGCTATTACATTACATCTGATATTTCTTGAGCCAATTTCCTTGGCAACAGATTTAGAAAAACCAATTATTCCTGCTTTGGAGGCCGCATAATTGGATTGACCTGCGTTCCCATTGATACCAACCACGGATGACATATTGATGATGGAACCTTTCTTCAATTTGAGAAAATTTCTCAAACTGGCTTTTGTCAGGTTAAACACGGATTTCAGGTTCACGTTTAATACCTCGTCCCATTGATCTTCTGTCATTCTCATCAACAGGGTATCCCGTGTAATTCCCGCATTGTTAATCAGAATTTCAAAATCTCCAAAATCCTGACCTACTTGTTGAATAAATTCCTCTGCTTGCGCATAAACGGAAGCATCTGATTTGTATCCCCTGGCTTTAATTCCATACGTATTTTGCAATTCGCTTTCCAATATTCTGGCTTTTTCGTCGCTACTGGCATACGTAAAGGCAATATTTGCTCCTTGTGCTGCAAAAGTTTCTGCTATCCCCTTACCTATTCCGCGGCTGGCTCCGGTAATGATGGCCGTTTTGTTTTCTAGAAGTTTCATCCAGTGGTTTGTTGATTAGAATGCAAAAATAACGCAATGAAGGCTTAGGTATAAAAAAAGAAAACCGCAGAAGCGGTTTTCAAGATTATATATGATTCAAGAGAAATTAAATGTTCGGCTTGCGCAGTACATCAAACTGACCCTGATCAATTACAATGGAATTGATTCCTTCTTTCAGGGTTCCGCTAAAAGTTCCCTTAATTCTGCCATTTACGGCATCGTAGGTGGTAACGGTTATGATGACATTGCTTCCAGCTTCCGTTCCATATTCATTTCGCTTAATTCCTTCACCCGTTCCAATTTGCAGGTCTACGTCTTTTCCATCTGCCTGTTTGAAGGTTCCGGTTTTGTTGCCGGGAAAATGAAGAATAACATCTCCAGGTCCATCAACGGCTCCTTGAACAGAATTTTTCACAGATATACCGCTAATTTGGATGACAGTTTCATCATCACTCACGTAATAGGCTCCGTAGGTTAAATCCTTTATAACATCCAGATTGTACACTTCGAACCCGGCTCTGAATTTATTGATTACCGTATTTTGAGAGGTAGTATCTTTAGGGGTTGTAGTCGTGGGTGTTACGGGTTTGTCATCGCATTTAGTCAACACAAAAAGAGTGGCCACTGAAGCCATAACAAATAGTATATTTTTTAATTTCATATTCTGTTAATTTTCGGCAATTTAAAAATAGTTTGGATAAAAATCCATGTTCGTACTGAATTATTACAATTGAAATAACTCCTGGGAATGGCTGAATCCATGATCCATTCCACGTAACCATAAGTAATCTGTATCCCCGTGATAGCTAAAGGAATTGTTCTGACCCCGGATATATGATCCCTCCGGAATGCCATAAACCATCGTTTCCGGATTCAGAGCTCCAAATTCCTGAAGCCGCTGGAGTCTGGTTTCTCCATTATGCCCTTGCAGCGTGTCCATTGTAAAATGAGGATTAATCTGAAAAGGCACCAAATCCAGTGCATTGGCATTCTCAGGAAAATCAACGGGCATATCATTGGTAGTTCTGATGGTTGGGCAAGCCACATTGGAGCCAGCGCTCCATCCTGCATAAGGGGCACCTGAACGCACTTTCTCACGAATTATATCGGGTAAATTGTGCTGTTGTAATAAATTTAGCAATCTAAAAGTATTGCCACCTCCAATAGCAATTCCATCCGATTCATTCAGAAAATCAGCAGGATTGTGGTGTTGGTGCACGGATTCAAATTGAATTCCGTAAGGTTCCAATGCCTGATTTACTCTGCGCTCATATTCCTGATAAGATATGGTTATGGCTGCATAAGGGATAAACGCAACCTTTCGCGCACCATTGAAAAATTTCGACAGATGTGGAGCAGCAAAATCCAGGTAAGCTCCCCAAAAACGCGTCGAATTGCTGAGCAACAGAAGCTTCGGCAGGCGGCCGGAAAGATCGCCCGCCATGATCGTATGCGCCTTG
>CAZTGZ010000037.1:0-2309 GCA_964613385.1 uncultured Chitinophagaceae bacterium
CAACTATACCACAGCGGCACTTCCGAGATTCAAGTTCTACAATGAATCCACGGTAAATAATACCCTTGGCAGTAATCTGGAAAGGTATCAATGGGACTTTGGAGATCCACTTACGGATACAGACACGAGTGCCGAACATAGCCCATTATATTACTATAGAGGCGATACAGCCAACTACAACGTATGGTTAAAGGTAATCACCAATCATGGTTGTGCCGACAGTACCATGCGATTGGTGAGAATCGGACCGGATATATTGGTTTACATCCCTAATGCATTCACGCCAGGTAGAGGTGGCCCGGCCATGAACCAGGATTTCAACGTAATTGCCAGCGGATTTAAAACCTTTAACATCATGATTTTTAATCGTTGGGGAGAGATCCTATTTGAAAGTGACGACATCACCAAAGGATGGGATGGTAAGTATAAAGGACTGGATTGCCAGCAGGATGTTTATGCTTACGATTTAAAAGTGACCAGTCTCAATGACGAAATTTATACCTATAGCGGTATAATACATCTAATCAGATAGTTGTCATTCTAACTTATCAAATATTTCATTAGGTTTGAGAACCCATGAAATATCTTGAAGCACTATTAGCTGGGTTAGGGACCGGGATTGTATTGAGCCTGATGTTGGGCACGGTATTTTTTGCCATCATCCATTACAGTATCAAATTAGGATACAAGAAAGGACTTTCCATTGCCATTGGTGTTATTATTTCTGATGCCATATTTATTGGAATTTGCCTTTTTGGTAGTCATTATATCCCATTTATACAATCATACGAGCAAACGGTTAAATGGATAGGTGGGATTTTGGTGATCTTGCTGGGAATTTTTCAAATTTTGAATCGAAAGAAGCCGCATACCAATGTAAACGCGAGTAAAGCCGGGTCAATCGCATATTTTATAGGAAATGGATTCTTGTTAAATTTCCTGAATCCGGTGAATTTAGTCAGCTGGTTTGCGATTTACACTTACCTGATTTCCGTATTGCATTATACGACCGGAATGATTAACTGGTATTTCAGCGGTAGCCTCATAGCAATTTTTGGGATGGAAGCATTGTTGGCCTTTTTTGCCCAGAAAATGATCCGATATCTGCCTGAACACAGATTGCAAACACTTTCCCTGTGGGTTGGGATTCTGTTTATTGCTTTGGGTATTGTATTGATAATCCGATAGGAACACTCAACTTACCAGAGTGCCTACCTTATCCCCTTTTAACAATTTTACCAGATTTCCTGGAGTATTCATGTCAAATACGATTATGGGTAAGTTATTTTCCTGGCACAGGGTTATGGCAGTAAGATCCATAACATTGAGTCCCTGACGATAGACTTCGCCGAAGGAAATTTCATCAAACTTAACTGCACTGCTGTCTTTTTCAGGATCTGCGGTATATATGCCATCAACCCTGGTACCCTTTAAAATCACATCCGCTTCAATTTCCACAGCCCTAAGGGAGGCCGCCGTATCTGTTGTGAAGTATGGATTACCGGTTCCCGCTCCAAAAATCACTACCCTACCCTTTTCCAAATGACGAACTGCGCGACGTCTGATAAATGGTTCTGCAATTTGTTCCATTTTAATGGCAGATTGCAATCGTGTAAATACACCGTTTCTTTCTAAAGCAGCCTGAAGGGCCATGGCATTAATTACTGTGGCCAGCATTCCCATATAGTCTCCCTGAGCCCTGTCTACAGCTCCGCCTTTAACCAGTTGAACCCCTCTGAAAATATTCCCCCCTCCGATGACAACGGCAATTTCTACACCTAAGTCAGATACGGTCTTGATTTCTTCAGAATATTGCTGAAGCACATCGGGGTCTATTCCAAATTCCTTTTTCCCCATCAGCGATTCTCCGCTGAGTTTTAGGAGTATTCGTTTGTATTTCATTTCGGTTTAACTGCAAGATTACAAAAGGCACAAAAAAAACGGTCACTTTTGGTGACCGTTTTTTCAATTAACTTCCGAGAGCTACCCGACGGAAGTGAGTTATTTTGAGTCCCTTGCTGGCATCATCTAACATTTTGCCAACAGTTCTTGAACTATCTTTTACAAAGTCTTGATTCAACAAAGTAGATTCTTTGAAGAATTTATTCAACTTACCTTCTGCTATTTTGTCCAACATTGCTTCTGGTTTTCCCTCAGCTCTTGCTTGCTCTCTACCAATTTCAAGTTCTCTTTGGATAATAGAAGAATCAACCATGTCCTTATCAACAGCTACAGGATTCATGGCCGCAACTTGCATAGCGGCATCTTTTCCTGCATCAATAATTGCATCATTAGCATCCTGATTCATT
>CAZTGZ010000037.1:2319-24744 GCA_964613385.1 uncultured Chitinophagaceae bacterium
ATTACCACCAATACTCCAATTCTGTTACCGGCGTGTATATAAGCGGCAACCGATTCTCCCTGAAGCAGTTCATAGGTAGAAACATCTATTTTTTCCCCAATCTTTCCCATCTCTGACACCAGACGATCGCCAATAGAAACTCCATCAATGGATAAGCTTTTCAACGCGTCAACGTCAGCAGCTTTATTGTTCAAGGCAATTTCCGCAATTTGATTTGCCAATGCCACAAAATCAGCATTCTTGGCCACGAAATCAGTCTCACAATTCAATTCAACAATTACACCCGTTTTAAAATCGTCTGAGGTTCTGGCAATAACTGCTCCTTCTGCCGCATCTCTGTCAGCACGATTCGCGGATATCTTTTGTCCTTTTTTGCGCAAAAAGTCGATAGCTGCTTCAAAATCGCCATTGGTTTCTTCCAAAGCTTTTTTGCAGTCCATCATTCCTGCACCTGTCATCTTTCTCAATTGATTTACATCTCCAGCCGAAATAGCCATAAAGTGTTTGTTTATATTTAGGGTTAAAATTAATTTACCAATTCAGAGTTTTCTTCAACTCCTTCTTCATCCTCGCGACGTGTATCATCTTTCACTTTCTTTCTTTCCTGTAAGCCCTCAGCAATGGCCTCAGAAATAGATCCGGTGATGATTTCGATTGATTTTGATGCATCGTCATTACCCGGAATCGCATGATCTACCAAAGTAGGATCTGAATTCGTATCAACCAATGCAAAAATTGGGATGTTCAGTTTTTGAGCTTCGGCCACTGCAATGTGTTCGCGCTTGATATCTACAATGAACAATGCGGCTGGTAAACGATTCAAATCTTCGATTCCGCTCAATACTCTTTGCAATTTGGCCTTCTCGCGATCTTTCATCAATCTTTCCTTCTTGTTCAAATTCGCGTAAGTACCATCCGTAGCCATTTTATCGATGCTCTGCATCTTTTTAATGCTTTTGCGCACAGTAGCAAAATTGGTCAACATTCCTCCCAACCAACGTTCCGTTACATAAGGCATATTTACATTTCTTGCATGTGCAGCTACCAATTCCTTGGCTTGCTTTTTGGTTGCAACGAACAATATTTTTCTACCTGACTTTACAATATTCTTGATTGCACCCTGAGCTTCAGACAATTTAGCCTGAGTCTTGTTTAAATCAATGATGTGAATACCATTTTGCTCCATGAAAATGTAAGGAGCCATTTTGGGATTCCATTTTCTGGTAAGGTGACCGTAATGTACCCCTGCATCCAACAGCGCTTGTGTGGTGATGTTTGACATGAATTTTTTATATTAACGTTTGCTGAACTGGAATCTCTTTCTCGCCTTTTTCTGACCAGGCTTCTTTCTTTCTACCATTCTCGAGTCTCTGGTAAGCAACTCTTCCTTACGAAGCAGCGGCTTATACTCGGCATCAATCTCAACAATGGCTTTGGCAATGGCAAGCTTTAAGGCATTTGCCTGTCCGGTTAAACCACCTCCTGTTAAATTGGCCTTTACGTCGTACTGTCCTGAAAGACGGCATACTTCCAATGGCAATGTAACGCTGTACTGATGCGTTGCAGAAGGAAAGTAACTCTGCAATTCTCGATTATTGATTTCGATTTTACCGGTGCCGGGAGTCAAATAAACTCTGGCCACGGAGGTCTTTCTTCTGCCTGATGTATTGATTAATTCCATGTTATAACAATCAGATATCTAAATTTTCTGGTTTCTGTGCTTCATGTGGATGATTGGAACCGGCATAAACATGCAGGTTGCCAAATATTTGACGACCCAAACGATTCTTAGGCAACATACCTTTAACGGCCTTTTCAATCAGATATTCAGGACGACGTGCAAGCATATCATCTGCCTTTACACGACGCTGTCCACCTGGATGTCCTGAGTAAAACTGATACTCCTTGGTACTCATTTTATCTCCTGACAGCAAAATGCGCTCTGCATTTACCACAATTACATGGTCACCGCAATCTGCGTGTGGGGTAAACCCTGTCTTGTGTTTTCCACGAACTATACGAGCCACTTCCGACGAAAAACGACCAAGCGTTTTGCCCTCAGCATCAGCAACATACCATTTCTTTTCAATGTCGTTTTTGCCGAGTGAACGTGTTTTATAACTTAAAGTATCCACCTGTGTATGTTTATTAAATCCAAAAAAGGTCTGCAAAGGTAACAGATACTTTCTATAATACAAAACAGGAAACAAAGAATTAGAGAGAATTTAACGAAGTAACAACAAAGTGCCGCTTTCCTGTTTGGTGATCGATTTTCGTCCCTTATACGTTAATAAATACAAATATACCCCATTCTGACATGGCTTTCCTAAATACGAACCATCCCAACCCTCATTAATATTATCGCTCTCGAAGATCAACTCACCCCAACGATCATAAACTTTTAGATTGTACTGTCGCGCTCCGGCAACCACTGGCTTGAACACTTCATTTCTGTGATTTCCATCCGGTGTAAATGCATTTGGAATAAGTGCATAAACCGAATCATTCAGGCATACGGGCAGTTCCATGCTGTCCCTGCACCCACCCTCATTAAATACCAAGAGTTTCACCCGGTAATAATTCGTATCGGCCGCATATGCATGCGAGGGATTCACCAGAGAATTATACATCTCAAATGATCCATCCCCAAATGTCCAGATTCCACTGTCTGCTCCCTGCGACTGATTGATGATGTTGAGTACAGGATTAAATGGATCCAGACAGAAACCGGCCCTCGGTATGGTAATAAAAGAGGCCTTCAGTTTCGGATACCCGGGTATCACGGCAAAGGTGTCCATAAAACAACCTGTGCTTACATTTTTAATATGAACAAAATATCTATTCGTAACCGGCGCTTGCAAACGGGCCGCTTTTACCGGTGGCTGAACACTCCAGGTAATATCATATACAGACCCATCCCCGGGAAAAACTTCAGCAAATCCCGATTGTCCGTAACATTTTATTGGACTCGTTTCAATCGTCGCCGTTACTTTGGGATTCACCACTATGTATACCGAATCAAATGCCATTTCCGAGCAGGCATCATCGGCAACCACCGAATGCCAGCCGGATGATGACGGAATTTCAAATACACTCCGACTTCCTTGTCCGTTGCTCCACAAATAGGTATTCGCCGGCGCCATTCCTCCTGAAGCGCTCGCATCCAATTGAATATTGGCACCAATACAAACTGTATCCTCTGACGCGCTTGCCTTCACTTTTAAGGTATCCCGTACAGAAACTTGAAATGAATCGATTCGATAACAAGTTGCCGTACCATATCTATAGTACACCTTGTCTGATCCGGAGCCGGCATCTTTCGGATTATAGGTGGAACCGCTGACTCCCTTACCCCAAAAAACACCTCCGGCCGGCGAACCGGTAAGATTAACTGGCAAGTTATTATAGCAATAAACCGGATCTAATCCGCTGAGATTGACCACCGGAAGAGGCGTTACCTGCAAAGTGAACGAATCTTTACACCCATACTTGGAAACATATCTGATGAGATGACTTCCTACCCCGGCAATACCCGGATTAAAAATACCCAACAATGTATCAGTAATACCCTTCCCCTTAAAATATCCTCCGGATTGTCCGTTGTACAACTTAAACGGCGGATCCGCTATACAAAAAGTCGTATCGGGTTGCAAAACACTCTTTGGATATATGGTAAATACCGTACTATCCAAACATCCATTAAAATTATAAATGAGCTTATGCGTTCCATAACCGGCATTGGCTGCCGTAAAATAATATTGTGATGAAATTCCGTTCCCGGTCCATTGCCCTCCAAAAGGTGTGACCTGAACCGAATTGAAATCCAACAATAAAATCGGTTGTTCGATACAAAAGCTCCTGCTCTTAATACCAACCACTACATTGCGGATGAACATGATTTTCTTCGCACTGCACCCACCATAGAAGTATTCAATCGTGTCATTTGCTACTTGACCTACCAGGGCAGGATCATATATGCCTAAAGCTGAATCGGCAACACCTTTACCTTTCCAATATCCACCAGCAGGCAAGCCTTGTAACATGGTAAAGGCAGGTTGTTGAAGACATACCACCTGATTGCCACGCGCATTGATATTCTCAACCGTCATTTTGGTTGTATCGCGACAACCATTCATAATATAGATGAGATTTTTTGTTCCAACCCCGGCTGTATTGGTATTGAAAATGCCTAATGAACTATTGGTGATTCCGGTACCAGTCCAAAATCCGCCTTTGGGAGTAAAATTCAGGGTAATGTTGCCGGCCGATAAGCAAACAGTATCTGCATCGGTAACAGATAATTGTTCAACATTAATGGTCTTGGTGCTGACGCATCCATTCCAGGTATAGGTAACCACATAAGTACCCGAAGTATCCGGATTAAATAGTCCAGCCGCATTAATTTTAGGTCCGCTCCAGGTTCCTCCCGGAGGTGTAAATCCGCTGACATAAAAGGGTGCGGCTCCCGGACAAGCGGCATTTGGCCCTCCCCCGCTTATGCCTCTTACATCTACGACTACAGTATCGGTACATCCATTTAGAAAATACCTCACGGTATCCCTTCCTGCACCTGCCTGGGGTGGTGAATATGCCCCTGTTGTAGCATTGGTGATTCCTTTTCCGGCCCATGAACCTCCGGAAGGATTTCCGGACAAACTAAATGCGCCTCCACTCTGACAAACGGATGTGTCTTTTGGTGCCTGAGGCTTTGGTAAAACTGTAATCCATACAGAATCGGTACCCGGCAATGCAACCCCATCGCTCACGGTTAATCTATACCATCCGGAAACGGTTGGACATACCTTTATGGTCGGTTTGACCGGAGGTAATCCCTGATTCCAATTATATACATATTTGGTCGAATCTCCCCCGGTAATAACCGCTTGAATATTGGAACATCCACCCATACAAATGGTGTCCGGAACTGCATCTAAATCCACGATGATCGGACAATCTGTAATATTGAAGATCACAACAGCCGTTAAGTTCCAGGCCGAATCACAAATATCATACTTCACGCCTCTGAATCGAAGAGTATACGCACCTCCCCGATTTAATCCCCCGGCCAGGGTTATTTCAAATGAATCTGTCAATCCGTTTACGCAACCAATTGGAGTTACCTTGGTAACCGCCGGAGCAAAAGCACCTGTTAACGTAAATGAGGTGTCCCTGATGGAATCACAAACAAATTTCTGGTCCAAACGCACGCGCAACACGGAAGTACTGCAACTCACCTGAGGCACATTCAGAAACTTTGGCTGAGGAAGCGGTAAAACTTTTGTTTGCCAGGTCGCTTTCCAACCATAACATGCTACGCTCTTATCTGTCTGAAAATAGACCGTTAAACACGAATCCGATGATTGTATGGTACCGGGCTTATTCGTTCCATGATATCTGGGGCCGATTTTGGTTCCAAACGTATCCCTTCCATCATAAAACTGAAGGAAATCAACATCTTTTTCTGTACAAAAACTGTCGAATTGCAAGGAAACATAATCCCCCCCGGGCACACAAACCGAAAAAATATAGTTTTCGTTGTGGCTATAATCGCCCTTGGTGAGCCCCAATTCACTGTCGGTAAATATTCCCTTACAGTCATACACCTTATAGTTACCCATCTTATATATATTCTGAGCCTGCACCTGTAAGGTGAACATTATCAGCATAATATATAAGGATATCCGGATCACTTGTGAATATTGATTTCTTCCGTGTTGATATAATTACTCCAGTTGCCGGCTCTGTCCTGCATCCTGATTTCATAACTCGTTTTTTCATCGCCACCACTTCCCAATAAAAAGGTATTTCTAAGTCTTATGGTGAGTATTCCGTCAATCGGAATTTGACTGCCTATGGGAGCCAATGGCGGGATATAATAAAAGTCCGGATTTTCCAATCGCGCATCCTGAACTGACAAGAGCAATATATCAGGATCCTTATGACCACAATCTCCATCTCCATCCTGATATTCAAATCGCACGATTACACTATCTGTAAATTCATTTACCTCTTTTGGCTCAATGCTCAGATATCGGATAATAGGAACAGGATTTTTTAAGACAGGTGCAGGTGCGTCCTCCTGACATCCTGCCAGAATCAGTATCACAATAGACAATATAAAACTTAAGCGCATCATTTCAGGTGTATAGCAAAGTACTTCTTGGCATTAAACAAACTGTTGTCATTCGGTAATTCCATTTCAGGATTCACCCCATCTCCCACTTTGGTCCTGAACCATAAAACATCTCCGGCTACCCCTAACTGCGACGTATTGATGGAAATTTTATGGTAAAAAGGTACATCAGTTTTATAATATCCTTTTTCAGTTATAGGTGTGCTTGTGAATTGCAGGTCAAGTTCCTTTTGTACATCGAAGTTATTGGCTTCCAGAGAGTAATTGGTCTTCATACCAGATAATCCACCCACTGCTGTGCGGTCATCAGCAAAGGAGAACCATATTTCTACCGTGCCTGTTCCCACCGGAATTTCAATAGGTGCATACCCCCCTCCTCTCTGAAACATCACTCCATTTTTAAAGGCGACCATTCCTTGTAACTGTGGTGGAAAATCCAATTCGCCTGGAGCTTTACCACTCATATCTTTAGCCCCATCGTTAATCCAATTCTTGATGTTCTGAATATATTCGTCCTTTTTTAGTTTCCAGTCGCTTCCAGGTTCTGTAACCAATGGCATTATCCCCGAATTTCCATTCAAATCTTCTAACAGTCTTTTCAACAGCATCGATGTCTGATCATTTCCCGGAGTGACACGGGCTGTGTACGGATTCAATTCATCATTTTTAATTACTTCCTGATTGACCAAAGTATTGTAAGTGCTGGTTATGCTTCTGAAATCTGGTTCAAAATTTCCGTCATGGCAACCGCTGTTCGCACAAGTTGGCTTAAAGATATTTTTATGCAATCCTGCTATGGTATTGGGATCCGGATTGGAACCCGGGCCATCTACACCTTTATAGACATCGTTATCCGGATTGTTATAAGGGTTGGGATCAACATTATCATCTGTTTCTTTACAGGCTCCCACCAGAAATACAGCCAAAACTAGAATTGTGTACAGTTGCTTCATATTCTGTCAAATAAAGATCTGCTTGAACCATCCACTATGCCTGCATTGGCAACTTCATCCTTGATGCCGAAAATTTCAGCAATAGTTAATACATTATCTGTGGCCATTCCTACCGGTGCTGTTTCGGTCCCCAACATTAAATTTGAGGGAACATTTGGACCTACCATGCTGGTGAATATTCTCTGGGTATTGGCATCCCCACTATGGTCAAATGCAAACCAATCATTTTCATCCTGGATTGGATTTGGCTTGAGATTTCTACCACATTCAGGTGTGGCAATCAGAATAGTTTTACCGGCCATTTCCGGGATTTGCGTTTGTATATAATTCCACAAAAATCCAACGGCATGATCGGCCCTGTGCAACGACCTGAGATATCCTGTAAAATTAGAATGACATCCGTCTACCGCACTCATATTTACCACGGTTAATTTTGGCTTGAACCATTTCATAACCTCGGCAGCATAGGACACATTCAATAAATCTCCGTTGTCAATTACCGGTGGAGAGGCGATTCCGCCACTTTGTTGTTTTTGAAAGATGTTTCTTACGAACTCTTTTATTTCATTCTTCTCTTCATCTGTATTCGTAATGTTGGGGATTTCACCATTTTTCACCCGGAACACATTATCCAAAAATTGCTTCATTTTGTAAATAGGCTCCATCTCTTCCTGAGGATGATAAACTTTTGCGTTAGACAAAACATCCCTGCCTTCCTGCCCGAATGTGATCAATGGTGCAAAAAAATTGGCACCATATTCCAATCCATAGGATGGGTGATTGCTGCTGTTGAGCAATGGAACCGAATTACCTATCGTATTGCCTATAAACCAGGTATCTGTTGCACTAAATCCACGGTGACGACGCAGATATTCAAAAATGGTTGGATATTGAGGCCTTACCTTTAAACCTTGTGTAGCAGCCCTCGTGCCGGTGAGCAATGAATTCAATCCTCCGTAATGCCCTCCATTCACCGCCCTCAGTTCCCGGAACAAAGTACCCTGCTTTTGGAGCGAAGTGTTCAAAATTTTGGGAATTGGCTGACTGCCGGCTGTTTGTCCGACTGGAGATGTTCCATATACGATTTTGCCGGTTGGCGCTTCTCCATCCAGCATATTATACATTATATTTCCCGCATAACCCGCTCCCTGACTATCGTCTAAATACCTTTGTAATATACTCTCCTGATGTCTTACCCCTCCTGCAAATAACACGTATACAACATACTCAGCTAAAGGAGTGCCCGTTTTGGCGAATAATCGTCCGGATGGCAAAATATACGGGAAGGCAAAACTTCCGGCTGCCAATAACGCAGTTTTCTGAATGAATTCTTTTCTTTTCATAACGATTAATAAAACCTGTACTCCTCTGAAGCCGCAAATGCCGTGTATATCATTTCTGTGGTGATATTGGGATTTGCTTCAATATAATTTCTGAAAAAAGTCAACTCCAATTCGTTGGGATCCCTCACAAAAAATCGTCTGTAGGTGTCTTTAACAAAACCATCAATGTTAGCGCGCATCTCGGCATCAGGCGGAATTACCTTATTCGGAGAGTTCATGTAATTGCTGATGATCATTTCATAAGCCAAAGCCCTGTCACCAATGGAATAAATAACGTTTTCCGTTTTCACCAATTCGTTTACGGAAATCGCTTTCTGAAAAATATTGGTCGATAATATGGAGATATATTGCGCATCTGATTTTGACTTACCTTTAGAGATAAACTGGCTGTTTACCGTTTCGTCATTTACTCCGAATTCGCCATTTATAATTTCTTTTTTGCAGGATTGCAAGGTGCTGAACAGAACCAATCCAACAATAGCTGTTTTAAAAATTCGCATATTCATCGGTCACTAATATTTTTTGTTGTAATAACTGAAGATTTCCATCCGATTTGAAATCCGTAAATAGCGCATTGGATTCCTCGGTCATTGGCTCCCGGCCCAGCAAATTCAGATAAACCCACTTAATGATTCCCTCATAAAATTCATCGCTGGAGGTTAGCAAAAGACAGTATTCCCGCTTGTTAGAAGCAAATTTGCCCATTAAGGGACCAATTTTGTTGGTTTCAATAATCTGATAGGCTGCATCAAATTCCTGCTTAGTAGGGAATCGATAAAACAAATCATCAAATGAGGCATTCACAAAATTGAATGTGTTCATATTGATATTGTCGTATACGTTGTTGTCGAGCATACGTGCAAACATTTCATTGAGCGTGATGCTTCCAAACCTATATTCTTGCCGCGACAACACAACCCTTTCATTTCTAGCAATCTGCTCCAGGGCCTGAAAAACTCCAATTGAATCGCCTTCAAGCCTAGCTACTGTTAACGAAAACTGAGCAAGACCGGCGAACCTCGTAAACTCTCCATCGGCAAATCCCTCACATAACCGGGCTTTTACCATGTCGTAAACCCGCTGATAATAAGCCTTTTGATACGATGAATCCCCTTCGCTGAAAGTAGTATCTGATTGAAGCTTGATGATTAATTCCAACCGTGCCTCCTTCGTCAATTTCTTGTCCTTTAAAGCTGTCACTTCACGCTGCATTTCAAGCATGGTTGGAACCCTTCCCAACAAATCTATGTACAATCGATTAACGTAGTTCTCTACTTTTACCGTCGGAACACTTCCCGGATCGAGCGCGTCATTTCCATCGAATCGCTTGTCTACATATTCCGTTTTACAACCAGATAATGCCGCGAACGCAGCCAGGTAAAACAAAATTGAATTAATCCTCCATAGACTATTTCGCATCATACAGGTAGTTAAATTGTGTAGTAGTAATCAAATTTACATAAATCTTATCGATATATTAATATAGTCTCTCTATTTTCTAAAAAGTTGCACGACCGTAAAAATATTTTGCTCTTTGCTCGTACCATTCTCGCAAATACAGCAACTCCGATCCCTGTTCTTCTGAAGTTCTCATCGCCTTTTCCCAGGTAACAAACCTAAAATTACCTTGAAAATCTCTGTTTAAATAAAGAAATTCAAATGAACCTACAATCTTTTTATCTTTACCCTTGCCATTGATATGAATCCTTGCGAATCCCGTAAGGTGGCTTCTGCAAAAGATATCATAGGCCACAAAATCTCCCAATGAATAATAAACCAGACCCTGAGATAGTTCCCCATCCTGGTTTTTATAATTCACATATTCCATGGGTTGCAATACATGTGGGTGATGTATGAAAATAATATCCGGACCTGAAAGTTCAAAGATTCTTTGGACCACCTCCCTGGTTTGTCGAGAAGGATAATCCTGATAGGCATTTCCCATATGCAGGCTGGCAATTACTAACTCAGCACCCATTTCCTTGGCCAATCTAATCTCACTGAAGAGCGGATCAAGGTTTTCACCAAACCGATTCAGCCTTAGGTAGTTAATTTCTAGTGCCTCGCCGGGATCAGGTAAAAGAGCATTCAATGAATATGTGTAGTTGATGATCGCAGTTTTATAACCTTTGGGAGATAACCAGGTTATTCCATTCGGATTTTGTACTCCACCATATGCCACCTGTCTATCTTCAAGAAAACTCATGGTAGCGCGCAATCCGTCATACCCCATATCTAACATATGATTGTTGGCAATACTCAAATAATCAAATTTATGCTTGCTTCCTGTAAAAATGTTCCACAGTTCTTCACTGCCGTTGAAATACATATTCCTGAGCATTACTTCCGGCACCCAGGACGCAGGTTTGCTAATAAACATGGGTGTTTCCAGATTAGCCATGACCAAATCGGCCTTAAAAAAAGTATCTCCGCCAAAATTCCAGAGCTCATAGCTATGCCCGCCGGCCATATTGCTGTAAGGCATTAAATCTCCTCCGGAATGAATCAATAAATCCGACTTTCCCGGTAAGTTTGGCAAGTCTAAGGTTTCAGGTTCCCATTGAATTTCCGGACTGCGGACATAATATTTATATCCCAGATACAAGGCATCTACCGCATTAAATTGCGATGGATTTTCTTCGAATTCTTCTTCCCTCTTTTTCCATTCTTTCTGTAAAAAAGGTCGAGACAAACGCAAAAAAAGCCGGATGAAAAAGATCACAATCTTTCCGGTATTACTCCATGCCTTTACTTGTCCATTCTTCTCCATACTCAAGTCACCTATTTGCAAATGTTTGCTCCGAAGTTAAAATATTTCTGAATGGAAGCATGACGGGATTATTGTATGCATATGCCGAATAATTTGTTTACTTTATCGGACAATTTATCATTCCGATGATTATTTTATCCTTTTATGATGCTTTGGTACAGATTTTTCTATATCTTCGTAACTAATTTAGGGGGAATTATGAACAGAAGATTACGATTGATTTTGATGGTTGCGTTTCTTATCTCTGCCTTATCTTTTGATACTCAGGCGTTTATACCAAACCAACCCATTGGTGCTGAAACTCAGACCATTCGTTTAGGCCAGAACTATCCAAATCCGGCCACAGGTAAAACAATCATCGAGCTTTCTTTTTCAGCTCCTGAAGCTACCCTGACTATCTATAATGTTTTGGGTAAAGAGGTAGATGAATTTACCGTTGTCGATAAGCGCATTGTTCTGGATGTAACCAACTATCCTGAAGGCGTATATCTTTATACTCTGGAAGCTGATGGTGAAAAGTTAACCCGTCGCATGACAGTTAGAAAGTAAATTATTTTACTTTTTCAAAAACCTTCTACAAGAGCAAGTTTCCGGTTAAAAAGTAAATAAACATTCCGATCAAGTCATTGGATGTTGTGATAAATGGCCCGGTTGCCAGTGCAGGATCTATTTTTAAACGATCCAGCATCAATGGAATTATTGCACCCAGAACGGAGGCAAAAACCAACGACGAGAATAAAGAAACTCCGACTACCAGCGTAATTTTCGTGTCTTGTCCCAATCCCCTGGCCATGATAAACAACAATGCAGAACACACCAGCGCATTGAGTAATGAAACCATAAACTCCTTGCCCACTCGCCGGAATACACTATCAGAACTGATGGTTTCGTTGGCCAAACTCTGAACAATGATCGCGCTACTCTGAACTCCGGCATTCCCGCCCATCGCAGCTACCAATGGCATAAAAAACGCCAATTGTACGTTTTTAGCAAGAATATCACCATAACTGCCGATAACCATGGAGTTAGCAATTCCTCCGACCAGACCAATTACCAGCCACGGCAATCTGGCACGGCTCAACAGCCAAACGGTATCGTCACTTTCTACACTCTCAGAAATACCCGACATCAATTGATAATCCCGGTCAGCTTCTTCCTGTATATAATCCACCACATCATCAATGGTAACTCTGCCAACCAAACGGTTTAGGGTATCTGTTATGGGCAAACTTTCCAAATCATATTTCTTCATCAGGCGTGCAATCTCATCACCTTTGGTATAGATATCGGCCGAGATGATGTTAGACTCATAAATTTGTGAAATTCGATTTGAAGCCTTGCTCAAAATGATCTTTTTCAGCGAAACAGTTCCAAGCAAAGTGTCGTTGTCATCAACAACATATACCGAATATACTTTAGTCACTTCCTCTGCCTGCTTTCGAATTTCATCTGTGCATTGACCTACCGTCCAATTCAGATTAACCCTGATCAGTTCTCGGGCCATCAACCCTCCTGCTGTATCTTCAGGATATTTTAATAAAGAAGTCAGATTCAGGGAATATTCCTTGTCACGGATTTGACTGATGATCTCATTCACCCTCGGAAGGGACAATTCACTCAACACATCCACTGCATCATCAGAATCCATCTGTTCAATGAAATCATGAGCAATCTCCGCCGGAGACAGTAGTTCCAGCAACATTTCCCTCACATCCTCTGTCAGTTCTGCAAGTACTTCAACACGTTTGGACGTTTCAAGAAGTTGAATGATGTATTTGGCTTGTTCCGCATCTAATTCCTGGAATATCTCAGCAATATCTGCCGGGAATAACTTGTTTAGAATAGGAAGTAATTCAGCCTCTTGTCGCTCACCCGTTAAGGTTAGGAACTCCTCAATGAATTCTTTGGTGATATGATAGTTCTGCATCCCCTTGGGTCATTTAAGTGCGTTTGCGACAAATTGAGTCAAGGCTATAAAATCTTCAATGCCGAGGTTTTCAGCCCGCAATTTAGCGAATTCAAGCCCATCCCATGCTTCTTTGGGAATATTAAATGAAGATAATGCGTTGCCCAGCATTTTTCGGCGCTGACCAAAAGCCCGCTTCACTACCTCTCGGTACAGTTCCGCTTCAACGGGTAAATGCCTGTCCGGAATCCGAACACATGAAATAACAGCAGATCTTACTTTAGGTGGAGGGAAAAATGCACCCGGTTCAATGCTGAATTCAAGTTTCACTTCATACCAGGTTTGAGTGAGTACACTGATGATTCCGTAATCCTTAGACCCCGGAGATGCCGCTATTCTTCTGGCCATTTCGAATTGGAACATCCCACACATAAAAGGAATATGCTCCCGCCAATCGAGCATTCTGAATACAATCTGTGAACTTATATTATAAGGATAGTTACCGCATAGAATAAAAGGTTCTTTTAATCTCAATGGTAAATCTATTTTCAAAAAATCACCCTGAATCAAATGCTCTTGTAAATCTGGATATTTATGGTGAAGAAATTTAACGGACTCCTCATCAATTTCTACCAAATAGAGTTCCTTATGTGCATCAGCCCGCAAATACTCTGTCAGAACACCCATCCCAGGTCCAATTTCGACCAGAATTGGCTCTGCAGAGCGCTGGGTTAGCATGGCCAATTTAGCCGCAACTCGCATATCCTGCAAGAAATGTTGCCCGAGGTGTTTTTTAGGCCTTACTTTTTCCATGTTTGTTAATTGCTGATCGAAGAAAATCGTCAAAATCAGAACCAGGTAAAAAGTGGATTTCCTGTTCCACCACAGCGATATTCCAATTTTTCCAAACCTCCTTAAACTCTTGCCATTTCACCCAATCTTTGGAAGTAGTAAGAACCAGGGAGTTCTCATGTAAGGTTGAATCAATTTTCTTAAAATCCGAAAACGTGTAATGATGATGATCTCCAAAATTAATATGTACAGTTTCCCTTTGGCTCTGTATGTGTTGCAACAGTGAATCTGCATAGGCAATGCCGGTTACCAACGTAATTTTACCCGATAGATCCTTTCCATTGACCATCGTCTTTCCCGTCATACGATATTCTGCAAAAAAGACCGAAGCCTCCCGTTTCAGCTTTACATTCGAGGTGAAACGGTTTCGTTCACTTTCAGATATGTTGGCAGGCGCTTTGGTAAAAACAATGGCATCCGCTCTGGCAGATCCGGCTCTAAACTCTCTTAATCTTCCGGCAGGCAATGGAAAATCATTGAAAAAAGGCCGGTCATATGCACTCAATATGATTTGTACATGTGGATTTACCTTTCTGTGTTGAAATGCATCATCCAATAAGAGCAAGTCAATATTCCGGGTCGAAACCATTTGTTCAATTCCCAACTTGCGATTTTCGCATACTGCCACCTCCACATCCGGGAATTTCATTTTGATCATCAAAGGCTCATCGCCGCAAACATCAGCCGTGTCTGACGTGTTCACCCATCGAAACCCCGAACTCCTTCGCCCATATCCCCGGCTCAGCACTCCTACCCGATAATCACCTGCATATTTTTCAATGAGGTACATGATCATCGGCGTCTTTCCACTTCCTCCGGCAATCAGATTCCCGATTGAAATACTTAGAACATCCGGTCGGTAGGATGAGAGAACCTGCCAGTCATATAGTTTATTGCGAAACCAGAGTACGCTGCCATAGAGCCATGAAAAAGGCAGAAGTATAAGGTTGAGCAAGGGCATTTGATGCAGATTTTATAATTTGCAGCCAAAGATACTTTGGTATGATTAAAATAAGGCAAGTCATCGATTTTCTGGAAGAAAAAGCTCCTTTGTCGTTACAGGAATCTTATGACAATTGCGGCTTGCTCATCGGTGATCCGGATCTCATCATTAGCGGAGTGTTGGTTTGTCTGGATGTAACGGAAAAGGTTTTGGATGAAGCCCTGGAAGAGGGTTGCAACCTGATCGTCGCCCATCATCCTCTTATTTTCGGCGGAATTAAACGCCTGAACGGGAAAAACCTAACAGAGCGATGTGTTGTAAAGGCCATAAAAAATGATCTCGCCGTTTACGCCATTCATACCAACCTCGACAATGTTATGGCCGGTGTAAATTCAGAATTTGCCCGTCGCCTTAAACTCAAGGATACCCGCATACTCAAGCCAATGGCCAACAGTTTATATACCTTGGTTACCTATTGTCCGCTTGCCCATTCTCAAAAAGTATTGGAAGCCTTGTTTGAAGCAGGCGCCGGTCAAGTGGGACAATATGACCAATGCAGTTATCGAAATGAAGGATTGGGGACGTTCAGAGCCGGGAATAGCAGCCAGCCATTTGTAGGTCAGATTGGTGAATTGCATACGGAAGCCGAACTCAGACTGGAACTCGTGTTTCCGGGTTACAGGAGAAATGAGATAGAAAAAGCGCTCAAACGATCTCATCCCTATGAAGAAGTTGCATTTAATATCTATCTGAATCAAATTACGAATCCGCAAACTGGCGCAGGAATGATCGGCAATCTCGAAAGACCGATGGATGCTGCTGAATTTCTAGGATTTTTAAAAACACAAATGGATTTAAGCAGCATTAGATATACGGATTTTAATGGTCGAATTGAAAAAGTTGCCATTTGTGGAGGATCCGGAAGTTTTTTGTTGAAGGACGCTATACAGGCCGGCGCGCAGGTTTTGGTCACGGCAGATTTTAAATACCATCAGTTTTTTGATGCAGATGCTCATCTCATGATTGCGGATATCGGACATTTTGAAAGTGAGAAATATACAATTGATTTAATTGGCCGGTGGTTGTCAGAATTTTTTCCTACCTTTGCAGTCATTTTTACTAGGACCATCACCAATCCGGTTAAATATTATAACTAACTATGGCGATTATATCGATTGAAGACAAGCTGAAAGCACTGTATGCATTGCAGAAATTAGACACGAAACTTGATCGTTTACGTGCTGTTAGAGGGGAACTTCCGATGGAAGTATCTGATTTGGAAGATGAAATTGCAGGATTGCAAACCCGTTTGCAGAACATCGAGCTTGAGTCTGAAGAAATCGAAAACGAAATCAAAGCACTGAAAGAGAAAATCAAAACTTCAGAAACGCTGATTCGCAAGTACAACGAACAACTCAATAATGTTAAAAACAACCGTGAGTTTGATGCGCTGAATAAAGAAATCGAAATTCAGGGATTGGAAATAATGGCTGCGGAGAAAAAAATCGCCGAACACCGCAAAAATATTGAACTCAAAAAGGAACTTTCTGAAGAAGTTGGAAATAACCTGGAAGGTCGCAAGCAGGACTTAAACAATAAAAAAGAAGAACTGGATTCAATTACGGTTGAAACAGAAAAGGAAGAAGAGCATATCCTAACGGAAAGAGAAAAAGCCGAGAAAAATATCGAAGAAAAGTTGCTCGTTGCTTATGACAGGATAAGAACCAATGTTATCAATGGTATTGCTATAGCTCCCGTTGTTAGAGGTGCTTGTGGAGGTTGCTTTGCAAAAATTCCACCTCAGTTACAGTCTGATATCCGCCAACGCAAGAAAATTGTTATTTGCGAACATTGCGGTCGTGTAAACATCGATGCCCGTATTGCCGGCCTTGAAGATGAGGTTGAGGAAGAAAAGCCAAAATCACGCAGAAGAAAAAAAGCTGAATAATTCGTTATCCGGCCTTATTCATCCATTCGCTCTGATTTTCAGAGTAATAATTATTGTATCCTTATGCTTAATTCAACCGTCAAGTGCATTTGCTGCGCTTTACTCATCGGGTGAACTGACTATTTTGGCGCAAATTCATCAGCTTGAATTGGATGATGCCGAAAAAAAAATAAGTCTTTCAAAAGCAACTCCTTCTCTTCATGCCCTGTCAGAAATGTCATCATTTTTGAAGTGTTTTCTGAATGGGAATCCAAAAGACTACTCCATTTGGAAAAACCGCAGGGAAATTCTCTTAAAAAGCCTTGTGAATTTTACCTCACGCGATTTGCGCAAATCCTATTTTGAATCAGAAATATACATGCATCAGGGATGGCTTGAATTGCGCTCCGGCAACGAGACCATGGCAGCCTATTATTTCAGGGAAGCCTATTTAAAACTTAAAACACTTCGGAAGTTCCATCCGAATTATATGCCGGCACTTAAAAATATGGCCATTCTTGAAGCAGCCTCCGTCCATCTGCCATCCGGATATCAAAAATTATTGGCCATTGCAGGGTTAGAACATGGCTATGTCGAAAAACTGAATAAGCTTACCCTGTGGACGCAAACTAATTTACAAGGAGAAGATTATTGGTTGGGAAGAGAATGTGCTTACATTATGGCTTTCACCTATCATCATTTGCGCAAAAATCAACAGGCCTGGAATATAACGCTGGCCAACACATCAGATTATAAACAAAATCCATTGGCCTTATATGTGCGAAGTCTGATTGCATACAGACAAGGAAAGAGTCAACTCACCAAAGGCATGTTATCTGCGTATGCTCTCCAAAACAATAAGTACAAAATACCTGCATTGTTCTATCTGCGCGGATTAACCAGACTGCAATCACTGGATTATAATTCTGCATTGGATTTCAAACTGTTTCTGCAAACCAACGATGGTCATATTTACCGAAAAGCTGCCTACCTCAAGTTAGCCTGGATTTGTTTGCTAAAAAATGATATGAAGGGTTACCATGATTGGCTGATTAAAGTAAAATCCGCCCCGGATGCCATTGCCGAAGAAGACCGGCAGGCAGAACTGGAAGCTTCGAGAAATGAAATACCCGATACCTTATTATTAAAAGCAAGATTGTTGTTTGATGGTGCTTATTTCAAAGATGCATTAAACACCATCAGACCTGCGAAAGCTTCTGATTTTCAATCCGTTCTGAAACAAACAGAATATTGTTATCGGAAAGGCAGAATTTATGATGAACTGGGTGAAAAGGAATTGGCATTGGCCTTCTATAAAGCAACCGTTTCAACTGGAAAAACCCTGAATGCCTATTATGCTGCTTATGCTTGCCTGTTTATGGCCGATATTTTCGTTGAACAACTCAATTACACGGAAGCCGAAAAGTACTACAAGCAGGCTATCGGTTTCAAGGCGAATAAAGAATACCTCAAAACCATCGAGTTCAGAGCTTCTGAAGGACTCAGAAAATTACAGGATTAATAAGGAGCAACTTCAGATTCCGCTTCCTCAGCATGTAATTCGACCGTACTTGATTCTGTGGTTGTTTCCACATATAAATCGGTTTCATAATCAGCACTGGAAACGATCAGGTCTTCGGAATGTGCAGGAGTAGCTGCTTTTTGCTCATCATTTTCAGCAAATGCTCCTAAAAATGAAAGGCACATCATTAAGGTCAATAAGTTTTTCATAATCATCAATCGTAGTGCATTTTCAATTTCAACTTTCATTCCAAGTGAGCAAATAATCCATATTTAATTGATATTGTGCGCTTTACACTATATTTTGAGTTGTATTTTATGAAGCCCAATTTCCAAATTTTGGAAAATAAGTACATTTTTGGTTCTATGATGAACGAGGGTATTGTTCTATTTTTGCAGTCCGAAAATCACAAAATCCATGGTTAGAGTTCGTTTTGCCCCGAGTCCTACGGGCCCGCTGCATATTGGAGGTGTAAGAACCGCTTTATATAATTATCTATTCGCTAAAAAACACAATGGGACCCTCATTTTACGTATAGAAGATACAGATCAGACACGTTACGTGCCGGGTGCTGAAGACTATATCGTGGAGACCATGAAATGGCTGAATATAGACTTTAATGAAGGTGTGCACACAGGTGGGCCAGATGCACCATATCGCCAAAGCGAACGGAAAGAAATGTATCGTGCTTATGCAGAGGATTTAATTGCCAAAGGACATGCGTATTATGCTTTTGATACAGCTGAGGAATTGGAGCAAATGCGGAAGCAACTGGAAGCAGGGGGAATGAGTCCCAAGTATGACGCTACCAGTCGCATGAATATGAAAAACTCGCTGACCCTGAGTCAGGAAGAGGTGAATGCCCGTTTGGAAGCCGGAGACCCTTATGTGATTCGTATTAAGCTGCCCCGCAAGGAAGAAGTTCGTTTTCAGGACATCATTCGCGGTTGGGTGGTCGTACACACGCAACAGATGGATGACAAAGTATTGCTCAAAGGGGATGGAATGCCAACTTACCATCTGGCTAACGTCGTTGATGATCACGTAATGAAAATTACCCATGTAATCAGAGGCGAAGAATGGCTGCCATCCGCTCCCTTGCATGTAATGTTATACAGGTTCTTTGGATGGGAAGATACCATGCCACAATTCGCACATTTACCTTTGTTGTTAAAGCCGGATGGAAACGGCAAATTGAGCAAGAGAGATGGAGATCGTCTGGGTTTTCCGGTATTCCCGTTGGCCTGGACCGACCCATTCACAGAAGAGAAAGTAAGTGGATACCGCGAATCAGGTTATCTTCCTGAAGCCGTGATCAATATGCTTGCCTTGCTGGGTTGGCATCCATCAGACAATCGCGAATTGATGAGCATAGATGAGTTGGTAGAAGCTTTCTCATTGGAGCGCGTAAGCAAAAGCGGTGCTAAGTTTGATGCGGAAAAAGCCAAGTGGTTTAACCACAAGTATATACAAATGGCGGATAACTCTGCGTTATTACCGGTGATTCAAAAGCAATTACAGGAGGAAAATATTCAGGCAGAAGATTCCTTTATTTTAAAAGTGATTGCCTTAATGAAAGAGAAAGTAACTTTTGTAAAAGACTTGTTTATTGAAGGCCGTTATTTTTTTGAAAGACCGGAGAGCTGGGATCAGGAAGCTGTTGCCAAAAAATGGAATTCGGGTGTTGCCTCAGCCATACGCGACTATTTAAACAGGGTTCAATCTACCGATAGTCCCGGAGCAATTGAATATGAACAGATGTTGAATGAAACCGCAACTTCCCTGAGTATGAAAACCGGTCAACTCATGCAGCCATTAAGACTCGCGGTGTCCGGAGCAGCAGGCGGTCCACCGATTTTCGAAATGCTGGAACTGCTCGGTAAAGAAGAAATTTTGACAAGAATATCCAAATCCCTGGATCAATTTCCGGTAGCTTCCTAAGCCAAACTTTCCTTTTTTCCGGATCAAACACATAGCTTTTTCTGAGGTTGTGCAGGCAATAACCGGTTTGTGTATGCTCCATAACTTCCACCCATTGAAATAAAAAAAGGCTGTCTTTTTGAGACAGCCTCTTTCTATTTGAATGAATCGATATTATTTCTGAATCACCACGCGATCCGCGCTTAATTGGTTGTTCTGTAGAATTCTAACCAGGTAAACTCCATTATTCAATTCGTGTAAATCGAAGTTAATGGTGCTCATGTCGGTAGTTACGGATTTTACAACCCTTCCACGTACGTCAATAATTTCAATTTGAGTATTTGCTGAAGAAACAGCCAAATCAATTTGCAAGATGTTTGATGCAGGATTAGGATACATTCTGTAACCCTTTACGCCAAACCCGGGAACGCTCAACGCATTTACCAATACAGTCTTGGTAACTGAGTCTGATCCGTTGGTGCCATTGGCCACCAATTTCACATTGTAAGCGTTGCTACTTGCGTAAGTATGAACAGGGCTCTTCACGGTTGAAGTCTGGCCATCACCGAAATACCACATATACGTTGTAGTGAAACCTTTCTCATCTGTTTTGTTATTGAAAGTAAACTCACGGTTACCAGGCGTAGTTCCTTGTGTGTAGTCAAAATCAACGATTGGACGAAGAGAGATATCATTGATAACCACATTCAACGTCTTCACAATGGTTCCACACTTATTGCGTGCAGTTAAGGTTACGGTATAAGTTCCATTTGTAGGGAAGATAAAGGTAGGATTCTCGCTGGTGCTGGTATCCGCAGTGCTGCTGCTCACACCAAAATCCCACAAGTAACTGGTAGCTTGTGAACTTTGGTTGGTAAATGCAACGGTTCTTCCGCTTGGGGTACCTGCTACAAACTGTGCAGTTGGGGTAGGATAGTTAATTGGAGCTGAGTTATAATTCTCATTTTGTGGGTCAAATTTACACCAGCATTCTGTCCAATCGTCAGCACCCATTGCACCTCTGTAAGAAGTTGGAGTGAAGAAAGAATTGCTGATTTTGTTGCCGCTGAATGAAGCGCCAGTATTTGCAGCTGATCCTGTTGCCGGAGTAAAGTTAGGATTGGTATAGTTGAACGGATCGTTTAATACGCCGGTTGCGCTAAAGATTGAATCATTGCCATTTGCAAAGATTTTGGTTCTGGCAGCCGCACCGTTCGGACTAGATGAATTATGAACTGCTCTTAAGTTTCCTGCCAAAATGTTGTTTTTGAACAACAAGGTATCATTTTGGTGTTTAACGCCTGATCCGGATCCATCGATAAAGATTCCATCCGGCCATCCCATGATTACAGAGTTGAAGATAGATACCGCAGAGTTTCTTCTCAAACGTGCACCATTCTGGAATGAATTGGAATAGCTCAGGGTTGTACCTTTGGCCAATGGACCAATGACAGTAACATTGGAGAAAGTTGGTTCAGTGTAAGGTAATGCACCTGTTCCGGATCCGTCGTTATCACATTCGAAACCATTGGTTGTTGGGCCAGATCCTATATCATACCAACTGGAGTCACGTTGGATAATGGCAAATTGAATGTTTCCGGTATAACCAAAATCACAATCCAAATCATCATCAATATTTCTGTGACTTACAAGGTACTTAGCGTCAACGTTTCCTCCAAACCACTCGAAACCATCATCATTGGCCTGAGTAACCTGGATATGATCCAATTGAGTTCCTTTTCCAACTCCACCCATGGTTAATCCGTTAATCTCGTTACCGGGAGTAATTACTATTCCACCAAACTCAAGACGAACATAGCTCAACGCTCCTGAACTGTGATTGGCATCATTTCCACCATAAAGAGCATCTCCGTTGGCATTGTCCAAATCACCTTCTACCGCATTCTGAATGCCGGCTTCACCTGATGCAACTGCTGCACCGGGACAAGTAGAACAATCTGTAGGACGGTTAATAGGAGCTTTTCCAAGCATTACGATTCCACCCCAGTCACCGGTAGCACGCTGACCAACAGGCTTATTTGACGTAAATACAATCGGTTGATTCTTAGTTCCAACTGCCTGAATTTTTCCATTTCTGGTGATAATCAGCGTTCCCTTATTGGCACCACCTTTAATAATCGTACCTTTTTGAATGG
>CAZTGZ010000038.1:0-15971 GCA_964613385.1 uncultured Chitinophagaceae bacterium
GTACAGATGCTCAATAATTAGCTGAATCTATAAGGTAATCTAGATTTGTCGGTCTTTCATGAAACAAAGGTACTGCTAAATAGATGCAAGACTTCCATTTGACAAATAGTGAATCTCATCAGCCCATTTTTCAATTCTTTGATCATGACTAGTTAGGAGTACACTGAGATTCTGTCTTTGGACTTCTGCCTTTAGATATTCTATAACGGCAAAACCTTGGTCGGAAGCAAGGCTGCCAGTAGGCTCATCTGCGATAATTAATGAGGGACTATTAACGAGCGCCCGTGCCAATGCGACTCTTTGTTTTTCACCCTGACTGAAGGTTCTCGGGTAAAGATTGGCAAGGTAGCCGACATCAAATCGATTCAGGAAGGATTTTGCTCGATTTATTTCGGTCTTTTTTGGTAGGCCTGCAAATTTTGCTGCGAGCATTACATTTTCCAGCGCTGTCAACGAATTTATGAGATAAAAGGATTGGAACACAAATCCGATTTTATTCGCTCTTAATTTTTGTAAATCAGTTTTAGAATATTCTTCAACTTTCTTTCCAAATAAATATACATTACCTGAATTTGGTTGCTGAAGACCTGCTAAGAGGGTTAGTAAGGTAGTCTTTCCACTTCCACTGGGTCCCATTATAAGTACAATTTTCCCTCTCGGAACCACTAAATTCACACCTTTAAGCAATGCAAGTCCTTTATCTGTATTTTCAAAAGTCTTGGAAACATTTTCCAAATGAGCCAGTATTGTTTGTGGGTTTTTCATATCATTTGAAAACGTCTAATGGGTAGATATGATTCAATTTAAAGCAGGGAATTATTGAACTGCATAAGCTTATGATGATTACTCCTGATAATACCCATATGACATGCCCTAAAGACGTTACAGTAGAAATTTCGGGTGATGCCAATTCAATTAGTTTTGTTAACGGGTAGTACAGGATCAGGGCGACAATTAAGCCTGAAATAGCGAAGATCATTGCTTGCTTTATAATTATTTGCTGAGTAAAGCCCCTGGGGCATCCTATTATTTTAATAATAGCATAATCCATCCTCCGCTCCAAAACACTCACTGTGAGTATTAAACTAATTATAGCAGAAAGTACTACAGCGGATATAAAAGCTACCATGAACAGCAGTGGTAATAATCCCGATTCCATTTCTTTGACATTGTTTTCTATGAAAGTCTCCCTTGGGTAAAAGGCCAGATTAGGGAAATCCTCTGAAGCTGACTTTTTGAAGTGGTGAGGATCAGTTTTTGCATCCAAGCGAACCTGAAAACAGGTAGCAATTTCATTTATTTCAATCAGTGAGTATAATTTTCTAATATCTATAAATGCATATTGAATTACAAACATATTGGTACCACTACTTAAACCTACTACCTTAAGTGAATCTCCATTAATCAGTAGCCACTCGCCAATTTGCAGTCTGTATTTGGCGGCAAAACTACGATCTAGAATGATCTGGTTTTCGGAATTAATCGAATGTCCGTCTACAATTTTGGGAGGGCCTCCAAAACCTGTGGCAGAGTTATAGCCGGTAAGGAAAAGTGTTGCTGGCCCTTTCGGCGTATCTGTCGATGCCATCACAAATAAGATGGGGGATATTGACTTTATACCATCAAGCTTTTTAAGTTTTTCTCCTGTCGCAGTAAGTAGTAATGATGTCGATCTTAAAATGTTAGTTGCATGTTTTTGCATGATCCAGAAATCAGCATCAGAGTTTCTGATATACGCAATCGAGCCAACTGCTACACCACGGTACACTGAAAGTAGAAACAACATCAGTACTGAACAGAGAGCAATCCCCGATACAGTTAGGCCAAACCGCAATTTCTGTTGAAGTATTAACTTTAGTTCAAGCATGACTACTATTCGAACATTGGAACATTGGTATTCAATTTATTGCCGATTCGGTCAAATATTTCCTCGAGATTATTTCCGGTTATGGTTAATCCGTGATTCTTTAACCCGATTTCAGCTTTGCCAGGATCAGGTAATTCGGAAAGTATTTCTACCACTGCTTCGGCTAACTCTCTGCTCCCACAAGGATGATGTTGTTCAGTACTTTTTATTCCACTAATCCAGGCATGTACATGTACTATCGCACCGACTTCAGGAAAATTCTCATAAATAAGATAGTGCTCAATTGCATCAACTGAAACTCTCGATGTAAGATCTTGATCAGTTGGGATACTAACGATCATATTATTATTTATTTCGTCATAGCCGGATACGAGTAAGATATCTTTTCCGATTCCTTTTAATTGCCCCTTATTGACTCCTCTAGCAGTCATCCAGAATTTTGTTCCGCCTGTAGGATTTGAATTCGCTCTGATACTGAGATTACCATAACTAAGACCTTTAATACGATATAATTTATAAATACTCCTTGCCAAATCCTTACTAATTATTTTACTGAGCGGAAAGGGTGCGGGCAACAGGCCTAATCCGTCTAGTATCTTTCCAAATCTTATCAATTGCTGTACTTCTGGGATGGAAATCGAAGTACTACTTGGTAGTTCGCAAATAAAGATATTGTCGAGTACCAGGTGGGCATGTATGACTGGTTCCATGTATCTGATGATCCGCATAGGATCAAAAGGAAATTGAACGAACCCCACTTCAGGAGTGATACAATTAACTAAAACATCTCCATGCTGCGTTTTCTCGAAACCAAAAAATAAATTAGATAAGGATTTTACCAGGGCATGGTAACATATCGATTTAATATTCTGAGTAGAAGTCGGTTGAATTAGTCCGAAGGAGATGACAAATTCTTCTTGACATTTTCTTCTGTAGATTTTTGGGTTTTCAATATTGATCAAATTTATTACGAAATTCAATTTTGATTCCAATGGAGAAACCCGATGCCCCATACCTTTAAGAGTCTCAAGTAATATCGAAATATAGGGAAGCATTTCCGAATCGGACTGATATTGAACCAATCCAAAATTCAAACTACCTTTGATAACCGGCTTTATTTTAGGTTTAATTTGATATTTCATATTCTCTAAAGATGACTAATTAATATTTCTGCAAATTTTGGTTATGTCTTCATATCCCTTTGTACTACATCGGCATAAATTTCCTTTCGGCGTAAGATCCTATGGGTCCCCGCTTTAACCGCAACTACTGCTGGTTTAGCAAAGCCAAAGGAAGATTCCCAAGCAGTAAAGTAAGCTCCACTATCCATCACGGCTAGGATCTCACCAGGAAGTATCTGGGCCATATATTTATTTCGATAGACGATATCGGAGGCAAAACATACAGGTCCGATAATTGTTACTTTTTCTTTTTTTGGTCTAAAGATGTCATTGCATAAGAAAATTTCATGATATTCGTAATAAGTTGGCTTTGTTATAGTTCCCAGACCTCCATCGGTTATCACCCATTTTTTAATGCCATTTCTCTCCTTGATCTGGTGCACTCCCAAGAGAAGGATCTGGCTCGAACTCACAATACATCTCCCTGGCTCCAGTAGCAACTCTGGAAGATCATTCCCAAATAAATCATTCATTCCCTTAGTGATTGCTTCTGCATAAGACTTAAAGGAAAGGTCGCGCTTCTGAGGTATGCCATTTGGCAATCTTCCCATCGTTTGATAGGCCAACATTTCCATGGTAGTCATCTCCCTTGAAGTGGGTATCCCTAAACCACCGCCAACGTCAAAAGCAGCAATTTTAAAGCCCGATTTCAGAGTCATATCGACTAATTTTTTTAAACTCTTTAAGGCCAGCGTATAATCTTTTGTTCGGCATATACCAGTACCGATGTGGATGTGAAATCCTTGGAAACTCAGAAGCGCACAGGACTTAATCAGGATAAATGCCGCCTCAACTTCTCCGCCCTTCCAATCAAGCCCAAATGCACATCCTCTCCTGCTTCCAGTAGCACTACCTTGGTTCATTCCTTTCGGAATAAAATCTGGATTAATTCTTAGATCTGAGCCTGGAGATGGAGCTGTCGGCAAACCAATACCAAGGTCCTTAGTTCCTCTAGTGAGTCGATAATGATGTAACGTACTTTAGACCTAAGACAATCAATCAGGAATTGTCTTGATTTAAATGGACCATTGACAATAATTTGTTCTCCGATATATCCCAAGTCAATGGCTAACTGTAGCTCAATTTCACTCACAACTTCTGCCCCCAAGTCAGTGTCCTTAATTAAACTTATAATTCCTGGAACGGAATTACATTTAAAAGCATAAAACGCATTTACATCCGCCGGGTATATGGATTTAACGGTATCAAGGAAATCTTTGGAGTTTTTCTGAATTTTTTCTTCGTCAACTACGTGTAATGGTGTCCCATAATGCTTTGCCAGATCCACAGTTGAGCATGAACCTATCATTAGGACTTTTTTATGTGACACTCCAAATCCCCAATCTCTGGGATGTAGTGGTTTGTGTCGTATTTTATGGAACATAGTGTCTAATTAAATTACCATTTCATAAATTCCAAACCATTTATAAGGTTCTAATCCCAGATATGTGGACGCTTTTATGGCCATGTAATTATTTTCAGTCATCCAGGTAGTAGAAATAGTGGGATATTTATTTGCGAGGTTCTTTGCAGCTTGTAGTATAAGAGGGAACGCAAAAGAATTGCGGTATTTATCTTTAATTCCTATGCTGAAAATGACAATTTCTTTGATTGAACGTCGATTATTTAATAATGTCAGATAATTCCAGGGAGAAGTACTCCCATTCATTTTCTGAATTAGTGGGTTGATGTTAAAAGCACACTGCAGAACACCGACCGGTTTACTGGCTTTCTCTACTATTTGTATTAGCTTGGGAGTTGTTACCAGGAATTGATACTTGGAAGTGAATTGATACTCTTTTTTACTCAAAGGCAAGAAGTTCCAATTGCCAGCGAAAGCTTCATTGTTGACCTCCCTGATGCGTTCCATTTCTTGTTTCATATCCAGTAGTCGAAAAGGCCTTATTTGAAAACCTCCCCGATTGGAAAATATATTGTTGGGTATTGATCGTCTCAAGAATCCAGGAACATCCCGATTGATGCGGGTATGGAGTTTCCTTTCTAATTTAAATCCGGTCAGTTCCAATAATTCTTTGTAGTAGGGAGGATTGTAAGGCTCAAAAAATTGGGGATGAGAATTAAAATTTTCAATAAGAAGTCCCAATTCAGAGTAATGATTAGGATTGAATGGGCCCTGCAAGTGAGTTCCACCTTTTTCTCTGCACCAATTTCTTGCTTGGTCGAATAGGAGTGAAACCGCTATTTGGTCATTCATCGCTTCAAAGAATCCAAAAAAAGCCGTCTTCCGGTTCCATCTCTGCCAATGAAGAAAGTTGATAATTACGGCTAGCCTTGCGATGGGAACGCCATGCTTTTGACATATAAATAGCTTTACCGCGCAGTTTTTGAAATACGGATTTTTTTTGAGATCTAGTGATCGGCGTACTTCCGATTTTAAAGGACAAACCCATTGTGGATCATTCTTATATATCAATTTCGGTACTGCTATAAAATCAAGCCAATCTGATGGAGAGCAAACTGAACTAATGCGGTATTCCATGGTATTTTAGCTCTGCTTTACTAATATTTAATTGTTACTTTTTATTTTAACTCATTCCTCTATTTGAGAAGCCTTTCTACTACATATCTTTTATAAATGAAGCTTAAATCCTTTGCATGAAGCCTCTGCGACAATTCTGTTTCAGGTAGGATCCATTTTGACAAGCTTTGGGGCCTGCACCTTGAAACCAATAGATTGCGGTAAGTAAGAATCGCCTGATCTGTTCCAATGCGCATTATCTCTTTAAGTATATTTTCAAATTCTTCGAATGGCATCCATTCAAAAATGTTACTTAGGTTGAATTTACTAATGGTATTGTCATTGATTTCTGAGAAATATTGTTGGCAATCTTTATTCACTATTTCAATTCGGTCGATATTTTTCCTTATCCGTTTAAAATTTTCTCTTCTCAAATAGATAGGAAGATGATCCAGGCTGAAATATTTGCCCAAAAGAATAAATGCAATGAAATAGTTTTCCTTGAGTGGAGTTTCAAGTAGACCTTTTTTAATTTGATTACGGAAATGATCTCCAAAGGAAAATGACTTTTCGAGATATTTGAAAAAACTCCTGGTAAAGAATAAATTCATTAGGGACCGGCTCAGAAAAAGCCGGGTAAATTCCCTATATCGATAATTTTCCCAAAGATTTTTGTAAATGACTTCCTTTTGCAATCGGCCTTCCGAGCAGAACATTGCTGATATGGCTCTTTTACCAACCAGGACGGTAAACCATTTCCTCAGCATACTCATATATTTTTCATAGTGTCCACAATAGATCAGCCCATGCTTCAATTTGCCATGATTAAGCTCCCAAAAACTACGACAGTTTACGCTCAATTCTCCTTTGACCTCTTCATATAATTGGAGCCGACGAAAAGAGTAAGTAACTCCGAACAGTTCTAACATTTCTTCATAACTCAGTCTACGAAATGCAGCAATCTTTAGTTCAAGCAGATAATTTTGTGATGTATTGATGTCGAGGGCAATGATCTTTTTCGGATTATCAATTAAGAAAGTGAGAACATTACATCCTCCAGAAGTTATACAGAAAATAACATCTTCCGAAGTAGTATTAAATGCTTCGCGATCTATTTGAGGATCTTCCCAGCATTGTGCATATAGAATGTTGTTCAGTATTCTGGATTTTGTCAGCCTGTTCTCTAATACAATTGACTTTGTATGAGTCTTATTCGCTGTCATTTCTTAACCCTTTATAAGTATGGATAATCGCCCAATCCAAGACCAGCGGCATTCCAATAAAAAAGGCATATCTGAAATCACCGACTATAGCTGCAATGATAAATCCGGGTATAAAGAGGAGATAGGGAGCATTATTTCTAAATCCATCATAGTTGATGGAAAGTGTTTTTAATGCCTTTACTATTACTCCTGGATTTTTCAAGGACGGGAATATTCGATGAGGGGTGAAAGATTTATATGCTGTAAATTTCGAGCCAAATTTAGTTTCCAATGACTTTTCTTCATACTTGATTAATCGCAGATAATGTATTAGAATAATAAAGGGCATGGTTAGGGCTACTGGTTGTAGGCATAGAGTGAAGGCACAGTATGCGATGAAATCTGCAAGGTATATTGGGTTTCTAACTATGGTAAAGGGACCTGTTGTGATCAGTTGATCTTTCTGCACTTTGAATGCCATTATTCTATGAGAAGTGAGTTTGCTGCCAGACCACATTCTTAATAATGAAGCCATGATTAATAATAATGAGATAAGTATGTAACCAGAGGTCAAACCAATATCTTGCCGCAGGTTGAAACATTCTTCCAGGATGATTTGAATGTTATTTGGTTCACCTTTAAATACTGGATGTGATAGAGTACAATAAAAGAAAATGATGAAGAGAGAAATAAACATTCTTACTTCAAACTCTATTCTTTCCGATTTTAAGATTATTGTTCTCAGTTTCACTTTGGAGTTGCTTTAACGAATAATTTTTCAGATAGGATTTCAATCTCTGCCGGCAAGTACCCAAGCATTTCCCCATCTGCCGTTATTTTAGTTAGCCTTTGGGCGGAGAATTTAAAAGTACGTCCTCGATACAGGTGAAAATATTTTGATTTAAGATGTTTCCCAGTATATATTCTGAACATATTTAGAATCCGATTAAATAAGGTCATCTCATCGATGAATAGAATGTCCAGTAGGCCATCATCGGATATGGCTTTAGGAACTAACTTCATTCCACCTCCTGTCCGGTCACCATTAGCGATGACGATTCCGATAGTATTTCCTGAGAAAGGTTTACGGCCATCTATCGAGGTTGTGATGCGTTGCGGTTGTACTGAAAATAGTTTTAGGAATGCCACCAATCCAAATGCTGACTTGCCTATGAATTTCTTATGTTGGTGCGATACATTGGACACTACATCACTACCGATACCGATTTGACAATTATTTACAAATAGTCTTTGTTCTTGTTGACCAATCTTATTTCGAAAGGTGACGATGCCAATATCAATAGGTCGAATCGCTTCAGACTGCAATAATTGAAATTGCCTCTTTAAAGTGGATGGCAATCTTAATGATTGGGCTACACCCTGCCCAGTGCCACGGTTTATAATTCCTAAAATGCAATTTTGGCTAATTAATTTTCTCTCCCTAAAGAAACCGTTGACAACGTCGTTTATAGTGCCATCGCCTCCCGAAGCCACTATTAATTTTGCACCTGAGGATATAGCTTCTCGGACTATTTTTGTTGCGTCTCCGGGGTGTTGTATAATATGAAAAGGGCATTCAATTCTTAAATATTTAGTAAATGAAGTTTTCTTATTACTACGTGATTTGTTGCAAAGAAATGGACCCGAAAGAGGATTATGTACTATATGTATTTTTTGGTCAGAGGTCATTTTTTTACACTGTATTTTTTAGAGCCGTAGGAGATTATCCTCCAGGCATTATAGCTCATTTTACTTTTTTCTATCGAATGAATCGGTGTTATAAGGCTGACAGTCATTATTGAATCGAATAAACTGGAAATAGTGCCTGCCAACTAATTTACCGTGTGTATGTTTTTGGATTTTTAATACTATCGCCATTTCTTTTGCATAAAGCATAAGGGGTCATACTTTTGGTAGTACATTTCTCAGAAACTTAAAAGTGATGGAAGGAGGTCTCGAAGCGCTAATAAAAGATAAAACTGAACTAATGTAGAATCTTGTTCGATCAGCTAAAATCGATTTGAAAGCTGAGTATAGGCACCATCCCTGCCTGTTCCCTGAATCCCCATTTTATCCGCTTTGGATCGAAGGTTCGATCAATCACATCGATGTTTTTTATCGAAGCCACATTTTGAATATCGAGTGAGAGGCTCCATGATGAATGCGAACCATCATTTCGTAGTGAAATTCTTATATCGGGGCGAAAATATGATTTGACCCTTTCAGTGAAGGGCTGGCTTTCATCCAGTAAGGGTAAGGAAGGATCAGAGGGATTCCGGTCTAGTGAAAGAATCGGACTTACATAACCTCCTAGTCCATAGAGGATTCTGGTGCCAATCTGTAAAATAGAGTGTGAGTTTAGATTTATTTCTTTAGCACCCATAAAGCTTGAAAAAAAGTTACTATTAAATCGGGTATTATGGCTGGTGCCATCCAGGCTGGTATATTTTGAGTCAGAAAGAGAAGTACTGAAGATAAAAAAGCCTTGATTGGTAAAGTATTTTTCAAGGGTGAGGTCGACTCCTATGTTTGTCGCAGAGCCTTTTCCAGTCAGTGCCTGAGTAGAGTACCCATCGATTTCATTAATTAGTGAATAAGTACTCCGTATATCTTGATCTACGGGTATATTTTTTAATTTCTGGTAATACGGTTCTATTTTCAATTTGTAATTCGTGAAATGATAATTCAGTGTAGTAATTAACTGATGCGATATGATAGGACTAAGCGCTAAATTTGGCTGTTCGATGACACCCAATTCAGTCGTAATTCTGGCAAGATAGTGGCCTATTGGTAGAAAGACACTGTACTTACCGTATCCAAGTGCAATGGAACAATTTTCAGAAAAATAATATTCAGTTCCTAGCCGGGGTTCGATTGATCCGGTATTATTCAGGCTGAAGTGGATCGAGTGAATTCCAAGATTCAACTTCCATCTAGAGTTCGGATTTATAGCAAGATTGGCAAAATGTTGAAAAAGGAATGAATGGCCGTCTTCATTCAGTAATTGCCTGGTCCTTGGAAGATATTTTATCCTTTTGAGATTATAAATTAGTTGACTAGCTAAAACTCCACTCTGAAGAGTTAAAGCTGGAGATAGTTTACGAGTATAGGTGCCATTTAATGTAAGTTTATCGTTATTATAGATTTCATCGTTAACAGCTGTTGGAATAAGATTCTGATTAAGTGTATCATTCCTCCAGATGATTTGTTGACCCATGGCGGCTAAGCTCAATTTAAGATAGGACTTGTCATCGATGAGATATTGGTTGTTCAATCCGATAACTCCCATATCGGTATCAAATTTTCGGGTATAATAATCACTATAGGTCTTCCAATTTTCGATTCCAGAAACCACATCCTCGAATTCTTTGCTTAATCCTCCCATGCCCCAAATTGATAAATTGTGTTTCTTGTTGCGACTTTTGAAGCTTGTCTTAAATGATAAGTCTTGAAAGGTATTGGATTCCCGTTCATCGACCAGATGGATATCCAAAGCATCCAGGATACCCAGGGTTGAATAGCGGTAGTTTACCAGATACGAACTGCTCCCTTTTTTGATCGGACCTTCAGTAGAAAAATCTAATCCCAACATTCCTGCTCTAAAGGTATGTTCTCTGTTTTCCATATTTCCTTTTCTAAAATTGATATCGAAAACCCCCGAAATGGCATTACCATAATTTGCGGCAAAACCTCCTGAGGAAAAATCAGAATGGTCGAGCATGCTGATGCTAAAAATGGTAATGCCTCCACCAGATGATCCGATTCTGGCAAAATGATTGGGATTGGGAATGTCCACGCCTTCAACCCTCCATAACAAACCAAATGGAGGATTTCCCCGGATAACCAAATCGTTTCGATTATCTCTCGCTGGCTTTACTCCCGGGAAACCTACCGCCATTCTACCGGGATCATTGGCGCTTGCAGGATAACGTTGAGTCTCTTCTGAGGAGAATGCCCTGGTGCTCACCATCGATAATGCATTCAGAGGTTCGTGCGGATGCTTGGAGGCCAGTATTATTACTTCTCCCGCCTGAAATGGGGTTTCTTCAAGCTGAAAGTCAAGTACCACTTCTTTTATAGAGTTCACCAGCACATCATCGAGGATCTGGGTTGCGTATCCAAGATACCGACAAACAATCTTATAACGTCCTACAGGGATGCTTTCCAACAGGAATTGTCCATCCAGATCTGACACTACCGCCACAGTTCCCAGTTCTACGGTAGCTCCAATTAATGGTTGTTTATTGATTTTGTCAACCACCGATCCACGAATAGTTTGAAAAAGACCCTGAGCCATTAATTGAACATTTGTAAGCAGTAGTGCGGATAATATCGGGCCGACCAGATTAAACTTTAGATATGAGTGTTGCATTGTCTTACAATTTAAAATTGAATTTCAAACTAATGGATGGAATTAGATCCGGCATCGATAGTATTCCGGAGAACCACCCACAGCCATCGATTTGTCCGGCTTGATTGGATCTAAAGGTCAATTGAAAAGGGAAACCAGACAAATTCTGATGTAACAGAGTAGGGGAGATATGTAACCATCGCTTATGTTAAGGACTGATGTAACATATCTTGAATTATGTAACGGCCGGATATTGTGCAGGGCCTTGGAGCATCGAGACCTCATGGGTATCTGCACATTAAAACCTAGTGTATGTTACAGATGAAATGTCGTATTATAATTTCTACTCATATTTAACCAAAACTATTGGTTATGGTTAAATAGGATTGCACTTACAAAAAATGAACGGGATGACTTATGACGTCACAGTTCACAGACATTCCGAACGGCTTATATACTTTTGAACTGTGATGAAGGGAGGAATGCAGATATCTTCGCTAAAGCTTCGGCAGACGGAGCCTTGCCTTCGCTACAGCTTTTGCAGACGGAGCCTGCCTTCGCTACGCTGATCCTTAAAGGGGAGAGATGCTCAAATTTTGCAAAGGACTCGCCTCCGGCTCGTCTTTTTTATTGCCGACCCTTCCGAATGCAAGCATTCTTGAGGTTCTTGTTAGAATCAAGTTTTTTGGGCGCTAAAGCTTTGGCAGACGGAGCCTGCCTTCGCTAATGCTTCGGCAGACGGAGCCTGATTTGGAAACTACACTGATGCCAAAAAAATTCGTCATGGGTGTTGGTAAATAGTAGTAGGGCACCTCTAAAGAACCCCGTTCAAATGTCAACCGCTTATCTACATAAACTATTCAAATGATAATCGACCTCTCCCATCCCCCTTCGTGGCTTAGTCGATTCAGGATGCACGGGATCTTGACCCCACCCAGCTGCTGACATGGTTTTTAATAATCCAGATTAAAATTAATGTAACCTTCCAATGCTCGATTGGGCGCCCGGTTGATATAATATTGCCGGTCGTCCGGTGCCCAGGTATTCAAACCATCCACATATCGGTTAAACATACAGAATGCTGCTGCGATGAGTACGGTATCATGGATTTCCCTATCGGTTGCGCCAGCTTCCCTGGCCTTGTCAATATGGTCCTGCGTGACCTTTTTACCACTGATCTGGACAGAGGCAGCAATGGGCATCAACGCTTTCATCTTGTCAGAAAGTAAAGTGATTTCAGATCCTTGTAATATCTCATCCATCTGTACCAGATCACAGCCGAGATAATGTCCGGCCAATGCCCCATGGACATTTTGACAAAAGAAACAATCATTGAGATGTGATACATAGGCCCCGATCAATTCCCTTTCTCCACGATTCAGGCTGTTGTCCAGATCACGCAACAAGGTCTCAGCCAACTCATTTAATGGTTTGGCTGTTTTTGGGCTGAAGGCCATAAGCCCGCGGATCCCTGGCAATTCGTTTTGTAAATCAATGTACGCCATACTTTTTGGATTAATTCTGAAATACACCGGTCAGAAGGAATAACCAAGCTGTGCAATGTGTTTGCCTCTTTCGGATAAAGTGTGCAGAGTATCGTGGGAGATGACCCCTAAGCCATCCAGGTATCGATTAAACAAACAAAACATTGCGGCTATCAATACCGTATCATGGATCTCCTGATTATTGCATCCCTGGGCTTTTAAAGAATCAATCAGCTCGACAGAAACCTTGTTACCACCTTGTACAACCTGAGCTGCCAGGTCCAGAATGGACTTTATACGATCAGAAACAGGAGCCTGATGATGATTGTTTATAATTTCAGACAATGCTTCCGTGGAGTATCCATTCAGTTGACAGGCCACAGCGCCGTGAATATTTTCGCAGGGAATACAGCGGTTGAGACCGGATACAAAAGTTGCAATCAATTCTCGTTCCCCTTTTTTCAAACCCTGGTCGCTGCGCATCATCAATTCCATTAAGCCAATGAGTGGCCCAGCAATAGCCGGATAGTAAGCCAGCAGGCTGCGCATTCCCGGTTTGGATTCATCTAAGGGTATATGAGCCACGTGTCAAATTATAACCGGAGGAACATAACCTGAATTAGCCATCTTTTCCCCCATAGGAATGTAGGCATCCGGATCTTCCGGTGTCAACGTAGCCAATCCATCCACATATCGGTTAAACATACAGAATGTAGCCGCAATCAGCACAGTGTCGTGGATATCCCTGTCAACTGCTCCATGGCTTCTTGCCAGCGATACATCAGCCACGCTCACCAGCCTGGCATCCTCCTGAACCTTGCCAGCTATGGTCAGCAGGGATTTCAGTTTATCGGAAATTGGTGCAGATTGATAATCTTTTAACACCATGTCTACTATCCCGGATTGATCCCGGAAAAGGAACCGGGAAGCAGCTGCATGGCTGCTCCAACAGAATTTACATTCGTTCAAGTGCGATACATAAGCAGCGATCAGTTCGCGTTCAGCCGGAGTCAATGGCGATTCATGCCTCAATAAAATCTGGACAAGCTCATATAAATATTTCCCCGATTCAGGATATTGAAGTGCCAGACTTCTGATGCCGGGAACTCCTTCAGGAAGTGGTATATAGGGCATGATTCAATAAATTGTAAATTGTTTAAAATTGTTTTTTTGATTTTTATACAAAACAAATACAAAAACAGAAAATAAAAAATACTATCCGGGTGCAATTCTTTTTTGATTTTCTCGGGTGAAAAAAGTAGTGATCCAGGCTATGATAAAAGTAATTGAAAATAACAACAGGGCTTTGCTGAAACCACCCAGCAGGGTAACCAATGCACCAACAAAAAATACAGCTGTCGCTGTAAAAAATCGACCAATATTAAAACATAACCCTGTAGCAGAAGCCCTGATTACCACGGGGAATAATTCTGGAATATAATGGGCTAACGCACCTTGGCTGATGCCGAAGAATAAGGACAAGGTTGCTATTTCAAAATATACGATGGTCGAAAAATGCAGGTTGGTAAGAAACAGGAACCCACTGGTGAACGCCAGTCCGGTGAAAGTGACCAGTAAAGTTTTTTTATTCCCCAACCAACGGATAATAAAACCGGATAATACACCACCGGTAATCCCACCAATGCCCAGTAGCATCATCGTAATTCCACGCTCTTTTTGTCCGGTATGATCAACAGGAAGTATTGATTGTATCCAGGTAGGTAGCCAGGAAAACAGACCCCAAAGCCCTATCAATATCGATCCGTAAATTAAAACACCGGTCAAGAGATTTTTGCGGACATCCTGGTCCTTATAAGTAACCCTTGTCGCCCCACGCTGTTCCTGGGCTTCCCATTTTGAAGACTCCGGCACAGTCAGAATAATCAGGGCAGAGGCGGTTATTGGAACTAAACCCAACCAGAATGCCTGTTGCCAGACCGGAAATAATAAATTGAGCCCACCGCTGGTAACAATTCCAACCGGAAATGAAACAGACAGGATACCTTGAATAATTGCTCTGCTTTGTTCGGGCCAGATTTCTGAAATCATTACGGTTGATAATACCAGGGTGCCACCTACACCGATTCCCGACAGGAAACGTAATCCCATCAATAGATACCAATCTGCAGCAATCACGATGGTCAAGGTCGCTAATCCGTATAGGGCCACGGAAAAGGCCAATATTTTTTTACGACCGTATCGGTCACTGAGCATTCCTAATACGATTCCTCCCACCATCCAGCCATATAAAAATACGGCATTCACATAAGCTCCGTAAGATCCCAGATCCTGATCGGAAGCATTGCCGTCAACCAACTCATCAACGATCACCGGGAGATAAACCGATACTAATGTGGATACCGCACCGGCGCAGAGGTAGGCCAGCACACTTAATATCAGGGTAGGCACAAGGTGCTTGGTGTCGGTTTTGCTCATCTAATAATTAATGAAATAGTTGATCAAAGTTCAGGCTCAGATAATAGATGCCCCCTACCGCCGGTGAGCCATAAGCCTGAACAACATAATTATTGAATAGATTGCTTGCTCCCAGTTTAACTGTTGTTTTTAAAGTAGGGATTTTATAACTAATTTGGGCATCAAATAGGCTATAAGCCGGTATTTTTCCGGGTGAGAGTGAAGTGAAGGTGCCGTACCAATCAAATGCACTCTGCCAGTGCCAAGCCAAGCTATAGCTCCATCGGTCTGTCCATGTCGGATTGCTAAACACGATATTAGTTTTCCATTGAGGAGTATTGAAAGCTGGTATATTGTTTGGGTCAGCATCCAGAAGATTAAAATCGGACCAGCTTACATTTCCATGTAGCCGATAATTTTTTGGTAAAAAATAAGTGAATCCGGTACTAATACCCTGGATAGAAACTTTGTCTGCTGCATTGGTGTATAACTGAAATGCCCGAATTTTACCATCGAGTATATCCGCCGCTGCAGCCGGGTTGATCGACCCGTTTGTGATTACCGGGTTGTCCGGTCTGATGACTACAGTGTTGATCAGGAAATCCTGGTACCGGCTGAAATAATACCCAATATCCAATAGTAGTCTGTGTTTTATCAGTGCTTTGTAACCCACTTCAATACTGCTGACCCTCTCGGGCTTTATGTACGGAACATTTGATTTTACCAGCAGGTCTAAATTGTTGGCCAGGGCTGTCTGAAAAGGTACACCCTGTCCTACCTGGGCTCCGAAAGCGCTCCCGAAGGCCCCTACTGAAGCTGCAGTGAAAGAATTTTCATAGGCATTAAGGCCTTCGGAGTTGACCGGGGCCCCTCCTAAAATTATAATTGGCCCTACATCAAGCTTGATATACTGATCACCGATCGTGGGGTTTCTGAAACCGGTCTGGTACGATAACCTGAAATGATGGTCCTCATTGATGGAATATACGGCC
>CAZTGZ010000038.1:15981-24704 GCA_964613385.1 uncultured Chitinophagaceae bacterium
GCTCTGGGCGTGAACCGGCCTTCGAAATTTTCATTTTTATCATACCGCCCGGACATAATCAATCTGAGCCTTTCTTTCAGTACATTCTTTGACAACTGTATAAATGCACCCACCTCATCATTCGTCAGATTTTTGCCTTTGTCATCAAACAAAGTCCCTTCAGTATTGAGGTCGTAAATTCTGTAATTGGCTCCAATTTGTACGTCAAGGACATCATGGAAAACGGAACTGAAATCATACATCCCTTCTACATGCTTAATCCCGCATTTGCTGAATATACCGGCCCCCTGAAGGCCCTGAGTATGAATCAATCGATCCCGGGTACTTTCGAATTCTGCAGATCCCGGAATTAATCGGCCGTCATCTGCAAACAACCGCGCGGTTCCGTGATTGTTTGGAGTTACTCCATTTATCATTCCGTTAAAGGCAGCACTGTAACGTTGAAACCAGGTGGCATCTGCAAGTTCAGGACTGACCGTCGATCCATTGAGATCTTTAACCCAGCTACGATTGATCAATTGACCCAATGACCTGGTATTGTAAGAGTCCTGCGAATCTTCCCGCGTCGAATAACCTTTGAGATAGAAATTACTTCCTTTCAGTTCGAGCCGGTGCTGAAATAAATTAAACCCATTGATCACAAACCGGCTGCTCCCGGTGTATTGGGCAACTCCCTGATTAAAATTGCCTTGATAGATGGCTTCCAGATTATCGGTAATGCGGTAATGCAAAGCGGCATTCAATTTAAGGTTGTAAACATCGTAAGTTGCCAGGTATTCTTCTTCATATCCGGTACGTGATACACGGCCAATGCCTTCCAGAGTTTGGGCAACCTCATCGCCATAAATATTTAATGAGTTTTTACCGGGATTATTTGGACCCCGGTTGGCTTCCGGAGTATTCGGATCGATATCGGTATAGTCATTGGCATACCAGTCAGTCCCTGTGAGATAAGCGGCGTTGACTTTAAAGGCAAACCGCTTGCCGAAGACCTTCGCATACCTTAACCCCAGATCAAAAAGAGGTTTGGACCCTTCATCGGTACCATCTTTCACGTGATTGACACCCACCTTGGTCTGGACACTCAAGCCCTCATAATCAAATGGATTTTTTGTGATCATATGCAGCATGCCATTGAAAGCAACAGGACCGTATAGTGCGGAAGCAGCGCCTGGGATTAATTCCACACTATGGACATCGAGGTCATGTGGCCCAAAAAGGTTACCCATGGCGAAACCCAGACCGGCTGATTGATTGTCCATCCCATCCACCAATTGAAGGAAACGGCCGTTACCCGTGTCATTAAATCCCCGGGTATTTATTTGTTTAAAAGTAAGACTGCTGGTGACCATATCCAGTGATTTGAAATTGACCAATGCGTCGTAAAAATTGGCGGATGGAGCTTGTTGTATTGACCTCTGGTCCATTTTTTCAATGCTTATCGGAGAACGCAGCAAACGTTCCTCCACCCTGGAAGCAGACACAACTAATTGATCAAGTTCTTCAATACCGAATTCCAGTTCGATCCGGATTATCGAGGTATTGTCAACTATTATTTCCTTGGTCTGGTATCCAACCATGCTGGCCACCAGGGTGACCGGGAAAGATTTTCCGGTGACGATCGTAAATTTCCCTTCAACATCAGAGTAAGTACCTTCATTACTTTCTTTCACAGCGATAGCTGCTCCTTCCAGTCCTTTTTTTGACTGGGCATCCAGGATATAACCAGTAATATTTTGGGCATTTAAATACGTTGTTAATGTGATCAATAAAAACAATAAAATTTTTTTCATTGTATGAATTGAATTTGAATTGTAAATTGTAATATATCTTGCTTAAGTTGCTTGGTTATTTATCATGGAATTATATCGATTCTTTTTTTAAATGCTCATACCCCCCTGGCAATCTATGGTAACCAATAGTCGTAATGCGTTCCGCTAGTTTATTATAATAGTCTGGATCGGCCGGGGTCATACTGGCCAGGCCATCGACGTATTTATTGTAGAGACAAAATAATCCCGCGAGCAGCACCGTATCGTGTATTTCCTGATCCGTAGCACCTGCCATCCTGGCAGTGTCAATGGCCTCAACAGTAACTTTCTTACCGCTGATTTGGGTCAGTGCGGCAATGTGCAAAAGGGCTTTCATTTTACCGGAGATGGGGGCCGATTGATAATCCTGTTTCACCAATTCACAGGTCATGTTTTCTCCCAATAAAATATTAACAGCAGTGGAATGGGCCGTAGTGCAAAACACACATTGATTCCTGGAAGACACGAGGGCAGCGATCAATTCCCTCTCACCTGCAGATAAAGTGGAAGTACCTCTCAATAATAATTGAGTTAATGCCCGGATAGGTGCAGCTGTATCCTGCCGGTATTCCAGCAGGCCGGTAATTCCAGGTAGGTGACTTTCTACCGTGATGTGTGGCATGAGAATTTGTATTAAGGGATGATATTAAAGGGTTCTGTGCGGTAAAAGTAAATAATGAGAAAACCGGAAATGGGTTTTTACACGAATCTTCCTATTGATGGTATCAAACGATCTTTTTTGATGATGAAAATGTTGGTAGAATGAAAATTGCTATTAAATAAGGTGTTTACTGCTCAGGGCTGATTTATGATATTATTTAGGTTTTGTAAGCTTGATATGGATGAATGCCTTGTTTGATTACAGAATCGAGGATAGTCTGAAAACAGAAAACTGGTAGGTTCTCTCATTCGAACGACATGTTCCTGAGATGTTGGCTTCTAACTTGATCAGGGATAGCCCTTTCTCAAGCATTATTGTCAGGGGACTTTTTGATTATAATGGCATACAGTCAGACAGTTTCTCCATGACTATAGAATAATTTGTGTAAACTAAACAGATTCAGATAAAGGAAATGTGGAATACTGTAGAAATGAGTACTTTTCTTAATATCAACAACCTGGACATCTTGATCTTCAAGCAGGATCTACATATTTTTTAGTTATTTAATTTCAACTCCACTTGGTGCCGGTTAGAAATTGTACTGCACAATAGGTTAATACTTTTTCCGTCACGTTAGCATGCCTGCCTGATTTCTTTTAACCCTGCTTATTTGTTCCAGGATAACCATGGCGACTTCAGGATAAGTAATGGAATGATATTGGGAGTTCAGGTGGGGGAGAGATCCTCAGACTTTGTAAAGGGTCTCGCCTACGGCTCGACTTTTTTATTTCACCCATCCCTCCTGAAAGCAAGCTTTCATCGGTCTGGTGCAATAAAAAAAGGCCGCCATCTACCGATGGCGACCTTTGCAAAGATTGTCGGGGTGGTAGGATGTGTACTTTGATAGAATAAGGCAAACAATGAGACATTGATTTGATCATAAAGCACTGATAAACAGTGATATGATCTCATGTCCTCTTATTCGCTGTTACAATCCATCAATAAATTTCGACAACCAAACGACAACTAAACCAATTTTACTTTAAATTGTGAGACAATGATTCATATCACAATCGAAGTAGAATGCCGCGTCAAGTAAAGATTCCAACACCCCGGTTCAATCTTAAAAGTCATCAGAGGGACAATGATGAAGTGCTCATCATTCTAGTGTACCGGTACACGATACCCAGTACACAGGAAAAGGTCCGTATTGTGCATTCCACCGGTGAAAAGGTGATTCCCAAGTATTGGGATAATAAAACTCTCGCCAAGAATACCCGGAATCATCCGGAATATGCCAGCCTGAACGATCGATTAAACGAATGGGGTAGGATTGCCAAAGAGATCTTCCAGGAGTTTGATTTCGGCGAAATTGTCGAGTCCGAATTCAAGAAAGAATTGGATTATAGAACTGGACTAGTCGCCAGGCCTAATCATTTTCCTACAGGGAATAGAATTCCTGACTTTATGGAGTTTATGACGTCATATATCAAAGAGCGCATGCAAAAGCCAAATTCAAAACGTGGTACCTGGAAGATGCTTCGAACGTGCGCCAATCACCTTATTGAGTACAGTAAGGACCGCGGGGAAGACCTCAATTATGAAGACTTTGATTACACCTTCCGGAATGATTTCGAGAATTGGATGTACCGGGAACCTCGGGAGCACTCAACCAACTATGCAAGCAAGATGCTGTCGTTGGTCCGGCAATTCCTTCATGAAGCTACGCAGAGAGGGTACACTCAGAAGAAGACCTTCCTGCAAAGAGGTTGGACCATTAAGAAAGAGAAGATTCGAAAGGAGGTATTATCATTTGATGAACTAAGAATATTGTACGATCTTGATCTTTCTGATATCCCTCGTCTTGATCGCGTCCGGGACCTTTTTCTGATTGGATGTTATTCAGGACTGCGCTTTAGTGATTTCACTCGGATACGGCCCGAACACATAATTCGGGAAGACGGGATTGAAATGATTCAGCTAAATACTCAAAAGACTGATACGGAAGTTGTCATTCCCTTGATGCCAGAATTGCGGACGATCATGGAAAAGTACAATTACCGCTCCCCCCAAGCAATCAGTAATCAGAAGATGAACGAGTATCTGAAAGATATTCTTAAAAAAGCTGGGTTCAATCAGGAAATTGTCGTCAAGAAGTCCATCGGAGGGCAGGTGCATGAGTTGGTCTACAAGAAATACGAATTGGCTCAGACCCACATGGCCAGGCGATCATTTGCAACCAATTTTTATCAACTTGGGATACCGGCAGGCCATTTGATGTTGATCACCGGACACAGTACCGAAAAGCAGTTCTTTGAATATATCAATGTCGACAAGAAGAAGAATGCAAAGGCGATGGCGAAACAAATTGCGATGTTAATGAAATCCGAATAATGTTTTTACTAAATATCCCTTTCATGAAACACGAAAAAGACAATGAATATTACACTATAAAATTCGATTACAATGACTGGTTAAAAGCCTCCCCAAAAGGCAAGGGATCACTTGAACAGCAAGTGACCGCCAAATACGTACAAAAAAATAAGCTTGATCCAGAATTGGTCAAGTATCATATCGATCAATTGGAGCTCGACAAGATTCGTAGGCATCAGAAAGAGAATCTTGATCGAGCATCAGATATTTTCTTTATGGGGCTTAAATCAGAGTTTAAAAGAAAACTCAAGAACTGGAAAGATTTGGGATTTAGTGTCAGTGAGAGGTATAGGAGAGTCCAAGAAGAACTTAGTTTCACACGAAAGAAATTGATAGACCCTGATGTCGATAGAAAAGGAGATCTTAATGTTGCTGAGCGTATGGAACCTATTTTTGGATTCAATTTTATCGAGCGAGAAAAAATGGAGAAATATCAGAGTACACATCCTTTAGAATCAGATGAACATTATTGGTCCCTGATAAATGATTCTGCTCAGACAACATTTGATGAAATTACACCTAGTTGGAATAACCCTGATCATAGTTTGACGCGCTACTTTGGATGGCGGAAGTATAAGACCTACCTTGAACTTGGGATTAAAAGAACTCAAACAAGAGTTCTTGAAAAGCAATCTAAGAATCATGCTGGATCGAAGCTTAAGGAGGCCGAAGAGCTTATTGACCTGTCTCCATATCTGCATTACCTGCGTCAAGTAAAACCGCCCGTCATTGATAGCCTTAATAGATATATACTCACTGGGTATAAGAAGGGAGCGATAAAGGCTTGGATTCAGGTATTGAAAGAAAGAGGACATATAACTATGATCTCAGATACCCAAATGGCATCGTCAATCATGAAATGCATCGAAAATGTTGTCATTGACCCTGGATATTTTCGTAAACCAGATTCAAAGATATACAATCAGTATAAACTAGATTTCCATGCGATTATTGAGAAGAAGGAGGTTGCCTCTAACAACCCATAGGAATATTTTAGACAGTTAAGACTTTTGTCCCGTTTGTCCAAAATGTACCATCACATAGTGTTTCATTTGTGTAAATAAATTATGCATATGAAACAAACAGTATTGTTGGAGATGAGTAGAGATGAACTCCAAGTCCTTATGATTGACTCGGTAAATGCTTGTCTTAAAGCCATGCAATTAAAGGATAGGCATGCTGAAGTTAATAACCAAGAAAGATATCTTAACAAAAAAGACGCAGCAAAAATTGCAGGTGTCTGTCCATCGACAATTGATGGTTGGGGTAGGTCGAAAAAGATTACGAGGCACTATTTCGGTGGTTCAGTAAGGTTTTGGCTTCCGGAGCTGCTTGAATTTCTTCGAGCTCAAAGAGCTCAAGATTATACCTTCAAACAATCCAAATAGTAAAGGCATCAAGATCTTAAAAGCTCTAAAAAAATAGGCCCAAAGGCAATTGGGCCACTAAAATTCTTTTCTTTTTCAAAATCAACGTATGGCAAATATAGCTATAAAATCTATTAAAAGCAAGACTTCAGCAACTAATTGCAAGATACTTAGAAGGGGATTTGATATAAAAAATCAAATAGCGATTAGGTCTTGTATTGGAAACAAACTTGTCCTTAAAAAAGGATACTACTTGTCTGACGCATTGAATACTCTCCCATCAGGTATTATTGACAAGCGAGTTACGGGAATTGGTGCAACATCCCTGGAAATCACTTCACATCGAAATTCCATCATTGTGATGCCTACCAAGGTGCTTGCTGATCAAAAGGCAACCAAAGGTACCTTATATGTAGGGAGTGTGATTCCCGGCAAACGAAGGAGTGTTTCACTCGACGATATTAGGGTATATCATCAAACACAGATTGGCTTTAGAAAGATTATTGTAGTTGCTGATAGTCTATGGAGGGTAATCGATGCTATTGGGTCAGAGATCTATAGTGAATATTTTCTGATGATTGATGAGATCGATTCTTACCAGTCCGAAATAATTTATCGAAAACAGATGGAGAATTGCATTGACTATTACCATAGGTTCGACAGTAAGTGCCTGATCTCTGCAACAACTCGTAGTTTTTCTGATCCGAGACTTAAAAGTGAATCAAAGTATTTTATCGATAAGGAAGACCGGAAGGACATCGAACTTTCAGTAATAGTAGCTTTGGATGCTTTAAAAGCAGCGCAGTTGCTAATAAGCAATTGTCTCAAGAATGCTAAAGGACACAAAATACTTGTTGCAGTCAATTCCGTTCAAATGGCACTGCAAACTACCAAAATCCTTACAAAGGATCTGGATTGCTGGATTCTTTGCAGCGAAAAGAGTAGGGATAAGTACTCACTGGAAATTCAGGACTTCAATGGTGAGATCATAGATGGTAGGTTACCAGGTGACATCAACTTTATAACATCGTCTTATTTTACTGGTATCGATATACTTGAACCTGAACCTATTATTGTAATAATGATCTCTGATTATCAAAGACCCAATACTTTGCTGAGTATTGAAAAAATGAAGCAGATCCTTGGACGTTCTCGGAAAGGAGTAAGAAAGGCGTTTCTTATCAGTAATCCGGGTGGGACATCATCTATTTTCGGATATACTCATGACATAGGAAATGCCACTGATGTTATTCATAGATTTCAGAATTTAGTGCAAGGTACTTCTATGCCAGAGCAATGTGTTCTGGAAATGAGAAACACAATTATTAAATCTGATTTACCGATAAGATGCGACATTAATGATCAACTCTGCATTTCCTATCTGCAGATAGATTACGCACAACAACAGCAGGATATCATACAACTACACAGTGCAAAAGGAAGTCTTAGAAAAAAAGTGATGATGGCGTCTGGGTTCAAGATAAAGTATTGGGAAGTGCATAAGTCTTTAACTCCGGCGGAGAAATCTATTCTGCAAAAATCATCATCAAAAAGGCAGATCCGATATCGATCGAGCTTTAAAGCGTATATGGATAATGTCAAGTTCGGCCAAAATGGAACCATCGACGATGAATTTACCGCTTTACTACACAAAATATATACCCAGATCTGGAATCTCACACATGATACCGAATTGACGTGCTACTTAATGAAGAACCATTTCAGTAAATCATATTCAAAAAGAAAGCTGTACAGAGTGTTGGTGAGTCTGCGGTTTAGGGGTTTAGAGTCTAGAATTAAATCAAAGATCATTGATAAGTTCATCAGAAATGAGAAGTATACCACTAAGGAGATTTATCACCAATTGATGGACACGGAAGTATTGAAGATTTTGGAACGTATTGGTGCCACCATTCCGACTAAGAATAAGTCAGTTACTGCAGTTCAACACTTCGTGACTTTAAGGAGGTCAACTCGCCGAGAAGCTAGCGGTCCGAAGAGTTGCTATCTTGTGGTTGACCATGATCCTTTAAAGATTCGGAAACCATGATCACCTGGGAAATACCAGGGTGGTTTGTAGTTCCCCCCAAAATTAAACCAGTAGCATGGTTGCATTCGACGTTGGATAAAAGCACTCCAGCAGAGGCATACTATGGAACTAAACCCTATTTTGAACCAACTAAGTATTCCTTTTGATAAATACTCAAAAAGCCACTCACCAGCGGTATCCTTGTAGACCCGGCCTTCCGGGTGGTAGATAAAGATGTCTTCGTTGACGTATTCGATGCCATCAGCGTATTCCCTGATGTCGGAAAGCCCCTGATATTTGACTTTGCGACCGTCAGCGCTGTAGTCCCAGGTCATGCCATTATTGGCTGTTTGGGGTAGATTCAGGGCATTGTAGGTCAAGGTGACCCCGGTCGGTCCCACCGAATTCATATTGCCGGCAGCGTCATATTGATAGGATGAGGACAACCCGGGAAAATAACCGTCTCTGGTGGCGGCATCGGC
>CAZTGZ010000039.1:0-284 GCA_964613385.1 uncultured Chitinophagaceae bacterium
AGTACAAAATACGTTAAGCCATACGCTTTCAGATGATCTTTTTGTGACTCATCCATGGGAATCAACAATTTCTGAGCACTAACCCCAAGAAATGAACCAACCAACAGAAATATCAAAAAGAATCTTTTCATACGGGAAAAAAATATTTTGCTCCTTTGTATCCAAGCCAGACCAGCAATAAGCCTGCCACATTACTTATTAAAACGTATACAGCGAGTTTCAGGTATTCTTTTTGCTCGAATAAATGCATGCTTTCGAGGCCAAAACTCGAAAACGTCGTAAAT
>CAZTGZ010000039.1:294-23642 GCA_964613385.1 uncultured Chitinophagaceae bacterium
GGTTAAAAACAGTTGCAACTGACCATATTTTTCCTGCCAAAGCAGTGCTGCCAAAATTCCTATGCAAAAACAACCCAATAAATTCACAAATAATGTTGCGTATGGAAAATGAAAACCTGATGCTGCCCGCATAGACAGGTGAATCAGATACCTGCATAATGCTCCCAGCGCTCCACCTGCCATCACAGCGACCATATTCATCGCGTTTTAAAGGTATAATGATTGTAATATATCCTTTCCAACTGACCAAATCGGTTATACCACCATGTTTGAGTAATCAGGCCTCTTTGGTCATAAATAAATTCCGTGGCAGTATTGTCAGCGGTATTCGTCATTCGGCTCAACTTTCCGTCTGTATAATCAAACAACTCCTTAGAATAGGAATATGAAGGTTTCAAACTTTCGAAAGTGATATCCGTCGGCTGGCCCTGGGCATTGTAGTAGTAAGTATAGGTGGCTAAAATCGCCATGGTATCATCAACAATTTCAACCTTACTCAGCAACGTATCTTTATAATGTAAAATGCGCGTATAGGAGGGCTGTTTGTCTTCCTGATTGCTTTTAATGGATTCTCTGATCAGCTTTTGTCTGTCGTCCAGGGTCTGTGCATACAATGAAATCAGGGTATCAGCAGGCTCATATGAAACACGGGATTCTTTGGTCAACTGGCCTTTATGATTGTAATCATATGTTACCACATTGATAATCTGATCATTGCTGAATATTTTTATTTCACGAATCGACTGATCATCATTGTAAGTAAATTGTGTTTCATCAACCCTGTTCCAGCCCATACAGGTATAATTGGTTTTGATCCAGGTGACTCTTCCGAATTCATTGAATTTGCGCTCTTCACTCAGGCATGAATCCCTTTGCCTTTCCATCATCATAAATTTAACATAGCTGTTCATGGTTTGAACCCCAAGATTTTTGTACAAAAGTGTATCCGTGTTTTGTGCATGGATAGAGATGGTACTGATGAATACAAGCAAAGCCGGTAAACTCAATCGGAAATAACTATGAAAAATAGACTGACTCATATTGCCTTTATAGCGAAAGAGATGCCAAAAATACATGTGCTGTTGCACACTTCTCAGAAATCTGCATCATTTCTTGCATATGGCATTGCATCCGGTGCGTCCAATTGTCCATCTAAAAGGGCAAAATGACCAGCCATGGCAATCATTGCAGCGTTGTCTGTACAATACTCAAATTTGGGAATAAATGCTGGCAAACCCAGCTCTGATGCCAATTGTTCAAATGCCTTACGCAACGATGAATTTGCAGAAACACCTCCGGAGATGGCCACTGCCCGTATATTTTCATGTTTAGCTGCCTCTTTGAATATTTTAAGCAAATAATTTACAATACTGTCCTGTACGGAAGCACATATGTCATCGATATTCCGGGAAATAAAACCCGGATCTTTTTCGCTATGGTCTTGTAAAAAGTAACGGACGGCAGTTTTGAAACCTGAAAAACTGTAGTCATAAGAGGGCATTCTACTCTCAGGAAAAGCAAATGCTTTGGGGTTGCCCTTTTGTGCATGCCGATCGATCCAGGGCCCACCCGGATATGGAAGACCTAAAAGCTTAGCACACTTATCAAAGGCTTCACCGGCCGCATCATCCGCAGTTTTTCCGATAATCTCCATTCGATTTGGACTTTCTACTTTTACGATCATCGTATGACCACCGCTGACCAATAAGTTCAGAAAAGGAAATTCCGGACCTTTTCCATCAATAAAATGGGCCAACACATGGGCTTTCAGATGGTCGACACCTAAAGATTTGATTCCCAGGCCCAAAGCTAAACTGCGCGCATATGTGCTTCCCACCATTAATGAACCCATGAGCCCGGGTCCTCTTGCATATACAATGGCATGTAAATCATTCAAGGTCACACCTGCTATTTTCATAGCTTCTTCAACCACAGGTACAATATTTACCATATGTGCCCTCGAAGCCATCTCCGGAATGACTCCGCCGTACCTGGCATGCATTTCCTGCGTGGCCACAACATTGGAATGTATTTTGCCGTTAATCATCACTGCCGCACCGGTGTCGTCGCAGGATGTCTCCAGCGCCAGTATGCAAAGATTGTCTTGATTAGGATACATCCGGGAATAGTAATGTCTCTGCTTGTTTGAACTTAGTTGTAATATTGAAGTGGGTAAAACATGTCAAAGGTACTGAAAATCACACTGATTGTACTTTTATCTCTGCTCATTTTACTGGGCGGGCTTACCCTTGCCCTTAGGTCTCGGGGAGTTCAGAAATATATCATTCAAAAAGTCACGGAATATCTGAGCAATGAGTTACAAACCCGGGTAAGTCTGCAGGCCGTTCATATCAGATTTTTTGATAAAGTAGATCTGATCGATCTCTATATCGAAGACAGAAAAGGAGATACCCTGTTTTATTTTGAGCGGTTGGGGTGCAGTATTCGAAACATTGATCGTGAGAATCAACGAATTCAATTAGGAACTTTGGATATCATAGGAGGAAAGATTCGTTTCGGAACACCCAAAGGTGGTGATGAATTCAACTATCAATTCATCATTGACTATTTTTCTTCTTCAGAACAAAGTAGCGGCAAACCCTGGATCATCAGTAGCAAAAAGGTGAGGATCAGGGATACGGATTTCCGCATGTATGATGCGCGATATCCTGCTGTTGAAAAGGGAATGTTTGACCCAAACCATTTGCATTTCTACGATTTGTATGCCGATTTGACCAAATTTTCATTGGTAAACGACTCCATTTCCTTTAAATCCGAAACATTCAGTTGTCTGGAAAGGTCCGGACTAAGTGTCGAACAGTTGCAGTCAGAGGTGACCATTTGCAATACCTATATGCATTTCGACAGTTTGTTTCTGCAGACAGAAAGTTCCGTGATCAGAGACCGGCTCAAATTCAGTTATAGCAGTTATCTGTCTCTGAATCAATTTACAGATAGCGTGCAGATTTATGCGCATATGAACAAAAGCAATGTTCACTTGAGAGACCTTGAGTATTTCACTCGATCACTCAGTCCAAACCGCTACAGAATTTCCGTAAGTGGTCATATGTTGGGTACAGCCGAAGACTTCAGGCTCAGGGAGTTGGAATTGGGATTCGGACGAAAAACAAAAATGACCGGCGACCTGCGATTGCGAGGATTGAACGACCCATATTTAGATGCAGAGATTTCGAATTTGTCAATAGACCCAAAGGAGCTCAGAATATTACTGAGTTCTTATTCGGTTCCTGAAGAAGTTTATGCATTGGGAAGTTCACAATTTGAGGGAAGATTTACCGGGTTCGTACATGATTTTGTTGCCTTTGGAACTTTGACCACAGAAGCGGGCACTTTGATTTCAGATTTAAATATGAAAATCCCGGATCAGGGACCAGAAATCTATAGTGGAAATTTAATGGCCAGTTCATTTGACCTGAACAAGTTGCTGAAGGGAGCCGGCGTCGGAACCACCGATTTCGATATACATATTGATGGCCAAGGTCTCACCCTGAGCAGTTTTAAAGCCCAATTGAATGGTGAAGTGCAAAACCTGCTTTGGAAAGGTTATAATTACTCGGATCTGGTCATTGACGGAAAGGTAGATCGGAAAAAGTTTGAAGGAGAAGCTAAAATTAAGGATGAAAATATCGATGCGGAATTCAATGGTTTAATTGATTTGAACAGCGCAATCCCTGAATATAATTTTCAGGCAACCTTAAAGAATGCCAATCTATACGCATTGAAGCTCGATACGATAAAATCCGATATTTCTGCTGCACTGAATATTCAATTGCGCGGAGCTAATCTCGACAATTTAAGGGGATCTGCCCAGGTGTCAGATTTGAAAATTCAAAGGGGTGGTCAGTATTTCACTTTGAAGGAAACTTCACTTTTTTCCGGAATCTATGGTGGAAAAAGATCGCTAATTCTCCAGTCTGATATTGCCGATTTAACGGTTGAAGGCACATTCAGCTTCCTGACATTGAATCAGGCTTATAATCAATTGCTTCATAATTTATTTCCCTCTTATTATCCGGCCATTTCCGGCAAAATTCCTCAAGTTGATTTAAATATGCAGGCCTTGCTTAAGCGCCTTGACATTTTATCGTCTCTTTTTCAGACAAGATGGAAACTGAGTCCGGGATTTGCACGTGGTTCATATAACAGCACTGAGGGAAGTCTTGATTTTAGAGGAAATCTCGATTCCATTGCTTATGATCAGATTGTTTTAAAACGATGGGATCTGAACATAAAAAAAGAACCCGGTGAATTGCTCAATCTCAGTATGGATATTGACGAAGTGCTCTCCAATCAGGTAAAAACGCTGGACTATCTTTTGTTTAACGCCAGCATACTGCCCAACTATGTGGATTTTACGCTATTGGCCGATGACGATGCTCATCAAGCGCGTTTTTTCACATTTGGACATAGCCTTTTCACGAAAGACAGTGTGCGTTTGAATCTTGAAGACGGTATGCTGAGCGTGTATAACAAAGTCTGGAAGATAGACCCCAAAAATCAGATCAGGGTAAGCAACGGAAACATTTCGATAAGCGACCTCAGTTTATTCTCAGGCATAGAACGTTTGGATTTAAATGGCTTTGTGTATGCAAACGATGAGGCAGAAATGAGCCTGTGGCTGAAAGACTTTGATTTAACAATTTTGTCACCTTTGATGGGATCAGATCGTCTTGGCGGAATTACCAATGGTTCATTAAATGTAAGTGGTAAGTGGTTTGAACCATTGATTCATTCAGACTTAATTATCGAAAATCTAAAACTCAACAACGACACGCTCGGAAATTTTTCGCTGATCACAAAGCCATCGGGTAATTCTCCCTTTGAAATGGATGTTTACAGTACCATGCAGGCCGGGTTGTTGAAAGATCTGGAAATCATTGGCAAATTAAATTTAGGTCAATCTCGCGAAAACCTGGATTTAAAAATGACATGGAAGAATGGTGAGATTAAACCTTTAGAGCAATTCTTTCGGGGTGTGGCGAGTGAATTCAGGGGTAACTTAAGTGCAGTTTTGTATGTTGGAGGTACCTTTGATGAGCCTTCATTTTCGGGAACAACCGTATTGGACTCATGCTCATTTTTAGTGGATTATACCGGAGTTCGATATGCATTGCGCGGTTCTATGAACATTTCTGACCGCAAATTCGCCATGAACTATATGGAGATATTCGACCAACAACAAAATCAAGGTACGGTGAGCGGATCCATTACACACAAGTTCTTTGATGATATGTCCATTGACATCAAAATGCTCAACTTACAAAACTTCATGGGCTTGAATACCAAGAAAGGGGACAATGAAATATTCTATGGAACGGCATTCCTGAATGGTTCCTGTCAGTTTTCAGGACCCATCAATGATTTGTATCTCAACATCAACGCCAAGAGCAGAAAAGGAACGCGTATTTTTATCCCTTTGGATTGGGAAACCGACAATAGTCAGGTATCTTATATCAGTTTCGAAAAGAGCGGAACCGATGCCAATGCTAAATCGCGCACCGTAGAGATTGAAGGATTGCGCATGGATTTTAATTTCGAATTAACACCTGATGCCTATATCGAATTAATTTTTGACGAATTGATGGACGATAGAATCAAAGGGAGCGGGAATGGAAATTTGAAAATGGAAATAAACACCTATGGTGATTTCAATATGTACGGGGATTACATCATCGAGAAGGGGCAATATCATTTTACGGCGCTGAATTTCATATCCAAGGAATTCAACATTACAGATGGAGGAAAAATAAGTTGGGATGGCAATCCTTATGAAGGTAAAATGAAAATTGCAGCCGTAAAAAGAGAAAATGCAGCCCCTGCAGATTTGCTTGCCGGGCTGGTACCGGATGAACAACTGCAGAATTATCGATCAAAAATTCCGGTAGATTGTGAGCTATACCTGAACGGATTATTATTTTCTCCGGATATTAGTTTTGGGTTGTCATTCCCGAATCAAAATAGCGTAAGCAGTTCTGGGTTCAGCACATTTAACAGTGTGGTGAGCCGAATACAAAGTGACCCGGAGGAATTGAACAGACAGGTATTCAGTTTATTGGTTTTGGGAAGTTTTATACCTCCCGGTTTTGCAGGAAGCGGAACCGGATTTGTGGCAAGTACCGGAATTCAAAATACCGTGAACAACAGTGTGGGGGATTTGATCAGCAATCAGGTGAGTAATTGGATATCTCAATTGGATGATCGCTGGCAATTTGGAATAGACTGGCAAAGTGCAAGCGAAGCCACGAAAAAGGAACTAATTTTTTCTGTAAAACGAAAATTTCTAAACGACCGACTCGAATTAGATGGTTCTGTTGATGCCAATGCCATTAATGGAAGAAATCCCTACAATCTAAACATTCAATACAATATAACCAGTGATGGCCGGTTTAAAGTAAGGGGATTCTCGAAATTCGCGAATGACCCCACGCTGGGTGTAGTGAGCAATATTTTTACAACCGGGGTTGGGTTTTCATATCGAAGACAATTCAATACCTTTTTTAAAGGCAGGAAGAAAAATCAAATACCACCGGCTCCTGCTATAAAACCGGAAGAAACAGTTGCACCTGACCCGGCTAAATGATTAGAAGTGAACCTGATTCGGGAAAAAAATTGCAGTAGCTTTAACGAATAAGAAAAGTCCTGTACCCGATAAGATCAGGTGAAAAAGCAAGAATACAATTCTCCAAAGCCATTTTCGTTTCCAAATGCACGCAGTAAACGTATAGATTGTCAGAAGAAAGCCTAAAAGAATCAGGGATTCGGATTGAACACTGAGTAAACCCAGAGCAACCAGCGCGAGTTCAATTGTTACAAATACGAGGGTTGTTACGGAAATAGTATAAATCGCGGCAATCAGGTGGTGCAGATATTTACGTTCTTCCTTAAAATATGCGAGCCATGAGAAGAAAGAGACAAAAGGAATGAGCGTAAGAACAAAAGCTAATTGCGGTGCCATACCTTCAATATCAAAATGAAGTCCGAATAAACGCTTCGGGCCATCCGCAAAACCCAAGTAAAGCCCGGCGGCAAGCATGGCGTAGAAGAGCATTTTAGAAGGACTAAAATAATACCCTCTGTGGCCACGGATATAGTTGTAAACTACAAATGAGGGACTTTGGAATAATTTGAATACTGAACGCAACAACGGAGATTCCAGGTTTATAATATGTACGAAGATATCCGAAGCCAATGCCTTAAAATTGAGCATTTTACCTGTGTTTTCCTGGCCACATTCCGGGCAAAACCGCCCTTCAAATTCTGTTGAACAAACCGAGCACTTCAATTTTTGCACAGATCAAAAATAGATATTCTCATATGTTAAATCTTTGAAGCTGACCAAATTCATCATTTGCATATTGATGAAGAATGATATTTTTGAAGCTGCTTTTGAAATGGGCAATGAATCGAAATTCTACACCAGCCTAATGGTGATTTATTCAGCTATACTTATGGGTATGGTATTCATGATTTCCATTGCGTTTTATATCAGAGCTTACGGGCAAATGATAGAGGAAGGTGCTGCATGGGAAACATTGCAATTTTTGGTTCCTTTGTTTGCAATCAGTTGTGTGATGGCGTCGTTTATTATTTTTAAAAACAGAATATTCCACATAGCTGAAAATCAAGACCTTACCGACAAATTGAAAAATTACAGAACTGCTTTTATCATGCGTTTGGCCCTGCTTGAAGCACCCATGCTTTTCAGTTCCATTGCCATGATTTTAACCGGGCAGGAAATATTTACATTGATAAGCCTGATACTGATTGGTGTGTGCGTTTTTATCTATCCCCGCAAGAGCCAAATAGCAGATTCATTGAATCTGACTCAACAAGAAAGAGAACAATTATTTACAACTAACTAAAATATGAAAGACATATTAATTACAACCGACTTTTCAGAAGGATCAAAGGCTGCATTTAAATCCGCGCTTAGTTTGGCCAAAAACGGAAAAGCAACTTTGCACATCCTGCATGTTGTGAATACACCGGTTGATTGGCATAAGCTCTCCAAAGCCCAGGAGAAAAACTATCCCGAAACACTGAAAGAGATTGGTCATGCGACAGACTCTTTGAACAAATTGGTAGAAAAGGCTGAAAAAGAAGGGGTTCAGGCAAAAGAAATTCTCCAATTTAACATGGGATTCGCCGATTTATGTCATTACATAGACCATCGCAATTATGATTTGGTTGTGATAGGTTCTCATGGATCATCGGTTATGCAGGATGGACTATTAGGCAGTAATGCTCAAAGAATCTTGCGCAATTCCCATACACCAGTATTGGTTTTGAAACCCAAATCAAAATCTGAATTTAAAAAAGTACTATTCGCTTCCAATTTTGCCGAAGAGGCCATGCGAGCATTTAAGAAGGCGCTTGCATTTTCGGAAATGAATCAAGCTGAATTGCATCTGTTATATGTGAACGTTCCTTATCATTTCGAAGATACAGAAACGACCTTAAGCAGAATGAAGAAATTTCAAAAAGCCGGTGGCGAATGGGTGAAAAGCGCCAATATTTACAATGCGCACGGAGAAGAAAGCGGCATTCTGAGTTTTGCTGAAAAGCATGGCATTGATGTCATTTCCTTGACAACACATGGTAAGTCCGGATTTATGCGGATGTTGGCTCCAAGCATTGCTGAAAGTCTGGCCAATCACAGCAAAATTCCGGTGCTGAGCACCAATGTTAAAGAATAGATTTATTTCCTATACATAACTGAGCGAACCGCTTCAGTAACCCGATGCACATTGGGTAAATAGTTTTCAACCAAAGTTGGTGCATATGGAAGAGGTACATCCCTGCTGGTTACCCTTTTAACCGGAGCATCAAGGTAATCGAATGCTTCTTTTTGCATCCAATAGGCAATTTCTGAACTGATAGAAGCCAATGGCCAGGCCTCTTCAACTACCACCATACGATTGGTCTTCTTCACCGAGTTCAAAAGGGTTTCGTAATCCAATGGCCTAACCGTTCTCAAATCAATCACTTCCGGTTTAATACCTTCAGACTCAAGGCTTTCTACTGCCTGCTCTACAACCCGCATCATCTTGCCAAAGGAGACTATGGTTACATCATTACCTTCCTGAACAATATGGGCTTTGCCTAGCGGAAGGATATATTCTTCTTCCGGAACTTCTCCTTTTAACCCATACATCTGCTCAGATTCCATGAATATTACGGGATTCTCATCTCTAATGGCAGATTTGAGCAGACCTTTTGCATCATGAGGATTTGAAGGTACCACAACGATAAGACCGGGCGTATTGGCATACCAATTCTCAAAATTCTGACTATGCTGGGCACCTAATTGACCCGCAGAACCTGTTGGCCCTCTAAATACCATCGGGCAGGTAAACTGTCCTCCGCTCATGCTGTTCATTTTAGCAGCGGCATTTATTACCTGGTCAATGGCCACCAGAGAGAAATTAAATGTCATAAATTCAACGATGGGTCTAAGTCCGTTCATGGCTGCCCCAACGGCAATTCCTGCAAATCCAAGCTCAGCAATGGGTGTGTCAACAACCCTTTTCTCACCGAACTCTGCCAGCATTCCTTCACTGACTTTATATGCTCCGTTATATTCAGCTACTTCTTCACCCATCAGCAATACGCGCTGATCTTTTCTCATTTCTTCCTGCATAGCTTCTCTCAAAGCTTCCCTGAATTGGATTTGTCTCATTACCTTAATTTTCCGCAAAAATATCCATAAAATGCCAAATGCTCAGAATCGACCGATTTGCTTAAATGATATCTAAAGTCATGGTACAGCTCCCGGCCAGGTCAAACACTAGTCCTTAAGAGCATATTGAAGCCCAAATTCGAATAATCGATTGTAAAGACCATTCCAGGTGAAGAGGTAAATCCCTCCCTGGTAAGGGTTTCCGATTCTCAAAACAGACTGGGAATGATTGAGATGAAGGGATAGCTGATCTGTTAATTCCGCCGTTACCCCTAATTTTAGTGCCCATTCCAATCGTTTAACATCGTTAATGGTCTGAAAACCGAGACCGGTATCGCGTTTGGCATTCACAAGAACGCCAATCGAAGGGCCTCCTGTAAATTGAAATTTTCCGACCTTGTAACCTATCCAAAGAGGGGTTTCCAGATAATTGAATCTCAAAATAAAAATATCTCTGATGGGGTCATCCACATCCAACCTTTTACGACTACCCTTTTGTGTGTACAAAACACCGGCGCCCATGATCAAATTTGGATTGATGTCTCTGGTAATCAACATTCCGGTTTGTATACCCAGTTTGTTATAACCTCCAAAAGCGTCGCCATCCACCTGAGAGAAAGTGGTTCCGAGTAAAAACCTGCCGCCAAACTCCTGAGCACTCGTTAAAGTTGCTGAAAACAGAAAAAATACGACCCACAAATTTTGGCACTTCAAGGTTTTAAATAATTTTGAAAGCGGTTTCATATTCATTTTTGAAGAACTACATTATGCTGAACAAAGATATAGCAGGTTTTCACATCCTTTCCATATTGTCGGAAACAGATGGAGATTTTAATCCGGCAGAAGGACTGGTTATCGTAGATTATCTGAAAAGACAATTCCCTTTGGGAGGAAATTTTGACGATGAAATTGAAGTGCTCAGCACCTTAGACCGGAACGATTATTCGGCACATTTGAAAAAAGCTGCTGAAGCATTTTATACTGAATCAACGCACAAGGAGCGTATAGACTTTATCCGATTTGCCCTGCAATTGATAAAAGCCGATGAGAAGGTAGCGAGGGAAGAGGATAAAATGATCAGCCACCTTTTTGAATGGTGGGATATTTAGCCTCCAGTTTGCCCCATTCTTTTACCAACCAGATCAATAAACTTACATCTACTTTTTCAATGGGATGTCGTGTGGAAGGCAATACGGACAAAGCTGATTTCGGTGTGCTTCTGTATGCTTGAACGGTTTCATCCAAACTCACCATTTCATCGCGATCGCCCAAAGCAAACAACACGGGTACGTCCATTTCTGAAAGAATTTCATGGTTCAAATATGGATTTTCTCCCAGATCCAACATCATGGCGGAAGTGGCCTTCAATAAATTTTCCCATCCGAAGGCCGAGTGCCTATTCTTTAAGACCTCTGCAAACGTGGGTATTTTCGATTTAATACGCTCAGAATCCAGCATCTGGGTTTCCTTTTCGGCAATTTGTGGATTCCATTCGAATTTTGTTCCCAGGGTAATTACACCTCTAACCTTCTGACTGTTAGCCTTTAAAAGAGCGGCATATCCTCCCATACTGTAACCGAATAACAATGGCTTGGATATAGATTGATTGAGCAGCGTGCCGAGCCATTCTGCTAAATCGACCATACGGAAGACCTCGCTGCCTGATGTTTTCCCGTGGGATGGAAATTCCAGATTCTTCACTGCATATCCCTGTTCGAGAAAAGCTGCGGCTATGTCTGTGAATTGCTCTGATGAACCCAGGGCACCATGCAGTAGCCATACTTCCAAATTTGTTTCCATTCAGTAGTTTTCTATTATTTCAGGATTTGAGCCGTATGCGCTTTCGTTTCAACTTTGCGGATAATGTCTTCAATTATACCATTTTCATCTATAACAAAAGTGGTTCTCAACACCCCCATATACTTTCTTCCATATAGCATTTTCTCTCCCCACACTCCATAATCCTGACAAATCTTCTGGTCGATATCTGCCAACAAGCTAAACGGCAGTTGATGTTTTAGTCGAAATCGTGCATGTTTCTTAACGGGGTCCGGGCTCACACCCAGTATTCGGTATCCCTTCGCTTTGAATCGTCGGTGATTATCCCTCAGGTCACAGGCTTCTGCTGTACAAGCCGGAGTATCGTCTTTCGGATAAAAATAGAGTACCAGCTTCTTTCCCTTAAAATCGGAAAGCTTTACCCACTTGTCTTTTTCATTCTTTGCCCTGAAATCTGGAGCTGCTTCTCCGGGTTGTAACATATTAAAAATTTATATTTCTTTCAATCACCTGAGCGTTTCCGGCCTTGTCTTTCACCACCAATTTCAAGCTGTGCTTTCCCGGTTTTATCAAAGGAGGAATGCTCCCCCATAGTCGACCGGACTTATAATCATACTCAAGCAATATCCATTGTTGATCTATATAACAATCATAAGAATCTATTCCGCTTAAATTATCTGAAATCCGAAAAGAGAGGTTTTTTCCAAAACTCTGTGGTACCACATAGGGTTTGATGGAATCACTGGTCACATAAAAAAAGCCCAGTTGTTTGGGTCGGGCATATACCCAGCCATTGGAATAAGATGTATTTTCAACGGAAACAGCACCTGAAAGTGCATCCTTCTGAACGATCACATATTGTTTTGGGTTCGGGATTGGGTTTTCAGGCAGGATGGCAATGGTGACCGGTTTTAATAGTGGGATTTTACCTCCATATACACAGTGCATTTTACTCAATGCACGTCCAGGAGCTTGTTTCACTGCATATTCCAATTGAGCATCAGCCAAAATAACCCCTGCTGCTGCCGTGATTCTAAAATTTGGTTGAGTGAAATTGTTCTCTTTTAATCCATTGACTTTCCAAAATAGATTAGGTTTGGATTCAGGCCCGCCGGGCAATTTGGCCACTGGACTTCCTGTAACCCTGAAAACCAGACTGTCACCTAATCCTGAAAGGTCTTTGATATATAATTTCAATTTGATGGTGTCGCCGGCCAAAACCCGAATGTATCCCTGATTCAGACCATCATAAAAACGAAGCTGATTATGGTTATCTTTAAACATCCTTGCGTATCGGATTCCCTTTTCGCGCAAAAAAGCATAATCCATATGCGAATTAATGTATCGGGTATCTTCAAACAGAAAATGTTCAATTTCTGTACGGAAGATCTCCTTATTATCCGCAAAGAGATAGGCATAATTGATGCCGAGGCGGGATGCGAAATCGGTATAATAATCAACTGCGCTATAGGCTAATCCATAAACCCCGGGTGGTAATTGAATGATTTCCTTACTTTTATTCAATGCAGGTGCTTGTCGGCTTAATCGCTCCGCATAATAACCCAATTCATCACGCTCGGTGATTCTGACCATTAAAATACTCTTAATAAAAGGATCAATAGAGTCCTTAACTTTTAGACCAAAAAGTAAAGGATTGATGATCTGGTCATTGCTACTTCGTCTAATTTCAAAATGGAGATGTGGGCCACCCGATCCTCCTGTATTTCCCGACCAGGCTATGGTATCTCCTTTTTTCACTTTGACTTCTCCAGGTTTCAGGTATAATTCCTGTTCAAAAGAATGTGTGGCATATTGTTTTTTGATGGCATACCTATGAATGGGGCCGTATAAATCCCTGAGATGGCCGTAAACGGTTGTATAACCATTCGGGTGAGCGAGATAAATGGCCTTTCCAAAACCATAGGGCCCCAGGCGAATTCTCGAAACATAGCCATCAGCAGCTGCCAAAACCGGAAGACCTTCCCGCCCTCCTGTTCTGAAATCGATACCGGAATGAAAATGATTGGCACGGAGTTCACCGAAACTCCCTGACACGCTCAGAACACCATGTAGCGGGGAACCGAAATAATTCTGTGGAAAAATTCCCGGGACCTGGTATTTGCCTTCCGGGGAAGGGAGCGCTGCATTGGATTCAACAGCAGTCGTAGACTTTTCAGACGAAATGAGCGTGAGACTCTTCATAAAGGCCATAGTCAGCAAAAAAGCCGCCAAAACACCCATTCCTACCCTCCATCTCAAGGTCATTCAACAAATATATAGGTTCTTTAAAATTCGCAATCCTGAATTAACGAACTTTTACTTCAAAACACTGATGACCTTCGAGCTTGCCGATCAACAAATCGCCCTTTTCAACTTTACCGACACCTTCCGGCGTTCCGGTAAAAATTAAATCGCCAATCTTCAATGTAAAAAAACGACTCACGAAGGCGATAATTTCATCAATACTGAATAGCATATGGTCCGTTTGGCCGTGTTGTACCTTTGATCCATTCCTTTCCATGGTAAAATTCAGTGGAAAATCGGGTAATTCACGTTTGGAAATCCATTTCCCAACAGCTGCACTTCTGTCGAATCCTTTGGCAAGTTCCCAGGGTAAACCCCTGGCCTTTAATTTTGATTGAAGATCTCTTGCGGTAAAATCCAGACCAACTGTTAGATCATCATAGTATTTGTGTGCAAATTTTGGATCGATATGCTTGCCTATTCGGTTAATACGGACGACAAGCTCGGTCTCATAATGAATATCGGAAGAGAAATCCGGAATAAAAAACGGCTCCTGAGAATTGAGTAAGGCCGAATCGGGTTTTAAAAAGATGACAGGGTCTTCTGGGGTTTCATTGCCCAGTTCCTTCGCGTGAGCTGCATAGTTTCTGCCAACACAAATAATTTTCATATCGCGAATTTATGCAGAAAGATATGGAGGTCAAAAACAACTTCCATTCCAAACTGAACCGTACCGAACATCAATTTAATATAACTCATAGTTCATCACAAGTTATTTTTAGTATATACTGGTATCAAACAGATTATGATATGTTCATTGACCATAATTACCTTTGCCCACATGAATTTTGAGCCGGCCGCACTCACTGCAGACCATGTTCTACTGGCCTATGCCAATGGGTATTTTCCGATGGCCGACGAAGAACCGCCGCATGAAATTTACTGGCATCGACCTGAAATGCGCGCTATTTTTGACTTGAGAAGTTTCAGCCCTTCCAAATCATTAAAAAAGTACCTGAAAGGGCCGTTCGATTTTACCATAAACGCGGCCTTTGGAGAAGTAATGGATGGATGTGCATCCCGTGAAAAGACCTGGATTTCCGGACAAATACGTGAATTATATACGCAACTGCATTACCGAGGATTTGCCTGTAGTGTTGAGGCATGGTCAGGTCTGGAATTATCCGGGGGCTTATATGGCGTGATGATAGGAAAGGCTTTTTTTGGTGAGAGCATGTTTCACCGAAAAAGTGGTGCCTCAAAGGCGGCCTTTGCTTACTTGATTCAATTTCTTAAAAATCAAGGATTTACCCTACTCGACTCTCAGTATATCAATGATTTTACCGAACAATTGGGCGCAATAGAAATTCCTGATTCGGTTTACATGGAACTGCTGAATTCTGCGATTGAACCCATACAATGATATTTTCCAATATTTAGCTATTTTGCGAACATGAGATTATTACTGGTTTTGTCCCTGTTTTACAGCTTTACGCTCAAGGCTCAGTCTGATAAAAAAACATTTACAGATACCTTGTATTTGTATAACGACACCTTTTCAGGATTAGAAAAACTGGAGCCATTGGTGAATCAATACGATGTATTCATTAATGGAGAGAACCATACTTATCTCAAAAGCAACTCCAAATTATGGGTTAAAATGATCAAATTTCTGCACCAAAAAGCAGGAGTTAGAAATGTACTTATCGAATACGGATACAGCAGCGGTTATCTGATCAACCAATATATACAAACCGGCGACAGTCTTTTGTTTGAAGTACTAAAAGCATATTCTTTTAAAGACCTAGCATTTGCCTATAAGGATTTAATGGAATATAACAGGACGCTACCGGAAGATGAAAAAATATATTTTTCCGGAATTGACCTAGAAAGAGGTTTATATTCAGCCTGTAAGGTTCTGGCATTGCTCATCCCCGACGGGGTAGATTTGCCCGACAGCATTGCCCTGCATGTGGAAAGTCTTTTAAGCCTTGTTTCATACAACGACATTAAAATATTTAGTGAAGATGAAGAGGCAACAGACTATTTTAACTCTTACTCGAGCAATAGTACCATAGAAAAAATAATAGAAAACTTCAACAAACACACAAAAGACTATGAGTTTATTTTAGGAAAAGACTTCGGTACCTTTCAAAGAATCATAAAAGGATTGCAGGATGTTGCTCTGTGGAATAGCTATGAAGATGACAATTCAACCCATCAGTTCATCTACCGGGAAAAATATCTTTACGACCGGTTTATGGATGAATATAAAGTAAAAGGAGGCAAATATTTTGGTCAATTCGGAAGGTGTCATAGTTTAACCTCAATTCAAACCGAGAACTCCTGTAATTGGTATAACTTTAAATCCCTGGCCCATCGCATCAAAAGTTCAAAGGAAACAGGGAAATCTTTGAAGGTATTTTCCATCGGAATCATGTATAACGAAAGCATTGAAGACGAGGGTTGGACAAATATTCAGGACCATATTGACAGCATATTTAGTATGGTGCCTGAGAACTCTTTGTTGTTGTATGACTTGCCGGCTGATAGCTTTCTGAGAACCAAATTCACGGATATGTTCAACTTTTTGTTTTTCAATCATTTTGAGCCAAGTCAAAACTACCTGCAAGGCAGGGATGATGATGATGACGAAACAGAAGCTGTGGGAAATTCAGACGAGCTCATGTCTATGTTCGGTACCGGGGGAGTTTATAATTTCAATTTAAATAATCTGAACAATTATTTCAAAACGATTGGAAACCAGGCTTTTAACAACCAGTTCTTTTATGCCGGATTTGGATTGGCATCTTTTAATAAAAAGTCCACTTCCAGCTTGAGTTTCAACTACATGTTAAAACAGAATATAGAACCCAACGATTCTTTGCGTTTTAAATTGAGGGGATTCGCCCTTCACAGCGAATACGGGTTCAATCTGGCACGCAAAACCAAGCATCTGCTGTTATGCCCGTCGTGGGGAATAGGTATGAGCGTATTAACCCTTGAAGTAAGTGAAAACACCAATAATCCGGATATTTCGAAAGGTTATTTGGGAGAAGATAAGTTCAGTACATATTATAATCCTGCTTTTACCACCGATTTTTCCATGTTGATCGGAACCCATTTCAAGCATTTTATCGGGAGTTTGTGGGGTGGTTATCAATTCGACCTCAGCAACAAACGCTGGTTTGCTGAAGAGCGCATGCGCAAAGGTCCTGAGACATCGACCACCGGGTGGTTTGCCGGCTTACAATTGGGATTCACTTTTGCCGAATAAACAGGAAATCAAGTTGTCGATTTTATCCACGGTTTCCTGATATTCCTGTTCCGGGTCAGAATCTTTTGTAATTCCTGCGCCTGCAAAAAATACAGCTGCATTGCGATACATTTTCAGACATCTGATATTCACATAATACAAACTGGAATATTCTGAAACCCAGCCGATATAACCGGTATAAAATTCCCTCGGGTAGTTCTCTACATTTTCGATGAATGCTATGGCTTCATTCTTTGGGAGTCCCGCAATAGCCGGAGTCGGATGCAGCGCGTTTAATAAGTTCCAAATTTCTTCGGGTTGCTTCAAACTTGCTTCAAATCGCGTTGAAATATGCGCCAAATGACCTGTATTCAGCTCCTCTTCCGGCCAACGGATGAAAGATTCCAACGACTGTTTCTTAAAACATGCTTCAATATAATCAGCTACCCATTTTTGTTCCTGAACTTCCTTAGATCCGAATGTTTTTCCCCGTTCCGGAACTCTTGTTCCCGCCAAAGCCACTGATCTTACTTTCCAGTTATCCTGTTCCAATAACAACTCAGGGGAGGCACCCATCCAGCACCCGGTTTCATCTGAATTAAACAAATACACAAATGCACCGGGGAATGCATCACACAATTTTATAAACCAAAGTAAGGGATCAAATTCACCTTTCAGCGTCTGATTTCGCGCACTCACCAGTTTTGAAAACGCCCCATCCCGGATAGCATTGAGCATTTTGTGGGTTTGCTCCAGATAATTTTCCCTATCCGGAGATGTCACCAGAATCGAGTCGATTTCAAGCAGATCCATTTTTAAAGGAACTAAATCCCATGGTTTCACTTCTCCGATTAAATGTACTACCGGTCCTGAGGGTGAAAACGAAGAAAAAATAATTCCGGATTCTAACCGTGACGTCGGTGGTTCCTTTTTGACAACGCCTTCTAATTGATAGATGATTTTTTCCTGTGGTTTTCGGAAAAGGCAGCATCCATTTTTACGCTCTTTCATGCCGGTTTTTGCAATACCGCTAACGTCATACGGGAAACACATATGAGTTTTTCCTGGTCGTCGAGAATTCGAATTTCCCAAACTTGAGATTTCTTTCCAATGTAAACCGGACTGGCATGGGCATGGACATATCCACTGCTCACCGGACGAAGATGGTTTCCGTTAATTTCCATTCCAACACAGTAAAATCCTTCTTCTGCTATCATGTTTGCTCCGAGACTTGCCGCACTTTCAGCCAGCGCCATTGAAGCACCACCGTTGAGCACTTTAAACGGCTGAACTGTTCGGTGATCGACCGGCATTTTCATAATCAGGGTTGAGGCCGAAATCGAAGTAACTTCCATGCCCAGAGTTTCGGAAAGAGTGTTCTTTAATATCCCATTCACCTGCTCTAAATCAATATCTTTGTGCCTTTCAAATACGATCATAATACGGTTTGGATACAAAGAAAGCAATTTATATCATACGTCACGGTGAGACAGAATATAACCGCAAGGGAATCATTCAGGGGAGCGGTATCGACAGTGATTTAAATGAAACCGGTATTTTACAACGTGAACTGTTTTTCAGGGCCTATCATCATATACCCTTTAAAAAGATCTATACTTCTGAATTAAAAAGGACCATACAAAGTGTGAAACCATTTATTGACGCCGGTATTGCACATGAAGCATTGCCTGAGTTAAATGAAATTAATTGGGGAATTTTTGAAGGCAGGGAGACAACACCTGACAATCATGAACAGTATTTAAGAGTATTAAAAGAATGGCAACAAGGTTTTCTCGATCGGGCCATTGAAGGCGGAGAATCCCCCAAATCCATTCGGAAAAGACAGGAAGCAGGTCTGGCAAAAATCATGGCGAAATCAGAGGAAGACCAGGTTTTAATTGCCATGCACGGACGAGCATTAAAATGCTTTTTGTGCTTGCTCACCGGAACTCCATTGCAACAAATGGAACATTATAAACACAGCAATCTCTGTTTATATGTGGTTCATTTTAACCCAGATGAGGGTTATACGCTCGTTACACAAAACTCCATTGACCATTTGCTCATTTGAGCCTAAATGGTCATGATCTCCTTTTCTTTTTCAACCGTCAATTCATCAATTTTCTTGATGAATAAATCCGTTTGTTTCTGAATTTCGGCTTCACCGCTTTTTACAGCATCTTCCGATAATCCATCTTTTTGCAAGCGTTTTAGCGTCTCATTCGCATCTTTACGGGCATTTCGAATACCTATTTTAGCATGTTCTGCCTCACCTTTGAGTTGCTTTACCAGAGCCGTTCTGCGTTCAGTTGTTAAAGGCGGAACAGGAATCAATACCACATTACCGTCATTTTGTGGGTTAAATCCCAAATTTGCATTGATGATGGCTTTTTCAATAGCCGGAATTACATTTTTTTCCCAAGGCTGAATTACGATGGTCCTGGCATCAGGTGTATTAACGCTGGCGGTTTGCTGCAATGGAACCGGAGATCCGTAATATTCTACCAATAATCCATCTAACATGGCCGGATTGGCCTTACCCGCTCTAATTTTTGAAAATTCTGTTTTGGCGTGCTGGATGGACTTATCCAATTGATTTTGCAGAGCATCCATCACAGGCTTTAATTCTGGCAGCATGATTCAATATTTTTTGCAAATAAACCAAAAATGAATCAAATCACGAGACATCCGGCTATGGGTACAAATAATGTTTAAATAGAAGTTGTGAAGCAATAATAGCCACCAAAAGTGCGGCAAACAAACATTCCCTTACCCAATTCAGTCGTATTTGAACAAACAGGTATCCGGCAAAAATACTCAGTGGCAGGGCCAACAAGCTGATGTTGCTGAAGAAGTTTCTCCGACTGAAAATAACCATCAATAATTCAATCACAAACAGCACAAAAAACATCAGATACACTTTCCTCACCTTACTCGGGAAAGATCCCATTTTGCCCCGATTCATAATCATTCCTGCCAGACTCAACATCAATATATATCCATAGGGTCCCAATACAGCTCTTTGGGCAACAAGCTGTTCCGTATTCAGCATATCTACTCCCGGCCTCGGCGGAAAGAATATCAACGACATATCGTCTACAAAATAGCTGAAGCCAACGAAAAGAAATACCGGTAAAGCCATGCTCAACAGGAGCAGAAACAACCTTTGTACATTGTAAAAAATAAAAAAGGATATGGAAATGAGCAGAAAAATCAGAAAATACCAACCTTCAACTGACAGAAGCGGTAAAAAGCAAAACAATAATCCCAAGTCCATTAATCTTTGCTCTATTCTTTGCTCCTTTTCATACAACAACGCCATAAAATGCATCAAAATCAAAAGAAATATTTGCACGAAAAGATTGGGTTGCAAGGCATGTTGCCAGGGGTAAAATGACATAATCAACCAATACAAAAATCCCGGCATCCAAGTTTTACTCTGCATAAGACCATGCCTTTCGCAGAAAAGATTGATCAGCAACCCCTGACCAACGATTAGTATAAAACTCAAGGCAAATTGCCATCCCTTTTGCCAATCCGGCCAATAAAAAATTTTAAAGAATAACGGTGTAAACTTTTGATTCGGAAGTATATGATCGCCGGGAAAAAGGTATACGCGTGTAACAAAGAGCAGAAAAACTGCGAAAAGTATGCTTAGAATATCTCTGCGAAAAAGAATGTTTACCACAATTAGTAGATTAGTTTCAAAAGTGCGAATTTTTTATCTTTCATTGAAGGTACAAGCATTTCAATTGCGGAGATTTGTTTTGATTCTGAGGGAATTACGCTGATGAATTCGCGATCGCTATGCAATAAAATTTGATGAACCATTTGACCATTTCCGGAAACAGAATATTGCAAAACATTCCCTGAATTGCGCATTTTGTCATTAAATATCAGATGGATACGGTCCTTGGTAACCATAGTGATGACTGAACTATAATAGCCCCCATCGTTTAATGAACTCTGACTCTTATTGATGAGGTTATGCCATTGAATCTGACCATTGCTGTCCAGACAAACCAGAAGTACTTCATCGAAATTGTATATGTTTCTTGAGGTATTTTGTGGAATTCCATTCACATAAACGATGTCTTCTTCACTGCTCATGGTGGTTCTTTCTAAAATCACCGTAATCTGACCATTACTCATGGGAATGGCGCGCAATTGCTCAAAATCATACGCTTCCATTTTTTCATTTGCCTGTTTTTCTCCGATTAGGTCTCTCATGATCTCCAAAGGCATTTCTGTGAATGATCTCACTGCCTTGTTTTCAGATGTCAAATCCAAACGACACAGATAAATACCCTTGATGGATTCAGGAAATGAATTGGACCAGAGCCCGGTAATATTCAGTGCATTGTTCAATTCATCAACACTCAGCCTGACCTGATGCAAATAGGTAGCTGAATCATTCAATCTATAATCGCTGAACTCGTCTGTTGAAGTATTCCATACAAAGAGACGATACGGAGACCAGAGAGATTCATTCTTGCGACTGTTCTTCGGTTTCTCTCTGGTCAGAACGAATACATGACCATTTCGATCCGTATTGAATTCCATCAATTGGTAGTCTTCATAGAATATCGGAAGTTCCAATATTTTTGATTTCTGAACATTTAGCTTAGGGTCGAGCAAATACAAGTGAAGTTGGCGGTATCCGTTATCAGATTTTGAGGTATGATACAGTGCAAAGGACTGAATACCTGTTATAACATGTATGGCGAAATCACCCTTGTCGTATGGCTCAAGTTGTTTGACTTTGGCAAGTACCTGAACTTTAGATTTTGGCAGTACATTGGCATCGTACCATTGGGCTTGAAGCAACAAATTTTGAGAAGCACGATCAAATCCGGTGGTAAAAAACAACAAATCGTCATTTACAAGTTCGAGCGACAACAATCTGGATTTCTTCAACAAAATATTCCGTGAGAAGCTATAACCCAAATGATTGCGGTATTTCTCCACCACCACGCTTCGGGTAAAAAACCGGTTTCTGTATCGCATGAGGTAGATACCATATGAATTCTCTCCCAAAACACGGGTAAAAACTGCTCCACCTTTGAGTTTACGGCTATTGCTCCATTCGATACTCTGGGAAAATGTCAGATTTCCGAATCCCGATAACAGAAACAACAATAAGCTGAGAATTTTATGAAATTTGCCGCACAGTTTCATTAATCGGTTATCCAATTATCCGGAACGAATATAAAACGGCATTTATTTAATCCCATATACAATTGAACGAATACATTTCAACTCAGAAATCCATAGAAAGTGCCATTATGGTTGCGGTGGAAACCAAGAATCAGGATGAGCAAAAAACAAGGGAGTATTTAGATGAACTGGCATTTCTGGCCCGAACCGCCGGGGCTCAGGTCCATAAGGCCTTCGTACAAAAACTTGAATATCCCAATCCTAAAACTTATGTAGGCACAGGGAAATTGGAACAAATCGAATTTTATGTAAAGGAACAGGACATAGATATGGCCATTTTCGACGATGAATTGACTGCTTCACAAATCAGAAATTTAGAAAGTACGCTAAAAATCAAAATCATTGACCGCAGCGCCCTGATTTTAGACATCTTTGCCCGAAACGCCCGCACATCTCAAGCCAGAACTCAGGTAGAACTGGCTCAGAGTCAATATCTTCTGCCAAGGCTTACCCGATTGTGGACCCACCTTGAAAAACAAAGAGGGGGAATAGGGATGAAGGGACCCGGAGAAAAAGAAATTGAAACAGACCGAAGGGTAATCAGGGACAAAATTGCCCTGTTAAAGCACAAATTGGCTGACATTGAAAAACAGTCTTCGGTTCAGCGAAAGCATCGACATTCCAAAAGCAGAGTTTCTTTGGTGGGATACACCAATGTTGGAAAAAGCACCTTGATGAATCTGTTGTCGGGAGCGGGCGTATTGGCTGAAAATAAACTATTTGCCACCCTGGATGCCACAACCCGCAAAGTAGTCTGGCCAAATCCTGATTATACAAAGAGGCCTATTGAATTTTTATTGAGTGATACCGTCGGCTTTATTCGCAAACTTCCCCATCAGTTGATTGAGAGTTTCAAATCAACCTTAGATGAAGTTGTTGAAAGCGATTTGTTGTTACATGTGGTGGATGTATCTCATCCTGCATTCGAGGAGCAAATAGAGGTGGTTCAAATGACGCTTCAGGAAATTGGTGCCGGGAACAAACCGATGATTATGGTATTTAATAAGTCAGATCAATATTCTCCTGAACCGACCCATGAAGATATATTCGAAGACACCGCTTTGTACTCAATCGAAGATTTAAAGAAGAGCTGGATGAGCAAGGCACATTCCCCGGTGGTATTTATTTCGGCCTTAAATGAAACCGGAATCG
>CAZTGZ010000040.1:0-13956 GCA_964613385.1 uncultured Chitinophagaceae bacterium
AGCCGGAATCACCTATCACCACACTTAGGTCAATGAAATCAATTTGTTCGACAACGGTCATGAGGACGAAGGAAGTGGCAATAAGTATCCTGCAGGCTTGTTTGTTGGAGAAAAACGATATGCTGGGTTTCGATCTTCCTTTCAGGTATTCCCAATTATTTGTTATTATTAATCTGCAACCTTTGATGAATTTGCCAAAGTCTACCATTACCGGCGTAACATTAGTGACCATTTTTGGCTTGCTCCTTTCCTGCACTCCAAAGAGGCTTCCGGTAGCGGATGCTCCTTTGGTGGTGCTGACCTTTGATGATGCGGTCAAATCACACTTAACCTATGTGGCACCCTTGCTGAAAGAGTATAGGTTTGGCGCCACTTTCTTTGTCACTTATGCCTGGATGGATGATTCGGTCAATTTTCTGACCTGGAAAGAAATAGCCGCCCTGCACGAACTGGGATTTGAGATTGGCAACCACAGCTGGACCCATGCCAATTTCTCCCAGCCAGGACCAGCTTACGAACTCGAAGGCGAGCTTGGTCTGATGGAATGGATGCTCGAACGGGTTGGCATACCCAAACCCATAAGCTATGCCCATACCGGAAATGCTTTCGGACCGGAAGCCATCCGGACCCTTGAGAGAAGGGGATACCGGTTTGCCCGGAGAGGTAAACAGCCGGAGGTCGCCTATGGAACCCTGGATCCCGGTCCCGGCTATGATCCGTTGCAGCATCATCCGTTGGTAATCCCGACGACCCTCGATTTTTATCCGGACATGGATCTGGAGCATTTCACACGGGCTCTGACCCAGGTGCCTGATCACGAGATTGTGGTCCTTCAGTTTCATGGTGTGCCGGATTCCGTGCATCCCTGGGTCAATACTCCTCCGGAGCAGTTCCGGCAATACATGGATTATCTGAAGGACGGTGGTTATCAGGTGATCGCCATGCGGGATCTGGTTGAGTATCTTCCGGAATTACTACCGGAAGACCCAATGATCAACATCCGATATCCTGCGGCGGAAAGTCCGGAACCTGTATGGCCATCCGAGGTGGTGGCCTCCAGGGAGCAATCCGGCTACTGGCTCGGAGTGATGCAAAGACATGGTTATACGACCCGGGAAATGGCCGGAGTTCTGGGGTGGAGTCCGGATACCATCGACAGATTATTGCCATCCGTCCGGATACCGGCCAGCCATCCGGACCGGATAGAAGTATTACCATATCCGGGAGGAAGACATCCGCGGATTGAATTTCAGGAAGGCATGCTGAGCCCGATGCGGGGCACCAAGCTGAGCGTATTCCTGCCCTGGAATCCTGACGATTTTGTCGTGCTCGATGTGCCGGAGGCGGTCTTTACCCAGTTTGGTCTCACCTTTCTGGGGCATAAGCACATCCCGACGGTCTTTGACTATCAGCAGGTAGGTATCGTCAACCGTGATTGGGTACAGGACAGCGCCGGGCACTGGAGCAACCTCTGGAAGTTGCCCAACGGAACCGAGATCGGCGCCCGGGTGATGCCCGGCCGTGAGCGCCTCCGGATGGAATTGTGGCTGACCAACCACACCTCCGATACGGTATTTTCAAACCTGCAGACCCAGGTATGTGTGATGCTTGGACAGACCAGTTCTTTTGCCGCCCTTACGAATGACAATAAAAGGTTGACCTGTCCGGTCGTCGCGGTTGAATCAGACCAGGGTGATCAATGGATCATCACCGGCTGGCAAGGGTGTGCCCGGCCCTGGGGCAATAAAAACTGTCCCTGCCTCCATGCTGATCCCGCATTCCCGGATTGTGCACCGGGGCAGACAGTGACCATCCGGGGAATGTTGTGGTTTTACACGGGAAGAGATATCGATCAGGAAATCAGCCGGGTGCGGAGGGAGCTGACCTGGTTGTGAAAGGAAGATCGGGTATACTAATTATCTGCTCTGAGACAGATTTTCTTGATTATCTGCTCTAAAACAGATATATCTATGATAAGCATCATCACCGGAGATATCATCGCTTCCCGGCGCACTGATAACATCACCGACTGGCTCAAACCACTGAAGGCGGCCCTCAAGGCATTTGGCAAAGAACCCCGGCACTGGGAGATCTACCGGGGTGACAGCTTTCAGTTGGAAGTGCCTGGTCTGCAGGACACGCTCTACACGGCGATCAAACTGCGGGCGGATCTCCAAAGTAGCGCCGGAGTCCATCTGCGTATGGGTATTGGCATCGGAGAAAAGACGTATAGCGCCACCAAAATCACCGAATCCAATGGAGATGCCTTCGTCCGCTCCGGTGACAGTTTTGATCAATTACAAAAACAAACCATCATGTTTAAAAGCCCCTGGCCTGAACTGGATGAAGAAATCAATCTCTATCTGGCCCTGGCCCTGCTCACCATCGATCACTGGTCAAAGCAATCCGCCGAAGCATTTCAACTGCAACTGGCATCTGAAAATATTACTCAAAAGGAAATTGCCCGCAAATTAAACATTACCCAGGGTCGGGTCAGTGAGCGCCTGAAACGGGCGGGATCGGATGAACTCCTTCGCATGCTTGACCGCTACCAGACATTAGTCAAAAGATACGCACCCTGATGACCCTCCTTCTGAAATTGCTGCTTGCCCATATCACCGGCGATTTTCTGGTACAGCCGGAGCCCTGGATCAAGGAGAAGAACCGTCTTAAAATCAAATCACTTAAATTCTGGTATCACATCGGCATCCATGGGGTTCTTGTATTCCTGCTGTTAGCCACCCACACCCATTTCTGGTATATTCTGGGAGTGACGGTCATATCCCATGCCCTGATCGATTTGCTCAAGATCTACTTTCAAAAAGACCAAAATAGAATCTTTTCCTTCCTGGCCGATCAACTATTACACATCGCCGTCATTGCCCTGCTGGTCTATTGGATCGATCCAATTCAAACACCACGGCAATTAAATACCGATTATCTGCTCCTGGTAATTGTCTATCTGCTTCTGCTCACCTGGGTATCGGCGATTAGCATTAAAATCATGATCTCCTACTGGACACCGCAAACCAACGATCTGGAGGACGAATCCCTGAAAAAAGCCGGATGGTTTATTGGAATCCTGGAGCGTTTGTTTGTCTTTTGTTTTATCGTCACCGGCCATTGGGAAGCGGTAGGATTTTTGTTGGCGGCCAAATCCGTCTTCCGCTTTGGTGACCTGAAGGAATCTAAAGACCGTAAACTCACGGAATATATTCTGATCGGCACCCTGTTAAGCTTTGGCTCTGCAATGGGATGCGGTATAATGTTTGTTAAGCTCGCATCGATGATCCAATAATGCAGAATAGCCACGAAAATGATTTCGAATAATGTGCCATCAAAAAAGGACAACATAAATTAATGGGGTCCATTACATAACCTTTCACCTACCACGCAACGATACTATGACCAACCGGGATCTTATGCAAATAAAGACGATCGTAAAACAGGTGATCCGGGAAGAAAAAGTACTGGAAACTCATCGCTGGTACGCCCTCCGTGACTATTGCAAACTGATCAACCGGACTCGGGATGCTGTCTGGAGAATTGAAAAGAATGGTTCTGTCGAGACCAGGTCGATCGATGGGGTGAAGGAATACCGAACCCGAATAATTTGATAAAAGAAGGTGAGTGAATCCTCCCTTCCATGAGGTCACCAGGGACCTATATGGAGTACGGCCGACGATAAAAGGGGAAAACCCTTTTTAAATCTAATTTTTTTCCTCTCTTTTCTTCTCTCTTACTTACTCAATTAACCCTCTATTATTTCTCGGTTATTTTGGAAAAACTATAAGACTCATGAGCTGCTAATCCGGCAGATATTGACCTCATGGGAAAGTTCATCTGGGTCGCTGGTCCGGAGAAACTGTGTTGGAGATAATCCAGTGGTGATCTAAACCTCGATGCATGGGATCCGGACCTGGTGCAAATCCGTTCAGCCCTCTATGAACTAAAATCTGCTTGTTTCAAATAATGGACAATCACTTACCTCCACGATTCTTCTACCTCCAGAATCGTGTGGTCGTCTGTATACTGCCAGGTATGAGTGGTGTTTGGTGAAAAGAAATGGTAACATTTATGGAGTAATATTACACTTTAAAGATAACAGTTTTTATATTCGTAAGGTTGCCACCCTCAAAACCATTGCTAATGTTTGCAACCCCCGTTAGTCAGGCCATCGAAATCAAAAAAATCCGGCACGGAGATCAGAATTATCTGGGTATCTTTTTTCCGTATGACGCCAAATTGATTGAGCGGATAAAAAGTCTTCCCGACCGTCAATATTCCGCCACCCGCTGGTACCTACCATACAGCAAAGCGCATTTTGATGCCATTCTGCCAATTTATGATGCAGCTCACGACCTCTCCTTTTCTCTACTGGAAGAAATCAATTCCGGAACCATCCCAGATGCCACTGCAAAAGATGACCATACCGGCATATCTTCCCCTGGGGAAGAGTCTTCAGCACGTGCCTCGATCGCTGGCAAACCAGAGGCTGCTGACATACAGGAGTAGAAGGATGAACAGGTGCACATAGACTTTGTAAACAGCCAGTTTTTCATCCGGATGAATTATCAGACTGGCAGGAGTATGACGGTACACCAGGACCGGCATACGCCATCCCGTTCGTTACAGGCAAGCTATAGATTCGTTGTGGTAACATTTTTCAGCATAAACAACACTATTGTATTAGAGTAATAGTGCTTTCTTTTTCTGTCCATATGATACATGAACAGTCAAAAGAAAAAGTGTAACTATCGTTAATCCTGTCTTAATTGATTGAACTATGTTACCCCAAACCTACCATCATCCTTTTGAGAACCCATTTCTGGAAAAGTTCAACATTGAAATTGAACCTTACCTCTCAGATTGTAATCTAAGTGTTTATAGATTAATCCGATTGATTTATATGAGTCGGACAGATTTGCACCGGAAATTGTACAAGGCAATAGGTATGTCCACAACTGAATACATTAGGTACATACGTATCAGAAAAGCTGCCCACCTTTTATTAGCACACTCAGATTGGAGCATTAACCAAGTTGCTTCTGAAGTTGGATTTAGAAATCAAGGATATTTCACCAAGCGGTTTAAAGAAATTTACGAGGCCTGCCCAATGGAATTTCGGGAGAGAAAAGAAAAATTGGAACATATGTCCTAAAAGCTGGAACATATGAATAAAACTGACAGTACAAATTGGACGAAATTTGCAAAAGCTACTGTTCAGTTTTTCAAACTTAAAATTTAAAATTACCAGTAATAGCTGGCAACTACGGCTAAGCAGGTCGTTGTATTTAAAAAATATTAAAAAGCCCATAATTTAAAATTAACAATCATGGAAACTTTGTTCAGACTCACCTTAACAAGGCCTGCTATTGTGCAGGATGAAAATTTACCCAGCATCCCTCTTGTTCAGAATTCACAATTCCAGGCCGAGCTCGGCATCGCCGCACAAAGTGGCAGGATAAGGGATGGATTAAAAACTGTTGCAAGGCAATTCATCAGCAGTACTCTTTTTACGGGCGATCCGAAATCCGTACCATTCTATGATAAACTGAAAGCATTAGGAACGGCATTGGATATATTGGAGAAAAATAAAAATGTTACAAATACCAAAGTAATAACTGCTGTACAAAATAGTTTTGGTAAAAAGCCGGCTGACTTGGTAAGTGCCGGTACACTTACGCCTGTTATTAGTTCGCTGAAAGATAGCATCATTGCAATAAAGCAAGTGCCCGAAGAACATAAGAAACCAATAGAAGCATTAACTAATCAGCTAAGGGACATTGAAGTAATCCTTAAAACAGCTGCTGATAACACTTTTCCAGGTAGCGGTGCCACAATCAGGCGGTTTCGCAGAAGGTCGGTTTTACTGCCAACTACTGCAGAATTAAGATCTGTTCTTTCTACTGTAGAAATGGAAAAGGAACTGGAGAAAAAAAGAAGGGAAGAAGAGGAAAGAAAAAAACAGGAAGGAGGAAAGCGGCTTGAAACATATAAGAAGCTTACCGCTGCAATTGAAGAGCTTACTACCTTGTCTTCGGACAACTTTCAGACCACTACGCAGCAGGCAGATGGAGGGTTTTTGGTTCCGGCAGCGTACCGGCGAATACAGCTTTTTATAAATGACATGAACCAAAGGAGCCAATTGTCACAACTGAATCTGCTGGGCGTGCAGACTATTATTACAAAGCCCGAGATTTTTGAGCGCAGAAGTTACGCAACTGGTCCGCTTATTGGAACGGGCACTGCTGCAACAGTTGCAACAGACAAAATAAAGCTAATCAGTGGCAACACAGCTTTCAGACCGCCTGTATTGACAGATGTTGGTTTTTGTCTTAAACCAGAAACCGACAGCAAACTATCTGCAGGCACAAGAGAAATATTGAAGGAGCGAAACCTCAATATCAACACCCAACCGTTGGATCTGATTGTTGAAACACTTCGGAGGGATCTGCTGGATATTAGTAAACAACTTGATAATCTTCTGGGCCGGCCTGTACAGCGTAGTTTCAAACGCAAGGGAAATACCATGGTAATGGTTTCAACACCCCTTGCCACTGTGTGGAATATAATGGTCATCAACAATACCCTGGAGATCGATGATATACTTTTTACAGCGACGGATAGTATTCCCACTTCGCACGGCAGCGTGAGCCCGGTAGGCGTAGCAGACCTGCTGGTAGTAAAGCAGCAGTTGGTTCGCTACGAAGCAACAGATGTAGCGCATATTGAGAATATCCTGAAAGGGGAGAAGAAGGAACGGGAGCATACGCAGAGAAGAGAAACAGAAGAATTCAATTTTCGCGAAACCGAAATAATCACGACAGAGGAGCGCGAGCTCGAATCAACCAGCCGCTTTGAAATGAGCCGTGAATCGAGTGAAACAATAAAGGAAGACGCGAGCCTAAAAGCGGGTTTGAGCGTATCGGGGAAGTATGGGCCTACTGTTGAGTTTTCCGCAAGTGCTGAAGGTTCAATATCACGCAGCAAAGAAGAAGCTACCAAATCTGCTGCCACTTTTTCGCAGGATGTAACAGAACGCAGCGCGAATAAAATTACTGAAATGATACTGGAGCGTACCTCCCTTCGCGTTACCAATGAAGTAATAGAAAGGAACCTGCATGCGCTGGATAATACGTTAGGTACAGGGCATATATCCGGTGTGTATCAGTGGGTGAATAAAGTATACGAAGTGCAGATGTTCAATTACGGCATACGCATGATGTATGATTTTATGATTCCTGAGCCGGCCGCATTCCTCATATCATCGTTGCAGAAAGCGCATGCTAATGCAATGGAACTGGAAAAGCCAACTGAGTTTACGTTACGTCCCGACCAGATTACTGAGTCAAACTATCACGGTTTTATTGTTCAGTATGGCGTTACTGATGTACAGCCGCCACCCGAGATTTATAAAACAAAGTCACTTGATTTTAATGCAGGAGCAGAAGAAGAAAATGTAGAGTTCAGGCACTCCGGCCAGGTAGCAATTGACGATGGATATAAAGCAATATATGGTACTATCGGGTGTGTAAGAACGATCTGGGAAGATGAAGCTATTGTTGACGTAGTGCTTGGATCAAGAAGCCACCGTTTTAAAGGTGGAGATTGGGTATGGAGCACTACATTGGACAATGAGACTGATTCAATACCATTCGCATTGATTACATTGTTAATTAATAATGTTGGCGTAGCAGTGAAAGTAAAATGCCAGCGGACCGACCGCGCCATGCTGAAATGGAGGTTGGAAACACATACGAAAATCATGACTGCATATAAAACTAGGCTTTCAGAGTACGAGGAAAAACTGGCATCACTTGAAATGCAGGCAGGCGTGGCGATACAGGGAAGAAACCCCATGCTGAATATGGAACTGATGAACGATGAAATAAAAAAGCATTGCATCACTATACTCACCGAGCAACATTATGATCTTTTCAATTCCATACAAACAGGCACGTATTCTGTTCCTCAAATCAATATCAGTGAGAATGAAGCCGAAGGTCCTTATGTGCGGTTTTTTGAACAGGCCTTTGAATGGGAGCAAATGACATGGCTTACCTATCCGTACTTCTGGGGCAGAAAGAGCAAATGGGCTGAGCGTATTGCCTACGAAGATGTAGATCCTGTTTTCAACCAGTTCCTGAAAGCAGGTTATTGCAGGGCTGTTATACCGGTGCGGCCGGGATTTGAAGGAGCGATCGATCATTTCACTACTTATGGTGAAATATGGAACGGCGGACCTCTGCCTTCTATATCCAACCCGCTGTACCTGCCGATTGCTGATGAAATAGCAGAACGGTTAGACATGCCGGGCGATGAAATACCTGAAGGCGATCCATGGCTGGTACGTATACCAACAACACTGGTGAAACTGCGTGACGATGATAAGTTGCCGAAATGGAAAAAAGATGCATCAAGTGAATGGGTAGAAGATTAATATCATTCATTTTAAATTATGATGTATGGGTGATATTTCAAGGCATCGCGATATTTACCTGAATACAAGAGAAGCCATTCCGGCAGCATTGCTTGATAAATGCAAACTCAAAAAGAGTGACCTCACTTATCTTGAGATGGGCAATTATCTTACAGATGTATCGCAGTTCAGGGACCCGGTGATGTATATATTTTCCAAGCAACGCATCTGGCGCGAATTCATTTTACCGAAAGTAGGAGAGAGAACGGAAACACCGAAAGTTATCGCTGCACTGATAGGCGCGGCTGGACTTCTCTCAGGCGAACTGCTGAAGAGACTTACATCAGGTATCCCTTCTGACATTGGTAAATACGGGCCAACAGTAGCCGCGTTAGGAGGGTTACTTGCTGCAGTACCTGATGATTTAATAGCAAGAATCATAGGCGCGGATGACTGGATAGATAAAATGTTCGGCACTCCCATTGAAAAAACAATCGGTGATCCGAAGAAAAGAGATCAAAAGCACTATGGTTATATCGGACAGTTTTTTCAATATTTTATTGAAGGGATAACACACCTGATTTTTGCTGCAGATGTTACGCATAAAGTAAAAGGAGAGTGGGGGAAGATAGATAGGATCAGTGCTTCACGGGTTACAGATATATTCAGCGAATTTTTTACACAATATTATCCCCACGAGCATACTGACCAGCCACCTTATGAATGGGATGCAAGCCAGCGGCCCAAAAATAAAATGTACCAGCCAAGCACCCGGCAGCGATCGTTGAAGGATCCGGATATTGGTGTGATGAATGCGGTAGATAATCATTATGTGCAATACCTGTCAGAAGGTTTAGCCGACCTGGAACAGGATTGGAAAAGACTAAAACCTGGTGATGAAACCGGCAGGCAAAAAATGCTGGTGCGAATGGGTAAACTACTGCATGGAGTGGAAGACTGGTATTTTCATTCAAATGTGGTAGAGCTTTACCGCATTTGCATTTATCGCAGCAAGAGAGAAGATGAAACAGCGGAGCAATACCTGGTAAACTTTGTAAAGGATACTGCATCAAAGGATCCTGAATTCATCACAACAAATCCCCAACCGGTTGAACAATTAAGATTGCAGCGCAGGTTATACAGGCGACTCAGGTTTCCGGCATATGAGCGTGGCAACTGTAAAAATAGCGGTGGTGTTATTAGCAAAACAAAACCATCAACTTTAGCACTTCATCATGCGTATCCTGCTTTTCCATCGCAGCAGGATACAGCGCATACCATCATGCATGCGCTTGAAAACCTGGAGAGAAAAACACACCCGAGAAATAAACCTCATGGCAGAACACCGCCAGAGGCAATGCCATCATGGGTGCCTTGCGTATTTCAGAAGTTTACTGCGGCCAAAGGAACTGATGCCGAGAAACTCTTGGACGAAAAAGCAAAAGCCCGAGGTGTTGATAAACTTACTTTACTCGCAGATCTTACTTCGCCCGGTGGCCCAAAGAAAGATAATACCAAACTGATAGTTGCCGATGTGTTGCGTGAATGGATACCATTGGTACTTACCTTACTGTATGAAAGTGAACGTCAGCGACTGGTTGCGAACATCGATCCACTGAAATGGCCTGTCAATGGTGATCTTACATTAAAACCAGAAGAAGGAAAGAAAAAAGATTTCGAGTCGGACGAACAGCTCAAAAGGCATAAAAAGGCATTAAAGCCTAAATTGCATCATGATGGGGTAACCGAAAATAACTATGACCGGTTGGTGCGGTACCTTGTTGAATGTGGCTTTCTGAATACTGCGGGAAAAGATGCATTAAAGAAAGCTTTCGCTATTGACCACGAGTCCGACAATCTACTCGAAGATGCACCAGGCGCAGGAGGATTTTTGATAAAGTTCTCTCTTGAGTTGCAGGCACAGCTTGATGGTGGAGATAAAGCGGTTGCCGAGCTTAACAAGGATAAAGACTCGGTTTTTAACCAGGCATCAGATAACAGCGCTTTTAATGAGATTGTCGGCTCTCATTCACTGATGTCGAAAGATACCCTCCAATCACCGCCGTTTTTTGAAGAAGCAAAAGTTTTTGCAAGTCTTGCTTCTTCCTCCATTTTCCACATTATGCTGGATCAACTGAGTAGCCCGACACCGGGAAGAAGATTACCCTGGAAAGCAGTGCTGCATTACTTTATTCGCTATCCTGTTGCAAACAATGGCTGGGAAAGAAAGGCTATGGCATTTTATAATAGAACGGAGAATAAGGAGAAAATACCTACCCATTATTCTGACCTTCCGGAAATTGCGAGTATGGTTGCAGCTGCATTACGTTCAAAAGAGGCGGAGTTTCCTTGGAGTAAAGGTGAAAAGGACAATGAAATGCAAAATAGATATATCGAACTAGAAGCTAAATTATCCAAATATCGTTATCCGTGTTGATTGAAACTAACTTGAATTTAATAATTAATATGTTTACACTTTTTCTGCATACATCATTGCATTGGCGAATATTGCGGGGCGACTCAAGAACAATCGGATGCATCGCTATTTAGCTTCGGTTTCGGTAGACGAATAACACCAGGCAACAGGATAAACAATAAGCTTTTGTATCATTAACCAGCAGCGGTAACAGACAGACGGAGCACAGAATACCGCCACATCGCCAATGCTTCAACGTTGTCGATAATTAAAAACAAAACATACAAAGCATAATAATATGTATAAAACGGACCAAACTGTGCCACTCATTTCAGTCCAATTATTCAATCCTGGTCAATCACCTTGGTGATAGAAAATATCGGCATTTTTCGGTAACATATAGGTATGAAAATGTAACATATAGGTATTGGGAGGATAAGTTGATAAGTTTTAGGTTGATTAAGTAAGTTCCGATAGAGCCCAGATCCAAATCCATGCGGGTTATGTCGCATGGAGATATGGGAGATCAGCGACTGTCGAGAGAGGCAACTTCAGGAATCCTGTCGCAGGAAGTTCTGATAGATGCTTGATAGACATTGCCTCCATCAAGGCAACACTTACAAAGATTTGTTAAAAACAAAGGAATAAACAGACCACTCCGATTCATTATTCAAATATCTACAAATGGAAGCATTGAATGTTGTTTTAAAATTAAACGAAATAATTTGTCATGATGAAGGAGATGGTTGGGGAAGTGCCGAGCCATATCTTTGGGCAATTTTTTTTAAAATCGATGGTCATACAGTATGGCAAAATGGGATTATGTTGGGAGGTGAAGCTGAATTTAAATTCAGCCACGGAAGTCATCACAATCTTCCTAACTACGATGTAGATCCGGGAGAAGTTGTACAAATACCCTCGAACGTTGGAGAATGGAGCACTATTCTCAAGCCAATTGAAATTGACGACTTTCAAGATAATATTATTAAGGTGCCCGGTATTGTTGGTGTTGTTACCGTTCTTATGGAAGAAGATAATGTAACAGACGATGGATCAGAGGCAGGCCATCAAGGTCTAAATAATCATGTTAGGAATTCAATTAACAATTTCATTTCATCAATTAATTTGTTAGAATTTTTGAACTCAGATGACCCAGCCGAAGATTTACAGGAAAAAATTGACAACCTTATTGAGTCGATTAAAAATGGTATTGAGGATGTCGTTAAAAATGCAATTACAAGTAATCAAAATTGGTTAGAGGATTTTTGGTCATGGTTAAATCGAGATGATAAAATTGGGGATAAAGTTTGGACCTACAAATCTACAGAAATTGTAGAAAGCAATTATAATATAACATTGAACGAAAGGTGGGACAATGAGGGTGATTGGGAAATAAATGGTGAAATTTCAGCAAGTGAACTATGCCCAGCAAATGCGATGAATAGTCTAAGCGAAAGAAATCTCAATCAGAATTTAGATTTAACAAAATTTAGAAATTTTAGAGATACCTTTTATAAAAATTTTCCATTAGCAACAAATTGGTGGATTTTAATCCTAAAAAATAGTCCATTTATTATGCGAGAGTTGCAGAAAGATAAAAAATTGTGTAATGATGTATTTCAAATCATAAAAATAGATGAAAGCTCAATTGAAGTAAAAAATGAATTAACAGAAGGTTTCTATGATGATGTACTCAGAGTTTTAAATCGATTTTCTAAAAGTAATTTTAATTCATTAAGGCTGGATTCTCGAAAATTAAAACCTATTGTAAAAAATTTAAGAGGTAAGAATTTTAATGAAGTTTTACAATATTTATCATCATTTAAACCATTAATTCAAAATGTCAAACAATAAATTAATCACAAGTACAAATTTGATTATAATAAATAAATATTTCTAAACGTAAATTTCAAAAAAATGAATCAATCAAATCAAACATTCACAGCATCATTTAAAGACATAAATGAGTTTGGTAATGCAAGAGCTCTTGCAATTAGTGCAGGGGACCTGAGTGTTGCTGTTCGTAACGAAGTGATTAGAATAATGGCAGGGAATAAAAGTAATGTATTACAGTCTGTTAAAGATGGATTACATGAACTTTCAGAACGCAATCTAATATCTGTCAAAGAACTTGAATCACTTCAAGAAATTTGTAATTTATTATTTAAGGCAGTAAGGGGTAAAATTGAAGGAGAAGATGCATTTTTTTCCATAAGGAAAATGTATGTCACTATGTTAATTGACCAAAATTCGAGCCCTATTGCTCTAGCGATTGCAAGTGTCTCAAATTCAGCTTTTAATTTTGAGAAATCAAATTCGGTTAATGTTACAATTATACCTGGAAATGCTGGGACAGGAGCTGTTATTGGAGGAGTTATTGGAGGAGTTATTGGAGGAGTAGTTGGAGGGGGGTTAGGTGCTGGGATTGGAGCTGCAATTGGGGCTGCAGCAGGTGCAGCAATCGGGTGGTGTAACGATAATGGTGTATAAGAGATAACAGAAGAGGAAGCCTTATGGGAAAAGGATCTCCCGCTATTAATCGTGAGTCCATAGGCAAAATCTGCTAAAAATCTCTAGATGAGATCCCCTGTAGTTAATCTTTTTATATGGATGCTATACGCCAAGCTGCCCTAATCGGGCAGCCTTGCGTATATTCCAAACCCTCACAGCATTTAAATTAAATCAGATAAAACCGTCAGGGCCATACATTTGATGTTGAAGTCCGGAAACAAGTAGAATTAGCTGAGACAAGCTCTAGATTTCGATAAACTGACCTCTTCGTTACCGCATAACCTATTGACCTACCTAGATGTTGCTATGCCAAAAAAATATCGGGAACCATGTGTCACCATTTGGCAATCAAATCTGGATATCAAGCCCGCACTCCATTCTACGAAAACCGTCGTATTTTACTATATAATAGTTTATTGACTTTCCAGAAGGCCAGTTGAAAGAAGGCCATCAGCAGCACCAGGAAACCTATTTACTTCTGGAAAATGATGAGAAGATGGTTATCAGCTGAAGCACAAACTTAGTAACTTTTGTCACATTTGATTAGAAAAGAAGCTAACTTTGGTGAGTGTCAGGTCTGATCCCTGACTTCCCCCGATAAATGATA
>CAZTGZ010000040.1:13999-15042 GCA_964613385.1 uncultured Chitinophagaceae bacterium
TTAATCTCCGCATTGACCCGTTGGAGGAAAGAGTGAACTTCCTTATCCCGCATCAGTTCTTCTACCGGCAACTTATAGAGCTTTGTTTGGACTTGGAGTCATTCTTCATTGGATAGTTTCTCTGGATTGCAGATCTCGATGGATTTCAGTGGAAGATATTGTCTCATGTACGCATGATAGAATAATTTAATATGAAAAGCAAGTCATAATGAACTGGCCTGATTTCTGCTACCCATTACGGTGTGGACCTATATCAGTTCATCGCACTGGATCTGAGGGCAAAAGCAGATACAGTCTGGAATCAGGCCATCTACCTGATGTCCAGACCTTATGCATCCGGTATGGCCAATCTGTATGCCCTGGAAGACTTTTATGTAGAGGTCTACTACGATCAGGAACTGAACAGCATCGAGGATATTCGTAGCTTTAAAAGTGTCCATTGCCTGGAATCCTATCTGGATGAAATCGAGTTGGGTAAACTGCTGGATTAGTTGTCGGGAGGGCAGAGAGGATACTGGAAGAGTTGATCTTCTAATAATGGTAGCTTGTTTTTGACAGAGATCAGTGGATTACCTTTCACCTCAATGAGCAGCGTGTCAATTCTGACAAATTGGATAAGAAGCAAGAACATTTTGAACACCGGGTGGTTTATTTTCAACACAAATGATGGGATTATTATTAATTGTTAGTTCTTCAAGGTCTTCAGGAAGTAAATCAAGCTTAAAAATAGAGTTGTCATAAAGAATAAGTCGTCTTAGATTGGTGAAAGAGTATAATGATGGTACACTATTTACTCCCGTTTGCACAACTTCAAGTGTACGTAGATTGTTAGTATTGTTGGGAAGTTTTGGGAAAATATTGATAGATTTGGATTCAGAAAAATGAAAAAATTCTGCTTGCTCCGGTATCTTTAATGTATCTGTATGAGTATGTAAATTCCAAACACGAACATAGAGGCAACTATCAGGTAATGGAGGGAGGTTGCCTGCATAGTATCTATCAAAACTGAGATATCTTAGTCCTTCGGGGAAGGGTGATATTGG
>CAZTGZ010000040.1:15052-22463 GCA_964613385.1 uncultured Chitinophagaceae bacterium
AATGTGTCAAGGGAGGCTGGAAAGGCAGGGATTTGGTGGAGATCAGTACCAAATGCAGGTGCTATGAAAGATTTAAGTTTGTCTGAAAAGAAGGGAACAGTTTTTAGGTTAGGATTACCAGTAAGATTTAAATAAGTTAATTCTGTAAAGAATCTCAGACCATCCAGAGATGAAAGATTAAGATTTTGCAAATTGAAAATTGTAACATCTGAAGCTAATGCAACTTTAAGTGAATCACCTTCCATGATCTGAGGGTAGGCAATTTGTAAGAATAGACGAAAGTTGTTGTCTACAATGAAGTATCTACCACTTGGACTTACCTGGCCGCTCACTTCTTCAGCTATACTTAGGTTAACTAGGTCTGTGCTGGTGGAGCAGTCATTGTAATGTTGCCATTGAAGGGTATAACTCTGACCGGGAATGCCTGTAAATGAGGCAGTTGGGTCGTTGATGTCACTGAGGATTCCTCCATTCCCATTCAGGATCTCCCAGCGGCCATTAGAGCCTGCCTCTGGAGCGTTTCCGTTCAGGACAATGGTTTGGGTCATGATCGCAAATAAGTCCTGTCCTGCATTAGCTAAGGAGGTTTCGGTATTGACGGCTATCGAAACATTCAGTTGATCAAATGAACTACTTCCTCCACTATGTTGAACAGTCCATTTCAATACATAGGATTCACCTTCCTGACCAACAAACTGGGCATTGGGATGCGATGCATTGATTAAATTTCCTCCGGTGCCTGATAGGATCGTCCATAAACCAGTGCCTCCATCAGGTACGGGAGAAGCATTCAGATTGAAGGAAGTCTGGCAGGCATTGACAATGTCAGCTCCGGCATTGGCAAAGGCATTACCACTATTAGACTCACTGAGACCCGGAATGATGACAAAGTTGCCTTCAGTGATGTATAGGGTATCGCCGGAGATAGAAACCACCAGGTTCTGATTGGGTAAGTTTATCAATCGGCTTCCATCTCCTATATGGGACCCTTTAAGCGTATCAGCAATGACTTCGTCGGCTTCGATGACGCCCTGAGCGGAACAGAAAACAGTAAGCAAGCTACTACATAAGAGGTACAGGTACTTCATGGCTAAGTTTGAACAAAGATAAGAAGTTGGCTAGAACTCATGAATATTGGTTAAATTTCATAATTTCGGAATGGTCTTGTTTTACCCCGGTTTGGATGAGCTTTGGATTTTGACTTAATCACTAGCCAAGGGGGATGAACAAATATTCAGGGGTAGGAGGATATAATAAGGACAATTTTGCAGCGACATGTGGATCTACCTGATTAAAAAAAAGAATATTTACAAAACTCAGAATCTTGAATCCGTCTATTGGGATTGAAGACTCTAAAAGATAGGACACATGCACTCCCTAAACCGGTATGCTCAATTTAAAACCAAATATTATGACAACATTAGAAGAATGTCTACAACGAAAAGGAATACATTTCACAGGAATTTGTGTACAAGACGCTCAGAGAAATGATTTGGTGAAAGAAATTGGTGTGACTCTAGGATGGATTCTAGATTATAATAAAGCAATGAAATTCAGCAAGATACTTGTTTCGGGTAATGATAAAACAGGTATTGAACATCGGATGACAAATTGTGGTGTTAATTGGCATAGAAAGGAACGTCGTAAGTTTTTTATCGCAGATATCAGAAAAATAGTGCATTTGAATACATTATTGCGTGAAACGAATGGGAAAGCTGACGACAGAATTAGACAACATCATTGTGGCGCAAACTTCCCACTTAAACCACCTTATTGGGATGAAAGACGGTATGCAATTTATTTCACAAATCCGACAGAGACATTCTTTTGTAATGAAAATTATCAGCTGTGGCAGACTTCTGTTAAATATATTCTATAGCTTAATTCCTTAAATAATGTGGAAATCCTATTTAGAAATTTAAATGGCATCCTCTGTCGTCTGGTTCTTTCATATATCAGTACCAGAACTATTGCAGTATACTTATCCAGGAATTTACATTTAATTTCATACTATAATCTCCAAGTAAAAAATTTAGAAAGCCTTTAGTTATTTGCTAAAAAAATAAAAAATCCTTTTTTGCCCTCCACCCAGGTCCAGAGTATAATCTCTATATATAAATTGATTTTTATCCTCAGTTTTTGAAGAAATATGGAAGCTTGTCTTATCTGGAAGGACAACCAGCTGTTTGATCGAGGGATCAATCATAAAATATGTTTCAACAATAGTGTCTAACGTTTCTTGTTTACTTGTCAGTCCATTATTGAAGGCTCTTAAATAGTATTTACCATCTCGCATTGAGATTTGAATCTTAAGATTCGGTGGATAGAAGTAGTTGTTGTATTCTTGGCCCTCATGTTCAATCTTAAATCGTCCTAATGTTTTAAATGTCGATGGACTTACAATACCTCTTTGAGCCGAAATAAAAACTCTTTCTTTGATCTTGGTGGAATCAAAACGCAGAGTTTGATTTCTCGAATATTTCTGCATCTCTACGTAAAACTCAACGTAATTGAGGGCCGGTGTTAGTAGGGTATCGGTTTCAAAAATAGATGGAAAGTGAAACCTGATAGAGTCAATAAGGATTGATGATTCATCAATCCTGCTGTTGAAATCATGATCAATGGCGATAATGCTGTCTTCATATTCAGGGAAACAAAATGTTAGATCTTTAATTGAAAAGTATGTTGGACCGCCACCTTTATTCGACACGGTATATTTAATTGTTCCCTCCCATTGGCCCTCTACTTCCTGTTTGAAAGCTAATAGGTTGACTTGGAAGTTAAGCTTTGGTCGATCAATATATTTTTTAATATTATCTGAAATTCCTCCAACTAAAAAACCGACAAATATCAAAAAGATATCCTTCTTCACTTCTTTAAATGAAAACCATGATGGTCGAACCGGACTCTTCTCTAACCCGCTCTTTTGGGTATCGTTTATTTCTAAAGCTGGTTTACTATCACTCATCTATGGAACTTGTTTGTCATACAATATCATCGAATATACATTGAAATCAGCTGAAGTACAATTTCTGAGCTTTTATCTTTTTTCACATATAATCAATATCTTCAAGGTGTTTTACGAACAATATGAATGCACCTTGAATGAAAAACTTCCGCGAAAAAGCCGATCTCATCTGGCGGGTAGCCGACCTCTTGCGGGGAGATTACAAGCAGTCCGACTATGGCAAGGTGATCCTGCCGATGACCGTGATCCGGCGGCTGGACTGTGTGCTGGCACCCACCAAGAGAAAGGTTTTGAACTATCTGCCCAAAGTAGCATCCCTTAAAGACAATGCCAAAGACCTCGCACTCAATAAAGTAGCCGGCTTTAATTTCCACAACCGGAGTCAGTTTGATTTTGACAAGCTGATCGCCGATCCCAACAATATCGCCGCCAATCTTCGGAATTACATCAACGGCTTTTCGGTGAGTGCCAGAGAAATCATCGAGTATTTCAATTTTGACGATCAGATCGACCGGATGGACGATCCCAAAGCCGATATCCTCTTCCGGGTAGTCAAAGCCTTTCAGGAGATTGATCTGGCGGAAATGGAGTCGCTGGAGATGGGCTATGTATTTGAAGATCTCATCCGCCGATTTGCGGAGCAAAGCAATGAGACCGCCGGAGAGCATTTTACCCCCCGTGAGGTCATCCGGCTTATGGTCAATGTGCTGTTTATTGAGGATCGGGATCTGCTGCGGCAGGAGGGCATCGTCAAGACGCTCTATGACCCCGCTTGCGGCACCGGAGGGATGCTGTCGGTTGGGGAGGCTTATTTGAAAGAGCTGAATCCTAAAGCCGAGTTGAAAGTCTTTGGTCAGGAGATCAACCCGGAGTCTTACGCCATTTGCAAAAGTGACATGTTGATCAAAGGGCAGGACCCCGCCAACATCAAGTTTGGCAACAGCTTTACCGTCGATGGCTTGGAAGAAGAAAGATTTGACTACATGCTCAGCAATCCGCCTTTCGGGGTAGACTGGAAAAAAGCGGAAAAAACCATCAAAGCCGAAGCCGACAAGAAAGGTATGAGCGGACGATTTGGAGCCGGATTACCCAGGATCAATGATGGCTCGCTGCTTTTCCTTCAGCATATGATCGCCAAGATGAAACCGGGCGGCACCCGCATCGGCATCGTATTCAATGGGTCTCCGTTGTTTACCGGGGCAGCCGAAAGCGGCGAGAGCAACATCCGGCGTTGGATCATTGAAAACGACTGGCTCGAAGCCATTGTCGCCATGCCCGATCAGCTATTTTACAATACAGGCATCTCGACCTATATATGGATCGTCAGCAACCATAAGAGTAAGAAGCGAAAGGGCAAAGTCCAGCTGATCAATGCCACCGGCACCAAAGATGAAGAGCTGATCCAGGAGGGCAAACTCCGCCAAAACCGCTTCTGGAAAAAGATGGACCGCAGTCTGGGCAACAAACGCAAAGCCATCGCCGAAAATGGCAATGAGACAGGGATCGGCTTCATCACCCGGATCTATGGCAATTTTAAAGAAAACGACTTTTGCAAAATCTACCCCAATGCGTTCTTTGGGTATTGGCGGGTCACGGTAGAGCAGCCTCTCCGGGAAAAAGGCAAAATCGTCCGTGACCGCAAGGGAGATCCCAAACCGGATACCTCCCTGAGAGACTACGAAAACATTCCCTTCCTGACCAAAGATGCTGAAGGACACCTCGTCCCCCAGACGATCGAAGCCTATTTCGAAGCCGAAGTCAGACCCCATCTGCCGGACGCCTGGATCGACCACAGCAAGACCAAGACCGGCTACGAGATCAATTTCACCAAATATTTCTACGAGTTTAAGCCCCTCCGGTCGCTGGTAGAAATCAGGGCTGATATACTGGCTTTGGAAGAAAAGACCCTGGAGATGGAAAAAACGGTGTTGGACTAAATTCCTCAAATATGGAGATTAATGAACCTAAACCGGAATGGGGTGGACCGTGGACAGAGAAGAAGCTGGATGCCTTCTCAAAATATGTCTGGTCATACCTGACAATAATGAAGAATCACCCATATTGGAAAACCATCTATTTTGATGGATTTGCAGGAAGCGGGACGAGAAGCGATAAAAGGAGCAAATTGGTCGAGCAACTTTCAATACTTCCGGAGGAAGAAAGAGCGTATAAAGGTGCAGCGGAGCGAGTACTAAAGATTCCGGACGGTTTGGCATTTGACTATTACTATTTTATTGACCGAAGTGAGGAATCATTAAAGAAGCTGGAAAATCATTTGAACGTAATTGAAGAATCAAAGGATAAAACCATGTCTTTTAAGTCAGGTGATTGCAATAAATACCTTAGGGATTTAAGCACAGCCCTGCAAAGCAAAAAACCAGCTTACTCGGCGTTAGTATTTCTAGATCCGTTTGGGATGCAAATTGATTGGGAGTCTATTGCCACTCTCAAGGGTACTCGTTCCGATGTTTGGATATTAATTCCTACGGGAGTAATTGTAAACAGGCTTCTGGATCGAAAGGGTGAATTGAATAATTTGAAGAAATTGGAGAGTTTCTTTGGCATAACAGAAGAAGAAATAAGAATGTACTTTTATAAGACCGAACGGACACAAACACTTTTTGGGGACAGCGAAAAGGTAATGAAAGTATTGAAACCTATTGAAAAAATAGCCGGACTGTATATTGAACGTTTGAAGACCGTTTGGAAACATGTAACATCGAGACCACTTAGACTAAATAATTCAAGGCATGTACCCATTTTTCATTTTGTATTTGCCACTAATAATGCAACCGGGATAAAAATCGCAAATCAAATTATTGAGATAACCTAGAATCATGGCACAATCGTCGATCGAATGGACTGAAATGACCTGGAACCCAACTACTGGCTGTGATAAAATATCCGCCGGATGCAAATATTGTTATGCAGAGGTAATGACCCGCAGGCTTAAGGCAATGGGAGTCGAAAAATATGACCAGGGATTCAAAATACGCACCCATGAAAAGGAACTGGAAACTCCCTACACATGGAAAAAACCCAAAGTGGTGTTTGTCAACTCTATGAGCGACCTCTTTCACAAAGATGTTCCTATCGAGTTTATTCAAAAAGTGTTCCGGGTCATGAGAGACAACCCCCAGCATGTTTTTCAGGTGCTTACCAAGCGAGCAGATATTCTTGAATACTATGACAGTGAAGGGTGGTTAGATTGGAGCCACAATATTTGGATGGGAGTATCGGTGGAAAATCTCAAAGTTATACACCGTATTCATTCACTTCGCAAAACGAACGCCCGTGTCAAATTCATTTCCTGCGAGCCGTTGATTGGTCCATTACCTGATTTGAATTTGCAATCAATTGATTGGGTTATTGTCGGTGGGGAAAGCGGCCGTAGACCACGACCAATGAGACCTGAATGGGTTAACGATTTAAAAGAGCAATGTCAGCGGGCAAATATTGCTTTTTTCTTTAAGCAATGGGGCGGCACCAATAAAAAGAAAGCAGGGAGGCACTTAGATGGACGGACGTGGGAAGAGATGCCAAAAATTTCCGATAGCAAGCTGGAACCTGGAAATGTGCAATGAGAAAATATCAGGCATATAAAGATTCCGGAATTGAATGGATTGGAGAGATACCAGAGCATTGGAAGCTGAAGAAATTGAAACATCTTGCCATAATCAACCCGGCAAAAAGTGACACAATAAAAATTGACATTAACAGGGAGGTGGTTTTTTTACCTATGGATAAAGTGAGTGATAATGGTGAAATCGATTGCTCCATAAAACGACCTTCTTCTGAAATGTTGAATGGATTTACATACTTTGAGAAGAATGATATTCTGGTTGCAAAAATCACTCCATGCTTTGAGAATGGGAAAGGGGCTCTACTTTCGAATTTGGAGAGTGAATATGGCTTTGGCTCAACGGAATTCCATGTAATACGAGTTATAAATGGAACGAGTCCGACATATCTTTTTTATTTAACGAGATCCGAGCTTTTCATGAAGATGGGGGAGGCATTCATGACGGGTGCTGCGGGTCAGAAAAGGGTGCCTACCAATTTTATATCAGAATTCTATTCTCCCCTCCCACCCCTCCCTGAGCAAACCGCCATCGCCGCCTACCTCGACCGGAAAACCGCCGAAATAGACCAGCTCATTGCCGACAAAAATCGCCTGCTGGAGCTATACGAAGAAGAAAAAACCTCCATCATCAACCAGGCTGTCACCAAAGGCATCCATCCTGATGTACCGATGAAGGACAGCGGCATTGAGTGGCTGGGAGAGGTGCCGGAACATTGGGAGGTGAAGAAAGTCAAACATGTGTTAAGGTCAATGAATCATATCAGAATTCCCTTGAGTGCTGACGAAAGAGGGACGATGTTGGATAGGATTTATGATTATTATGGGGCTTCTGGAATCATTGATAAAGTGGAAAATTATCT
>CAZTGZ010000041.1:0-2125 GCA_964613385.1 uncultured Chitinophagaceae bacterium
CTCGCTTATCTGGAAAGTATGCGGGAAGATCTGGAGAAAAGCACGAATGGTGACATGATATTGAGTTTAACGGAGTTGCTGGCAAAAGAAAAAAAGGAGCTCAATGCCGTTAAAAGCGATAATGAAATGTTGAAATTGGAAATTTTCAGGCTGCAAAAAGAGCTGGAAACCATAAAGAGTAAGTTGAGTCCTTCATCAGAATGAGTATTCATAAAGACATAAAAAAAGTTACGACCCACACCTTATTGGAGTGGAAGCAACAAGGTCAGAAAATCGCCATGCTCACGGCATATGATTTTTCCATGGCCCGTATTATCGATGAAGCCGGAATCGATGTAATTTTAGTCGGCGATTCTGCTTCAAATGTAATGGCAGGTAATATCTCGACATTGCCCATTACATTGGATCATATGATTTATCATACCCAATCGGTTGTTCGGGGTGTTAACAGAGCGCTTGTGGTTGCAGATCTGCCCTTTGGCTCATATCAGGGAAACTCTAAAACAGCATTGGACAGTGCCATCCGATTGATGAAAGAAGCCGGAGCGCATGCGGTAAAGCTTGAAGGAGGGGTTGAAGTTCTCGAATCTGTGAAAAGAATTCTTTCTGCTGGTATACCGGTTATGGGACATTTGGGTCTCACCCCACAGTCCATTTTTAAATTTGGCACTTATTCTGTTCGTGCAAAAGAAGAAGCCGAAGCAGCCAAATTGAGAGAGGACGCCTTGTTACTTCAGGATGCAGGTTGCTTTGGGCTGGTGCTGGAAAAAATACCGGCAACCCTGGCGGGAAAGGTTACCCAATCCCTGCATATTCCGGTCATCGGAATTGGCGCAGGCTCACAAGTGGATGGTCAGGTATTGGTTTTACATGATATGTTGGGACTAACCCACGAATTTCACCCTCGTTTCCTGCGAAGATATCTGAACTTGTTTGAGGAAATACAAAAGGCTGTAACGCATTATATTGAAGATGTAAAAAGTGCTGACTTTCCGAATAAAGAAGAACAATATTAATGGAGGTCTATTCAGAGAAACAGTATTTCGATCAGTGGTGGATCAAATTGGTGCTTTATGCCGGGGCGGGATTTTGTGTATATGCCTGCATACAGCAATTGTTGTATAAAATACCTTTTGGAGACCATCCGGTTTCAGATATTGGGTTAATACTGATAACCCTGGGCTTTGCAATTTTTTATGCTTTTTTTCGATACTTACGTTTTGAATATAGCCTTTCTGTTGAAGGTCTAACCTATCGATTCCGCCCCATCCACGGAAGCACCCGTCAAATTAAAGCCCATGAAATCGAATGGATGGGCATTGAGAAATATCGCCCTCTTCTGGAGTATGGAGGTTGGGGTATCCGGTATGGAAGAAAAGGTCTGGCCATGACAACCTCCGGAAACATTGGATTAAGGGTAACCCTTAAATCGGGTAAATCCATATTGTTGGGTGTCTTGGACCCGGAAGCGCTTTCTGCATTCTTGCAGCGAAGTGAAATGCCCTTTGAGGTGAGACATTCTTAATATCTGCTTTTTAACTTTGTTCATAAGGTCGCTTCATGCGATTTGTTATTTCAATTTCCTGCCAAATTGAATCTGTCCATGGAAAGCGGATTTTTTCAGATAGGGAAAAACGATGATTCCATAGAAATTTCGAATGAATTTCCGGCTGAGACTGGGATTAACTTTGTGATATGAAAACAACGGAACTCAATCAAATCGGAATACCCATGGTACATGCGGATGAATTGCGCAAGGGATTATCCGACCTGTTGGCGAATTATTCAATTTTCTATCAGAATGTCAGAGGATTGCACTGGAATATCCGTGGAAAGGGATTCTTCGAATTGCATCTGAAATTTGAAGAACTCTATACGGACCTGCAGATGAAAATTGATGAATTGGCAGAAAGGCTCTTGACGCTTGAAGGTATTCCCAGTCATAAGTTTAGCGATTATCAGCAAATATCAGATATTCAGGAAACAGCATTAACCCAGGATGGTGAACAAGCTGTGAGTCACATTCTTGCTTCATTCAGGATTCTGCTTATTAAACAACGAACCCTGCAGGAAATGGCCACCAATGCAGCTGACGAAGGAACATCTTCTCTTATGAGCGACTATA
>CAZTGZ010000041.1:2135-6874 GCA_964613385.1 uncultured Chitinophagaceae bacterium
TATATCAGGGCTCAGGAGAAACTTGTTTGGATGTATTCAGCCTGGTTAAAAGGCTGATCATCAAAACCAAAAATATGGATTTCCCTTAGAACTGCCCGGCTTGTTTCCTTTAAAATCCTTTAAATTGTACGTCAAAGACAATAGAACATACCTCCCAAGTACATTGCTTTGATTTACCACAACCATATTGGCTGTGCTGAAAGAAGTATAGGAAGAATTCTGATTGAGAATATCATAAACCATCAAACTCAAAGTTGCCTTTTCATTTTTCATGAAGCTGTAATAAACCTCGGCATTCAACAAAACGAAGGAAAGATCTTGCTGTCCGGCATTCTCCGGTGATTGTACAGAATTATAAGCCACACTCGTCTTAAATACAATGTTCTTGGGCCATCTGATTAATCCGGAAACACTTCCGGTTTGAGTGTATGAGAAAATGTTTTGACCGGCTCCGTCTTTGTTCAAGGCAGGGCCAAATGTATAAAAAGCGGAAAATTCAGTCAGATCTTTGTATGAATAAGATGATGACACGGTAGCCTTACCGGAATAAACCGAAAAATAATCTTTCACATCATTGACAAAAACCGGATTCTTTTGATAGTTGAAATTTGTGCTGAAACCAATCCTGTATTGAAAATTCGCCTTTTGTTTGAAATCCTGATGAAAACTCCCTGAGACATATAATCTTCTGGCCCCTGAAGTTTGAACCGGCTGAGTGGTGATAACCCCATTACTATCAATCCATTGTGCTGTAGTGATGGCATTATTTATAAAACTTAAGGTATTCCAGGTATTCAAAAAACGATTCTTCTTTTGTTTGTAATTCCATGAGTACAAGGTCAGCTCATGTTCTTCAACAGGAACGAGCTTGTCGTTACCCTTTCTTAAAACCAAACCGTCAAGATTGGTAAATGCGGGATTTAATTGCGAAGAACTAATGTTTTCTATTTGCAGACTATATTCCAATGATGAGTTCTCATAACTAATTTCAGCGTTCGGAATCCAATAAAATTTCTGAAACTGGTATGGAGTACGCGCGTCATCAAATACGCCGTTAACGTCAAAATGCATCAGTCCCATTCCACCTTTTATCATGAATTCACCCCTTTCCGTAAATAAAGTTGCATCTACAGATTTTCGAAAATCCGTAATGGAAGCACCGTTACTCAATAAGTTCTGAAGCAAGTTATAGACACCTTCTCCGCTCACATAATAGGTTTTAAATCCATCGCTATTTCTGTTGAACGTGATTTCGGAAGAAGTTTCTAAACCCCATTTGTCGTTGATCTGCCAATCATAACCTATACTGGCTTCATTGGTAAACCGACTGTTGTCAGAAGTGCGCTGCTGATCGAGCGTATCTCCGCTGGCATCCGGAAACCGGGTGAAAACTTTAGAAAATAAGTCACCGCTTCTCTGAAACCCGTTCATATAAAAATTCATATAAAAAGAGCTCTCAGATTTTTTCGAATTTCTGGACAAATTTCCGGATAACGAATAGGATGGTGTCGTCATTTTGCTGTTCTGCAGCACCAATCCTTTTGATATTTCACGCAAGGCAGTGGCATTACTCTGATTTTTCACCTGGTTATATGAGGTGTTGTTTAAATCTAATTCAGCCCTTAAAGAATATCGGGTCAGCGTATCGAGGGTCACTCTGTATCCAAGAGCTACGTGATGATTGGAATTTTTGTTTTCCGTTTGGCTTTCGACAAGATTTGTAAATATGCTATCATTCAGATACTGCGTAGCCACTCTTTTTTGGATATTTTGATTTTCAGTCATTCCCCCAAAATAGAGGAAATTGATGCTCCCTTTACCTATGATGTGATTTAAATTAAATCCGGATCCCGAACTGGTGCTGATACCGGATCGGGCCCCTCCTACCCCAATACCGTTAAAATTGTATCCGGAGGATTCGTCCATGGATACCGAACGAACTCCCGTCCTTCCCAATCCTGCCAAATTCCGCATTTCATCAAAACTAAAGGCTTGTTTATTTACATTGTTACTGAATCCCAATACAGAAATCTGAAACGTATCTCTGAAAAAATTCACGATGCCTCCTCCCTCATAGCGAAAATTCTTGTCCTGGTCCAAACCTGCCCCACCATACAGTTTGCCGAAGTATCCTTTTTTCATACCTTTTTTAAGGGTAATGTTGATCACCTGACCTATGTCAGATTCCTTCATCCCGGGATTAAATTTCCTTTCTGTTTTGTCTTCGGCCACCTGAACTTTGTCGACCACCTGTGCCGGAAGATTCTGCATGGCAATTTTCGGATCCGAGCCAAAAAATTCCTTTCCATCTATCAGCAGCTTGTTGACTTTTTTTCCATTGTAGGTCAGGGTTCCATCTTCTGAAACCTGCACCCCGGGCAATTTTTTGAGAAGATCCTCTACCAGTGCATTCGGCAATGTCTGGAAAGCTGAAGCGTTGAATTCCAGCGTGTCATTTCGGAGAATGATGGGTGGTCTTTCAGCGGTGATAACCATTTCATCCAATGATTTTACCGTTGATTTAAGGCTGAATATTCCCAGCGAATGATTTTCTGCATCCGGCGGCAATAAAAATTCTTTGATGATTACTTCATATCCGGTAAAGGCAATCATCAGCCGGTATCTTTTTCCCGATTCAATAGGCGGTGTTTTGAAGTTGCCCTTTTCGTCAGAAAAACCGTAGGTAACCAGGCTACTATCCGAACTATTTCGAACGCTCACAGAAGCCATATAGAGCGGAGAGGATTTATCGGCTTCTAACACTTGTCCTGAAAGAGACACCTTAACATGTTGTGCCAGTACCGAATCATTGAAAAAAAGTCCGATAAGGACCGTAATCAGGTAAATTCTATTCATGCGTCAAAACAATATTAGTCGGTAAAAAGGTAATGTTTATCGCTTGTCGTTAAGAATAGATAATAAACGGATGAAATGACGCGAATCTTATGTTTGGATAAAATCATATGAAACTTTTGAAAGGCTATGACAATTGCTTATTTGATAATCCGCGAATTCTTCTATGTTTGAGCCAAAATTTCGAAAAATGACGCAAAGTACTTTTCCCTCCGACATTAAAATCGCGCAGAAAGCGAATATGCAGCCCATTGCTCAGGTAGCAGGGCGCTTAGGTATTGACGAAGACAAACTTGAACTTTACGGAAAATATAAAGCCAAACTGCCTTTAGATCTGATTGATGAAGCCAAAATCCAATCTTCAAATCTCATTTTGGTAACAGCCATCACCCCTACTCCGGCCGGAGAGGGAAAGACAACAACTTCAATTGGATTGACCGAAGGATTGAATAAAATCGGTAAAAAGGCCATGGCTGTTCTGAGAGAGCCATCTTTAGGTCCTGTTTTTGGAATCAAAGGAGGGGCAGCGGGCGGTGGATATGCTCAGGTTGTGCCAATGGAAGATATCAATTTGCATTTTACCGGGGATTTTTCAGCTGTTGAAAAAGCAAACAACTTGCTTTCTGCATTGATAGACAACAATATACAGAGCAAAAGTCGCAATTTGAACATAGATCCGCGAACCATCGTTTGGAAAAGGGTTATGGACATGAATGATCGCGCCCTGAGAGACATTGTGATCGGATTGGGCGGCACCGGAAACGGAATTCCGAGACAAGATGGATTCAATATAACAGCTGCATCCGAAGTGATGGCCATCTTATGTATGGCAAGAAGCTTCGAAGATTTAAAAACGAAATTGGGAAATATTTTCATCGGATTCACTTTTGACAAAAAGCCCGTATATGCCAGAGACCTGAATGCTGAAAACGCGATGGCCATTTTGTTAAAAGATGCCATTAAGCCAAATCTGGTTCAGACTTTAGAGAACAATCCTTGTATTATTCATGGGGGTCCTTTTGCCAACATAGCGCAGGGAACCAATACCATTCTGGCTACCAAAATGGGCCTTTCCCTATCGGATTACGTGGTGACTGAAGCCGGATTCGGAGCTGATTTAGGGGCTGAAAAATTCATGGATATCAAATGTGTATCGGCGGGATTAGCGCCAAAAACCATCGTTCTGGTTGCGACCATTCGCGCTTTGCGTCATCATGGAGGAGCCAAGGCTGAAGAGTATAATACGGCAAGTCTGGAACGTGTGACCAAAGGATATGAGAACTTAGCCAAACACATCGAAAACTGTAAAAAATTCGGTTTGAATCCTGTAGTTGCCATCAATGCTTTTCCAAGTGATAGCGATGAAGAGGTACAATTCGTTAAAGACCAATGCGCTCAAGTAAGCGTAAAAGCGGTGTTGGCCAGAGGATTTGCTCTAGGTGGCCATGGAATGACAGATTTGGCTGAAGCTGTGGTAAAGGAAGTGGAAGAGAACAAAGGCAGCTTTAAACCACTGTATGACTGGAGCATTCCGGTAAAAGAGAAAATTGAAACCATAGCCCGTGAAATTTACGGAGCCGATCAGGTGGAATATGCCGCCGAGGCTCAACAAGGACTTAAAACCATAGAGGCTCTGGGACTAAACGGATTGCCGGTTTGTATGGCCAAAACGCAAAAATCATTTTCCGACAACGAACGATTGTTGGGAAGGCCAAAAGGATTTAACATTACCATACGGGAATTTGAATTTGCTTCCGGTGCCGGATTTGTGATACCTATCTTGGGTAATATGATGCGGATGCCGGGACTTCCTGCCGTGCCTGCGAGCGAAGGCATGACCATAGATGGGGACGGCAAGATTTCCGGTTTGAGTTGATTCTAATGTA